>NZ_JAAKGC010000232.1 GCF_017591665.1 Aetokthonos hydrillicola CCALA 1050 | reverse complement strand
ATTGGTTAAGGTAAAGCGATCGCCTTTTGCCAGAACAATAGATCCGTTTTCAAACTTTGCCAAGCGAATTTTTGGTCCTTGTAAGTCTTGAAGAATCCCTACTGGACGATTCAATTCGAAGGCGGTTTGTCGAATTAAACGAATGTTACGTTGATGATCGGCGTGGCTACCGTGTGAGAAATTTAGCCGCAGTGTTGTTGCACCAGCTTCAATAATGGCTTTGAGCATTTCTGGGCTGCTTGTGGCTGGACCTATCGTAGCGACGATTTTTGTCCGGCGTAGAGAATCTCTTAGTTGCATAAGTGCTAAATGTAGAGAGCTATCCTGGGAATTATCTTACGTCTTAGGGTATATCTTGTCTGTTGCTAGTGCGTCAATCGGTTTGGGTAAGGGGAATGGGGCATGGGGGATGGGGAATGGGGAATGGGGCATGGGGAATGGGGAATGGGGCATGGGGCGTGGGGAATGGGGAATGGGGCATGGGGCGTGGGGCGTGGGGAGTATTAGGTAGGTTTATTATTGGGGTGAGAGTGTCGTATACTCGCAGATGAAGAACTGTTAAGATAATAAGATTTAAGATAAGGAGTAAACAGATGCTGATGTCGGAGGCACAGAAGCCACTGACAGTGCCACCAAAGGAATTATTAGCTGCTCCTGGTGGTTTTAATACTACGGTGCTGATGTTTTTAGGTGCTGTAACAATATTTGTGCTATCTAACTTTGGTTACTGGCTTTGGGAATTCCCACACTGGCTATGTTTTACCATGAATGTTCTTGCTTTGCATGTTGCTGGAACAGTTATTCATGATGCCTGTCACCAGTCAGCCCATAAAAACCGAGTGATTAATGCTCTTTTAGGGCATGGTAGTGCTATAATGCTTGTTTTCGCTTTTCCTGTGTTTACACGCGTGCATTTGCAGCATCATGCCCACGTAAATGACCCAGAAAATGACCCAGACCATTATGTTTCTACAGGAGGTCCTCTGTGGTTAATTTTTGTGCGTTTTTTGTACCATGAAGTCTTTTTCTTTAAAAGGAAGCTCTGGCGTAAGTATGAGCTACTGGAATGGTTTGTCAGTCGGTTAGTTGTCGTAGCAATTTTTTACATTTCAGTTCAATACAACTTTTTGGGATACGTTCTCAATTTTTGGTTCATTCCTTCCGCAATCGTAGGTTTAGGACTAGGATTATTTTTTGATTATTTACCCCATCGCCCCTTCATTGAGCGCGATCGCTGGAAAAATGCTCGCGTTTATGCTAACCCAATTTTGAATATCTTGATTATGGGGCAAAATTATCATTTAATTCATCATTTATGGCCTTCTATTCCCTGGTATAATTACCAACCTACATACTACGTTATGAAGCCACTTTTAGATGCAAAGGAATGCCACCAATCTTTAGGACTACGACAGAAAAAGGACTTTTTTGAGTTTGTTTACGATATTTTTATAGGAATTAGATTAGGTCAGAGGGAGCACAGAGCAGGGAGCTCTTAGTAGGGAACCCACACTTAAAAGTCTGGCATTGAAACAAGGACGCAGTTTTTCTTGCGCTGCGCCACAGCGATCTGGACGCACCTGTCTGGAAATGTCCTGGTAATTTTAAACATTTGGGCGGTGCGTTTTTTCTAAGGTTGTCCGTTTTTGGAGAGGATTAATGTAGCGGTATTATGTCGTTTGTTGAATGCAAAGCTTTCCTCAACTTAACCGATTACCTGCGACTTTGCTTGGCTTATTTTTTGAGTGAGTCAATACGGTTTCTTTGAAGGTTCAATCGTGAAGTTTTGCATCTTAGGAGTAGGATTGATCATTTGGACAGACCAGTAGCTCAAAGCTATCAAAACTAAAGCGGAAATTGTTCCTATTGCTAAGCCAATCAGCAAAATAGATTTATTATAAAAAACGGAAATAATAGTATTGTCGTCAGCACTATCGCTTACGTTTGCAACAAATCCCTTCTCTTGAATAACTTGGTTAAAGTCTGGTTTAAATGAAGGAGTTTGAATGGCAAAGTTGTTTGCTGATGGTAAAGGTTGAGGTTCTGATTCACCTGTAGACTTATACAAATGAGCTAATGACATCAGATCCTCTAACGCTTCTTTTGCTGATTTATATCGGTCTTGAAAGCGATAACGTACCATCTTGTTAAGTACCGACGCTAACTGAGTACTAACCTGAGTCTTATGTTGCCAGAGGATCTCACCTGTATTATTGTCTTCTGGTAATTGAGTTGGGTGTAAACCAGTTAATGCCTGTATACCAATCATTCCTAAAGCATAGATATCGCTACTAGGATGTGGTCTACCTCTCACTTGTTCATTAGGCATATAGCCTGGTGTACCGATAGAGATAGTAGCATGTTGGCTGTCGGCAATAAAGCTTAAAGCATTTTTTTGATCTGAGTCTGAGATCAATTGATTCCACGTAGGCTTAACAGCACCAAAATCGATCAACACTAAACGATTGTCCTGACTCCGCCTGAGAATATTACTTGGCTTCACATCTCGGTGAATCAGCCCGTGATGATGAATAAAATGCAGAATTCTTAGTACCTCTTGTAGAAGCTGAAAAACTTTACCTTCTGACCAGGAGTATCCTGGTGGCATTTCTGCGGTAAGAGGATGTCCTTCAATAAACTTTTGTACTAAGTAAAATTCAAGGTTTTCTTCAAAATAAGTTAACAGATGGGGAACTAAGTCATAATTACCTAGTTTTTTTAAAGCTTCTACTTCTCGGGTAAATAAGCGTCTACGAATTTCTATTGGAATTGGACATTGACTGCTAGGTAAGAAGTGTTTTACCACACAAATAGGATGATAGGGTAGGTTGGTGTCTTGAGCTATATAGGTATGACAAAACACACTTTCACCAAGAACTTGAACGACTTGGTAACGCTCCCTTAGTAAGCGGTTTTCTAGCATTTTACGATCTACCAAAGGCTTTTCCTAAATAATTTAATATAAAAAATATCTTTACGAGATTAATAATATTACAGTTTTTACTTAGAGATTCTTACAGAAATTTATTAATACTACGACAAATCATTGCTTGACAATATAACTAAAATGTGATTTAAAAATTTTAGTAAGGTTAGACTCGCACTCCGCTAATTGCGGTACCTTGGCATCCAGCCTTCAGTATTACTGAAATAGCGGACAGCTTTAATTCTGCGCGTTTTTGTCAGATAAAACCAGTGTTCGGTTTCAGCAGGAACATTAATATACTCTTCTTTTTGCACTGTAAGTTCTATCTGACTCCCATCAGGTCTAACAAAGCCAAAAATACCTTCCCCATCAATAACGTAGCGAACCTCATCGTCTGCATGGGTATGGATTTTGTCAAACTTTGCCATTAGCTCATCTAGGCTAGGTACTCCAGGATGCAAAACAATAAGATCTCGTGACTTATAGCCAGCTTTTTGCTTTAATTGTTCAAAGTACCCATCTAAAGCTTTGAGAACTTGTTCTTTTTCATCTTCATTCAGGCTATCTTGTCCCAACAAGTTATGTAATTGAGGATCATTTCCAATTGACCACCGATCAACCTGAATATTTAAGGGTTTTAGTTCTTCGGCAATATCTTCCAAATTTGTTTGTATAGTGCCATCTTCCAGTTGTAAAATAGCCATAATTAACTTCCTCTACAAAAAATATCTTGTATATTAGGATACTATTTAAATTTTAGGTTTTCGTGTTGTTATATATACTAGTTATCTTAATAACTAGAATCTCTGTACCTTCAAATAGTAAAAAACTTAATTTAAATAT
>NZ_JAAKGC010000231.1 GCF_017591665.1 Aetokthonos hydrillicola CCALA 1050 | reverse complement strand
ATTGTAACTTGCGCCTTTGGAAATAGCTTTTGTACTGCCATCGCCATCACGTGAGAAGCTGTGTGACGAATCTTTTTCAACCACTCAGACTCGCTAGTACGAGGTAAAGATATTTTTTCAACTTGCTCTGGTTGTAATGGTACTAAATTTGGCGACATCGGCTGCTGAAATATTGGCGAAGTAATAGGGAAAAATCTCCCTCAATATAGCATACTGGCCGTTGGGGCATGGGGCATGGGGCATGGGGCATTGGGCATTGGACATTGGGCATTGGGTATTGGGCAACACAAAAGACCCTGATGTATAGCGAGCCTAAATTATTTAGGAGAACGTGGAAGGCTGAAACCCTTATAGATAGGTGTTTTTAATCTCTGTATTTTCTCACTATTCAATTAGGATTTCTCTAGGATTTTTGATGTAAAACTATTGCCTGTTCTCCAATACCCCATGCCCATTGCCCATTGCCCATTTCTCAAAAACTATATACAAACGCTTTGAGACTGTCCTATAATGTTAAGAAATGTATCATAGATGACAGTTTATCAAAACTATAACTTATGACAGACTATTTAAATAATGTTAAGAATCGTCAATAGCGTTAATATTTAGGAAGAAACTAAGCACTATGCCTCTCATTTATGCGAGACTCGAATTTACCAGAAACTGAATTGCTCAAAACGGTATTGCAACCGCTGTTAGAAGATTTTCAGTATTGGTTTGCGCGATCGCGCAAGTTCTTAGAAACTGAGCATCTCTCATTTATGAGTCGAGTGGAGCAAAACGACTTGTTAACACGAGTGAAGCAAGCCGAGGAAGAAGTCAACACTGCGAAAATGCTGTTTATGGCAACAGACGCTCAAGTCGGGATTGATATGGCAGCATTATTGCCTTGGCATAATTTAGTAACAGAATGTTGGAACGTAGGGATGCGCTTCCGTCAAGCACAAGGCGGATAACTAGAGGTGTGTTCCTCACCAATCATTAAATTTTGATTGCTTTAACAACACAGTAAAGAAATTTTACATCAAAATAAACTAATAAAGTGATGCTTAATACCTTGTTTTTTTAACTTACTCAAAAAGTTTACCCAACTCAGCAAAATAGGCGCACAAAAAGTGCGTTAATCATTCCGCATCGATTAGGTCGTGGCCTTAGTTAGATCTAGTCAATTTAACTATAAAGTTTTCAAATTTGCTATTTTTGGAGGAAAATATCTATGTTACACCTGCTTTACATTTTTGCTTTTACTATCCTCGCTTTTATCGCTGTTGCAAATTTAATCCGTAACCTGATTATGTTCAGTTTTCATCAAGAACGGACTTATCCTCCGATGGCTAATCACTATATGTCATCAAACAGGCAGTTGATTCCTCATCCGGAGTTATTGGATAATTCAGGCAATTTAATAAAAGAACCTTTATTGGTGATGCGTTCTATTAACGTTGATGATGCACGTGAGCAACTAGACGCTCTATATGAAGCTTCCCCAGGACATAAAAGAGACAATCAAGAAGAAGGCTAAGAGGGAGCAGCTTTTTTGGGGAAGTCAAAAGTCACGCATTCAAAAGTCAAAAGTTGGGGAACAGGGGAGCAGAGGAGAAAGGTAAATTTATTCGACAAAAATATCTAACTTCTGACTCCTGACTCCTGACTCCTGACTCCTGAATTCTGGCTCCTTTTTTACGCTTCAATAACTACTCGAAGGTTTCCGCGTTTCTTGGCGACACGACAAGCGGTGGTGCTACCAGAACGCTCAAATTCTAAGTCGAGAATGGTAGGACCAACTCTTAAATTATGGAGTGATAAACGATTTATCGACTCTGGCAAAGCGGGGTCGATTATTCTTAAGCAGTTGTTGGGAGCATCAGGAACTAAGTTTACAATCATCTGGAGGAGTTGAAAAATACTCCCAGTTGCCCAAGCTTGAGGAGTACAAGCTACAGGATATTGTACAGGTGTACTCTCAGTAGTACGCTCATAACCACAGAAAAGTTCCGGAGGACGTTGATAGGGTTGCTGACTAGTCATGTCAAACAATCCTTCAAAGACTTCCAGAGCTTGATCAATCAGACCAAGCGATCGCAAACCGATAGCAATCATTGAATTATCATGGGGCCATACTGAACCAATATGGTAACCCATAGGATTGTATGCTGGTGAAAGACTACTTAAGGTACGAATACCCCAACCATTAAACATATCTGGAGCTCGTAACCGTTCCGCCACACTATAGGCTTTTTCCGGAGTAAAGATGCCTAACTGCAAACAGTGACCAGGATTTGAAGTGATACTGTCAACTTGGTTACCATCTCCATCCAAAGCCAAAGCACAGAAATCTTGATCTTCTATCCAAAAATCGCGATTAAAGCGAAGCTTCAAATTTCTTGCCTCTTCTTGCCAGCGATCTGACAAGTCAAGTCGTTTTTTCATCCTAGCAATTTCTGCCAGACGTAATTTAGCAGCATAAACATAAGCTTGTACCTCGCAAAGAGAAACCGCACCATTAGCTAATTCTCCTTTACGGTTTACAACACAATCGCCTGAGTCTTTCCACCCTTGATTAACAAGCCCACGTTTGGATTTTAGCCGATAGCGGAGATAACCAAAGTCCTTCATGTTATGGTCGATCCACTCCATAGCTGACAAAGCATTAGGCCAAAGTTGCTCTAGGAGTTCGCTATCATGAGTCCAGTCATAATATTCCGCGTACAGCATGATCCATAAAGGAGTGGCGTCAACTGTACCATAGTAAGGAGTGTGAGGAATTTCGTCACACCGAGCCATCTCCCCTAAACGCAATTCATGTAGAATCTTACCCGGTTCTTCTTCACGCCAATCATCTTCTACTTTGCCCTGATATCTTGCGAGTAGAATTAGGGTTTCCTTAGCAATTTGGGGATTTAACATGAGGGTTTGGGACGCTGTAATTATCGAATCCCTACCAAACAAAGCGGAAAACCATGGTACTCCAGCAGAAACAGTTTTTTGCTTACCGAACGACTGACGCAATAAATACATATCTTGCTCAGCACGCTCAATAATGCGATTGAAAAGACTTTTGTCTGTGCGGATTTGAGTAATTTGTTGCACCCAGTTTTGCTCTTCCATCAATTCCGCAGCTTTCGCCTGCACCAAGGTAAAAGCGGCACTAACAGTAGAGCTGGGATGATTATTTGTGAACAAATTTACCCGATATCCCAACTTTTGGGTTTCATGAGAAGCCAATTCTAGCTGCCAAACTGCTGTATAACCCTTAATATAGTCTGGTTGTCGATGCTGGAAGTAGACGCGGGATTCCATCAGCAAACCATCCAAACCTTGATAAGCGAGGGTTAAGCTTTGGTCTTTCTGTGTCTGTGACTGAGATTGTTGAGACGAAGAAACACCGTCTAATTCTTCAGGTGTGGGTTCCACTAAGCGTAAAAGTCTACCTCGGTTATCCCGTCCATAGCCACGAACTTCAAATAAATCCACAAAATCAGCATCAAAGCTAAGACTGAGTTCAAAGCTGACAGATGTTGTGCTATAATTAGAAATTTCTAATTCCTCAAATAGTGCCCCATTAAGCACCATTTCTCGTCTAATACCTACAGTATCAGCTCTGAGACGATCCTCTATTCTAGGGTTGGTACACAGAATTGAGAGTGAAAAACCTTTATCAGCAGTACTACTAAGTAAGACTGGTGAATGTCCATTAATTTGCAGTTCTAGACGACTCAGAAACCTTGTATCACAGCAAAACAGTCCCAGACTAGGGTTGCCTTCATTGAGTGAACAGCCAG
>NZ_JAAKGC010000044.1 GCF_017591665.1 Aetokthonos hydrillicola CCALA 1050 | reverse complement strand
GATCAGCTAGTAATGGCAGCTTGACCCCATCTAGTAAGAAGATTGAGTCGCGAGCTGGGTAAATTCGTAAGATGATTTGAAGCTGATTCTGACGTAATCGTCTTTGCCTAATAATTAACAAAACTGGTTCTGATACATGGAATAAGCGAATAATTTTTGCAGCACCTACTTCTTCTTCAGTCGCATTCACTGGAGGAATATCCTTTGCGACATCCCTTGCAACAGATAACTCCCATCCATTACCGAATAAGCCTTCAAACCATTCGCTTAACTTAACTAATCTGTTACCTACCTTAGAAACAGCACCTCCGAGAGCACTTGCAGCGACTTTGGTCATAACTGGCGATCGCAAACACACTAAAAAATCTTGTAGAGGCTTTAATCGAGTCAAAGGTAATTTTTCAGTTTCACATGATTCAACAAAACCTAATATTCTTGCTTCTCTATTAGCCTCATCAATTTCAACTACCATGTAACCGATACGTTCTGATAAAACTTCTGCTGGGATGTGACAAAATTCATCTCTAGGAAGTATAGGTCGACACTCGAGTAAACCCTTGTCTTTAAGAAATAAGCTTGCAGTATTCATTAAAGATATGATTACGCTATCTAAACCAGAACTTTTTTCTAATTCTGTTTCAATTTCCATACACTGACAGTAGAAGTTAACTGCTAATACAGCTAAAGTATTAAGATATACTTCATGTTTCTTTTGTGTTTTTTTCTGTTGCTTACTAAGTTTTTCAGCGACTTTGATCATTCTTCCATCTAAAGGAACTGTAAAAGCCAATTGATTAGAATTCATTGCTTGTTTCTCCCTATATTTCAATTATTGATAAATATACTTTTTAAAGTAAGGAGCGAATTTTTCACAACACCTTCTATAAAACGTGGAAACAGGTCCGTGCGTTGCTCCTAATTCTAATTCTTGAACAATTTCCTTCCAAGATTTATCTTCTTCGTATCTTTTTAGTAGAATGGTTTGAAAGCTTGCTTTTGGATTATTTTTAAACAACGTACTTGCTAATAATCTTTCTGGATCTTCTTTAATAAAATCTATCATTTCTTCCGATGGGAGAGGAATACGAACCTCTAAAGGACAATAAAAATCGAGAATATTTTTCTCGGAATCATGACCATCTTTATATATAGATGTAACATTTCCTTTCCAATTTAACCAATCAATGACTCTTTTTTTTCTGTTTTTCAGATGAAAAACAACCCAACCCATAACAGAACCTCTTTCTGGATCATATTTATCAATATTTTTACAGATATATAACAAGACATCCTGAAGGGATTCTTCATAAATATATGTTGACGCGTCTACACCACTAGGTTTAGGAAATTCATTCTTTATCCGCTTCATTAATACATCCATTAGTTCTGTGAGTGCAATTTGTTTTTCTAAGAATGCTTGTTGTTGTTCTGTGCTATTAAGCGAGCTATCCTTTGCCTGTATTGACGCTGTTTTAGCTCTTACAGCTATTTCTTCTAAAGAAGGTTGTGGTTGATTTTGAACCATCGCAAGATACCCATTGTTTGTGTGTTATTGATTTTCAGTTATTCATATAACTTTATATTTACGAAAGTTCATATAACTATTAGGTCTTATCAAAACAGACCTCAGTCGAAACTTATTGAAAACTAAATGTCCAAGCTAATTCCTCAGCTTTACTCTCCTTTTTTTGGGTTCCTATGTTAGTCTTCTATTCCAAGGCGTAGTTTTATGCATGTTGGACAAAAATCCGAATATTTATTTTTTTGGGTGGGACAACAGCAATCTTCTCATCCTGTACTCAAGCCACACCCACATAACTATTTCTTACAGTCTTCATTCAACTCAGTCAGGTCTTGCATCACGGTCTTTGCAGCGAAAATTGAAGCCCAAAAGGCTTATTCTTTCGTAGGGTAGGCATTGTAGACCAGCCCTTCTTGAGAAGGAGCAAGATCCGAGTTAATCCTCTTAAATCCTCAGTTAAATTGAGAATATAGCTCTTTTACAGAGATAACTAGTAATTTTTACAATACTTAACCTCACATATCCTTATAATCACCTCGGAAAAGCGAGTAAACTGAAGGATGAATAGCCAAATTATTTTTCGATGAATGCTGCCACGTAATTTTCTTTCTCAAATGGCTAATGAGCATCAACTGTCAAAAGACCAAGAGCAAGTTTTCTTAATGCGAATGGGGGATGGGCTGAGTTACGAACAAATAGCCGCCCAATTGAGTACATCGCCGGATGCTTGCTTGAAACGGATGGGTCAGGTGTACAAGAAGTTCAACATTAGTGGTGCTAGTCGGGGAAAAGAAAATAAACTTAGATTTTTCTTGACAACCAAATTGGAACAATTGGAACGATTAGAGGAAACAGAGGAGTCTTCAGGGCTTACTCAGTTAGCTAATCTACCCTGCCAAGAAGCTAAACCCAATTTGGTAACTCCCAGACAAAAACGCCTTGTTTATCAAAATCAAAACTTACCAGCAAGAGAATATACAGCCTTTGTGGGTCGCACTCAAGAAACTACGCGACTCATGGAACTTCTTGATTTTCAGCACCCTGCTCATTTAATTAGCGTAGATGGCATTGGCGGTGTAGGTAAAACAACTTTAGTGGTGGAAGTAGCTTATCGTTGCTTGGAAGGAAGTCATACCGAACATTTTGTTAAAAGCCTTGCGGCTTTTGAAGCGATCATCTTTACTTCAGCTAAACAGAATCATCTCACTTCTATTGGTATCCTACCTCGATTAACTAGAGAGCGTACCCTGCGAGATATTTGTAGAGAAATTGCTCGCGTTTTAGACCTTTGTGAAATCACGAATTTACCTTTAGAGGAACAATTCAACCCAATTCGAGAGAAACTATCTCGAACAAAAACCTTATTAATCGTTGATAATTTGGAAACCATCGAAGATCAACAGGAGGTTCTCTCCTTCCTCTATGACTTACCACCAACCGTAAAAGTCATCATCACTACTCGCGAACAAGCTTTGTTTGTACCAATTCGTCTTGGCTGTTTACCTAGAGAACACGGTTTGCGCCTTATCGAACATGAGGTCAAAGAAAAAGGTATAAATCTTAGTGCTAAAGAACAAGAGCGACTTTTTGATGGAGTGAGCGGAATACCTGGTGCAATTATTTATGCTGTTGGTCAAATGGCGGGGGGTTATTTACTGGAAGATGTGCTAGCACAAATCAGGGAACCTGAGGGTGATGTTGCCCGTTTTTGTTTTGCAGGGTCAGTCATCCCTTTAAGAGGTACACCTCCCCATCATCTGCTAATGGCGCTTTCTCTTGGTGTTCAACCTGTTACCAGAGAAACCGCTGCTAGTGTTGCTTTTGAGCAAGCTGACCCAGCGATTACATCTCAAGGATTGGCTAAATTACAGCAACTTTCTTTGGTTTATCAGCATCAAGGACGCTACAGTCTACTCGAGTGTACCCGCGAATATGCTGCTGCTGAGTTAGCCTTTGATCGCGAATTGGCTCAAAAGTTGCAACAGCGATGGGTCAATTGGTATATCCGCTTTTCGGAGGCTTACGGAGGTACAAATTGGAGGGAGTGGTCTCTTGGTTATGGTTATTTAGAAGCTGAATGGGAAAATCTTAGAGCTGTACTTGAATGGTGTATTAGTCAAGCAAGGTACTCTGATGTGCGAACAATTTGGCAACATATTAAAGGTTATATTCATATCCGGGGATATTGGGATGAGCGTTTAGATTGGTCAGCTTGGTTAATTGAAGCTGCAAAACAAGCTGGTGATTGGGTTTTTGTGGTGGAGGTTATGAGCGATCGCGCCACTACATTAATCAGAATGCGGCAAAATAACCAACTCCAAGAAGCGGAGGCTCTTTTGCAGGAGGCTTGGAATTTACGTGAGAACCAAACCATAACTATGCAGTTAGAGCTAGCTACAAACATGGTTATTTTGTATATTAATCAGCAACAGTGCGAGCAAGCTCAGGAGTGGCTCCAAGAGGAGGAAAAACTTTTAGAACAAGCTAATCTGCCTGAGTTGCAAAAAAAAGCACAGCTTGTTCATATTCTCTACTATCGAGGACAGATATCTTTTAAAGCAGGAGATTACCTGGAGGCTCAAAACCTTTTCCAGCAAGCATTAGTGACTGCTCAAGAAGCAGAATGGCAAAGAGCAGCGATAGGAATCCAAAATTGGTTAGCAGATGTTGCGCTTCAACTCGGAAATTTAGTTGAAGCACGGCGATTATTAGAATTAAGTTTCCCGATAGCAGAGAGACACAAAGATAAACATTCCATTGCTTACCATAAAGCATCATTTGCCAAACTAGAAAAACTATCTCTTAATTTAACTCAAGCCAAACGTTGGGCAAAAGAAGCCGCAGAGGGTTTTGAAAGTCTGAGAATGGCAACAGAAGCTACAGAAATGCGTACTTTGTTCTCAGAATAAAACCCGATTGCATTCGCAACTTAAATCTTCGGAATAGTTATACAAGCACTCCTCGTTAAGGATCTCTTATAGGGAGGTAATACCACACAGGCTGAAAGCTGATATCTACTATTTTGCATAATTTTTACTCCAAACAATTCCAAAATTAGTTGACTCACTTCTGTAGCCTTTTTATAAGGTTTGCATTGTCCAGACATTTCAGCAATAGGAGATTGATGATGCAAAATATATCCAAATAACTCATGACAATCTTGAATATATTTACAGGTATTTAACAAAATGTGGGTGTGCCATACTTCGTCAATCTCTTGGGTTGGAATTAGTTCTTTATCTGGAAACAAGAAATGAAGACAAAGAAACATCTTGTAAAGACTAACAGCGGATTCCGTTTGTTGCGCTGTCCACCCGTGTCCATTATCAAAAGATATAAGTTTTTTAGCTACTGGCTGCAAATTCAATTTATTTAGCTTATAGAAAAAAGTAGAAATTCTTTCGGATAACTCTTGATCAAACACTAGTAATTTAGAAAGCGAGTATGTATTGAGCTTTTGTTTATCCAAGCTTATATTCAAGCAACTGCCTCCTTTGATAGGCTTTATTAACTATAGGAAAACATTGAGTTTTTTTGTGCTTCCTGTACTAATCTGTAAAACCACGAGGTCATTTTATGCTTTTGACCAAAAATATAATTTTTAAAAAAAAGCTTTTATTTGAATAAAACTCGCTCTCATTTGTGAAGATTTTAATATCAAGACACTTATTTCTATGAGATACCGGTTATGAAAGGATTAAGCAAACAATTAGGCGTATTTATAGCTGGTTGCGCATTATTTTATGCCTTGACTGCATCCCTTAGTGCTGTTTCTCCTTCCGTTTTTGTAGAAGACACAGGGAAAAGTTTATCGAAAATATCGCTGACAGGTTCACAAAAGCAGCTTGATAAAGCTAACAAATCTCAGATTCTGACGAGACGACAAGAAAAAATCAACAACCAGAAATCAGTTCAAGCTTTAGTTGTCGTGATTCAACTAGAGTGTACAACTAAGGCAGACAATAGTAAAACATATAACCTGATTATAGATACATCGATAAATGAGTTTTTTCTTGACTCAAATCGCTACATCATGACAATGCTTATTTCGCTGATTTTGTTGAGAATTCACAAAAAAGCCTGTTTGAGAATTTTTTTACACCAGTTTTCAAATAAATTAGGTACACCGAACCTGTAGGGGCTAGGGGTTCGGTGTTAGCGCAGCGAGCCCGCAGGGATAGGGTACGCCGTACTCTGCGAGAAGTTTTGATGTGTAGCGATATTTAAGGAAATTGGTATTAAACAATAACGGCTTTCTGCTGATACTCCACCTTAACAGTGCAAAAGCTGTCCTCTGTATTGTGAGTAATTTTTCAATCCTAGTGGGAATACTAAAAGCATAGAATACAGGGTGTTTCTATGTTCAGCCGTATTAAATGGACATTTATACTTTTAACCAGTGCAGCAGGGGTAATTTGGCTAGTCAATCTACCCTATCCAATGATCCGCTATCCAATTGCTAAAAAGGCACCACTCTTGTTGTTACCCAGCTTTATAAGTATGGATCATAATTATCGAGGAGCAATTAATTCCCTTGAGCAAGCTGATCAGCTAGTTAACACAGCTACAAGTTCTGCCGATATTGAACGGGGTGGAGAGAAAGTCAAAGAGGGACAAAAAAATTTAGATAATTTGCCTGTTTGGTTTTTAGGTTACTATCCTCAAGCTTATTGTAGTTTATGGGGTTGTACTTGGCGGTTTACCTTAGATGAGTTTGAAGATGCTCGCCGTCGGGTGGCGCGAATGGACGCCAAAGTTTTCCAAGAAAAAAATGCTTTGAAATTGCTGACTCAAGGTGAACAGGCTCTCAACACAGCGAAGCAGCAATATGAACAAACTCAGAATACACCAGAGAATCACAAAGCGATCGCTTCCATGCAAACTGCTATTGATTCTCTAGAACAAATTCCTAAAGAAACACTAGCAGGGAAAATGGCAGCAACTAAGCTAGCAGCTTACAACCGCGACTTTAAGAATATTACCAAGACTACTGCTGGTAGTGACCTAACTAGTACATTAATCGAAGCTGCAAAGCTATTTGCTCTACAAGCTGCACAAGCTTCTCAAAACCCACCCCATACAGCAGATGAGTGGGGACAAATTCAAAGTTTGTGGTCACAGGCGATTGATCGCTTGCAAAAGATTCAAGTAGGAGATCCTAACTATCTTGAAGCGCAAAAGCTATTGGTAACTTATCAGACTAATGCTGGAATTGCACAAACTCGAACAAAAGCTGAAAGCACTTCACAAGAAATCCTCAAACAGGCTAACCAGCAAATTCAAAGATTGATTACTCGCCCTCCTTCTAATCCTCAGCAACTAAAAGGTGAGATCCAAGGAATTATCAATCAACTAGAAGGCGTCAAATCAGGGACAACTGCTTATACAGAAGCGCAACAATTACTCGCGTTTGCTCGCAAGAAGATCAAGTAAAGCCTTGTAACTGAACTTAATGTATAGAAATTCTCGAAAGACTATATTTATCCTGAATTCTGACTCCTGACTCCTGACTCCTGAATTCTATTAATTAAAACAAAACCCTGCAACTAATTAAGTCACAGGGTTCTATTTTGTAGTTGGTGGCGGGAAGTGGATTTGAACCACTGACCTTCGGGTTATGAGCCCGACGAGCTACCAGGCTGCTCTATCCCGCGTCGTCTTCTTTAGTATAAACCCTAAATCAGAATTTGACAACTACAAAATCGATAATTCTCCAATAACTTCTAAACGTTTGTATTTACCTATGCTCATGAACTTCTCTGACAGGGTTTCGGCGACGCTAGGAGTAATCCAACCTAATTGGCGAAGCAGGTGAATAGCAACAGCATATTTTGCACGCTTTGCTCCATCCATGACTTTAATTGCTAATCCCATGCCTTCACCGAGCCTAGCAATACATTGCACTCCTTCAGCACCAGCTTTACTGATGAGTTCTCTGGGAGTTAGGCGCATTAGTTCGGTGTCAAATTCCCCTTCTCCTGCAACTAGGACTGGGTAATTGGTCATGGCGCGGACAATGCGCTCTAAATCTAAATTGCTCCTAGAAGCTAGCTGAGCGTATAGCGACGCCATTTGACCGAGTTGCATCAGATAGGTAGGTGCGCCGCAGTCATCATGAACACTGATAAATTCCTCCGATGGCATTCGCAGCAATTCTGATACTTTAGATATAATTAACTGCTGGACTGGGTGTTTACGCTGTAAGTAATTATTTAAAGGCCAATGACATTGTTGACAAACAGCTAACATCCCAGCATGTTTACCAGAGCAATTATATTCCAAAGGGCTTTGCTTTCCTTCGGGAATGGGACATTGAAGTGCTGAGGGATCAACATCAGCACGCCAAAGGATATTAAATGCCTGTCGTACTTGCTCTATTGTGCCTCTATGGGAACTTGTGATGATTGCTAAGTCGCGATCGCCCAAATCATAACGTTCCAGTGTACCTGTGCTGGTAACAGCAAGCGCCTGAAATGGTTTGAGGGCTGAGCGAACAAATGTAGCAGTTTCGGCGTTTCCCGAAACCGAGAGGATTCGTCCTCGTTCGTCACACACCACAGCTTGGACTGTATGGCGTGATTCAATAATGCCTTCCCGCAGCAACCTAACTTCTAGGGTGGCGGCTTGAGTTCGTTTTCCCATTGTCATGGGTTTATTATCTATCTCTTTTTTATTAAGTTAGGAGTTAGGAGTTAAGAGTTTTTTACTCGTAACCCCTAACTATTTAGACTAAGTGCCAAACTATAGTACCAGCAACGAACAACGCCGCCAAGCCTGCAAAAGTAATTTCCAACCTCCGCATGATCGGTTGAATTTGGTATGAGACAATTAAGCGATCGCGAGTTAACACTTCTTGGGGTTTCATCCAGGTTTGACCGTCGTACCATCCCGACTCTTCATAAAAAATTACCGGACTTGACAGACGCTCGCGAATATAAGACCAACCCAGATACAATCTCAACAGTGCCAACACTACCCCTATGCTTGAGCCTGCGACACTACAGAGAATAAATTGTAGGCTCTGTTTGTGTGGCTGAAAGCTTGTCGCTACTACTGGTGCTGCCAACAGAGCACAAAAACCCCAAATCCATGCTATCGTCGTGAGATATTTACCCCAAGTTAGAGTACAGTCACGAAAAAGCCAGGAAGATTTTAATTCTTCGTACTCGTTTAGTGGTTGTTGTTCAGTAGGAACCGGGCAATTGGACACTGAAGACTTTATCATGTTGTTGCCTTCCCTTCGCTGTCAACAGATGTTGGAAATTCAATACGTGTTCCATGACCCCAAAAGGCTTCTAAATTATAGAACTCTCTTTCTTTGGGCATCATAGTATGAATAATCACTTCGCCGTAGTCTTGTAGTACCCAACTACCCTCTGATTTTCCTTCTACTCTTAAAGGACGGCGGTGCCACTGACTTTGTACTTTTTCTTCTATTGCTTCAGCGATCGCTCTTACCTGCGCCTTCGAGTAGCCGGTTATTAACACAAAGTAATCAGCCAGGTAGGAGACATCTGCTACAAATAGTACTAAGATATCGCCACCTTTCTTGTCTGCCGCTGCATCTGCGATGGTTAAAGCTATTTTTCTGGTCACATCATCGCTGTTACCAGCTGATGTGGCTTTTACTCCATTTTCCGTCAGTGCAAGAGATTGTATTGGGAAATTTGTTTGGAAATAATCAGACATTAAACCTCAGCTGCTTTATATTTTTTGTGACAATTTTTTACAATGATTTACAAACAATAATTTAACTGCAACTGTGTGAATCGTTTCTTAGATCCTAACAAAAAAAACCCGTGCTTACGCGCCTCCGGGTCTAATGAGCTAATTAGATTTCCACTTTTCTATAAACCAATTGCGGGTTGCTATGGCTCGCGGATGAATCAAACAAGGGCTTGAAAGCAAGAATTTGAGAGTGTAATCGCTTGTCTTCCAGACAGCTTGATAAATATTTTGACGACTAATTTCTCGTAGGGCTTGTAATTCAGGGGTGTCGCCGCGTCCTGGCTCTAAGCTGTCTGCCAAGAATACAATACAGCTTAGTAAACTCATGCCTGGTCTACCTAAAGTATGATTAGCGATCGCTTGTAATACTTCTTCATCCTTGACTTCAAATAGATCTCTAGCCACAATGGCACTCACATCTGCATGTAATAGATGGGGATTTGCTTCGAAGACTTCGTCTACATCCAACCCATCTGCTTTCGCCATTTGTAAAAGTCGTTGTGGCTGAAAATATTTGGCCAAATCATGCATTAAGCCTGCTAAGAGTGCTTTTTCTGGATCCAGACTGTAATGTACGGCCAAATCAATTGCCATTTGCTCTACCCTGAGAATGTGATTGACTCTGTTGGGTGGAACATTCTCTTTTAACCAACCTAGGACTTGTTCGCGCGTTTCTGCTCTTTGCACTTGAATAAAGGCTTTAAACTGTAATTTTCCAGATTTCTTTTTATATTCTAAATCAAGAGCAAAGACCTATTTACGTGCTACGTGGGCAAAGGAGAACTGATAAACGCAACAAACGGAACCCCAGTGAAAGTGGTAAACACACTCAGATATCCTTACAATACTGGCCGTTGTTCGAGGAAAAGTTTGGTAAACACTCAAACAGAATAAACATTGTTGTCTAATTCTCGGTTACCCCCTTAATTTCGTTTAACCACCTAGTCAGCTTTTTTTGTTTTTAATGGCGCAAAGCAGTACTGGTAAATTCTGTTGACTCAACTAATGTCTTCTCAGCTATGACAGAGTAAAACAAAGACTCGTATTGGTTTAACGCTTGTTCAAAGGTATATTGTTCAACAGCATATTGGCGGCTGTTATAACCCAGGGTTTTGACTTTTTCTGGATGTTTGTACAAATTCAAAATTGCTTTAGCTAGGGCATGAGGATCTTCTGGAGGAACAACCACTCCACCTCCACTTTGTCTAATAGCCCTTGCTGCAGTGCCATTATCAGGCACAGATCCCACTAATGCACGACCACTAGCAAGTAGCACTTGAATTTTCGATGGCATATTAAAAGATACAACGTTTTTCTTTTGTACCACTAAACCTACATCAGCAGCAGCTAACATTTCTGGCAAATGTTCCCGTGGTTGGAATGGTAGTAGCAAAACATTGTCTGCATTGCTTTGTT
Organism: Aetokthonos hydrillicola CCALA 1050; assembly: GCF_017591665.1. GTDB lineage: Bacteria > Cyanobacteriota > Cyanobacteriia > Cyanobacteriales > Nostocaceae > Aetokthonos > Aetokthonos hydrillicola. The sequence goes on along the minus strand of NZ_JAAKGC010000044.1, from coordinate 52,485 downwards.
GACACTTAGCTTGCAATCGTTCTAGCCCTTTTGCTTCACCAACAATGACAAACTTAATATCTGGAATATCCCGTAGCAAAGAAGCTGCTTTGACTACTGTTTCCAATCCTTGAGTAAGGGCAATGTTACCAGAGTATAACACTACGAACTTACCATTTAAGTTATGGGCAGTGCGGAAAGCATTATTTTCTTTTGCCAAAGGGCGAATAAAATTGACATCAACCCAGTTAGGAATTTGCACAATTTTGCTAGCTGCTACTTTCTTACCGAGTAAGTTGTCTATAAATCCATCAGCAATCACGCTAATTTTTGTAGCGGTGTGGTAGGCGAATTTTTCCAAAAGAGTAAATATGTGGATGAGCAATTTATTTTTCAATAGACCAACGTGGACTGCTGCTTCTGGGAGTATATCTTGAAGATTCAATACTGTAGGGCAATTGTGTAGTAATCCTAAAAGAGCCGTTGGGACGCAGCTTGGGAGAGAGGGTGATGTTGAGAGAATAACATCTGGACGCCAACCCGTTAGGGCTGGTAGAAAACTTGTGACAACGAAGCTAGCATCTAGCAAAATCCGATCTAGCAAATTAGGTTGGGGACGAACCCAAACATAACTACGTTGAATTTGCACACCATTCTTAACTTCGGTTTGATACCACTTGCCTTGATAGTCCTTGTATATCTTACGCTCAGGGTAGTTGGGCATAGCAGTTACTACACGCACTTCATGCCCCCGTTTAACCAATCCCTCTGCTAATTCGGTCATCAGGGGAGCGATTCCAATTGGTTCTGGATAGTAGTTGTATGAGTAAATTAAAACTCTCATAATTAAATTCAGTCAGAAGAAACCTAATTTGTTAAATAACTGTGTTGGTCTTCAACACTTGTGCTGATAGAGCACCTCTATTTGCATTGTCTCTTCAGACTGTCTTATTTTCAGTATTCTTTTTTAAAGATTGTGTAAAAATTAACTTGTGTTCTTAGTTTAAGCGATGATAAATTTGATACTTATTTAGTACATAAAAAAAATTCTGTTATGTAACTTTTACTTAAGTAGAAAGTTGGAAAATTATAAGTTATTGATCATATCGACTCTTACCTTCACTCTGCCCTTGAGAGTGAGGTGAGGAAATGTTTTGCTATTTTTGGACAGAGTAATACCATTTTTATATGAAGCTCCATATATTGACCCCCGGCTACGCCCTCCCCCCTTAGCAAGGGGGGACTACAGGGGGGTAAAAATAATGTGCAGCTTCACAAAAAATTGGTATAAGTTTCAATAAACACATTAAAGAGACACAATCATTTGCTTGTGTCTCCAAATGTTTGGGTATTGTTTCCGGTTAGTCTACACAGCACCACTGTTTTTATTAAGCAGGATGGTTACCGTCTTAAAAATCAGCTTTAGATCATACAGTAAGCTCCAGTTTTTTTGATACTGTAGATCTAGGCGAATAACATCCTCAAATTTACGTATAGTAGACCGTCCATTCACTTGCCATTCTCCCGTCATACCTGGCTTAACATCTAAACGCTGCCATTCTGGAACTTCATAGCGTTCAACTTCATCAGGTGTAGGTGGTCTAGTACCGACTAAACTCATCTCTCCTCTAAGAACGTTCCAAAACTGAGGCAGTTCATCCAAACTAGTTCGCCGTAAAAAACGACCAACTCGTGTAACTCTTGGGTCATTATCAATTTTAAAAAATGCACCTTGAGCTTGATTTTGTTTTTCTAGTTCGGCTTTTCTCGCTTCTGCATCAACATACATGGAGCGAAATTTCCAAATCCGAAAACGCTTACCCATCCAACCACATCGGGTTTGACCGAAGAAAATAGGACCAGGAGCGTCAATTTTAATAGCAACGGTAATGGGGATCAACAAAATTCCTGTAATTACTAAACCTACCAATGCACCAACGATATCTATGAACCTTTTCATCCAAGAGCGTACAGAAGGATGTGTGGTTGGTAGCTGCTCTTCAAGCTGGCGATTTGATGATGGGAGTGTATCAACGTCAGACTCTATTGAAAAAGTATCATTTAACCCTGTAAGATTGAGTACTGCCATGACCTGAGGGGTAACATTCAGCAGTATAAATTCAATTTGTTTTTCTTGAGTAAGTTTATAGTTACTTACCAAGGCTCCTAAACCACTACTATCCATAAAAATAGTCTGGCGAAAATCAATGATGATTTTCTTAGGACATGGTGTGAGCTGGGTTAACTCTTGGCAGGTTTGCTTAAAGCCGACAGCCTCAAGCACGCTCAACCGCTCGGGTACCTGCACTATTGCCGTTTCATTTAGGAACGTAACGGGAAAATCTGCCTCTATGGGTTGGCTAGTCATGAAGCCCTGCACTTTTGTTACCATATAAACATTATCTGCCAGACATTGCTTTGTCCTTGGGAATAACTTAACCGAATCTTTAATCGATAGAATGCGGGATAACCATAAGTTGCTTGGGTAGAAATTGGGGATCAACAGCGAAGATTCACAATAGAACAATAAACCCAAATAAATTTATCGTTGCTAATGTGCCAACGTGGCGAGGGAACTCGTTTACGTTAGCCAAGTTTCATTTATCATCAAATGACCAATAAAACTGCTATAACTCCCAATGCACGCCTGATAGAAGTCTTTTCTGCTATTCAAGGTGAAGGACTGAACGTGGGAACACGCCAAATATTTATTCGGTTTGCCATGTGTGATTTACGCTGTCATTTTTGTGACAGTTCCCATACTTGGGATATACCTCATAATTGTAGGATAGAACGCTCGCCTGGATTGCGTGATTTTGAAATTCACCCAAATCCAGTCTCACTCCCTATGTTATTAGAATGGGTTGAGCGCCAAAATTTATCAGGTCTACACGATAGTATAAGCCTTACTGGGGGCGAACCACTTCTTCATACCCAGTTCTTACTGGAATTTCTACCACAGGTTGGAGCGACTGGTCTACCTATCTACTTAGAAACTGGTGGACACCGTCCAGAACAGCTAGCAATGATCCTGCCCTACCTCGACTCGGTAGGTATGGATTTTAAACTGCCCAGCACTAGTGGAGAAAGCCGTTGGCAAGAACATGCAAAGTTTCTCCAACTTTGCTATGACTCCCATGTAGAGATTTTTGTTAAGATCATTATCTCTCAAACGACAGATTCGACTGAGTTAGAACGCTCGGCTTTGTTAGTAGCGGATGTCAGTCCTACCATTCCAGTATTTTTACAACCTGTTACACCTTTGGAGAAACCTTTTGCTTTTACGGAAATACCTGTTCTGGCACCGTCTCCTCATCAAGTTTTAAATTGGCAAGCTTTGATGAAGAAGTATATCAAGCAAGTACGTGTAGTGCCCCAAACGCATAAAATGTTGAATCAACTGTAGAGGTTGGGGATTGGGGGTTAGGGGTTAGATAACTAACCACTCACCCCTAACCAACTTCTAAATTTCGCCCTCATCTATAGTCCTAGATTTTGCTTTTGCTTTATTAGCACTACGTTTGAGAGCAGAAAGCCGTGCTTCGTATTTAGATCGCTGGCGCTTGCTAGGAGTGGTGTCAATCAACGTTTTTAAGGCACTGCCAAGACTCTTGTAAGCGTTAGCAAGAGTGTAGCCAAAGCGAGTTGCTAATGCGATCGCTTTTTCATCCGCCTCAGTCAATACTTTGATTTGCTTTTCGCCACTATTTTTTTGATACAGTCGCCAGCCTGATACCCCGCACAGAGCCAGAGCCAGCAATAACAGCAATCCATCCTGCACCCACAATTCACCAACAGCGCCACCTAACCCAATAGCTAGGGCAGCCATTTCCCAACCATCTTTGGGAACAGTGTCATTTTGAATGCGGGCGACTTCATGCCAGAACAGCAGGTTACGCTGATCCATTGCGAGCATATCCCATTTCACCAAGTCAATTTGAATTTCTACTTGGTCTTTACCAATCTCTTCGCAACGGATCAGGGGTGGATTAACCTCAGTTGTGCCTTCAACTGTAACCCAACTCTGCAATTCTGGCGGTAGTAAACCTTTTAAACGTCGTAGTTCACTCATTTCAGCTTTAGCAGAGGAGGTTGCATAAGATGTCATAAAAACCTCTTGATACGTTTGGAAACCCAGTATATTGAGGGTATCACTTGGAGTATAGCTATTTCACGAACAACTCGACTTACTCGCTAGAAAAACTTCTCGATTTTTTCATTGATCAAGCCCTGTCGGGGGAGGACATAGGGCTGAGAGTGAGCCCCATAGCTCTTATCCGAGAAGGCGTATAAATCGCTTTTTAACGGACTGGGTTAATGTACATCTAGAAAAAAATATTTTTTTTTCATAAAGAATTTTGGATAATTCCATTATACGAAAAATTTCAACCCCCCTTTGTTAACGAGTAAGTTTACACATCCTAATAAGGATTGGAACACTCTGCTCTGCAATACTTGCTGCGTAAAGCCCTAGGGGCATAGCTGTGCATCGCGCGTCTACTTTGCGCTCATGTCTCGTTTGTGTAATAGATTTAGTAATGAATTTAGCTAGGTAAGATCGTCGCTCTAAAAATAAACTATTTTTTATTATTACGTAATTATTACAGCCGCAAATAATCAGGTATTTCGAGATTTTTTATAATTTTCTGTCCAAAAGTAGATAAGATTTTTTGCTTATTATTCTTTAATGTTGGACAAATTTACAATTGAGTAATATGTCTAATTATTCTAACACCATATCAGAAATCTTACATCAAGCTGATACTCTTGAAAATGCCTTGCCAATACGAAATGAAGCCTGCAGATCAAAATTCTTTTTCCATCCTCAGCCTACTACAAAAGTTTGTCTTTTCTTTCATGGCTTTACTGCCGGTCCTTATCAATTTGAACCTCTAGGAAAAGCCTTTTTTGAAGCTGGTTATAATGTCCTAATACCCTTACAGCCTGGTCATGGTATGGCAGGAAACTGGAATAGCGACAACCCGCCTCCTTTACCCACTGAAGCTCAGATATATCAGGAGTTCGCTATTTCTTGGTTGAAAGTTGCACAAAATTTAGGAGAGCAGGTGATAGTTGGTGGATTATCAAGTGGAGGAACTTTAGCTTCCTGGTTAGCACTTGAATGTGGCCAACAAATTGAAAAGGCACTGTTATTTTCTCCCTACCTAGGTGGAAACAATATAATAGTAGATTTTTTAGTGCAAGTTCTGCCAATTTATTACGAATGGCCAAATAAAGATAATTCTGGCAATCATGGATACGATGGGTTTCTTATGCCCGCTTTGCGCTTGTTCTTAGACATGGGCCAGGGAACTCTTTCAAAGGTAAAAAATAGTAATTCCGGAATACCAATGTTTATAGTTACCAGTGAGAGCGATGAAGTTATTAATAGAAGTGAGTTAAAATCTTTCTTTTTATATCTAATTAAACAGCAACCTAATTCTTGGTATTACAGCTTTGATAAATTTTTTGACATACCCCATACTATGATGACCCAAGCTGAGGGTAATCGATACCAAGACTTACTTATTACGATAGCAAAAGCTTATGTAGAAAGTGGTATTACTTGGCGAGATTTAATCAGGGTTGGCTATCAAATACTCCATGGTAAAACGCTAGAAACTGCTGTAACAGAACTCAATCTAATTCAAGAAGTTTCGCCAGAGTTGTTTGTTTTATTAGCAGTAATAGATAAAAAAACGATTATTGATGCTGATTACCTGCATTTCCTGTAAGTTGGCTACAAGAATTCAATTTATATAAAGAAATGTAAATAAATGCTAGGGTGCGTTAGGCGAAGCCTAACGCACCTTGAATTTGGTTCTCTATTTCAGAGAATTGGGATTAAATCTTGGCTTCTTCCTTAACCAACTTATCCCAGCCCAAATCTTTCAAGCTGTTGTTTCGACGTAGTGGACGAGTCACCAACTCTAGAATATCGCGGGCATTTGTAAAACCGTGAATCTGAGCAAAAGTGAATTCCACAGACCACTTAGTATTAATACCCCGTGCTTCTAGAGGGTTGGCATGAGCCATACCAGTAATAACTAAATCAGGATTCAGTTCATAAATCCGTTGCACCTGGTTATAGTTATCTGGCTTCTCAACGATCTTAGGCAAAGGCACACCCATTTCTTGGCACGTTGTTTCTAGCAATGCCAATTCAGCAGCTTGGTAGCGCTTATCCATGTAAGGTATACCGATTTCTGGAACAGTCATACCGCAGCGCACTAGGAAGCGGGCTAGAGAGATTTCCAGCAAGTTATCACCCATGAAGAACACAGACTTACCACGAATTAGTTTCACGTAGTCTTCTAGGCTTTCCCAAATTTGGGCTTCTCGCTCTGCCAAACCTTGCGGGTTAATATTTAACACAGAACAGATTTTTTCAATCCAAGCACGGGTACCATCAGGACCAATTGGGAAGGGCGCGCCGATGAGTTTGCATTTACGACGACGCATTAAAGTGGTGGCGGTGCGGCTGAGGAAGGGGTTAACGCCAGACACATAATACCCTTCTTCAAGGGTGGGTAGTTCCGTAAAGCGCTTAGCGGGTAACCAACCAGAAACTTTAATACCTTGCTTTTTAAGTTCTAGAGTCAACTGAGTGACGACGGGATCGGGGAGAGAACCAAATAAAACCAGAGGCGGGTGATCGACGTACTCAGATTCTTCTTGGACGACTTCTTCTTTCTTCTTACCAAAATGGAGCAGCTTTTGGATAGCATTGCGCTCGTTTTTCTCTGCTTCCACCACAGGAGCTTTATCAGGACAACGTGAAGCCATAGCAGCTAACACAGTGTCTTCTCCTTGTGTAAAGGCGTAATCTAGACCATTAGCACGAGCTACAACAATGGGGATACCAATTTCAGCTTCTAGCTTAGGTGCTAAACCTTCCAAATCCATTTTGATGATTTCGGTGGTACAGGTACCAATCCATACGATTACGCTAGGGTTGCGATCGCGCTTAATTTGCTCACACAGCCGTTTTAACTCTTGATAATCATTCAGCTGCGCGGAAATATCTCCCTCTTCCAACTCTGCCATTGCATAACGGGGTTCAGCAAAAATCATGACCCCCATTGCATTCTGTAAAAAGTAGCCACAAGTCTTTGTGCCAATCACCAAAAAAAAGCTATCTTCAATTTTTTGGTAAAGCCAAGCCACACAGCTAATTGGGCAAAATGTGTGGTAGTTACCGGTTTCACACTCAAAAGTTAAAGCTTCTGGCTGGACAGCAGTCATTTTGCTATTTTCTCCCCTTAATTCTTAACGATTTTGGATTTGTTAGTAGTTAACGATTAACCACTAACCACTAACAACTAAACCCAAAATCTAAAATTACTAATTATGTGTTGGGGAAGAGACGGGCAATTTCCGAATCATCAAAAGCCCCTGATGGTAATTCTTCTTCCCCTTCTGTTTTACCATTGTGAGGTAATGCTTCCTTACCCCAGACATCTAAAGGGTCATTAAACCCATTGTGATTGGATGCTGTTTGTGTAGAAACTTTGTCATCAACTTCCTGGAATTCATTGACGAAGGAAATATCGCCAAACTCATCCACTGCGTTTAAATTCTCGTTGTTCTGTGTTTGCTGTAACCCAGTTACTTGAGTTTCACCCTCAAAAGACATTGCTCCGATCTCATCTACAAGACTGTTCGGAGGGATAGACTCGTTGTTATAGCCATTTATGTGGGAAACAGTTAATGTTTCATCTTGAGGCTTTTCATCGATGACAACTGCTGACTGTTGCCCGTATTCATCTACATTTGTTTTGGGAAGGAAGCGATTACCAAGAGCTAAATCTGGATCAAAATGTAATTCCAGTACCTCAATTAAGGTATCGGCATCAGGATTTAGTTTGGAAAATGGTAGCATCAACTGTGCTAGCTTAGGTTCTAGCGCATTTACAACTCCCAGGATGAGGTAAGAAGATGGACGCTTGCCACCATCAGGTGTGTAAACTGATTCCACCTGCATATGAACCTTGATCCAGTCACGATTTATCTGGAAAAACTGTAACCACTTTTGCCTTAAGGAGTTTGTAAAACTTTGAAAGAAAGCCATTTTTCCCCCCATCCTGATAAACGGACGATATTATACAATCATCAAGTCTAATTCCTCTTCTGCATTTGTAACCTGTGGTTTATTCGGATTTAAATAGAAATCGGATAACAAAGAGAATAATTCACGGTCTGGAGAGTCGTTAGGTACTACACCTTCCGGACGGGCTAGAATTTGGTCAGCAATGTTTAGATAATAATCGCAAACGTAGTTTAGAGAAGGATCTTTTTCTGCCATTTCAAACAAAGTTTTACCCTTCACACGAGATACCCGAATATCTTCAATTAACGGCAACACTTCCAGAACTGGCATTGGTACAGCTTCGACATATTTTTCAATTAAGTCGCGCTTGGAGGTGCGATTACCAATTAGCCCTGCAAGACGCAGTGGATGAGTTCTGGCTTTCTCCCGTACCGAAGCAGCAATACGATTAGCAGCAAACAAAGCATCAAAGCCGTTATCAGTCACAATTAGGCAGTAGTCAGCATAATTTAGAGGTGCTGCAAAACCACCGCACACCACGTCACCTAGAACGTCAAATAAAATCACATCATATTCATCAAAGGCGTTGAGTTCTTTCAGTAATTTCACTGTTTCCCCCACCACATATCCGCCACATCCAGCACCCGCAGGTGGACCACCAGCCTCAACACAATCCACTCCGCCGTAGCCTTTATAGATCACATCTTCTGGCCAAACATCTTCGTAGTGGTAATCTTTTTCTTGCAAAGTGTCAATAATAGTAGGAATTAAGAATCCTGTAAGAGTGAAGGTGCTGTCGTGTTTGGGATCGCAGCCAATTTGCAGCACCTTCTTACCGCGCTTAGCCAAGGCGACGGAGATGTTACAGCTGGTTGTGGATTTCCCAATACCACCTTTTCCGTAAACTGCTAGTTTCACTGTTGTTTACCTCTTATCGTTTTTTGTCAAACTTGTGGCTTAACCACTTCAGCACTGCCTTATAGGCGATGTGTTACCTCTTCGACTGCCATTATTGTCTAAATCACAGGGAAAATAAAGCAGGTTTCCTATTGAATTACATCAATAAATGGTTAAATATCAAAATAAATTGATATTTATAGAAAAAATTTTAACTTAATTTCTTAAAAAGAATCAAATATCAATTATTCTAAAATTTATATATTAAAAAAATAAAAATAGTTACAAAAGACAAAAATAATGTATAGCCTTTTATCTATGGGTTTCATAGACAAGCTAGACTAATTCCGCAAGGTAAAAGGTCTAATTATCTAGTCGAAGAATATGATCCGCCTAAAATAGGATTCTCATATCCCGAACGTGACTCTAATAGAATTTCAGGCTTATGAGGGAAATTGTGTCGACATGAGTATAGTATAAATACTTATCTAAGTTTGGAACTTATAAGAGTTAGTATTTGCTGCTCGCATTCCAAATAAAGTGATTACTACTTTTGATGTAAAAAATTATTACACTTCTTGTATTTCGTTCAAAGTTTGCCAACCAGGATGCCAGTAGGATCTGTCTTGTAATAATTTCGCGTTAATCCAAAAGCGAACATTGGGATCACAGGACGCTACCATTTCGGCATACACCCACTTACCTTGATTTTTGCGGTTAACAACCTCGAAATGTCGCCAACCATCTACCTTTTGCTGTGCTGTCCATTTAGAACCAACTAGGTAAGGAAATTTCTGCTTCTTAACCATTTGCTTTTTCTCCCCTGCTCCCCTGCTCCCCTGCTCCTTAAATTTTGACTTTTGACTTTTGACTTCCCCGGAGAGGCTGCTCCCTCTTATAACGAAAAAATCCCCGCGCTTGTTAGCCGGGGAATTATTCAAGCTTTTGAGCAAGCAACTTATTCGTTATCAACGGCTGCTGCGCCTTCATCTTCTTCACTCTTCGGCGGTCTTTGTTGGAACCGTCTATTCATGCGTCCTGTTGTAGTCCGTTTACGAAACTTCCGGGCATACGCCTGGTTCCGTAGCGCCTTTTCTTTTTTTGGGTTGCGGCGCTTAGCCATGTTCACCTCATTAATAAACAACGATGTAGCTGTCCCTAGGCATCACGTAAGTAACATCTAGCTACTGAAATATTATTGATGCAGTTTTAGCTTATTTAAGCGACTGCCATATTTAAAACAGCACTATAGTTTAGTGCTCATAAAGTTTAGTTGTCAAGACCTATTGAGAGTAATTTATGGAGAACTCTGAGTTTGGGCCGTTCTCATTCATAAATGGTAATATTGATTTGACCTACGGCAATCCATAGAGTCAAAACCCAAAGCACAAGCATTACTGTATAATACAAGACTTCTAGGTCAGTGTTTATGCAGGTGTAAGTGATAGGGGAATTATGCAGTATAAGACAGAAATTGAAAGATTGAACGTCCTTGCTTTTTTAACTGCTACTGTCCAGTCCACACGTAGCCTATGGCGCTTTGGACAAACCGTGCTAGGCATAATTTTCCGTCATCCCGTACCTGGCACTAGTATCATCCCAATTTTACCTGATGGTCGTATTGTGCTGATCCGACGACGTGACAATGGCTGTTGGGCATTACCAGGAGGTATGGTCGATTGGGGTGAAAATGTCGAAAGTACTGTTCGGCGTGAGTTGATGGAAGAAACTGGTTTAGAGTTGGTGAATATTCGGCGCTTGGTTGGTGTTTACTCAGCACCAGATCGAGATCCTAGAATCCATTCGATTTGTATTGTGGTTGAAGCTCAGGTACAGGGAACAATGGAGATTCAGGATTCTTTAGAAGTTATGGAAATTCAGGCTTTTCCTCTAAACAGTTTACCGCCAGAACAAATGTCCCATGACCATAATCAGCAGTTGCAAGACTACTTTAAAGGCTTGACAACCCTGGCTTGAGATGATAATCACAGGGAGTGGGGTATAGGGGGTAGGGGAGCCAGTGCGTTGGGCGGCTCTGCCGACTTATAGCACCTGGCGTTGTAGGCGAAATCCGAATTTGGCTTCCCTACACCCAACCCTATAAATCCATTTTTGTCCTACACCCCACACCCTACAACGCCAGATTCCTACGCCGGTAAACCCGGCTGCAGAACTGGCTCCCCTACACCCTACCCAGTGGCTGGCTTTCTGAAGAACAGTTAATCTTGATTTCTAATTTGACTTAGGTGGTTTTCGACTTTGTTCGTTAATTTGATAAAGGCTAGAATCTCCTAAGAATTTGCTATTCAAGCTCTTAAAAAATGGAAGCAGTATTACGCAACTCCCGGAGAAAGCTATCTCAAGGACTCTTATTCTGGCGCGAGGTTGGTAAAGGAACACCAGTAATTTTTTTACATGGTGCTTGGAGTGACAGTAGTCAATGGGTATCGGTAATGGAGTTTCTTTCACACGACATCCATTGCTTTGCGCCCGATTTGTTTGGGTTTGGTGAGTCAGATTATCCTAACATTCATTACTCAATTGATTTACAAGTTGAGTGCTTAGCTGAGTTCTTACAGGCTTTGAAGCTAGAAAAGGTATATTTGGTAGGACATTCCCTCGGAGCCTGGATTGCTACTAGCTATGCTTTGAAGTACCCAGAAAAAGTTTACGGTTTGGTACTGCTAGCACCAGAAGGCGTACCAATAGAAGGACAAAAAAAGCGTTGGCAAACAATGAGGCTTCTAGTCAACCTTCCAACAGTCTTGTTTCAATTTTTGCGACGCCTTCGCCCATTGACTAAAGTATTCGGTTGCGATCGCCAAATTGAACAAAATTGGCAATTTCGCCAGTTAATACTACAACATCCTACAGGCTGCCAGCTATTATTTCAACGCCAGCAACCAGAAATTGAAGCAGAATTACTTGACAAGCAATTATACTTAATTATATTCCCTGTTTTGATTGTGCAAGGCGGTAAAGATGCACCAGAAGCTTTAGCCTTAAGTCAAGCGTATGCTAAAAAAATTCCTACAGCTTCGTTGAAAATGATTCCCCATGCAGGAAGTGATCTCTCCGAGTCTTGCGCCGAGTTGGTAGCTGATGACATTCGGGATTTTATCAAAGTTCAGCAAACCCCACATCTAGAATCTGAATATTTACAACCCTAGTACAGCGCGGCGTAAATAAGCATACCATTCAAAATCTCTGAAAAGCCTACACTGTATTCCTAACAGAATTTTGAATTCCGCCTTGCGGTACTAGACTCTTTATATTTTTTAACCTCTGCTCCTTCTAACCCTTGTGCCCTCACTTTCGTCATGAAAAATCAGCAAATGTTTAGTAATCGAGTAGGAATACTGGCTACTATGCATCAAAAAGAGAAGATCATTGCACCTCTTTTGAAGAAAGAATTAGAGCTTAATGTTGTAGTACCGCCAGATTTTAATACTGATGTTTTTGGTACATTTACTAGAGAAGTTGATCGTCCTGGAACGCAAGTTGAAGCGGCTAGATTGAAAGCAGAAAAAGCGCTTGCTATTACAGGTGAATCTTTGGCAATTGCCAGTGAGGGTAGCTTTTTTCCTCATCCTAGTTTACCTTATATTTCTAGCAATAAAGAAATTGTTGTTTTGCTAGACAAAAAGAATGATTTAGAAATTATTGGGGAGGAATTTTCCATAGATACTAATTATAATCATCAGCTTGTTCAAAGTGTTGAAGAAGCTTTTGATTTTGCTAGAAAGGTAGGGTTTCCTGAACATGCTTTGATTGTCTCTTTTTCCCCATCACCGAAAGATAATAGTGAAATAGTCAAAGGTATTGTTACAGAACAACAACTTGTAGAAGCTGTAAATTTTTTCCTGGCAAATTCACCAGATAAAAAAGCCCACATAGAAACAGATATGCGGGCAATGTATAACCCTACAAGGATGAAAAATATAGAAAAAGCTACTCGTAATTTGTTATCTAAAATTAACAGCTTTTGCCCAAATTGTTCAACTCCTGGTTTTGAAATAACTCACAGAATTCCAGGATTACCATGTGCAGGTTGTTATACCCCAACTCTTTTAATTCATGCCGTAAAGTACCAGTGCAAAAAATGCACTTTTACTCAAGAAAAATTATTTCCAGATGGCAAAGAGTATGCTGATCCAGCACAGTGTATGTACTGTAATCCTTGAAATTACATGGAGTTTATAAAACTCTTACACCACAACTGCCACACATAATTTAATGGCTAATAACGGTTAATCGCCAAGCTAGAGTTTAAAGTTAACTGCAAATCTCTATTGGGGTAGATAAGCACTACTTCTCTACGTTTAGTACCTCTCAATAGTGTTCCTCCTAGCGCACCTACGGCTCCACCACCCAAAATTTCTCCAATTCTTATTCGTCCGCCAAATATTCCCCCCAACAAAGCTGCTGCTCCAGCACCGACTACAGCGCCTTTAGCGATGTCGGAATCGTTTTTGCTACTGATTGTTCGTCTTCTATCTACAACTTTAGAGGTAGCATCAATGGATAAACGCTGATCATTATTACGAAGTATAAGTGTTCGCGCTACAAACTGAGTACCACCTGACACTGGTTCCAGTTCACCCTCAATCTTGCTATTAGCGGGAATAGCAATTTGACCTGAGCTTGTACGAATGTTTTCTGCTACAGTCAAAGTCAAAGATTGTCTTTCGTCAGGAGTAAGAAGTACTTTCTCTGCTTTGTTGTATCTGACTGGAATTCTGCTTCCATCTCTAAGTACAAGGCGATCAGACTGAGCAACTTTTTGCCCGATAGCATCTAGCTTGGTTGCTGCTACAACAGGATGAGAACGGAGAATTTCTAGATTTACAGTTGAGATTGTTGCTAATGTTATTAATACGAGAGTTTTATACTGCCAGCTTTTGGAAATAAACATCTATAAGACACTCCTGATGAGTTAATAAACCCATCTCAAATATAAAGGCGATAGCTAATCGTTGTCACAAGCCTATCGGCTTAAATTATGTCTACTACTTTGGGAACGGAGACAATTGTCGCATTCCTAAAAATACTAAATTTGCTTCTATTTTCAAACGTTCAGCAATATCAGGAGCTTCATATTGGAGATAATTTAGTAGGAAAATACGATCGCCACCAGTCACGACAACATTACCTTCAGCAAACAACTCCCACCAAGCCTGAATGAAATCTTTAACTCCAGCTACTATCGTGTAGATGACTCCACTGTGTATCGCTTCTTGAGTATTTAAGGCATATCGCTTAGGAAGTTGCTGAGGTAGGGTAACATTTGGTAACTGTCCTGTTCTTCCCCCAAGAGTCGCAAACTGTAAACCGAATCCTGGAAGAATTGCTCCTCCAACCAAACAACGTTTAGAATCTGCACCTGTGAAAGTTAGTGCTGTCCCAGCATCAATCACCAGTACAGGAAAAGACCAATTTTGACCAGCACCCCACAAAGCTAATGCACGGTCAATTCCTAATGTAGGATACATACCCTCAAGAGGCACTTGCTCTAGAGTTATAAGCTGAACATTAGGGTAAGTTTGCCAAAGTCGCGTTTCACTAGGAACTACAGAGGCTAGGTACAGTGGGAGTGGGAACTCAGGAGTTGTGGTGATTAATTTTTCTGTACCTATGTCTCTTCCTCGTTGGATTGGTAGGAAAATTTCTGGTGGTAAGTCCTCTAGGGTTTGACTTTTAGCTAGCTGTTCAATAACTGCTTCTGGAAGATAATCTGTATCCCAAGCACAAACTATTGCTTTGTCAACAAACCATGACCAATGCAGGCGGGAATTACCAATCATCAAGCCTAACCACATCTTGCGTTACTTGACTATCTAGTGTTTTGTTTTTTTTAACTTGGCTATAAATAAATTAATAATTCTTTACATCTAAAGTTATGTAAAGATACAATTAGAGAAAAAATACTCATTTAATAAGGAGGGGGTTTATGGTAGCGCTAACTGAAAAGACCAAGAAAAGGCTGACCATACAGACAGCAGAAATTGCCGAAGACACAACGGCAATTCGCTCTCTCGACTGGGATCGCGATCGCTTTGACATAGAGTTCGGTCTACAAAACGGTACTACTTACAACTCATTTATCATACGCGGTGAAAAGAATGCACTCGTTGATACCTCCCACGAAAAGTTTAGGCAATTATATTTAGATACCCTCAAGAATCTAATCGATCCAACAGAGATTAGTTATTTAATAATCAGCCATACCGAGCCGGATCACAGTGGTTTAGTCAAAGATGTTTTACAACTAAATCCCGATATCACCGTTGTTGCATCCAAAGTAGCAATCCAGTTTCTGGAGAATATGGTGCACCAGCCATTCAAAAAGCAGATTGTGAAGAATGGCGATCGCCTAGATTTGGGTAATGGACACGAGATGGAATTCGTGATTGCACCAAATCTACATTGGCCCGATACCATGTTCTCCTATGACCATAAAACCCAAATTTTGTTCACATGCGATGCTTTTGGGTTACATTATTGCTCTGATAGCACCTTTGACAAAGACCTAAAAGCTATTGAGGAAGACTTTCAATTTTACTATGAATGCCTGATGGCCCCAAATGCGCGGTCAGTATTATCCGCCTTGAAGCGGATGGGCGAACTAGAAAAAATTGGAATGATTGCCACAGGTCATGGCCCATTACTATACCACAACGTTGATGAATTAACCGGTCGCTATCGTACTTGGAGCCAAACACAAGCGAAGGCAGAAACGACTGTCGGCGTATTTTATATTGCAGATTATGGCTACAGCAAGCCTTTAGCTCAAGCGATCGCCTATGGGATCACAAAAACTGGCGTTGCTGTAGAAATGGTAGATTTAGGTAGCTCTATTGATTTACAGGAATTGCGGGAATTTGTCAACCGGTGTGCAGGAATTGTCATCGGAATGCCTCCAACTTCAGCGGATGCGAGTGTCGAGTCTGCTATTAGCACGATTTTAGGATCTGTTGAAGAAAAGCAATCTGTAGGGTTGTTTGAGTCAGGTGGTGGCGATGACGAACCAACTTACACTCTGCTGAGTAAATTCCGGAATTTAGGTTTAATACCAGCATTTCCAGCAATTCAGATTAAACAAACTCCAAGCGAAGCAACTTACAAGCAGTGTGAAGAAGCAGGAACAGACTTAGGACAATGGTTAACAAGAGATCGCAGCATTAAACAGATGAAGTCTCTTGGAGCTGATCTTGACAAAGCATTAGGTAGAATTAGTGCTGGATTATACATCATAACTGCCAGAAGAGGCGATGTATCCAGCGCGATGCTTGCCTCTTGGGTAAGCCAAGCTAGCTTCCAACCCATAGGAATATCCATTGCAGTTGCCAAAGATAGAGCAATTGAATCACTGATGCAGGTTGGCGATCGCTTCGTTCTGAACGTTCTTGAAGAAGGGAACTACCACATCTTAATGAAGCACTTCCTCAAACGCTTCGCTCCTGGTGCTGATCGTTTTGAAGGAGTCAGAACTCAGCCAGCGGAAAATGGTGCGCCCATCCTAACCGATGCCCTCGCCTATATGGAGTGTGAAGTTGTTAGCAGGATGGATGGCGGCGACCACTGGATTGTTTACAGCACAGTCTATGCAGGACGAGTAAGCAAACCAGATTCACTAACAGCCGTCCACCATCGTAAAGTTGGAAATCACTATTAGATGGGCAAGGGGCAATGGGCAATGGGCATGGGGCATTGGATCGAGTAGAAGAATTACATCATCGGTAAATCTGTCTTTGGGAAGGAAGTCAATACTGCTCGATTAAGCCTTTTTTTCCTGCCATACCCCATGTCCCATGCCCTATGCCCCATGCCCCATGCCCCATGCCCCATTCTCACTTGTAAAAACTATGCCATCGACAAAACCTCGTGATGTTCAAGTATGTCCAATAGGGACAGATACGACAGTAATGCGATCGCGCAGTTGGACGCGCCTCAGATTTGAAATTGAATACGCTCTTAGCAAAGGTACAACTGCTAATTCTTACGTCATTAAAGCTGATAAAACTGCTTTATTTGATCCTCCAGGAGAAACGTTTACCGAGATTTACTTACAGGCGTTGCAGCAACGCTTTGATTTAAATAGCATTGATTATGTAATTCTAGGTCACGTCAATCCTAACCGTGCAGCAACTCTTAAAGCACTGCTTGAAATTGCGCCCCAAATTACCTTTGTATGTTCTAATCCAGGCGCGATAAATTTGCGTGGAGCACTGGAAAATCCAGATTTGCAAATTCTTGTGATGCGGGGGGAAGAAACCCTTGATTTAGGCAAAGGTCATAATTTGCAATTCATTCCTACACCTAATCCGCGCTATCCAGATGAACTTTGTACTTACGATCCACAAACAGAAATTCTGTACACAGACAAGCTATTTGGAGCGCACATTTGTGGGGATCAGATAGGCGATGAAGGCTGGGAAGTATTTAACGAAGATAGACGCTATTATTTTGATTGTTTAATGGCTCCCCATGCGCGGCAAATAGAAACGGCGCTGGATAAACTGTCTGAATTTCCTGCCAGAATGTATGCTACTGGACACGGACCTATAGTACGCTATGGTTTAATCGAACTGACAAAAGGTTATCGCCAGTGGTGTCAACAACAAACGTCTCTAGATACCACAGTAGCACTGCTTTATGCTTCAGCGTATGGAAATACAGCAACCTTAGCCCAGGCGATCGCTCGTGGTATAACTAAAGCTGGTGTTGCAGTCGAATCAATCAACTGTGAATTTGCAGATCCTGAAGAAATTCGCACGGCGGTAGAAAAAGCAGGCGGGTTTTTGATTGGTTCCCCTACTCTCGGTGGACATGCACCAACACCCATTCAGGTAGCTTTGGGTATTGTTCTTTCCACTGCCACTAATAACAAACTTGCTGCTGTGTTTGGTTCTTTTGGTTGGAGTGGCGAAGCCGTAGATTTGATAGAGGGTAAACTAAAAGACGCAGGGTATCGTTTTGGTTTTGAAAGCATCCGAGTCAAGTTCAAACCAGATGATAAAACCTTGCAAATGTGTGAAGAGGCAGGAACAGACTTTGCTCAAGCACTGAAGAAAGCTAAAAAAGTTAGATTGCAATCCGTTCCTGCTACTACTACTGAGCAAGCAGTGGGAAGAGTTGTTGGCTCACTGTGTGTTTTAACTGCTAAACAAGGTGACGTTTCTAGTGCGATGTTAGCTTCTTGGGTATCCCAAGCAAGCTTTAGTCCTCCTGGTTTAACTATAGCTGTTGCCAAAGACCGTGCTGTAGAATCACTCACACACTCTGGAAACAAATTCGTTCTTAATATTCTCAAAGAAGGCAATTATATAGGGTTGATGAAACACTTCCTCAAGCCCTTTACCCCAGGACAAGATCGATTTACTGGTGTTGCATCTCAACCAGCGGAAAATGGCTGTGCTATTCTTTCTGATGCTTTAGCATATCTTGAATGCGCAGTAAAAAGTCGAATGGAAGTTGGTGACCATTGGCTAGTGTATGCAACAGTCGAGCAAGGCAAAGTGCTAAATAACGAAGGTATAACTGCTGTGCATCATCGGAAATCAGCGAATCATTATTAGGGGATTGGGGACAGTATTAACAGTTATCAGTTATCAGTTATCAGTTATCAATCAAGAATAATGTGTTTATCGGAATGCGAAACACCCCATCATACGCCTTGATCACTGATAACTGTTTACTGTTTAAGATCTCCCCTGCCCTCACTGCGATAGTATATTTTTTTAGTTGGAAGTCCCTAAGGGTTTGAAGCTGTAACTTAATCCCTACCTACTCTGTACCTGTTGAACCTGAAGCCTATAGACGATACCATAACCGCGACCAGGAAAGCCCCCGGTGCGGTGAATGAATACTAAGAACGTGAAGGTAATAAAAAGCTGTAACAAAGCAATTGTGGCTAGTAGCTTAACGTGGTTCTGATAGATCAAAGCTAGCCAGATATAGAGAAATGGAAAAACAACAATAATATAGTAGGGCTGTACATTGACTCCCGAAAGTGTGAAAACGCCCCCTACACCAAAAGCTAATGCCTTGAGGTAAAAATTTAGCGCTGGATCTTCTTCTGTTGTTGAGCGAACTTGAGTGTGAGCTTTTTTTCTGGACTTGAAAAATCTGTAGATTGGGTATAAACCAGTTGCGAACAAAAATATATGGGCTGGAATCATTAAATAGGTTGGAATTCCAAAGATTAAAGGTTCCTTGAGAAAATGCGTCCAGAAAACTTTCAATAACGGATTACTGAGATTGACTCCTACAGATGTTGTCATCCACTGGACATAGAATTTGGGTACTAAAAAAGCAAGAATAGAATGCTTATAGTGTCCCATATGAGGCAGGATTGCCCAAAACCAAGGCAAAAGTGGAATGCTTCCTAAAGCTGTACCTATAATCCACCCAACCCATGCTGCTTTTTTGAGAGTTTTTTGTTTGTAATCGTGCCAGATAGTCCACAGTAAGAGCCCAGAGGCTAAAAAGAACCCGCCCATGTGGACTTGTCCAATAAAAGCACCTGCTATTCCCCAGAGGAAACTTCCCCAAAGCTTTTGCCTAAACCAGTGACCTAGAAATACTAGGAAACAAAAAGGAGCTAGTAAATCTGGTATCCAGATTTTTCTCGACAAAACAACAGCTAGAGGATTGACGCTGGCGATCGCCAAACCCCATAGCCAAGGTTTCCTATAATGGGGGGGAATTTGCCACATGGCAAATCCAAAAAACAGCCAAAGTGTGGCAATATTTAAGCATTGCACCCAACGCACCATTGAAATTGGATTGTGGGCAAAAATCCCAATTATTGCAAACCACCAAACTGTCATCCCTGGATTAGGAACACCAGCGCCACTTAGCATTCCGATAACAGGAAGAGGAATGGCACCACTAGCAATCTGTCGCGCCTGCTCAAACATCCATTTTTCTTCACTCTTCCATTCCATATCAGTTGCCCATAGCAATCTTAAACCGCTACCTGCTATGAGAAAGAGGATAATGATCAGTAGTTCTAACTGTGCGCGGTGAAGCTTATTTTTCAAGAAGGGGATAGGAACGGGATTTCAAAAATGACTCAAAATATAATACAGCAGAATTCAGAATTCAGAATTCAGGAGTCAGTAGTAACAATGTGCTGTATATTTCCAATTAAGGACTTTCAATCCTCTTTTCTAAATACTGACCAATCATCAGTTGTTCCCCTGCACGAGAGATGATTGACTGCCGTGTACGATATTTACTGCCAATTAGCTTTAATTCTTCCTCGAAAACTGAACCGTTATATTCGGTTCGTAAGCACAGGGTTTTGGGGTTGGGTAAGTAATATTGGGCGGTGACGGGTTTGGACGTGGCAAAACCGCGATCGCGATAAAGTAGACTTCCCAAAGCTCCAAATACTGTTGAACCGTGAGATTCTTTCTTTCCTGTCACTGAGTTTGTACTTTCCCAGAACACGTGTGCTCCACAAGTTAAACTTACTGAATCAGGTAACCCATGCATCCGCGCAAGATCAAGTAATTCATCACATCCTACATTTAAAAATCGGCTAGTGATCGTACTAACCACTTCCTTTGTTTCTCCATCAGGGAGCGTGTAATATCGACGCTCAGAGCGCCATTTGCCCGCTGATTCAGTAAAAAATTCTGCAAGTAGAGAGTCGTCGCAGGTTTGTGGAAGTTTTAGCGGTGATGTCACTGGTAGCTTTCCTCATTTGTGGTCATTGACAATTAGTTGCAGGCTTCCCTACATTATGCAGGTTCCAAACACCAGATTTTTTTACATTTATTAATAACTTATGCTAATCCACTTGCCCTTGACTGTTCGTACCACTACAGTCAGAAAAATTTCCGCTAAAAAAGGAGCCAGAATTCAGAACTGAGAATTCAGCATGAGTCCTGAGTCTTTTGTTAATTTCTTAAAATTAAGATTCAATTAAGACAAATTTAGAAATATTGAGATGCTGACGATGGGTTCTCCGTGCTACGAAGGCATTCAATAAAAGTCGCCAGGCATTGAAAGAGAAAATATGAGAATCTACCACTATACTCACGAACGAGTGAATATTTCGTTGTTTGAGCGCTACGAATGTCCAATGGAGCTTTAGATAATTTTTAATAATTTCAAACTCTGGGATAGATGAGCGGTGCTTTTGTGTAACCAAGGCATAAATTTTTTCCTTGAGCAAAATATTTGTCTCTAATCGACGTTTTAGAGAAAAGTTTTTATTATAAGCACCAACCCAGATAGTACGGTAGGCAAGACATTGGTTGAGAAAAATAGCATCCCCAAACTGAGCAATACGAATCCAAGAATCTATGTCATCACAGTTAGCATCAAATTTTGAGTCCCAACCACCACTCTTTAAGAAAGCATCACGGCTACAAGCTACTTGAACCGGAGTCCCTAAAGGGAGAGCTTCTAGCAGCATACCGTAATGGATATCGACTTGGGGAATATAAAAAGCTAGCCCTGGTCCTACTTGAGGCGTGCGGCTAAGTTCATTTTCTGATTCGTCAACCTGAGCAGCAACACAGGAGCAGATGACAGCTTCTTTTCGGAGTGCGATCGCATGCGCCATCTCTTCCAAACAATTTGATGCCAAATAGTCATCATCATCCAAAAATTTAATCCAGTCCCCAGTAGCTTTAGAAACACCAGCATTTACCGTTGCTGAATGACCTTTGTTTTCTTGATTGCGGTGGTAGACAAGCCGATAATCCCCTACAGCGTGAAGCTTTGCCATTAAGTCTTTTACATAGTCTTGGGTGCTGTCAGCTGAGCAATCGTCAGCAACAATGACTTCACAAGGGATTGTCTGGTTTAAGGCAGAGTCTAGAGAGCGCTTTAACAAGCTTATGCGGTTGTAGGTCGTGATTACAACACTAAATTTCATCTCAAGTTACTTTATCGTTGAGTGTGAGGACTTTTTGGCGTTCAAGACAAATTATTAATTTAGAATGTTTAGACTATAGAATAGTTCTCGAATTATTATTATGGATCGGGAGTTTTTTGCAAAAGTATGAACGCTCAACAGATAATTCGCTCTATAGAAGCGGAACAGCTAAAATCGAATCTGCCCAATATCTACGTGGGCGACACAGTGAGAGTCGGCGTGAAAATTAAAGAAGGCGATAAGTACCGCGTACAGCCCTATGAGGGGGTAGTGATTGCCATGCGCAATGGCGGTATAAATGAAACAATTACAGTTCGGCGTGTTTTTCAAGGCGTTGGTGTTGAGCGAGTGTTTCTCGTTCATTCACCGCGAATTGACAACATAAAAGTGTTACGTCGTGGTAAAGTGCGGCGAGCTAAACTATACTACTTGCGTAATCGGGTCGGTAAAGCTACTCGAATCAAGCAACGCTTTGACCGCGCTTTGTAAGTTGACAGCATACAACAGCAGAAGGCGAAAGTGGAAAGCGGCTAATGCCGCTGATTTATTTTTTTTTGAAAATTCAGTGCAATACAAAATAAAATGCGTTATACTGGTACAAGTCTAACGCAGTCACTGAATCTAAAGTCAGCTTGTGCGCTCTTAGTTCAGTTGGTAGAACGCAGGTCTCCAAAACCTGATGTCGGGGGTTCAAGTCCTCCAGGGCGCGCTATAATCAGAGAATCAAGCCCAGAATCAGCGCAAAATCTGCTAGCCTATTAGTAAGCTTTAAAGATTTTGCGCTGAACTTTAGTGTTTACAGATTGCTGCTTAAGGCTTTAAATTTAAGGTGAAACTGTCATAGATGAATTACTAACGGGGAGATTCAGCAATTGTGTCCAAGAAAAATGAAGCAGAAATTGAGCAAACCGGTAATGGATTCAATATAGGCAACTTTTTTCAAGGAATTCGAGAAGAGTTTGAAAAAGTCGTTTGGCCAAGCCGAAAGCAGTTAGTGAGTGAATCAGCGGCTGTATTATTGATGGTGACCCTCTCAGCCTCTTTAATATTTTTAGTTGATAAGTTTTTTATTTGGGCAGCAAATAAGGTGTTCTAATGAGTCCTGCAACAGACGAACAACTCAATTCAGTCCCAGAGTTAGAGGAAAACGCACAGGGGGCGGCAGATGCTTCTTCTAATGAAGCTCGTTGGTATGCTGTGCAGGTTGCCTCTGGTTGTGAAAAGCGCGTTAAGACAAATTTGGAGCAGCGCATCCAAACATTCGATGTTGGCGACAAAATCCTTCAAGTAGAGATTCCTCACACACCGGCAGTCAAGATTCGTAAAGACGGTAGCCGCCAACACACAGAGGAAAAAGTATTTCCAGGTTATGTGTTAGTACGGATGTTGATGGATGACGATACATGGCAAGTGGTAAGAAACACTTCCCATGTTATTAATTTTGTTGGTGCGGAACAACGACGCGGTACAGGTAGAGGTCGTGGTCACGTTAAACCCATGCCTCTTTCTCATACGGAAGTTGAAAGAATATTCAAACAGACCAGCGAACAAGAGCCAGTCGTTAAAATTTATATGGCTACTGGTGATAAAATTGTGGTGCTTTCTGGTCCATTTAAGGACTTTGAAGGTGAGGTGATTGAAGTCAGTCCTGAACGAAGCAAATTAAAAGCTTTGCTGTCGATCTTCGGGCGTGATACACCAGTAGAATTGGAATTTAATCAGGTAGAGAAACAGAGCTAATACAAGATGGCAAAAAAAGTTACGGCAGTGATTAAACTGGCTCTAAATGCTGGAAAAGCTAACCCAGCACCTCCAGTAGGTCCTGCATTAGGTCAGCATGGCGTTAATATTATGATGTTCTGCAAAGAATATAACGCCAAAACAGCAGACCAAGCTGGAATGGTCATTCCAGTAGAAATCTCAGTTTATGAAGATCGGAGTTTTACATTTGTTCTTAAAACTCCGCCAGCATCAGTACTGATTAGTAAGGCGGCTAAAATTCCTAAAGGCTCAAATGAACCCAACAAAAAGAAAGTTGGTTCATTAACAAGAGCCCAATTGCAAGAAATCGCCCAAACTAAAATGCCTGACCTTAATGCAAATGATATTGAGGCGGCAATGAAAATTATTGAAGGCACTGCCAGAAATATGGGCGTGACAATCAAAGACTAAGAAAGTTAGGCTCGTTTATTCAGTAGTAAATTGCAAAAAAATAGGGGGAGAGGCTGAGCTTCGGTATGACCCCAGGAGAGAAAAATGGTAAAGAAATTATCGCGCCGAATGCAGGCGCTGCTAGAGAAAGTAGAAGATAAGGACTATCAACCCTTAGAAGCCTTAACGCTTTTGAAAGAAACAGCAACAGCAAAGTTTCCCGAAGCAGCTGAAGCACACATCCGTCTTGGGATTGACCCGAAGTATACCGACCAACAGTTGAGAACAACGGTAGTACTACCCAAAGGAACAGGACAGATAGTTAGGGTAGCAGTCATTGCCAGAGGGGAAAAGGTTACAGAAGCAACTAATGCTGGCGCTGATATTGTCGGCTCAGAAGAGTTGATTGATGAAATCCAAAAAGGTCGAATGGACTTCGACAAGTTAATTGCTACGCCAGATGTGATGCCACAAGTAGCAAAACTTGGTAAGTTACTAGGTCCTAGAGGTTTAATGCCATCGCCGAAGGGTGGAACAGTAACATTTGACCTAGCAAGTGCGATATCGGAATTTAAAGCAGGTAAATTGGAATTTCGCGCAGATCGTACTGGCATTGTTCATGTTATGTTTGGTAAGATATCATTCGAGCCGGAAGACCTACTGGTAAATCTAAAGGCTTTGCAAGAAACAATTGATCGTAACCGTCCTTCAGGAGCTAAAGGTCGTTACTGGCGTACAATGTATGTTTCTGCTACGATGGGACCATCGATTAGAGTTGATGTCAACTCCTTGCGTGACTTGAAATAATAAGGAGCATGATCTAGGACAATGATTCCCCAGACAAAACTTGACATTTTAGGACAATAAGATTATTGATTTTGTGCTAAAATACAGGGAAATTCATGATTTTTAGCTAGTGTAACCATTGGTTCGGTGCAATATTGAATCATGATTCAAGTGACTTGAGTTTACTCAAGTCTTTGTGGGATACCACCTTTCTTGGTTTCCAAGAATGCTGTACACAGCTTTTTAGCTTGTCTAAAATGTCTGGGTTAAAAGTATCAGCGGGTAGTAGAAAGTAGTTTTTGACTAAATTGAATAAATAGGTCACAGCCAAAGACAGCAGGTGCTATTAGCTTAATATCCTGCCCAGGTTTGCCCCCTAATTGCCAAGAATTTCCACCTATGGTGGTTAAAACAATCTTGCAATGGGAGTATAACTTTTCAACCCTGGCTGTATTAGCCAGGGTTTATTGTTTTTGCTGTTAAACGTTAACTACTAAACACATAATCCTCAACCCCCATCCCCTAACTAAAAAGGAGGTGAAAATAAGATGAGTAAAACTCTAGAAGAGAAAAAAGAGATTGTCGCTGACTTAAAAGAAGTTCTCAGTCAGTCTCTACTAGCTCTTGTCATCGACTACCAGGGATTATCTGTTGCTGAAATTTCCGATTTGCGGAAACGGATGCGTCCAACTGGCACCATTTGCAAAAAAGCTAAGAACACGCTGATGCGAATCGCTGTTGAAGGCGATAGCAAATGGCAGCCAATGACAGAGTTCTTGGAAGGTTCCTCTGTCTTTCTGCTCGTTCAGGAAGATATGAAGAGTGCGATCAAGACGTATCAGGACTTCCAAAAAGCAACCAAGAAAACGGAACTTCGCGGAGGTGTGTTTGACGGACAAGCTTTAACTGAAGCAGATGTTAAAGCACTAACCGAACTGCCTACAAAAGAAGAACTCATGGCTCGTTTGGCTGGAGGTATCAAGGCAATTCCTACCAAGCTGGCTGTTGGTATCAATGCTGTACCAACAAAATTGGCTGTTGGTATCAAAGAGGTGCCTGGATCTTTGGTACGCGCTATCAAGGCTGTATCTGAGAAAGAAAACTCAGAAAACTCTGAAGCAGCATAAAAAACTTGTACTCTGCGGTGGAAATAAACCAAAAGCCCAGAATCAAAACACTTTTGATTTTTGACTTTTGACTTCCCCAAAGGGGCTGCTAGCTTCTTTAATTGTTCATCATTCAAAATTCATAGGAGTATATCCATGTCTGCTGCAACCGACGAAATTTTAGAAAAGTTAAAAACCCTCAGCTTACTTGAAGCTTCAGAATTAGTTAAGCAAATCGAAGAAGCTTTCGGTGTAGACGCTTCTGCTCCTGCAGGCGGCGGTATTCCCTTCCTGCCACCTGGTTTTGGTGCTCCTGGTGGCGGCGCGCCTGCTGCTGCTGAACCAGTAGAAGAGAAGACTGAATTTGACGTAATTCTCGAAGACGTACCAGCTGATAAGAAGATTGCAATCCTCAAGGTTGTTCGTGAATTGACTGGTTTAGGTTTGAAGGAAGCCAAAGATTTGGTGGAAGCAGCTCCAAAGCCAGTTAAGGAAGGTGTTGCTAAGGAAGCAGCTGAAGACGCTAAGAAACAGCTCGAAGGTGCTGGTGCAAAGGCTTCAGTGAAGTAATTAAAGAAGGAGTCAGGAGTCAGAATTCAGGAGTCAGAATAAATCTCCTGATTCTTGATTTTTTGTTAAAAATTCCATCTTTACAAACAAAGCAGCGTTGCACGATTGAAGAAGTTGTGCGGCGCTGCTTTATTGTTGTTTAAGTGAAGTACCTACATTGACAGCTTGCTGCGGTGTAAACTTCCAGTTTCAAGGCAAAACTTGAAAGCAGACGACACAGACAGTCAATCGTTATCTCGATGTTATCTTGATTTCGTGGAATGATTTTGTTGATTTTATCCCGCTCCCTACCCTTAGACTAGAGCAAGTCCTAGATAGGCATCAAATTACTCATTATCTATTGGCATCGGACCAATTCGCTTTACTGGTCTTTCTGCTTGCCCTGAAAGCAATTGTTGCTCTGCTTGCCCGCTTCAACATTTCTTATCTTGAGACGGATTTACAAAATCGTGTAGGTCTTGACTCCATACACTGATGTAAATTAAATCACACTCTTGGCGCACTATCTGGCCTTTTAATGATCCTTTTATAAAACGGAAACTATCTAACTTACGCTGGTGTACTTGTCGCAGTCCGCGCTTAGCTTCTTCTGTAGCTTCACCGCCTAACATTCCAGCCAAGGTTCTCTGCATGACTTTAGGATCTACAGATTGGGCAAAGGCTACTTCCGTTTGACGAAGTTTCCCAGACTTACGATCAAATAAGTAGCCAAGATCGATTTGATTTGGGACTAAAAAATAAGTAACAGCTCTAGTATTATCCCAAGCACCTTTTGAATCTTTGGCTGGTTTGCCGAGGGTAGCTTCTACACTACTTCTTGGTGTACCTGTAGGAAAAGCAGGAACGCGCTGTCCACTGGTAGTTGATTTATTAAGCGGTGTGTGTGGTGTTGCGGACGGCTCTCCAAGGGTAGGAGATGGTGTGTTGTTGTTTTGTGTAGGTGGAAGTGTTGCTTCGGGTGTGGGAGATGGTGTGTTGTTGTTTTGTGTAGGTGGAAGTGTTGCTTCGGGTGTGGGAGATGGTGTGTTGTTTTGTGGTGTTGGCGCTACATCAGGGAATAGAATCGGTGTTTTATTATGTTGTTCTAGTGATGGTGTGGGTGTGGGCGGAAATGTAATATCATCTGAATCCACTGGCTCTTTTTGTGGTTCTATCTGTGATGCAGATGGGGTTGGTGTTGGTGTTGCTTTGACTCGTTTTTTTGGTGCTCGTTTTGGTACAACTGGGTTTTGTGAAGATGTCGGCTTGTTGGTAGGTGTAAGTGTTGCTTTGGGAGATTCTGAGGAAGGAGTTTGATCTATGTTATTAAACGTTGAACCGGGTGTAGGGGATGTATTAAGCTCTGGTTGGGATGTTGGCTGACGATTGAGACTGGTGATCGTCAATGCCCCTATCAAGCCTCCCACAACCAAACTACCAAGTATCAAAGTCGGCTTTTGCCAGTTTTGTGCAGTTCCAGTAGCAATGTTTTGTCCTGATGGCTGAGATGACTGAGGTGATATCTCAGTTGGAAAAGATACATTTAATGTTGGTCCAGTTGTCGGTGCTACTGTAGGAGGAATAGAACCAGCTGATTGCACAGCGTAAAGCATTTTGCTGGCGGTGGTGTAGCGATCGCTTGCATGAGGCTTAATTGATTGACTGAGTATGGTTGCCAAACTTTGAGACACTTGAGGGGCTTGATACTGCCAAAGTATTTCACCATTTTGTGGATTGGTATGTAGCGCGTATGGCTGTTTACCAGTCAATAGATAAATTGCTGTTAAACCTAAGCTGTAGATATCGCTCGCGTATACTGGTCGTCCTACAGCTTGCTCACTTGGCATATACCCTGGTGTCCCAATAACCAGTGATTTAGTCGCGTATCCTTCAGGATTCACCACTGAACGGATCATTTCTTTGACTGCACCAAAATCAATCAAAATCGGCTTACCTTGTACAACTCCTGCTTGATAAGGAGAGATGGGAGAACCAGTGGGGGTACGGAGAATAATATTATCGGGCTTAATATCCCGATGGATGATGCCTTTGCTATGGACATAATCTAAGACTGACAACAAACTCAGCAAAATTTCTCTAACAGCAGATTCGCTAAGTCGACCGTTGATTTTCACTATTTCTGTTAGAGTTAAACCGTGAATCCATTCTTGAACAAGGTAAAACTGACCATTCTCGGAAAAGTAGGCGTAAAGCGTGGGAATCTGGTCACTAGCTTCACCTAAATATTCTAAAGTTGCCGCTTCCCGTTCAAACCTTTGTTGAATAATTTTGTAGGCTTGCGGATCATTCGTGACTGGTTTGAGTTGCTTAATCACACAGCGACGGCGAGAAGGCATGTAGGTATCTTCTGCTAAGAAGGTTTCGCCAAACCCACCAGATCCTAGTACCTGGATAACTTGATAGCGATTGTTCAATAGCGCTGTTGTCATAAAAAAATCCCCTGATGGGCGTGGAAACCACTTGACTTCAGACAAACGCTTCCCGATAACTTAGTAACAAGGCACGCGAGAAGGGTTAGCTACTATGCGTAGAGAAGCAGATTCGTGGACAGTCTCCCTAGGAAGAAGTCCTAAATGCTTCTTTATGAGCCAAGCTTAAAAACTCCTCTTTTAAAGGCTCACCTTTTAAAATGTATCTCAGATGCCTAGATAAATATCGCTGTATCTGCCTTATATCTAACAGATTGAATGGAAAATAGGATCTAGCATATTTTATGCAACAGAAATGCGCATTTTATGATGAAATTGAGCGAGACAGGTTTTAAAGACAGAAAAGCACAACAAATTTGAATGCTAATGCGACAAAAACAATGTAGCTTTAACATTATATGTCAATACTTACAGCAGTTTTAACCTAAATGAACCACACCGTTTGTAAGGGCGCAAGGCCGCAGCGCCCCTACGACTGTGGTCTAATTACCTGAAAATTGCTGTAACTTATAAAATTTACTGGATTTTCACAATACCACAAACTTCTGTTAAAGTAAATGCGTGCAGGTGCTTTAAGCCCTGGCGCCTCTTTCTTTAATTTTTTTTAAAATACCTTCGATTGTAACGATCTTGATAAGCATTAATATACTCAACATTTTGTTGTTCTAATGCTGATAGCAAATTTAAGTTATCAAATTCCTCTGGCGAATATAGCGGCTTGTACCACAGCTGATTCTTAAAGTAAACCTGTAAATCACGAGTATTAAAACGGCGACCGTGTTTTGCAAAAATCGAATTTCGCATGATATCGAGTTCAAAACCGTCTTTTTCATCTAAATCTACATCCGTGACGGCTCTTTCTGATAGCCAAGAATATTTGTTTACACGCAATCTAGATACATAAGATGTAGATTTTGGGGTTGCTATTTGTTGAGATGTTGTGGCTGTAGAAGTAGATGGTGTGAATTGGGGTGTTACTATTTGTTGAGATGTTGTAGCTGTAGAAATAAACGGTGTGGGTTTAGGAGTTGCTATTTGTTGAGATATTTTAGTTGGTGGTTCAACTGTTGGTGAAGCTGTCTGCTTTGCTACTGGCTCTGAAGATTTCGTTAACAAAATACCAACAATTACAGATGCACCGATTAAGCCTCCAGCGATTGCACTTCCCATCAGGATAGTATTTCGATTATTTCCTTGAGTAGTAATGGATGTGGTGAAGTTTCCTGTGTGTTTAGAGACAACTGTAGTCGCTTGGCTTATAACTGGTGACTGTACTTGAGTTGATTGAATGGGCTGTGGTGGTTGTATGAGTTTGGTATTTGCTAAGCCATCAACAGCGTTGAGCATTTCGTTAGCGCTACTAAAGCGATCGCGTGGATGAAAGGCGATCGCGCGATCAATCACTGTTGCTAGTGTTGATCTCATATCCGAAGTCTGAGAGTGCCAAACAATTTCACCGGTACGGGAGTCTGTTTGTAATTCTTGGGGTTGTTTTCCCGTCAAAAGATAAATTGCTGTGACACCTAAACTATATAAGTCACTTGAATAGATTGGTCTACCTGCTGCTTGTTCACTGGGCATATACCCAGGTGTTCCAATGACTATTGAGCTTGTGAGACTACCTTGAGAATTAAGTACTGTACCCATTGCTTCGCGAACTGCACCAAAATCAATCAGTACTGGTTTTCCATCTCGGTGTCGCAAAATAATGTTATCCGGCTTGATATCACGGTGAACGATATGCTTACTGTGTACATACTCTAGTACTGGTAATAAACTTACCAATATTTCTTGAACAGCCGTTTCACTATATATTCCCTGCCGTTTAAGTTTCGCTGTTAGCGTGTCGCCTTCAATCCACTCTTGAACTAAGTAAAACTGGTCGTTTAACTGAAAATAAGCATACAGAGTGGGAATTTGATCATGACTTCCCCCTAGTTCTTCCAAAATAGCTGCTTCTCTTCCAAATCGCTCTTGCACTAATTGATAAATTTGAGGGTTGTGGTGAATAGGTTTGAGCTGCTTAACGACACAGCGACGATTGGAGGGCATTTGGGTATCTTCTGCTAAGAAAGTTTCACCAAATCCACCGCTTCCCAGAGTGCGAATAACCCGATAGCGATTGTTTAGCAGCATTTACATAATTGACGCTTGTAAGATTGATTGTTAATTTGGCTTAACCACTAACACAGAACAATTGGCATCTTCAACGACTTGGCTACTGACAGAACCCTGCACAATTCTATTCATGCCAGTTAAACCACGACTACCTATAACAATCAAGTCAGCTTTATAAATATTAGCAAGGCGGACAATTTCTTCCGCCGGATCACCAGTTACTAGCTCTAATTGACTTTCTACGGGCAATTGATTTTGGTAGGATTGTAGCTGTTTTTCAACTTGTAAATAAGATAAGGCTGGTGTCTCTATATGAGGACGATCAGCAGGTAATTCTATTTGGGACTCTGACGTGGAAAATACATGACTAAGAACAACTTTGCAGTCTTCTGGCAAAGCCAGTTCCTGCAAAGTCTCAATTACTTTATCCGCGATATCAGTATCGTCTAGAGCTACCAAAATATTCTTTAACACTGCTCTCCTCTCTTCAACAGTAGACTTCTTACATAAGTAATAGATAAAGGTGATTGGCTGTGAAACCAATCGTAACCAAGCAGGAAAATTAGTTTGAAGTTATAAACTAAGTTTTACCAAATATATTAAGAATTTCAAACTAATCTTCTTTTTGAACTCGGCGTCTGACTGAATCAGCATGGGAGGGTAAACCTTCGGATGTTGCTAGTATGTCTATTGCACCAGCAACCTTTTCCAAAGCTGTTTGGGAGTATTGGATGATGCTGGAATGTTTCAAGAACGTTTCAACACTTAATGCTGAAGCATAACGAGCAGCACCAGAAGTTGGTAAGGTATGATTTGGGCCTGCCAAATAATCTCCTACTGCTTCTGGGGTAGAATACCCTAAGAAAATAGCACCTGCATGACGGATTTGGGGTAATAGAGCCCAAGGATCTTCTATTTCCAACTCCAAATGTTCAGGAGCAAATTCGTTTGATAACTCGGCAGCAGCTTGAAGCGATTCTACAATCACAATCAAGCCATAGTGAGCGATCGCTTTCTCTGTATCTAGCCGACGGGGATGATCAATAAGTTGTCTTTCCACCGCGACTTGTACATTTTTCGCCAAAGCTGGATCTGTAGTTAGCAGTATAGCTGCTGCCATTGGGTCATGTTCTGCTTGTGCTAACAAGTCAGCAGCAACGTGTACTGGATTTGCTGTTTCGTCAGCAATAATCAGTACCTCACTCGGTCCTGCTAAAGAATCGATACCTACTGTACCGTAAACCAGTTGCTTAGCGAGAGTAACATAAATGTTGCCGGGCCCAGTGATAACATCTACTTTAGGAATTGTTTGTGTACCGTAGGCTAAAGCGCCGATTGCTTGCGCGCCTCCGACACGGTAGATTTCTTGTACTCCGGCTTCTTGGGCTGCTACTAACACAGCTGGTTCAATTGACTTTCCAGATCTTGGTGGTGTTACCATAACTATACGCGGTACACCTGCCACAACGGCTGGAATTGCGTTCATGAGTACTGTGCTTGGATAAGCAGCACGACCACCGGGTACATATAACCCTGCTCGATCCACGGGATTATAGCGCTTGCCTAGTACAACATCATCATCACCAAAGTGTACCCAGCTTTTTGGTACGCGCTGGCGATGAAAAGCCTCTATTTGACGGCAAGCAAGTCGGATTGCTCCAAGCAATTCCTTAGATACCTGTTGATAGGCAGCATCTAGTTCTGACCCTGTGACGCGCAGTTCTTCTGCGTTGAGACTTTGTTTATCAAATTCAGCTGTGTAGTGTAACACAGCTTGATCTCCTTGGCGCTTCACAGCTTGCAACACTTCCCGCACTGTTGCTTGTTTGTGAAGAACCTGTTCGTCATGGGTGCGATCGCAGATCCGTTGTAGTTCTGCTCTGACGTCTGCCTGCTGAGTAATAATTCGCAGCATGGGGTAAAGACAATGCCAAATGAAAGAAAATTCTTGAATGAGAATCAGTTTTGCTCTTTACCTCAAGAGGTGCAAAGTTAATCGTGACTCTCTTCTCTAGCTTAACCTGGATTTTTTTGATACTTCCATAACTTTCTGCATATGGTTGGCTTGAGAAGGCTGATAAATTGTTCGTTCCTACTTGTTTTTTGGCTTATCTTTATTAAGGATAACCTATGGATAACTCAGTAGATACTAAGTGTGTTAAGGCACACCACCCTTTTGCCCCACCCCCAAACCTCTGCTTGGATTGTGTTTAATTACAATTTTTAGATATGTAATATTATTCTACACAAAAACGGGGATGTTGGGCAATGGGCATGGGGCAACGGTCGCTTCGCTCCAATTCAAAAGTCAAAAGTTAAAATTCAAAATTTTTGACTTTTGACTTTTGACTTTTGACTTCCCTGTTCGCGCAGCGTCTCCCTTGGGAGAAGGGGCTGCTCCCTACTCCCTGCTACTTAATCCATATCGTCATCGTCGTCGTAATCATCGTCGCCGTCGCCGTCGTCGTCGTAATCTTCCTCATCTGGAAATTCGCTTAATTCATCGGCGATGAGTTCATCTTCATCATCCAACACTGACCGTTCTACACGTCTAGAACCAAATCCTGGTTCACCCAAAGTAGGTTGTTGAGAGTCAACCAAATTATAAGTGCGGGCTGTGCGGTCATCTAGCACCATATCGAGTGGATCATCAACTTCGTCCAAGATACCAGTACTCATATCCGTAGCATAATCATCGATAGCTCCTGGTTCTTCATACGCGTTGAAACCGGTACCAGCAGGAATTAAGCGTCCAATAATTACGTTTTCTTTCAAGCCGCGCAACCAGTCGGATTTACCTTCGATTGCAGCTTCAGTCAGGACACGTGTTGTTTCTTGGAATGATGCAGCAGAAATAAAGCTATCTGTGTTCAAGGATGCTTTTGTAATACCCAGCAGTACCGGAGTGTATTGTGCTCGGGCACCACCGGTAATAGCCATAGCTTCATTGACTTGCTCAATTTGGCGTAACTCCACCAACTCACCAGGCAACATAGTAGTGTCACCACCATCATCCACTCGTACTTTCGAGGTCATCTGGCGCACAATCACTTCAATGTGCTTGTCGGCAATATCAATACCTTGAGACTGGTAAACCGACTGTACTTCGTTCACTAAGAACGTTTGTACTTTTTGCAGAGCATGGCTAGCACAGGCATAAACACCGTCTTCAGAACCCAAGTTGAAGAAGAGTTCTAAAATTTCATGGGGGTTGGAAGGACCATCGGTTATCATTTGTCCTGCTTGGATTTGTGCTCCATCTGGAACTATCAAATTTTGTCCAGGGCCAATTTGATAATCTGTGACTACCCCATTAGATTCTAGAATTTTAACGGCGATCGCTTCATCACCATCTCCATAAACAACCTTGACTTCTCCTGAGCGACGTGCTAACACACAAGCTTCTTTCGGTTTACGAGCTTCCAACAGTTCTTCAATTCTGGGTAACCCTTGGATAATATCTCCAGTCTTAGCGCGCTCAAACACAAGTAACACCAAATTATCACCGCGTTGCACCAAATCACCATCTTCTATTTGCAACACAGCGCCTGGGCTCACCCGGTAAGGACGACCAACACGAAGAGCGATCTTCCAAGAAGCTGAGGGAGCTAGAGAACTTTGATTACCTTCCCTTGTATCATTGTTTTCCTGT
The DNA here is from genome assembly GCF_017591665.1 of Aetokthonos hydrillicola CCALA 1050. Classification (GTDB taxonomy): domain Bacteria; phylum Cyanobacteriota; class Cyanobacteriia; order Cyanobacteriales; family Nostocaceae; genus Aetokthonos; species Aetokthonos hydrillicola. Next base: position 17,852 of record NZ_JAAKGC010000044.1, on the reverse strand, counting down.
CCCTTAATTGACACAACTTGCCCAGATTCTTCAGCAAACACTCCAGGAGCAACTTCTGCACCCTCTACCAACAAATCACCTACCTTCACCTTTGGCTTAACGTTGGTAGTTGTTGAGATCATATCGCTATGGCGCAATACCAAGCAGCGACGAACTGCCTCACTACCTCGTTGCACACCCCGCACAATACCCCCTTCCTTGGATAAGATTTGAGTACGTGCAACTACAGATCCGGGAGCAATTGTGTCCCCGTCCTGTACTTCTAAGGTTGTATGGGTACTACCTTGTGTAGCGTCAGCAGTGATATCTCGGCGAACTACTAAGGATTCTAAAATCACCAGTTGTAAGCGTTGAACTTCTGGATCATCGGTATCAGGTACTAATTCAATATCTGCTGCTAGAGGAGAAGCATTGTGGTCTTGTTCGCCTTCTTGATCAATTTCCAGTACTAATTGAGTACGCAGAAGTTCGACACCTTCAACAGACTTAACCCGCTCAGAATCTTTATAAGGTAGCCGTTGTACTGCGCGTAACTGAATTGAACGTCCAGTTTGTTGACTAACCGAAGTTGTTGATGGTAGATCAGGATTGCTTGGCACAGTAAACTCAAATACAGATCGGCTGAGAATTGCTGGACCTTCTGGAGACTCTACATACTCGATGTAGCGTAACTCTGTAGCAACTTGCCCTAAAAATTCCTCACCAGGCTGAAGCAGAGTTCCATCCCTGCCTATGACTGCTTCTGGATCATCTATCATTAGCAGTTCACCTGGTTTAATCACCACTTCTCGAAGGATGTCGTTTTTCTGGGTCACTTCTACTACACCACTGGTTTGGCAGAAGATATCCTTCACAACTTCGGTACCAGCTTCTACAAACTGACCATCTTCTACGAGCAACAAGGAGATATCTTTATTGACTTCGTGGGTTTCTTCAGGAATCCAGAGTAAAGATCCTCCCTGTACAACTTCGTAGCCCAGTTTGGCTTTACCTTTTTTCTGAACTTCAACACCAGCGTACTTCAGCAATCCACCAGTGGTTGTGCGATAGCGGTCATCGATTAACTCAGCTACTACCTGACCATTTTGAACTTTAGTACCTGGTGCTGCTCTTAAGTTAAAAACCTGGTTATTTCCCGTAGAGACTAGGTAATTATTGCGACCTTGAGAGCTTTGAACCGTCACTGTGGCTTGGTCTAATACGACTGAAGCTGTGATAATTTCAATTTCTCTTGTGCTCTTACCTGGGGTTGCTTCTGGTAAACGTACCACACCACCATGTAAAGTTGTTAACTTGGTTTCTGCTAATACCCCATTGGTAGTTACAGTATCGCCATTCTTAACGACTAACTCTGAGCCTGGTGGTAAGTTATAAACTTCGCCTGATAGAATCCAAATCAAACCACCGCGTGCTGCTGTAGTTGTTGTGTTACCTTGGCGGTCAGTTTTTTGCTCAGCAATTACATCAGAAAACTTAACTTCGCCTGCCAAGTCAGTGGCTACATCCTTAACCGCTTTTTCTGTGTTAGCGCGGGTTGTACGTCCACCAAGAGCAACTTCCGCTATCAGCTGACCTTGTTTTACCGGTTGTTTATCAACGATATATAGTGTTGAAGCTTGGGTTACCCCAATTTCTATTGGTTTTGCGTCTTTACCTTCTGCTGGATCTAAAAAGATAGTGCCGTTAGCTTCTACATACAAGGAATCTTCACCGTGGCGGGTTCGATATGGTCTTGTGCGTGTTTTTGGTCCAAATCGAATGGTACCATCCACGTCAGCACGAACTTGTTTTGCAACTTCACCAGTAAACACACCACCTGTGTGGAACGTCCGCATGGTTAGCTGGGTTCCTGGTTCACCGATACTTTGTGCGGCAATAATACCAACTGCTTCGCCTAGATCCACCATTTTGGCGTGTGCTAAACTCCAACCATAGCAGTGTTGGCAAACAGAACGCGCTGCTTCACAAGTTAGGGGCGATCGCACAACCACCTCATTCACCCCAGCTTTTTGAATCTCCAGTGATAATTCTTCTGAAACTGGTGTGTTACGGGCAGCAATGACTTCTCCAGTCACGGGATGAACAACGTCAACAGCTATGACTCTTCCGTGCAGCCTTGTAGCTAGAGGAATCAAAACCTTGCCGCCCTCTGTCATGGATTTTAGAGGAATCCCTCTAGTAGTTCCGCAATCGAACTCACGAATAATCACGTCTTGCGATACGTCCACCAAACGGCGAGTGAGATAACCTGAGTCTGCCGTTCTTAAGGCGGTATCTACCAAGCCTTTTCTTGCACCGTAAGAAGAGATAATGTATTCTGTTACCGTCAGCCCTTCACGGAAATTAGTTTTAATTGGTAAGTCAATAATTTCCCCTTGAGGGTCTGCCATCAGTCCGCGCATTCCTACCAATTGGCGAACCTGAGAAATATTACCCCTTGCCCCAGAGTTTTGCATCATGTAAACTGAGTTCAAGGGATTCGTTTTCTTAAAGTAGCTGACCACTTCATCTTTTAAAGCTTCACTGGTACTATTCCAAGTGTCGATAACTTTTTGGAAACGCTCAACTTCAGTGATTTCCCCTCTTTGGTAACGGGCTTCAGTTGCACGAATTTCTTCTTCCGCAGCTTCCAAGAGCGATCGCTTACTTGGTGGAACCATTAAATCGTCAATACTAATAGATACACCCGCTTTGGTGGCGTAGCGAAATCCCAAATCTTTCAGCTTATCCGCCATTACTGCCGTGCGCGCCGTACCATAATGCGTAAACGACCAAGCAATCAAATTTCTCAGTTGACCTTTGCCAACTATACGATTGCGAAAAATCAATTTTTCATTAGTCATAGTTGATAGTCCTTATATTTATGAGCATGGGGCATGGGGCATGGGGCATGGGGCATGGGGCATCCTGTACCCCTATGCCCTATGAGCTATGCGCTATGCCCTAACTAGCTATTGCCTCAAGAATCGCCTTGTTATAAATAACGCGACCTGGGGTTGTACGTATATACTGAGAAATTAAATTTCCCTGGGCATCTTCTCGGACACGGCGGAAGTTATACAGCACAGTTCGGGTACCATCGCTATTTTCTTCAATCTTTATAGGCTCTGTATCCGGCTGATCTGTTTCTACATCTCCATCAAAGCGCACGTAAATAAAAGCGTGTAGCTCAATTTGTTGCTGCTCATAGGCTATAATTACGTCGTCTAGAGAAGCAAAGTAGCGTCCTGCGCCCTTAGTTGCATTCGGGTTTTCTGCTGTTAAGTAATATGCTCCCAAGACCATATCTTGGCTAGGTGTAATGATGGGCTTACCTGTAGCAGGCGATAATATGTTGTTAGAAGCCAGCATCAGTAACCGCGCTTCAGCCTGACTTTCTAATGATAGTGGTACGTGTACCGCCATTTGGTCACCGTCAAAGTCAGCGTTAAACGCTGGACATACTAACGGGTGTAATTGAATGGCTCTCCCTTCTACCAAAATTGGTTCAAAAGACTGAATACCTAAACGGTGCAGTGTAGGTGCTCGGTTTAGTAAAACTGGGTGTCCTTCAATGACTTCTTCTAGAACATCCCAAACGCTGGGATCAGATCTAGATATCAACTTTTTCGCAGCTTTGATGTTATTCACCATCCCACTGCGAATAAGACGATTGATTACAAACGGTTGAAATAGTTCAATCGCCATTTCTCGTGGTAAACCACATTGGTGAATTTTCAGCTTTGGTCCAACTACAATAACTGAACGTCCAGAGTAGTCAACCCGTTTACCCAACAAGTTTTGCCGGAAACGTCCTTGCTTACCTTCAATAATGTCTGACAAAGATTTCAGTGGTCGGTTATTCGCCCCTACAACTGTTCGTCCCCGACGACCATTGTCAATTAATGCGTCTACAGCTTCTTGAAGCATCCGCTTTTCGTTACGAACAATAATCTCAGGAGCCAGAATTTCTTGCAGGCGCGCTAGACGATTATTACGGTTAATAACCCGACGATATAAATCATTCAAATCACTGGTAGCGAACCGTCCACCATCCAGCTGCACCATTGGGCGCAGATCTGGAGGAATGACAGGAATGACACTCATTACCATCCACTCTGGTTTAGAGCCAGTAGCAATAAAGTTGTCAATGACTCGCAGCCGCTTAATTAACTTGGCACGCTTTTGACCTTTAGCGACTTGAATTTCTTCGCGCAAGTTTTCTGCTTCTTGCTCCAAGTTAATATCACCAAGCAACCTGAGCAGTGCTTCAGCACCAATACCTACCTCTACTCCCTGTAGCTGAGAATCTTCGCTATAAATCTGGTCTTCTATTTCCAGCCACTGATCCTCACTAAGAAGCTGCTTGTATGTTAAGGTTTCAGCATTACCAGGGCTAAGAACAACATAGGAATTGAAATAAACTATCTGCTCAACATCTCGCAAGGGCATATCTAGCAAGATGGAAATATAGCTGGGGATCCCTTTGAGATACCAAACGTGAGCAACGGGTGCAGCGAGTTTTATATAACCCATACGGTGGCGGCGTACCCGTGACTCAGTCACTTCCACACCACAGCGTTCGCAAACAATACCTCTGTGACGGACTCGCTTATACTTACCACAGTGGCATTCCCAATCCTTAGCTGGACCAAAGATGCGCTCACAGAATAAGCCATCCATTTCCGGCTTCAAGGTTCGGTAATTTATTGTCTCTGGTTTGGTAACTTCACCTACCACCTGACCGTTGGGTAAAGTCCTTTCACCCCATTGGCGAATACGTTCTGGTGATGCCAAGCCGATTTTAACGTAGTCGAACTGATTCGTTTGGGCGGGTCTCATCTGTTTAGTTTTGACTTCTAGGTTATGACTTTTTAAGCAACACGAGCTTGTAAGCAGTGTTTGTGTGAGTATTCAGTTGTTTGGGCATGGGGCACGGGACATGGGGCATGGGAGCAGGGGAGGCAGATGAACGAGTGAATACTCAGTCATTATTCGCATTGCCCTATGCCCTATGCCCATTCCCCTATTCCTCTTCTTCCAGCGAGTCGCGGGAAAGAGATTCATAAGTTGGGCGCGGAGGTGTGCGACGGTTACCTTGATCTGCCATTAAATCGACTTCCGCATCTAAGGAACTACCATCAGCTTGTGTCTCTACTTTGTGGACAGCAATATCCAAGCCAAGTGATTGCAGTTCTCGCATTAACACTTTGAAGGATTCTGGTGTACCAGGGCGAGGAATCGCTTTACCTTTGACGATCGCATTCAGCGCTTCATTTCGTCCCTGCATATCGTCTGATTTTACTGTCAGCAACTCCTGTAAAGTGTAAGCTGCGCCAAAAGCTTCCAATGCCCACACTTCCATTTCTCCAAATCGCTGACCACCTTGCTGTGCTTTACCACCTAGAGGCTGTTGAGTTACCAATGAGTATGGTCCTGTAGATCTGGCATGGATCTTGTCGTCAACTAAGTGTACTAGCTTCAACATATAAGCCACACCTACGGTAATAGGTCTATCAAAAGGCTCCCCAGTACGACCGTCATACACTACGACCTTACCAGGTTGATCTGGGTTATAGATCCAGTCCTTGCCTGTTTCTTCTCTTGCTTCTAGTAACTTACCGTGTACGATGCTCCGAGACGACTCATCACCGTACATTTCATCAAATGGTGTTAACTTAAAGCGTACCCCTAAGTTATAACCAGCCCATCCCAAAAGACATTCAAACACCTGCCCGACGTTCATCCGGCTTGGTACACCTAGGGGGTTAAGTACGATATCTACTGCTCTACCATCTGGTAAATACGGCATATCCTCTATCGGCAATATCCGAGAAATAATCCCTTTATTCCCGTGGCGTCCTGCCATTTTGTCGCCTACTTGGATCTTGCGCTTTTGTGCGACGTAGACACGAACTACCATGTTGGCTCCTGGCGGTAGTTCATCACCTTGTTCACGAGTAAACAAGCGCACATCAACCACGCGACCTTTTTCACCGTTGGGTACACGTAGAGAGTTGTCTCTCACATCTCGGGCTTTTTCACCGAATATCGCCCGCAAGAGTTTTTCTTCTGGTGGTTGATCCGATTCACCTTTAGGAGTGACTTTTCCTACGAGAATATCTCCTGCTTCTACCCATGCCCCAATGCGGATAATACCTTGTTCGTCAAGCTGGCGTAGAGCATCTTCCCCTACGTTGGGAATTTCTCTGGTGATTTCTTCTGGACCAAGTTTTGTTTGTCTTGCCTCGATTTCATATTTTTCAATGTGAATTGAGGTGTAAACATCATCTTGTACTAGCTTTTCTGAAATCAAGATCGCGTCTTCGTAGTTGTAGCCTTCCCAAGGCATATAGGCGACGACAATATTTTGTCCTAGCGCCAATTCACCACCTTCGGTTGATGAGCCATCAGCTAGCACTTGCCCAGTAACTACCCGTTCTCCCACCCTAACTAGGGGTTTTTGGTTGAGACAGGTATCTTGGTTAGAACGTTGGTACTTGGACAGTGTGTACCTAATTTCCCTTTCTGGTGTGGTGGGCTTGGGAGAATAATCGCGCGCTATGGAATTTTCTCCTGACGGTAGTTCTCCACCTTGTGAGTGTTCACGTTGTTCCTCAAGGACTTTTGTACGAGGACGTACACGAATTTCTGTGGCGTCTACATAAGTCACTTCACCATCAGTACGGGACACAATCACCATCCCTGAGTCGCGCGCACCTTGTGCTTCTAACCCGGTTCCTACCAAAGGACGCTCTGGTTTTAACAAAGGAACTGCTTGCCTTTGCATGTTCGATCCCATGAGCGCGCGGTTAGCGTCATCATGCTCCAGGAATGGAATCATGCTTGTAGCAACAGATACAATCTGAACTGGTGAAACTGCGATATAGTCGACTTGTTCTGGGGTTGTTGTAGAAAATTCTTGACGATAGCGTACTGGTACTTGTGGTCCAATTAAGTAGCCGTTTTCATCGGTTGGCGCGTCGCCCGCAGCAACTCTTAAGTCGTCTTCTTCATCGGCAGTCATGTACGCTGGAGCTATGTCATATCTTACACGTCCATTGTCTACGGGTCGGAATGGAGTTTCTAAGAATCCGTATTGGTTTACACGCGCATGTGTTGCCAATGAACCAATCAAACCAGCGTTGGGACCTTCTGGTGTTTCAATTGGGCAAATGCGTCCGTAGTGCGAAGGATGGATATCTCGCACAGCAAAGCCTGCTCGTTCACGGGTTAAACCACCAGGACCAAGGGCGGAAAGACGGCGTTTATGGGTCAGTTCTGCCAAAGGATTGGTCTGATCCATAAACTGCGATAACTGGCTGGAGCCGAAGAATTCCTTAATTGCAGCTACTAAGGGTTTGGGGTTGACTAAGGATGCTGGGGTTAATACTTCAGCATCAGATACGGTCATCCGTTCCCGAATAATCCGCTCAAGTCGGTTTAACCCTACCCTTACTTGGTTTTGCAGCAATTCGCCTACGCTTCTGACGCGACGGTTACCCAAGTGGTCGATGTCATCAGTGCTACCGATGTCATATTCGAGGTTGATCAGATAATCGACTGCTGCTAAGATATCTGTGGGAGTCAAAACCCTTGTTGTTTCTGGTACTTGCAGGCGCAATTTTTTGTTGAGCTTGTAACGTCCAACACGCCCTAAGTCATAACGTTTAGGGTCGAAAAAGCGCGAGTCAAGCAGCTGTTGTCCACCTAAGACTGTAGGCGGTTCACCCGGGCGCAGTTTTCGATAAAGCTCCATTAGGGCTTCTTCTTCAGAAAACTGACCTTCTTTTTCAATGGTTTTTTGGAAATACTCTGGGTGGCGTTGTGCGTCAAATATTTCGTTATCTGACAAGCCCAAAGCTTTTAAGAGTACTTGTGCTGACAGTTTACGGGTTTTATCAATACGTACCCATACTAAGTCATTACGGTCTGTTTCAAATTTTAGCCATGCACCTCGGTTAGGGATTAAGCTGGCTGAATAAGTACGCCTTCCGTTTTTGTCTATCTCCGACTTGTAGTAAACTCCTGGCGATCGCACTATCTGGTTAACAATAACGCGTTCTGCACCGTTAATGATAAACGTACCGCGATCTGTCATCAGTGGTAGATCGCCGATAAAAACTTCTTGCTCTTTGATTTCTCCGGTTTCTTTGTTAATCAACCGTGTTGGTACATACATTTGCACAGCGTATGTACTATCCCGCCTCTTGGCTTCTTCGACGCTGTACTTTGGCTCTTTTAGTTTATAGTTCTGACCCAAAAAGTGCAGTTCCAGTTTGCCAGTGTAGTCTGTGATCGGACTAAAGGAGTTGAGTTCTTCTATCAGCCCTTCTTCTAAAAACCAGCGAAAACTAGCACGCTGGATTTCTATCAAGTCGGGCAACAAAAAGGCGGGTTCCATCATTGTTTCGTTAGTCATGCCTCTACCTTTGTTAACCTGGTTAAACTCTTGTCTTGTGTGGGAACTTTTTTCTCCTTACACCATCTGCTTGGAGCAATTACGGGCAAATAGAAAAAATAAACTATTTTTCTTGCATTAAGGGCAAAGATTTTTTTGCCTTCATGGGCAAAAGCCGCCACAATCGTTCTACGATTCTTGCTTTCTGTCTTGCAACTGGCTTATATATTTTGGTTTTTTCAATTCGCCTCCGAAAAAGCGCGCTTTTGGCTACAACGCAGATCTACTATGTATCTTTTGAATCAAGTATCTGTATTTGTACTTGATATGATAGTATCCTAAATAATAGGGAATTAACTACTGAACCTGCTGTTTACTTTTATTTTGGTCGCTTGATGTTAACGGGTGGTGATCGCAAGGGAATTACTTTTAATGAATTTTTATAGTTAAGACGAAGCAACAACCTTTCAGGAGAGTTTCGTTCAAGCTAAATCGAAAGGAGTCGACCTCTACCAGTTATGAGTATCTGTCTGTGGATATCTGAGGGATGATCAAGTGCATGGTAGTTCAACTAAAGCAGTGATGGTTGTTATTGCTTCTTTAAACATTATGACGTAAACAAACTTTTTTTAGAGGACATCATATTACCATCTTTTGTTTTTTCTTGATGTTTATTTTTTTTACAAATTTCCCCATCCCACTATGAAAAACAGCTTTATAGCACCAAACCAAATAACTCACAGGCATTTTGGGTGGTGAGAGCAGCAATCGCTTCTAGTGTCTCTCCCCGCAGACTGGCTATTTTATCAGCTACATAACGAACGTATGCAGGCTCATTGCGCCGTTCCCCTCTTTTCGGTACTGGCGCTAAAAAAGGACAGTCTGTTTCGATTAACAGGCGATCGCTCTTCACCATAGCGGCGGAGTCTTGGATTTGTTTGGCACTCTTGAAGGTAACAGTTCCACTAAAGCTTATGTAAAAGTCTAAATCTAGGAACCATTGAGTTTCTTCTGGTGATCCACTCCAGCAGTGCATCACACCTCGTACACTTTCTCCTTTGAGATTTTTCCATTTTTGCAGGACTTCCCTTACCTCAGCAGCAGCTTCACGGCAGTGAATAATTACTGGTAAACTAAGTGCAGATGCAATTTCTAGCTGGCTCTCAAATACCTTGATCTGTTGTTCAAAGTTTTTTGCTTTGTAAAAATCGAGTCCGGTTTCTCCTATTGCTACTACTTTAGAATCAGAACCAGCTAGAGATTTAATTTCCTCTGCTGTTTGATGATTCCATTTGTCTGCGTCTAGAGGATGTAATCCTACAGCGAAGCTGAGTTCAGGGAATCGGCTAGCTAGAGCTTGTATCTGGTAGAACTCCGATGGCGAAACACAGGAATGTACTAAACGTACTACACCTTCTTGTTGCCATCGCGATCGCACTGTCTCTAAATCTGCCTGAAAAATTTCAAAATTTATATGAACGTGGGTGTCAATTAGCTGCATTTGATTCCCTAATCAAGAAAGACTTTAAGGGCTTCTGAGTGCTAACTATTGTGCAGTTGCTACTGCTGGTTCGTGCGCTTTCAGTTTTTTGGCTAACTTTGACTTTTTCCTTGCTCCATTGTTAGGATGAAGAACACCCCGCTTTACAGCCTTATCTATTTTGCTATAGGCAGCGGACATATGAGAAAGCACTTCTTCCTTTGATTCTGGGCTAGGATTTGCTGCATATTTTTCTACAGCACTAAGGTATTTCTTCATCAGCGTCTTCACTGCTGATTTGTAAGCTTTATTACGCAGTCGGTTACGTTCTGCGATTTCGGCGCGCTTAAGAGCAGACTTTGTATTCGCCACAGTCAGTTCCAACAAATATTATTAAGGACATGTACACACTACTAGAATCCCTACTATAGCATCAATTTTGTAAATGTTAATATCTAAATAAAAATTTTCAATAAAATTTTTTTTGATAACAGACAGAGCCACTACCAAAGATAAGCACAGCAAGTAACATCGCTATCAAGCATTTAACACTATTGCTTAATAGACCTTAACTTCTGCTTTGGATACAACCTTACGAAAATACCGCTTACCGCATCTCCCCAATTTGTGCGTCGCTATTTGGAAGGAGTTACCTTCGTTGCTAACGCCAATTACTCATCTTAAATCCTGAGAACAGACTAGATTACCGCGTCTATTTTCAAGCTAGTAGGTATCCGTTACAGATTTATTCAATTCACGACCTGGACTATCGATCCTAATTTTAGCAGATAGAGAGATGAGTGTACATGTTCAGAGCCAACCAGGTAGAAACTAGTTTAGCGAGGCTAGAGCATTTTTTCCAAAAATTGCTGTGCGCGATCGCTCTTAGGACTACGAAAAAATTCAGTTGGCGTGGTGTCTTCTACTAAATGTCCTTGGCTAAGGAACATAATCCGAGTAGCAGCAACTCTTGCAAACCCCATTTCGTGAGTCACTATCGCCATTGTTATACCTGTTTGTGCTAAAGATTTTATCACATCCAAAACATCTTTCACCGTTTCTGGATCTAAAGCCGAGGTTGGTTCATCAAACAGAATCATCTTAGGTTCCATTGCCAAAGCACGGGCAATGGCGACTCGTTGCTTTTGTCCTCCAGACAACTTCGAGGGGTAAACATCTGCTTTTTCTGCCAAACCCACTTTATTGAGCAACTCCAACCCCTGATATTCAGCCTCGTTTTTATTCACCTTTTTTACCTTAATAGGTGCATAAGTGATATTTTGTAACACGGTCATGTGGGGAAACAGGTTAAAGTGTTGAAACACCATAACCAAATGCTGACGAATTTTAGCAACGTTTATCTGTGGGCTCGTAATTTCAAGATCGTTAAAGTACACTCTTCCACTAGAAGGGCGTTCTAGCAAGTTCATGCATCGTAAAAAAGTTGATTTACCAGAACCACTAGGACCTAGAATAGCAACGGCTTCTCCTTGATAAATCTCCGTAGAAATATCTTTAAGCACTTCGAGCTTACCAAAAGATTTACACAAAAATTCTGTACGAATTACTGCTTGCGTCATATTATTCACTTTGCCTTAACCTTTTTTCCAGTGCAGAAGCACTTTTAGTTAGAGCCATTACCAACACGTAATAAATCAACCCAGCAAACAGCAGAGGTTCAAAGTAGATATATTTATTCGCCCCAACAATTTGAGCACTACGCAATATTTCCACCACCCCTACAGTTGATACCAAAGCAGAGTCTTTCAGTAATCCAATAGTCTCGTTCACTAAAGCGGGTAAAATATTTCTCAATGCTTGGGGTAAAATTACATCCCACATCATTAACCAATAAGGGATACCCATAGATATTGCTGCTTCACTTTGTCCTTTATCTACGGCTTGAATTCCACCTCTGATGGTTTCCGACATATAAGCACCAGAGTTTAAGGTAAAAGTGAACACACCTGCTTGTAATGCTGAAATATCGTAGCCTGTAAGTTGGGGGGTTGCGTAGTAAACTAATGCTAACTGTAACAGCAATGGTGTGCCTCTAAATATGGAAGTGTAGGCATTGGCAAACCATCCTAGTGGTTCAATCGCAGAAATCTTAAATAGAGATAGCACTGTTCCCCAGATTAGACCAAAAAAGACAGATAAACCTGTGAACAATAAAGTTAAAGGTATCCCTTTAAGGATAAAGGGAAGATCCGGGATAATCCTCCTAAAATCTAGATTTAATCCGCCTTGACGAACAGAAGAAGGTGACGAAGCCGCAGCTGCTTGGGAGGCGGTATTTTTCGAGAACCATTTGGTTGCGAGTTTTTGTAGTTCTCCTGTGTCTTTCATTTGCTGAAGAACTTGGTTGAACGGTAGCACGAAGGAAGAACCTTTAGGAAACGCGATCGCGGAACCTGAAACACCAACGCTTGGAATGACGTGAAACTCTAAATCTGGGTTAGACTGAGCAAACCCCCTTGCAACAGAATCTTCTAAAATCGCAGCATCAAGACGTTTAGATTTAATCTCCTGAACTATTTCAGGAACTTTATTAAGTTGCTTTAGCTGAATACCTGGGACTTTTTGGGCAATTTTCTTGGCATTTTGTTCCTGGATTGTTCCTAGTTGAACCCCAACTATTTTCCCTGATAGATCTTGTGGCTGCTTCAAGTTAGCTCCCGTAGGTGCCACAATAGTATCTTTCGCTTCGTAATAGATGATGGAGAAATCAACGTTTTTCTTGCGTTCTTCCGTTGGTGTCATTCCAGCCATGACGAAATCAGCACGATTTGCTTGAAGTGCAGGAATCAACCCGTTAAAATCCGATTCCATCACCTTGAGTTTGACTTGCAGTTGTTTAGCAATAAAATTGGCAATATCAATGTCAAACCCAACAATTCTTCTCTCGCCTCCCTCTGTATTGTAGTACTCGTAAGGAGGATAGTCCGGCGAAGTAACCATTACGAGCGCGTCTTTGCCAACTAATGAAGCAGCTTGTAGAGAATTGCCAATGCCTACAAGGGCAGCTATTGCTACTATCACTATTAATAGTAGGGATAATAGCAATGCTTTTTGTTTCTTCATTGAATGGTTAACAGCACGCTGACGGTGAACAATTGGCTATTAGCGATTTTTAATATAGTAATCTTTAACAAAAGATAAAGTCAAATTATCACCAAGACAAGCCCCCTATCTAAAACCATTACCAGCCTCGCCAGTTTAGACGTTTATCAAAAATTTAAGAGCCAATCTAATTTGAGACTCCACACCTTGATATAGCGGCGTCCAGCTATAATTGATTGAAACAACTGAGGACCAAAACAGGAGTAGAGCGTGAATGTTGTTGGAAACACCTATGGGATGGGGCTTGTTGTTTGTAATAGGAATATTCGCTGGAGTATTATCGGGGTTATTGGGTATCGGTGGTGGACTGTTAATAGTACCCTCACTGACAGTATTGGGAGTCCCTGTAGTGCAGGCAACCGCAACAAGTTTGATAGGAGTGTTTCTCAGCACAACTTCGGGTAGTGCGCGGAATCTCAGTGTGGGCGATTTGAACTGGAAAACGTCGTTAATTCTAGCGTTCTTTGGAGTATTAACAGCACAAGTGGGAGCATGGATTGGCGATCACATACCCGACGCATGGCTTTCTGTGAGCTTCTCTGTTTTACTCCTGGTAACAATCTACTTGATGAACTTGCGCAAACAACTCCAACACAAGGAGTCACAACTCGAAGCTCAAACCCCAGAACTCAGCGATTCCTCCGCACCCGATAATCGCTTTGTTCCACTTGCTGGAATTGGATTGCTAGCTGGTGTCTTATCTGGACTGTTTGGTATTGGTGGTGGAGTAGTGAAGGTGCCGTTGCAGATGTTGTTTTTGGGTGAATCTATTAAAACAGCAGTGAGGACAAGCCTAGGAGCGATCAGTGTAATAGCCGCTTCTGGCTTAGTCCAACATGCCTATAACCATAACGTGCTGTGGATACCTGGGTTATGTTTGGGAATGGGCGGAATGATTGGTGCTCAGGCAGGAACGCGCTTGTTACCCAGGCTTTCCGATCACGCTGTGAATATCTTATTTGTAATTTTTTCGCTTGTGTTATCCGTATACATGGCATCTCATGGTATTTTAGAACTGGCAAGCCACACCAACTCACCCAAGTTGGGTGTTTTAGTTTTCGAGAAACACTTTGCGTAAAGCTTATCCGCTCATTAATGTCTACCCAAAGCTACCCAGAACTAAACATTTTGGGTAGGTGGGGTGAGCGTGCATGACTCAGCCGTAAAAAAGAGTTACCTACCATTTGGTAAGGTTGGCTACGAAAGATAAGTCATGACACCAGGAAATGAACGCTAGTTTCCTGCTCTGTCGGTAACTTCAACTAAAGGCGAGACATCTTAGAAAGCCCTCTGAACTACCATGACAAGCTTATTTTTCATTGTCGAAGCAAACATAACTAAGGACTGGTCAAACCGACCAAAAAACACCGTGAGCAATTACATTTTTTTGATTGATGCCAACAAAACACCGATGAATCCGATTCATCCGGCAGCAACCATCCCTGTTTTGTCACTGTGGCAGTAGTATAATAGGGTACAAACGCTCTGAGCGAGACACAGAGTATGGTACAGCCCCGTCATGCCGCACCAACAGTAAAATTTGTACGAATATTGCCAGTGGGATAAAAACCTGTTTCCAGATGTTAGGAGTTTCGATGCTGTCGTTTAAATCCCTTTATAAGGGAGATCCAATAAATAAAATGCGCCTGCCGTGTCCCATTTATCCCTATCACCTTTATGAAGATTGGCTCTACAACTAGAAATGGTCTTGATAAAGTTGCTCAATTAGATAAATCGGATAAAGACGCTATAGAAGAAAGACTAAAGTATTTTTTTAATTTTCAAGAAAATCCTAGTGATAACTGGTTTGCTCAAAATGCATCTCCAGAACTTTTAAAAAAAGTTTTTAACTATATACCTGAAAATACAAAACCTTCAGCTATTAAGGAACTAATTAACAACTTAAGCCCGTGACGAGGATTGAACTCGTGACCTCACCCTTACCAAGGGTGTGCTCTACCACTGAGCCACACGGGCATTGTTTAAAGGTGGGCCGGGCTAGATTCGAACTAGCGTAGGCGCAAGCCAGCGGATTTACAGTCCGCCTCCATTAACCACTCGGACACCGACCCATGCTGCCCACTTCCAATTATGTTAGCACAAGTTTTTTTAAATGCAAGGGTTTTTTGAAAAAAAATTTGTCACGTGTAAAGGCGACTGGGGATTCGCCAGAAATTCTTTCCCAATCCCCAATCCCCAGTCCCCAATCCCCTTTAACTCAGAAGTTCACCTGTTTCTTGCAGGGAGTGCAGGCGGCTATAAATACCCTCACGGCGAAGGAGTTCATCATGGCTACCTACTTGTGCGATTTTGCCTTGATCTAGAACAACAATCTTATCGGCTTCCCGGACTGTACTTAAACGGTGAGCAATAATAATTGTGGTGCGGGTTCCTTGGAGCGATCGCATTGCCAGTTGAATCATTCTTTCAGACTCGTAATCTAAGCTAGATGTCGCTTCGTCAAAAACCAAAACGTCTGGATTAACTAATAATGCTCTAGCGATCCCGAGACGCTGTCTTTGCCCTCCAGATAGCCTCATACCCCGCTCACCTACAA
This sequence comes from Aetokthonos hydrillicola CCALA 1050, assembly GCF_017591665.1. Taxonomy (GTDB): domain Bacteria; phylum Cyanobacteriota; class Cyanobacteriia; order Cyanobacteriales; family Nostocaceae; genus Aetokthonos; species Aetokthonos hydrillicola. The sequence goes on along the minus strand of NZ_JAAKGC010000044.1, from coordinate 2,312 downwards.
CAGTGTAGTAGCCTGATGGTAGTTGTTGTATGACTTCATCTACTCTGGCTATCCTACAAGCTTCTTCGACTTCTTCAAAACTCACTTGTCTGTTACCGTAAGTAAGATTATCTAAGACAGTGCCGTTAAAAACGTCTACCTCTTGGTGAACAATCCCTAATCTCCGCCGATAACTACCTACATCCAAGGTGCTAATATCTTGACCGTCTATTAAGATCTTTCCTAGATTTGGTTCAAAATAGCGAAACAGTAACTTGACTAAAGTTGATTTCCCAGAGCCAGATCGCCCAACAAGGGCTACGGTTTCATATGGTTCTATCAACAAGTTGATGTTTTCCAAAACAAGGCGATCACTTCCGTAGCCAAAACTCACATGGGAGAATTCCACTTTCCCACTAAACTTATACTGTGCACTACTCTCAAGTACACTAGCTCCATCAACTCCAGATGGCTGCTGCATAAGCTCATGATACCGTACCATCGAAGCATAACGACGGGTAAACACTTCTGCTAGGTTGCTAATTGGTTCTAATTCTGCATAAGCCATATTGGAAATGGTTAAAGTTGTGACGAAATGTCCTAAAGAGATCTCACCTTTGACCGCAGATACTAACAGTAACCCTAGAACTGTAAAGACACAAAATTGAATCGCGGTCTTTTGCCAAGTTCCTAATTTGATGTAACCCAGATGAATTCGGTGATCAAAAACTTTAAACTCCCGGTTAAGGCGTTCTGTTTGCCGTTTCATTTCTAGAGGTTCTGTAGCAAAAGCTTTGACAGTTTTGATGTTAGTGATAATTTCTGAAGTTCGGCTCTGGGTATTTTCCATGTATTTATCTAGCCGTCGTTCTTGCTGGATCATCCGTCTCAAATCTCTAAGCGTTAAGCTAAGAATCCCGATAAAGGAAATGAGAAACACTATAGCGATGCGCCATTCAATTAATAAGATAATTACAAAGATTCCCAAGACTCGTAACAGTTTAGGAATGAGCTGTCCTGCCGCTTCTGGATAAGTCCAAGTGTGATTTTCTAAACCTCTTGCTATTCTCCCTGCAATACGACCAGGGTTATTTTCGTCGTAAAATGCCAGTGGCATTGTCAAGATTTTCTCTATCGTTTTAATGAAGTGGTCACGCCTAGTGCGTAATGCAATATCCCAATGAAACCACCAAGTAGACCAAAGTTGTATTGGTGCTCTGACAACAGTTACTAAGAAAATTAATCCCATCAGCACTGCGAGCGATAGTAACTGATTTTTTGGTAATTGTGTCAAATTTGCAATTTGCCTGATTGTATTATCTATTGCAGGGTCGACTGGTCTTCCAGATAAGATGTTTAAAATTTGGCCAACTGCATAAGGTACAACCAAATCAATGATTTCAAAAGCGCTTCCTGCTGCGATACTAAAGATAGAAATTGCACGATAGCGATGGTAATAGTTGAGAAGGTCTCTAAATTTTGCCATGATGCACCTGTCCAATAGCACGAACCTGTAGCTTTGGGCTGTCACATATTACATTAATACTACAGCACAATCAATAGATAAATGAATAAATCACTCTTTAGGAATAAAGATCGCTAAAAAGAACACTCAATTTATTTGATACAAACTCTGATTAAGTGTCTTTTTTGGTGTTTGTGGGAAAAAATTCTAACCGATAGCGATAAAGTGCAACTGGGCGAGAACCAGCAGTAAAGTAATCTGTATCTTGAGGCGAAAGGTAGACGGCGGTAACTTGATCTGCTTCTATAGCTGGGTTGGATGTAGATAGTTTGTGATAAGCGGTCGTGGATTCTACAATATTGAAGTAAGGAATCGAACTGGCGTTAAACAGTTGTTGAAAAACTTCAGATGTGATGAACTTACTATCTGACAAGGTTTCTGTAGAACGGCCAGTAATAATCGAGACTAACTGGCGATCGCCACGCAGCAGCGTAATTTGACGGTTCGGAGAACTTGGATCTACTTTGACTGATAATACAGCAGAATCACCTAAGTAAGCCCGTGCCAAGTTTAACCCATTAAAAGCCCGGTCAGCAACTACTACATCTGTATTTTTCCAAGGAAACGTATTGAACGCGTAAACATACTGTTGCTTTCGCACAAATCTCACTGGAAAAGAGACAGGCTGGTTGAGATACTGACGATTTCCTTCAAAGCCCGGTGTAATAATGTTCTGAGAAGTTGACACTCCCCGCTCTAAAGAGACGGGGATTCTTAAGACACAAATGCCTTAATATCCTTATCGCTAAGGTTCCCAGGCTCAACGCGTTGACGAGAGCGGCGCGCTGATTTCTCCTTACGTTGTTTC
>NZ_JAAKGC010000230.1:1373-3800 GCF_017591665.1 Aetokthonos hydrillicola CCALA 1050 | reverse complement strand
CAGATCGCACAAGCTTTAGGTTTAACTGCGGACGAGGTATCCGTAGTGATGGTACTTATATTAAATTTATCGCTTAGCTCTTGTTGCCATTGGGAAACCAAAGATGCAGGCGTCAGTACCAAAAGCGATCGCACCATTCCTCGTGCTAGGTACTCTGCTATGATTAGTCCTGCTTCAATGGTTTTCCCCAATCCGACTTCATCCGCCAGCAATGCTCTTCCACCAAGTTGTCTAAGAACTTTACGAGCAGTTTCAATTTGATACCAGTATTTGTCAATGGCAGTCAGAGTCGGAAGGCAAACGAGCTGATCATAGTCTGCCATTATGGATAGGTTAAACAAGTCTAGACGCGCCTGGTAGAAGTTAATTGGGTCGTAGTTACCTGCTTTGAGCGCTAAAAGTGCTGTGGAGGAGTTAAATTTAAATGTATAATTTTTATCCATAATGTCGAACCCAATTATCAAGTAACTTCACCGAGCTTGCACCCAAAGCTATGCCAAAAAATTCTCTAATTGTGCATTCTAACCCAATTCATCCAGACAGAGCGGGTAACGCTAGTTTGCAGTTTTGGTAGTTGCTAGTATTATTTAACTGTTGCTTATACAGTTCTATTCTTTGTGGCTGAGCGATTTTCAGTTAGTTAACAAAGTTGCTCGCTTTATCACATAAATTTAAGTATATATTAAGCTATTAAGCAATGCTTGTATTCACCCTGGGATCTCCACCTGACTACGGTAAGCGCTACGGATGAAGTTGCTATGTAACACAATTCAGGTGATCGGTAACCATTCGTCACAACTTAAATCTTTCACCAATTTGTCAATCTACCCATAGGATGAAAATTAAATAAAAAACTTAGGGTTTTCGATGAGCAAACCTTCATTGATAGCAGCCGTATTCAACTCTTTGTCAGGCATTTTCGAGCGATATTAGGTATATGAAAAGCAACCTCAGTATAACAAGTTTGTGGGGTACAAAAAAATATCTTGTCTCTATGTTCAGCAATCAGGGAAAATGTCCTTATTCCCAGAACTGCGCGGTTAAGCCTAAAAATACGAAATTATGTAGGTTGGGTTGAGGGACGAAACCCAACGCTTATCGGTATTTGTTGGGTTTCGCTGACGCTCTACCCAACCTACCATTTTTCTTAACCGAGCAGTATTGCACTTTATGTAACCTATTTCTGCCTAAATTCCGGAAACGCTCATTGTTTTATTGAAGGATAATAAGAGTTTTGTGAGTACGCCAACGGGACACAATAAATTGACCTAACAGGAGTGAGAGGTAAGCCATGTTTCACTTTATCAAAGTAGTTCAACCATGCCAGTTCTGCGGTTCGCGTCGCTTAAAAATGGCGTCAGGAGAAAAACACTTTGTGCTTATTAATTGTGGTTCATGCGGTAATTTCCATCGGTGTATCAGTACACCGACATCTAAAATTACGACTCCAAGGTTTGATAATTCACCTAGACGCAAGGGAAAAACTGTAAAGAAGTTGGGGGCTTTGAACTAGACTATCGACCCGTAAGACTTCTCGATTAGTCCCCGGTTTATATCCACAATAAACTCAATTCCGAATTCATTGTCCCTGAATCCTTTCTAAATGATGGCTGAAGTAACAATTCGTGGTTTTGAAATGGCAGACTGGGAAGATGTAGCGGCTCTATTCAATGCACCAAAGTGCTGCTGGGGAACCATGCAAATGCCCTACCAATCCCGTGACGAGATTAAGCGAAAATTGGAAAATCCTCCACAAGGGTTGCACCGTTTGGTGGCCGTTGTCAACGGCTCTCAAAAAGTGGTGGGTCTGATTGGTTTACACACATTTCAAGGTCGTAGATCTCATGTGGGTTCAATCGGAATGTTTGTTCATGACGATTATCACAATCAAGGGATTGGATCAAGACTCATGCAAGCCGTAATTGATCTAGCTTGTAACTGGTTGAACTTGAAACGTCTTGAATTAACAGTTTACATCGATAATCATAGCGCTGTTCATCTCTATGAGAAGTACGGCTTTGTGATTGAAGGGACACTGAAAAAGTATGCTTTTCGAGATGGTGCTTATATCGATGCTTATACAATGGCAAGACTGAGCAATTAGTGGGACTTAATTCTCAAAGGCTGAGGTTCTTCTGGGAGCGGCTCTGTGAATAAGCCCATAGTCTGACTTACAGATACCTAAGATAGAGGCAGTAATTAGCTTTTTCTTATTAATATTTTTTTGGAGAGTTATAAATAGCCGCTTAACAAGTTAAAAGCTATAGATCATGAAAAGTATTATATCGATTGGTTTGGATAAGTTCTTCTGGAAAAAGAAACAATTTGTTTTGCTGTTTGACTCAATCACTGCCGCTTCTGATATCGCTTTTATGCTCCAAGGTCAGTGGGATGGCTGTAATGCCGTAGTCATGTCTAAATGTGACG
>NZ_JAAKGC010000230.1:0-1363 GCF_017591665.1 Aetokthonos hydrillicola CCALA 1050 | reverse complement strand
AGCAGCTGTTAACATTATCCATTGAGCTAAAAGCTTAATGCCAGCTAAAGTGCCCGAACTTTAGTTCAGGGCGAATTTTCGGGCAAAACCTACGCAGTATTGATACCCAACCTAGTCAGCAATACCAGTATTACAGTCACGGCTGTGGTAGATTTTTAACAGTGCTTTCTGCTCGCCCTATCTCCTGAATATCCACACTATGAAAATCAACCGATTGCAGGAACTGAAGCAAAAACTGACGAATGAAGCAGACTTGTCCGATATATGGTCATTTTATATGGATCATTTTGCGGATCATCCAGAATTTACTGACCTGGGTGAGCCTGCTTATAATGAATACCTAGATGCTGTCGTCCACAAAACTTGTCAGCAAATATTTGGCAAGGCAATAAAGATTGCGAACTTTTTGTTGATATACATTCCAAAGTATCGGCTATTTCATGGACCTTTCCAAGTTAACGGACGTATTGGGGGTGTGATTTATTTCGAGGATATAAAAATAGGGTTACTTGCAGTGTCAGCAGATAATCCCCCTACCGACGCAGTTAAATATTCACGTTTTTCTGAGATAATTCAACTTTCGGCACCTAATCGCAATGATCTCAATTGAGAAATTACCACCATATAGGTGTTTAATCCTAAATTTGTTAGATCTTTTAGCTCGGAGAGTGCATCGACAACCCACGATTGATCATCCCCAAGCTAAAGGCACAGGGGTGATCAAACTCTTGCTCCCAAGAACTGAAGCAGGTTATTAATTGATCCTGGCTGCGGTGTCAGCTGTTGTCTAGGATCAGGCTGGAAGACTACAGGCTCTTTTTCATTCTATTAGAGGAGTCAACTTCACCAATTAATGATGGATGATGGCTTAACCAGAGTGTAGATTCGAGATAACCTGCTTCCCGTTTCATTAGTGGCAGATTATGGTTTTCTAACACCTTTTGAATTCGCTCAAATGCTTCTGGTAGTTGGTTAAAGGGAATATCAGGGCAAGCATGATGCACTGCATGATAATTTAGTCCACCCATTAACCAGCCAACTAGAGAACTAGTCTCAAGATTACGACAAGCATAAAGCTGCGTTAATTGGTGGTTGGTAAATTTTCCCCACAGCCCATAGTGTTCTAAGTGATCGCGTGTCTGCGCTATGATGCCAATCATCCTTTCTAGAATTAACCAAAATAAAATGTAACGCCCTATTTCTCCGTGAAAGATTGCGAACATTAATAGAACACTATAGACCCGTCCGGGAATTAAATTCTTAAAAAGAGAGAACGTAAAATTTTATCTTTATAAACCATAATACTTACAATATATAGTTTTTACGGAAAAAATAGCATAATAAATCATGTTGGCAATCAAAA
>NZ_JAAKGC010000229.1 GCF_017591665.1 Aetokthonos hydrillicola CCALA 1050 | reverse complement strand
GTTTAAACTTTTTGCTGGTGGTCCTTTAGGAAGTGGACAGCAATGGTTTTCTTGGATTCACATAGATGATTTAGTGAATCTAATTTTACAAGCTTTATCTCAATCAAAAATGCAAGGAGTATATAACGCTACTGCTCCCAACCCTGTTCGGATGAAACAATTGAGCGAAACCATCGGTGAAGTTATCCATCGTCCTTCTTGGTTACCTGTCCCTGGTTTTGCTCTTGAAACTCTTTTAGGGGATGGAGCAATGGTTGTTTTAGAAGGTCAAAAAGTTCTACCCACCCGTACCTTAGAGACTGGGTTTAAATACCAGTATTCTAATTTACAACCTGCTCTTGAGGAAATTTTGAAATAGGGCACCCCTGCGGGGAAGTCAAAAGTCACTCATTCAAAAGTCAAAACTGGGTAAGATTTGTCTTTTTTTCTCCCCTGCTTCCCCTGCTTCCCCTGCTCCCTCTCCTATCCCTGATTCTTTGTTTCCAATTTTTTGGAAATCCAGCTAATAATACCGCTTGTAATTGCGCCTGCCATAAGGATGCCTAGGCTTGGGTTAAAAACAGGCTGCCAGAGTTTGTACCACAAGTTTAAACCCAGTGGTACTCCGGCTAGATGACCAATAACTGCGATCGCCAACCACGCAAAGCTAAATATAACGAAAAATACATCCGCCATTAAAATCAGGTTGAGCCAGCGCAAAAATTTTTCTTTCATCGTCAATAGGGGCATAGGATTAAACGATAATTAGTGGTCAATTGTTAGATTAACAATCAACCACTAACAAACAAGAACGCGACGCCTGTCGTCAGGGTGCGGAAAAACACTTACGTTTAGCGCCGAGTGGGCTACTAACTTTCAAACAGCCAGCTTTTAACCTTTGCCAAACTTTGCCAATCGGGCTTTCTTGTTAAACCATCTTCAATGCTGTTTTTAATTTCCTCTTGCCATTCCGCGTTAACAATCATTAACTGTTGTGCAAAATCCACATGTTGTCGCAAACCTTTTTGGCCAGTTTCCAGCATTGCGATGGCGAGATTTACTCTTGCCTGTGGGTCTTGTGGATTTAACTTTACTGCTTTTTGGGCAGCTTTGTAAGCGGAGTTGGGTTTTTCATCAAGCAGATACAGCCAGGCTAAACAAGTCCAAGCTGCACTACTTTTAGGAGAGCGATCGCAAACCTCCTTAAATAAAGGAATCAGTTCAGTTGCGGCAACTCCCGCTTTATAACGTTCCAAACCTGTATCAAACAGGGCTTCAACTGTTTGAGTCATAGCACCAGCAAAATTGACCGTCTTATTTTCATTTTAGATTTTAGATTGAGGAGGAATCCAAAATCTAAAATTTACTACACACCAAAGGACTTACCACATCCACAGGTTTGTGCAGCGTTAGGATTAGTAAATTGGAAGCCACCACCAATCATGGCATCGCTGTAATCAAGCATCAAGCCATAGAGATATAATAGACTCTTGCGATCACAAACAATCTTAAAGCCATCATAATCAAAAACTTCATCTTGAGAAGTAATTTTACTGGTGTCTTCAAAATCCATCATGTAGGACATCCCCGAACAGCCACCCTGGCGAACGCCAACTCTCAAACAGAGCTCTTTACCTTGCTTCTGTTGTAGAAGTTTTACTTGTGCTAGGGCTGATTCGCTCAACCGAATGCCTCGTTGCTGAGAATCAATTACTTGTGCCATCTGCCTTTTAACTCCAAAAGAAGCGTCAAACTATATATATTGAACCTGAAAAAGCCAGGATTTTAAACCCCAAGCTAATTTCTAGGTTGCCTTATAAGTTTTTGTATTCATTCTAGCGATAATCATGAAACTCATAAGTGAAATTGTAAATACGGGCGTCAAAAACACGCAAAGATTTTTATTCTAGAATTGAGAGATTCGGTGTATTTGGAGATTCAGTGTCTTTGGATTACAAGCTTTTTAGCAGCCATCAGCCGTAACGACTCTTACGAAGGTAGCCAGATTTTCATCTAAGGCTAGCCATGACCCAAAAGTTTACTTCCAAATTGCTTCTATTTAATCTATGACAAGTTTTAATCGCTCTACCAGTCGTCGTCTGAAGAAATTAACTCAAATTCCTTCTGTATGGGAGGGCGATCGCCGTCCATTGTCATCAACACAAACCCCAGCCCAAGATTCAGAGGCAAAGGGCGAATGTATTCTTTGGGTGGATGGCTCGCAAGGTATTGTCCGAGGAATGGATGTGGTAGCGCCTCAGATCGGTCCAGAGGCTATTGTTCGCACCTTAATGCGAGCAATGGAGCATCCACACAGTCCTGCAAAACCTGCTCGCCCTCAAAGAATTGTGGTCAGAGATCGAGAGATCCAATTTTATCTACGGGGCGTACTGCAAGATTTGGACATTGCGATTGATTATGCCCCAGAATTACCCTTAATTGATGAACTGTTTAGGGGATTTGCCGAAATCCTGGATAGCCAAATCCCCGATTTACCACCGCAGTATGCACAACTGCTACGAGAAAAGGCGTTTGCAATTTGGCAAACAGCCCCTTGGGAATTATTGGAAGAACAGCAAATTCTCTCCATAGAGATTAATAAGTGGGATGTAGGCACGTTGTACGCCTCAGTGATGGGGATGCTGGGAATGGAGTATGGGATACTGTTATATCGTTCAGAAGAGTCATTAAAACGGTTTCGTGCAACTGTTTTAATAGATGAAGATTCAACACAGCGCTTAGAAGAAGCTTTTTTGAAGCAAGATTGTTTGTTTCTTACCTTTGAGCATACTGACGCATCTGATGAAGATGATGACAACTTTGACGATTTAGCAGAACTACCATTATCAGAAATTAACCCTACTTTTGGTAATATCCATCCCTTAGAAGGGCTGCGGTCTGTTTTATATGATGAAGAAGCACTGGTCGTTTATGTTGCTTTAGAAAGCTTTTACCGTTTTATCCGGGATCATCGGCGATCGTTTGCAGAGGATACTTTTCCTGCCCTGAGTCGTCGCTACCGTATTGCCCTTCCTCAGTCAGATGAACCTACTAAATCAGTATCTGTCACTGTCTCTACTATGCCGCAATTAGCGGAAGAATTAGAGGAAATGGCAGGTTTTGAAACAATTGAGGAAGGTGAAGATTTAGAAGATATTGAACAGTTTCAGTCCTTACGAGATGACTTAATCCCAGACGACTCGTTTCTTAGTTTAGGCGTAGTGTCTTGGGAAATGTTGGAGTATCTACGTAAGGGCGTGAAATACTACAAGGTGGGGGAAATCACACAAGCTGGCGAAGGGTTACCTGTGATTTTAATTCAAACTTCTCGCCCTAAAGCAAAGACGGTCATTGAAAATATTGAACAAGCAGGCGGACTAAAAGCGATTTGCTTTAATCCAGGAGCAGATCCCTTTGATGGGACTCACTATGACTTAGGTCTATTACAAACTGATAATGAGGAACTATTTCTATTTGGTGAGTTTCAGGACGACGATCCTACACACGTAGAAGCTCGGAAAAAATGGAATCAGCGATGTAAAAACACCAATGGTTATTGCGGTCTAATCATTGCTAAAGGACTAACAGGATCTTCCCGTGGTAATCCCCAACTACGAGATATGATGGCCTTGTTTGAAGCACGATCACTGTCTCCCAAGGATTTAGGTATTGGGACTTTACAGCTGATGCCTCAACTGCAATTTGAATAATTGTAAGCAGCTTCCTTGTGGCACCAACTAAGCTATTGGACGTCCTAGGGTTCCTTTCGAGACGTACTTACGTTCAGCACCCCTTAACTCTCATAAACTACAGACGCGCAGGAAGCAAGTTTTTCTCCCCGAGAAATGTTTTCC
>NZ_JAAKGC010000228.1 GCF_017591665.1 Aetokthonos hydrillicola CCALA 1050 | reverse complement strand
ATATTGCTGTTGTCCAAAAATGTTGACCTGTCCTACACCCTGAATCCTAGCAATTTCGTCGTTCACGTATAGATCGACATAATTACTGATAAACTTTGCGTCATACTCGTCATTTGGAGAGAAAAACCCGTAGACCACCAAAAGACTCGTTGATGCAGTTTTCACTACTATTCCTTGCTGTTGAACTGCTGATGGTAGGAGGGGTGTTGCCTGTTGCAGGTTATTCTGTATGTTGACCTGGTCTACACTTGGATTCGTACCCACCCCAAAATACGCTGATATGTTGCTGGTACCTGTCGCACTCGTCGAAGAGAAGTACTGCATATCGCGGGTTCCATTCAGCTTTCGCTCGATTGGAGTTGTCACCGTTGTTTCAATGGTTTGTGGATCAGCTCCTACATAAGAAGAGCTGATTTGAACCTGAATCGGAGCAATTTGAGGAATGTACTCGATTGGTAGAAGTGGCAGACAAATGCCCCCCAGTAGCACGATCAGAATTGTACAAACTGTTGTTAAGACCGGTCGCTTAATAAATATATCAGCAATAGATAAGATCACGCGGTAATACTCCTTGACTCGATTCAAGTGATTCCATTACATGGGGCATTGGGCATGGGGCATGGGGCATGGGGCATGGGGCATGGGGCATTGGGGTTAGACTAATTCCTGCACCTCTGCATCTCTGCTCCTCTGCGAAGAGATCCCTAACTTAGGATTGAGATTGAGCATTGTTTGCTGCATTGTTGGCATTAGACACGATAGGAACACCATCTCTAAGCTTAAGAATTCCCGATGTGATAACTTCATCACCTGGTTTAAGTCCCTTCTCAATTTGGTATTGTTGCCCTTGAATATCTCCCAATGTCACTGGTACTTGCCGAGCAACTAGCTGATTTTTGCCGTTTACTTGATTTTGTTTGGCGACAAACACAAAGCTTTGTCCACCAATCGTTGTAACTGCATTAACCGGAACTAAAACACCTTGTTTTGTATTCCAAATAACACTTGCTTTGACATATTGACCATCACGGAGATTCCCGCCTTTGTTTAAGAAACGTGCTCTAGTAATAATCGATTGAGCATTTGAATCGGCTTGGGAAGAAACGAAGTAGATATTTCCTGAACCGAGCACAGCGTTAGTATTTGGGTCAAGCAACTGTACAGGTAAACCTGTTTTTAGTTCGTTTGAGCGGCTAATTGGGATGGGAATCTGAAGATCAAAGGCATTATTTTGGTTAATGGTTGTTAGAGTATCGCCAGTGTTAACATAATCTCCTATTTTCAGGTTGATGTTACCAACAAAGCCATCAATGGGAGCCGCGACTCGTTTAAAGTTGACGTTTACCTGAGCCGCTGCGGCATTTGCTTGAGCTTGACGAACATTAGCTTCTGCTTGAGTTAGAGCCGCTCTGTTGGCTGCAATTTGATTTTGATTTGTGCGAACTACACCCTGTTGTACTTTCAAATTTGTTGCATAATTATCTGCTGTTGCACGATCAACTGCTCCCTGTTGTGCTAAGTATTGATATCTGGTGTTGTTAATTTTTGCGAGTTGATATTGTGATTGTGATTGAGACAATTGTGCTATCGAGGCTTGAAGATTTTTAGCGGCAGTATTACGCGCTGCGATCGCAGCCGCCACAGCAGCCTGAGCACTGTTATATTGCGGAAGTGCTTGCTCAGGATTGAGAATAACAATTGCATCTCCTTGCTTTACTCTTGCTCCTGGCTGAACAAGAATTTTCTCAATTCTGCCCTGAATTTCTGGCTTTAAGTCAACAGTTCGCTCGGCTTGCAATGTTCCAACATATTGGCTGGTATCTTGAAGTTGGCCATTTTGCAAAGTCGCTATTTTGACAGTAGTTGGAGGAGGGGTATTCGCTTTAGCAGATTCTCCAGCTTTATTACAAGAAGTCGTTAGGATAGATACCAAAAGAACTGTACTTAGTAATAGATAGTTTTTCATAGAAACGCCTTAGTTTTAAAAATCCTAATTATTTGTAAATATGTTTTTTATTTAAGATTTATTAAAAAAAATTTGCATACCCCGTTGGAAGTAAAACACCTCTATTTACAGGTAAGAATTCTAATATCTTGTTATTAGACGCCGATCATTCTGTTGGTTTTGCCAGTTCTAAAAGCGTCTCTATCACTTCAGTTCGTAACGATTCATTAGGTGGAGCAAATCCAAACATTTCAGCGAAGTACAAACCATCCAGAGCTAAACGGATGAGAGTCGCTCTTTCAGGAGAAAGTCCGCTCATTTCCATCTGTTTTTGCCAATCCTCAATCACCTTTTGTACAGGTTCTAACAACTTAGGATTAGATAACATCGCCGCTAATACACTATAGCGAAGCATCTTTCTTTGTGGATCTACGTTAGCGAATGAACGAATATAGGCTCGTGTCCATCTACCTGGGTTATCTGGTGCATCATCCTCCTCAAATGCTTGCTGGATCATCGTCGCGCGCTGATTCACAAGCTGATCCATCATTGCGACTATGAGTGCTTCTTTATTTGGAAAGTGGTAGAGTAAACCACCTTTGCTCACTCCTGCCTCGCGAGCGACTGCTTCAAGCGTCATTGCTTCTGCTCCGTTAGCAATAATCACTTGGCACGCTGCTTGTAAAATTGTTTTACGTGTGGAACATGGAGTATTGGACAGTTTTGTAGCAGCCATATTTACAGCCGTAAGAGTGTACAGGCATCGCCACAACTGGTACAAAAAGTCAAAAGTCCAAAGAGTCTTGGCTTTTGACTTCCGCGCAGCGGTGTGGCGTCTATACTAGGCTATATAACCTTTTCAAAAACTGTACCATCCGGACGGTAGAGTTTATGGTGATATTTTGGCGGGTTTTACATTTCTGGCTTTGTAGAAGGTTTCTAAGCTATCTTGGTCGCCTACATAACGCCAGTGCCAAGGTTCATAACTTACACCTTGAGCATTATTCTTAGGAAAGGAGATCTCAAAACTGAAATGGGCTGCATTGGCTTGTAACCACTGAAAAGCTTTGGTGTTTTCAAAGTTAGGGTTCACATTAGTGGCTGGTGCTGCACCATCTCCAATATCCACAGCATAGCCTGTATGATGTTCGCTGTAACGAGGTGGAGCGCTTACAGCAGCTCGTTCTACTGCTAATTGATTCCGTTGGGCTTTTACACCAAAAAATAACTGCTGTTGGTCTTTAATTGAGCGAAAGGCAGAAAGTGGCACTAATATCACACCTTGACTTCGTGCTGCTCGCGCCATAGCCTGAAAAGCTTGAGCAGCAGATTTTCGCATTCTAGCACGTCCATCACCAGAAACAGGTACAAGTTCTGTTTCTGGTGCTTCTGAGTAAGAAAAATGGCCTAAAAGTGTATCGCTATTACTATTTGGATTGACAGAAGTATCAGATGGTGATGCTGTCGCTGTAGAGGAGTTAGCAACCGAAGGTTGAGAATTAGTAGTGTTTTTAGGCGCAAGGGCGAAAAATACAAAACCACTGATCACGGCAAGTAGGATAAATCCTGCCAATCCCCCAATCACTAAAATTCCCGGTTGCACGCCTACTTTTGGTGCTGAATTGGTGCGTGCTGCATCGGGAGTATCGCGTAAAGCTGGCGGAATATCTTCACCAGAGTTAGGCTGTGAGTCTTGAGGTTTTCCAGAAAACCCTGCGTTATTCAAGGGTCTACTCCTACTTTTGTTAAGTAATCATAACAGGTTTTAACATGGTCAGCTAGGGTAGTGTTGCCAAGTGCTGGCACTACACTGATGTGAATGATCCAAGCCTGATTGTGGCATTCTATAGATAAACTGGACTACAACGAATACAACAAGAGGTTTAGCTTAGTCTTG
>NZ_JAAKGC010000227.1 GCF_017591665.1 Aetokthonos hydrillicola CCALA 1050 | reverse complement strand
TCATTGATGAAATTCATCGCCTCTCACGCATGACTGAAGAAATTTTGTACCCAGCAATGGAGGATTATCGCTTAGATATCACTGTTGGTAAAGGTTCCAGCGCTCGAACTCGGAGCATACCACTGTCAAAGTTTACCTTAGTAGGAGCAACAACCCGTGTAGGCGCGCTGACTTCCCCACTGCGCGATCGCTTTGGCTTGGTTCAAAAATTGAGATTCTATGAAGTAGACGAACTAAGCAAAATAGTACTACGCACAGCCCAACTACTCCAAACACCCATTCGTGAGGATGGTGCTAAAGAAATTGCACGGAGATCGCGTGGAACCCCACGAATTGCAAATAGGCTACTCAAGCGTGTACGTGATTACTCGCAAGTCAAATCATTAGGGGAAATTAACGAAAGCATAGCAGCAGAAGCACTGCAACTATTTCAAGTAGATCCGTGCGGTTTAGATTGGACAGATCGCCGAATGCTCAGTGTAATAATTGAACAATTTAATGGTGGTCCAGTTGGGTTAGAAACAATAGCAGCAGCATCGGGTGAAGACACACAAACAATTGAAGAAGTCTACGAACCTTATCTCATGCAAATTGGTTATTTGCAGCGTACTAGCCGTGGTAGGCTTGCAACACCCGCTGCATACAAACATTTAGGGTTTAAACCACCCAATGAACAATTATCTTTATTACCTTAAAAAGGTAATAGGGAATACGTAGGGTGCGTTAGCGCTACTCGTAACGCACCGTTAACATTGGGTTCTAAATCTCAGCCGAAGCTCGTTCAATCAAGCGACGTGCTAAGGTTTGCGTACCTGTATGTTCGTAGTAATTTGTAGAAACATCTAGGAACGCTGCTAAGTAGTCCAACTTGTCACCGCTAAAATCAATAAAACCTTGCAAGTTGTGGGCGACTTTTTCGGGAGTTAAATCATTTGCACCAACTAAGTTACCCATCCAACCTGTCACTGAGTTGAAGCTTTCTCCAATAAAGTTTAATTTGCTACCGGAATCTTGACCAGGAATTGTGTCTCTAATACTTTGGAAAGTCGAGTTTTGTTCTAATTCCTGTGGACTTGTCTGACTAATCCAAGATAAGGCTCTGTCAGCAAAGCCTGCACCTAAAGGTATTAAACCATCAAAGCAAACCAAAGCCGCCATGCGGATAAATGACTCACCGCTGTATTCACCTAAAGACGCGACAAAATCCCCAATGCTGTCTCCAGGAATCCCGTTAATTTGGCAAAAGGCTACTAACTCAGCGACTAATTTTAGACACAAATCGATAGTTTGTGCTTTTTCAGCTTTGGGAGTGATGCTGTTTAAAAAACCCAGAAGGGGGATTTTTTCACCGACTTTGTTAGCCAAAACTGCTGCGCCAAGTGCTTTATCTGTACTATCAACCGTTTGATACAGCCACATTGCTGTTTGATATCCTTGAGAACGATCATTGTACAAGTAAATTGCTCGTTCGCCAATTTGCTGAATTAGATCTTCGTCAGTTTCGCCAGTGACAGTTTTAATTGTATTCACAAAGCCAACGACGTTTTGCCACTCACCAGGAGCGAAAAAATCTAGCGATCGCAACGCAGAAACAGTCAGGTTACTAGTTGGTAATTGATCAACTAAATCTTGAATCGGTTTAGCCACGATAATCTCCTTATTGAAAAAGAATTCAGAAGTCAGAATTCAGGAGTCAGAATCAAGAGTATGGGGATTCAGTCCCACCAATTGTAGACAAACGTATAGATAGTGGGGTTTTCAACATCTTTCCCCATCTGTCGCACAGAATTCCTAAGCTGAATTCTGGCTCCTGACTCCTGAGTTCTTTGTGTTAATTTAGTTGTTATTTCAGACGAGACAAGCCGTCAAGGTTAAATTTCTCAAGCCACGCTTCGCGATCGCTTTCCGTGAACGACGGATCGCGGGATTGGACTTTCACTTGGTAGCGACTACCAACTAAAATAGCGGTACCATTACTACCTTGGCTAACAGATGGAAATCCGCCTATTGTCTTTGTGCTGGTTTTAAATTTACCTGCGGGGTTGGCTGTACCTTTCACGCCTTGTGTATCCGAAATTGAAATGACAGCAACTTCTTTACCTGCTTTTTTCAATTTCGCTTCTGAGAAACCTTTTTTCTCCTGAGTATAAACGCGCTCATACCCGTCTTGAGGTTTGGGGAAGAACTTGTTAAATTCAGCACCTTGAGTCGAGTCTTTAGCTATTGCTTGACCACTTTTTTGTTGACTGCTTTGTTGCTGTGCTTGGTCAAAACGTCCTGGTGTCTTAGGGGTACAGGCTGTAGTGAACAGTAACCCACATAACAACAATACTGTTAATATTCTTCGGACACGCGGAAAAATCATGTTTGGCTCCTCCTTTTGCTTGACAAAAATGGGGTGTGGGGTGTACGTTCATAGATTAGGCTCGAAGTAAGGTTTAAAGCCCAGTGAAATTTTGGGTGGCTTTATTATTTTCCCTACACCCTACACCCTATCCCCTACACCCTCTTTCCCTAACTGCGGTTGGCTATTACAGCATAGAACGGATCTCCACCTGCTGCACCTAACCATTGAAGGAAATTAGGAACTGTTGGCTTAAGGGTTATCACTTGTGGTTCGGTAAATCCTGGCACAGAAGTGAAGTAACTTCTGACTAACTCAACTCTACTCGTTTCTGTTCCCTCTCGCCATGCCTGAATCGCCTTTTGAAAAAACATGCGGTTAGAAAAGCTGATAATTGCTATACCACCTGGTTTAAGTATGCGGTGAATTTCAGAAAATATCGCCTCTGGGTATTGCAAGTACTGTATTGAAACGCAGTTAAAAACAGCATCAAAATCCTGATCCTTTAGAGGAAACTGCGGTTTTTCGTTGAGATCTTGTACAAAGTAATGATTTAATCGAGGATTCCGCGCCAGTTCAAGCTCGTTGAGTCCGTGTCCCTCAACATGCGCAAACTCCATTTCTTCTGGCAAATGCGACACCCAACTGCTCATCATATCAAAAATACGGGTCTGCGGTTTTAGGCGCTCGCGATACAATTCTGTCAGCTTTTGAATAAAACCTTCATCTACGTGCGTAACAAACCGAGGATATTCGTAAAATAACTTATCTGCTGTATCATCCAGCTTAGTACGTTCATTTGGTCTGAGCAGCATAAACTTTTTCTTAAGATCATTTTTCTCAAAATTTTATATCTTATTCACTTTGGGTTGCATCTTACAAAATAAGGAATTCCTTTTAAGTTGAGTTAGTGCTATTCTAATATTACGTATACTAACTAATTAATAGAATGATTAACTTATCTGAGAATTCTCAAGATTTGGAGTCTTGGGAGCCAGTGCGAGCACCATATGGTGTTGGCTATCGAGTCAAACTGTTATCGCAACTACTGGCTCGGAGATTTACTGAGCGTTTGGAACCGCTTGGATTGACACCTTTTCATTGGGTGGTTTTATGTTGTTTATGGGAAGAAGATGGGTTACCGACATCTTCTATTGGGGAAAAACTCCAACAGGTAGGAGGGACTTTAACTGGTGTGCTTGATCGAATGGAAGAACGAGACTTAATTCGTCGAGAGAGGGATAGACGCGATCGCCGTATTTGGCGTATTTGGTTAACTGATGCTGGTAAGGAACTAGAAAAAGTCTTACCACCAATTGCTGTTGAGCTTCGTGAAGAAGCTATGCATGGTATTCCTTATGCTGATCGTGAGCAATTTTGCAGAACTTTGAAACAGGCGATCGAGAACCTCTCGTAAAAAACTTAATTACAATAGGGAATCTCTCCTGGCTTGTAAAATTCGTTTCCACCTATAGAGAGGGGTGAGAGATGAGCTTAAATGATATCCATAGAAGCATATTGGTATAAAACAAGCCT
>NZ_JAAKGC010000043.1 GCF_017591665.1 Aetokthonos hydrillicola CCALA 1050 | reverse complement strand
CTCCAAAACATCTAAAGTTATTTGTTCTATGAGTATTCCTGCTTGAGTAGGAGTTAGATAATTCTGATTAACTAACCAACAAATAGCTAGATAATCTGGGTTTGGTATTGCTTGATTTTCAATACCTGTTTCAAAAATAACTTGTATTTGCTTACAAATTCCATTGTGTAGAGTAGGAATCTGTTGATTGAATCGCCGTAAGTTTCTGTAAATAAGCTCAAACTTCTTCTCCACTAAGGAGGCGTAAATCAGTTTACCTTCATTAAAATAAAATGACCAAGAAGCTGAAGTGGTGAAAACTTGCAAACAACCATTAGAGGTTTCATTAGTGATTTTAGTTAATAGTGAGAGTGGCTGAAGAGTTTGAAAAAATCTGTATCTACCAATAGGGATAGTATTCATAAGTATGGTGTGGGGATCAAAGAAATATTTGTAATGGAAAGGTTGTGAATATCCTTTTTGGCATTCACAGCAATATCTGAATATGAGAACAATCATGCTATTTACCAAATAGCAGAATAGCTCAAGACGATTTTCACACAGATATTTTTAGGGTGGTCACTAGCCACCTTTCTTTCTAAGGATTGTTTCTAAGGTTATAAGAGGCGTTCTAGCCGTGTTAAATTTTGTTCACCTGCTTGATTTTCTGTAGTGATGCAAAGGTGACTCGCTAAGAATAAGGCAATCTCTTTATAATTGCTGGAAACGCTCTCTAAAACCGTCTTATCGTAGATGCTCACCCAAGAAAATTCTGAGTGTCACATTTAAGGATTTGCAGCGTAACTCAAGAAGTATAAAACATACAAGAATAAACAGTCCCTTAATACTGCGTAGGATTTACCTTTTTTTCCAAACCCCACGCGTCATACCCCATAACCCATGCCCCGTGCCCTATGCCCTATGCCCCATGCCTTACACCCTACACCCCACACCCACCCCGAAGGAGGTTGTTAATGGAGAGCAAAAATGTGGCTTGATACTTTAAGGGTTTTTGCGCAAGTCAATGTTGGTGATTTTATCAATAATGGTGCGACAACAGCAAAAACCATTACAGATAGTTGGAATAATCAGTGGGTAGATTTGTTGCAAAATAACACCAATACTAACTTGTATGGTGCACTGACAAATTTAGGTATCTTTTTTGCAGTAGGAACTCTACTGTTTTTCATGATCAGGTGGTTAAGAGATGCTATATATGCTGAGTCTTCTAGTCCGCTATCGGATTTGATTTGGCCCTTTATTGTGGTAGCATTATTAGCTAATCCAGGAAATGGAACAGTGCTTTCTGACCTAACGCTGGGTGTAAGAAATTATATTAACACCATTAATCAGCAAGTTGTGAAAGCTGGGGATATCGATCAAAATTACCAGCAAGCACTGAACTTGAGTATTGCAGAAGAAGTAGCAGGTTCTTTTTTGCGTCCTTGTCAAGCATTGACAGGTGATCAACAAACTGAGTGCTTTGTCAAAGCGAAAGAAAAAATTGATCCCCTTTGGGTAGAATACAGGAATCTATACGGCAATAAAACTTGGATTGATAGACTAGAAACGAAGGTAAACCAAATTACAGAAAATACGGGTACTGTATCAGAAGTTTCATTTAATGCTTTACTGGGATCAACGGTACAAACGAGTATCAAAAGTTTTCTAATTTCTTTACAATTTGCTTTTCAGAATTTGATAGAAGCAACAATGCTGCTTATAGCAGCTTTAGGACCATTGGCGATAGGTGGATCTTTGCTACCTGTGGCTGGGAAACCCATTTTTGCATGGCTGACTGGGTTTTTGTCTCTTGGAATTGCCAAAATTTCATTTAACATTATTGCAGTCTTGACTGCTACAGTAATTGTCAATGGACCAGCACAAGATGCTAATGCTGACCCAGACTTGATGTGGTATATAATCTTTTTGAGTGTTTTAGCACCGATTCTATCTTTATTAGTGGCTACTGCTGCGGGGTTTGCAGTATTTAATGCCATCAGCAATACAACTTCGTGGGTGAGAGAGCGGGTGTAAAGCCTTAAAAATAAGGGGAAATAGGGAGAGGGATTTGGTACATGGTTCGATTACTGGAAAAAAGAAAAGCAACAGTTAGTCTTTTGGGAACCTTTGCGATCGCTACTTTAGGTTTACACTTATTCACTTTATTTTTACTAATCTTCCAAGGGTTTACTATTCGCAAACTGAGTCTTCAAAAAATTCCCACATTTGTACAGTTAGTTGACGGTAAACAAGTTACTAACATCAACAATTTGGAAAGAGATAACGAAGCAATTCGTCAATTCGTTAGTAAAACAATGACGTCAATGTTTAACTGGACTGGGACGCTACCGCCACAAACCATAGAACAAGTCACCAACCCTACACAAGATCCAGGAATAAATATTACCACCCCACAAGGTACTAGAAAAGTTACCACAAGCAGTTGGGTTGCGAGTTTCGGACTCTCAGAAGATTTTCGCAAAGGTTTCTTAGCCGAAGTTGGCAACATGACTCCACCAGAAGTCTTTTCCAACATTCCCAGTCAAGCTATAAGTGGACAGTTAATTATTAAGCGAGTTTATCCTCCTAAACCCATTGAACCTGGGAAATGGGAGGTTGGCATAGTTGCTAATATTATTCAGAAAAAACGTTTTGAAGATAAAACAATAGTAACTCCTTTCAATAAAGATTTACTTGTCAGAGCAGTCGATACTTTCTCCTATCCAAACGACACAAGTACGGAGCTACAAAAAGCAATTTATAGTGTTCGTTCTGAAAAAATTGAAATTTATGAAATGCGGAATTTGTGTCTACTAGATCAATATGAGAAGCCAAATGGGCAGCAGTTTCCCATATGCGGCAATACGCAAAATAATTTCAACCAATAGCAAAACCCAAAGAAACTTCTTTCACCACCAAGGATGAAAGAAGTTTCTTTCCCAATACCCAATACCCAGTCCCCAATACCCAGCCCCCAATACCCAGCCCCTAATGCGATTAATTAACCAAGAAAACAAAAAAACGAATATACTCCCATTTTTGACAGTAGTGACATTTGGTCTACATTTGTTTACATTACTGTTACTAATGTTTCATGGTTCTCTCTTGCAGCAATTAAATCGTAAAAATAAAGCACCAAGCTTAGTGCAACTGGTAGATGGTAGTACTCTAACAGCAGAACCTAAAGAGAATTTAGAGCGAACCCCAGAGACGATTCGACGCTTCGTGGGTGAAACAATGACCTTAATGTTTACATGGTCACAGAAACAACCACCAAGAACAGTTCTTCAACTTGGTTCGGAGTTAATAGCTGATAATTATCAGAAAAATTTTCAGTCACTAATGACTAATTTAAACCCAGGAAATCAATTTGAAAATATAAGTAGAGGAACTGAAAGTGTATTGATAATACAGAGAATTACCCAGCCAGAACAAATAGAACCAGGTAAGTGGAAAGTAGAAATGTTTGCCAATAGTTTGATATTTGGCAGCGCCGACAAACTAGGCAAGTCAACACCTTTTAGTAAGCAAATTTTAGTGCGCGCAACAAACAAACAGTTAGCACCTCTACCTGATGCACCGCTTCCATTACACTTAGCAGTTCGCAGGCTCGGGCAGGCAGAGCTAGAAGTGTATAATATATGTGAAATAAAAGATATAAAATGCTCTAGAAATTAAAGAATTATGACTAGATATGAAATTTCACCCAGAGGTTCAGACACTACAGATTTAGAGCTACGGATGGCAAGGTTGGTTGGTTTAGAAGAAGATACAGAATCTTCTTCAGAAGATTCTGTATCTTTAAAAGAACCAACCATTTCAGAACCACAAGAAGCTCAAACCACTGCACCCTTATCATCTAATCCCTTTGCCAAAGTAGGTGTCGTCGGGGCTGCAACTTTGGCTCTAGTGCTATTTGCAGGTGCATTTTTGTCACAAATTATGAGTGGCAATCATAGCAAACCTAAGCCTGTTGTAGTACCAAAAATGCCATCGCGTCCATTTAATGAAGCAAGTTTACAGCAGCAACAAGGAGCAGAAATAGAAGCACTTAAAACAAAACTTGCTCTTGCTCAACAAGCAAATGATGTAAAAGCAGCACAACAAGAACTGAGAAGTCAAAAACCTCTATCGCCAACCATTGTAGCTAAGCCAACACCACGAGTACAAACACCAACACCCGAACGCACTGTTTACGTAACTCGCACAGTACAAGTCCCTCAGCGATTGCCTGTACCTCAGAACCAGTTACCAGTCGCTCCACCAACGCTTGAGCCCTCTGTTGAAACAACTCCACTACCTGCACCACCAGATCCGATGCAAGAATGGGCAAGATTAGCAAAGTTAGGTAGCTACGGTCAAGTTTCTAACAATGGTAAACAAAGTCCAGTCACGCCATCAGTTGCGCAAGTAGGAAACCCTCAACCCCTCCAACCTGCCAAAAACGACTATATTGCCAGAAATCAGCAGCGACCAACTTACGTTCCTCCAGTTACTCAAACAATAGCAAGGCAAACTTCCAATAAATCAGTCAAGCTTGGTAGTACAGCTAGAGGTGTTTTAGTAACATCTGTATATGGGGAAAGTACTAACAATAATTTAAACCAGAATAGGAATAACCAGAATCAAGGTACGGGGAATCGTACTAATAATAACATATTTGTCGTCAAGTTGACCCAAGCATTAAAAGCAGCAGATGGTAGTACTGCATTGCCAGAAGGTACACAAATCTTCACTAAAACTCGTTCAATTTCTGACAAAGGCTTGGTAGAACTTGAGGTATTTAAAGTCGTTGCTCAAGAAAATGGCAAAGATGTAGAGAAAAGCATATCCCCAGATGCACTGACGATTCGTGGTACCAGGAGTAAACCTTTAGTAGCAGATTTATATAAAGGTAGTGGAGGATCACACCTTGCAAATGATTTACAATTATTCCTGTTAGGCGGTGCTGGTAAAGTAGGAGAAGTCTTAAATCAACCTGAATCAAAAATAATTTCACTGCCTACTACTTCCACTAGCGGTAATGTGACTACCACTACTACTTCTACTGCTATCCAAAACGATCCTAAAAGAAACATTCTCGCTGCGGCTTTAGACGGTGGTGGCAAAAATGCAGTTACGGAAATGTCTCGGCGTATCCAACAGGCAAACTCTCGCAATCTCCAAGAGCGAACTAATATTTGGTATTTGCCTGCAGGAAAAGAAGTTGAGATATTTGTGAGTCAAGAAGTCAATTTATGAGGAGTCAGAAGTCAGAATACAAGAGTCAGAATGCACAACCCATAAAGGGATGTGTTTTAAGAAAAGTTTCAACCCCTATCTCGTCCACAAGGAACGAAGTTTTAACCAGTATTTATCATTCTGATTCCTTGCTCCTGACTCCTGTATTCTTCTTTATAAATTTTCCGCAGAATTTTTAATGACGGACTCATAATGTCAAAATTTCTGGTAAAGTTGAGAAGTTTGGACACTTTTTAGCAAAACAATTCCCAACAATAATCTTTGACTTTGTTGGGCGATGCGTTTCATAAAATGAACAACATCCATTTTCAAGACAACACCCAGAAAAATCACTATCTGTTAACTTTAGCTTCCTTTATTATTTCGGCAGCAATATTATTGCTAGCAGGTCGTGTCTTGGGCCAAGAAGCTATTAATAATCGTATTTTACGTTCCCTATTCTCCTGCCAAGCTCAAGGTTTAGGGGGGGTATTACCTACTATTAAAGTTTGGTACCAACAAGGAACAAACTTAAGCTTTATTCAAGCAGGAGAAGTGGTTAAAAAAGTTTGGTTGGACGATCCATCACAGGTAACTCTAGACTTTGATGGTCCAGTGTGTATGCAGTTTGGTCAACAACAAGGTTCAGCAGTAGGCGATTGTGAAAATTCCGGAGCAAATGTCATTCACCTGAGAAGAATTAAAAAACTAAACATACCCGGACTGACTAATACTGATAATCAGACACTTTTAACAGTTGTAACTGAGGGTCAAGGAAAAAGAAAAGTATACACCTTTCAAGTTCTCTATAGTGACGGTGCACCTGAGTATAAAACTCTAGCAATTTTTGGTGATCCTTATAATAATGAGAGGGATTGCGTGAGAACGAGAAATAATTCTCAGCGCTAAACATCTGGTTCTACTCCCAAAGCCCGCAATTGTTTAGCCAATTGTTCTGCACGCTCACGCTCTTTATCTGCACGCTCACGTTCCTTCGCTGCTAACTCAGAACCCCATAACAATATTTCTCCATCTTCATTCCACCAACGTAACCAATGACCGGTTCTATTTTCTCGGGTTCCAAGCCACGTCCCTAAAAACAAATTAATTTCTGCAATCCAGTAACGGTTGTTCAAATCTGGTGTTTGAAGTTGATAGCGCTGTGAACTGTCTAGCTGATAAACTTCTAAAACTCCCTCATCTGGCTCAAAAATGGCATAATTTGGCACTTGTAAAACTTGCTCGTAATAGAACCATTTGCCCGGAGGATACGTTGGTTTAATGGAATACTCTTTACCATCCGTATCTGAGAGAAACTCCATAACAAAGGTTGGAATATCACCTTGGAGTTGTGGTGTATAACTACGCTGGATTTGCTCTCGCGATACTCGAATAGATGGTACATATCCCCAATCTGGTGCTTTTACCACAATTTGGCCATTCACTGTAGCGCAAATACCATAATTTGTCATTGTTAAGGCATTACTAGGTAATCTTCCTGCAAGTTCCAAGCTTTCTGTTAAAGCTGCTGCGAGGAGTGGTTGGTTAATGTTATCCACAGGCTCATTGTCTAAAACAAAATCATCTGGTAACTTTTCCCAAGTCACTTTATAAGTAGTCTGACTGGCTAACATGGTAAATTGCCTCGTTTATGCCATCTTTGCTTATAATCATACCGTTTACTCCCAAGGGACGGTTATCATCATCACCGAAAACAGTACTATTGTTCTACCATGTTAAAGGTAATAGTGATACCATTAAGAACTATTTCGCGTCGCCTGTGTTCCAAAAGCCAGATGATATGTCAAATCCTCACCTAGCCGCTTCCTTGAACGGACATCTCCCTCACCCCACCCCCAGCCAAAATACAATCCGCATCCGGGGTGCTAGGCAGCATAATCTCAAAAATATCAACTTAGAATTACCACGCGATCGCCTGATTGTTTTCACGGGTGTTTCTGGTTCTGGCAAATCTTCCTTGGCGTTTGATACAATTTTTGCAGAAGGGCAACGGCGCTACGTAGAATCCCTGAGTGCTTATGCACGGCAATTTTTAGGACAATTGGATAAACCGGATGTTGAGGCGATTGAGGGTTTAAGTCCGGCGATTTCCATTGACCAAAAATCTACCTCTCATAATCCCCGCTCTTCTGTTGGTACAGTTACCGAGATTTACGATTACCTGCGACTGTTGTTTGGACGTGCGGGTGAACCACATTGTCCTTTATGCGATCGCTCTATTGCACCACAAACAATAGACGAGATGTGCGATCGCATTCTAGAACTACCAGATCGCACTCGCTTTCAAATTCTTGCGCCTGTTGTTCGGGGTAAAAAAGGGACACACAGCAAACTTTTATCAAGTCTAGCGTCTCAAGGTTTTGTGCGGGTTAGGGTTGATGGTGAGGTGAGGGAATTATCTGATTCAATTGACTTGGATAAAAATTCTAACCATACGATAGAGGTGGTTGTTGACCGCCTTGTGAAAAAACCTGATATTCAAGAGCGTTTGGTTGATTCTCTTTCTACGTGTCTTAAGCAATCAAGTGGAATAGCCGTTATTATATATACTTCAGATAACCAAGAACAAGAATTAGTCTTTTCTGAAAACTTTGCTTGTCCAGAACATGGCGCGGTAATGGAAGAATTATCACCGCGTTTATTCTCTTTCAACTCTCCTTATGGAGCTTGTTCAAACTGTCATGGAATAGGGACTTTAAGAAGATTCTCTCCAGATTTGGTAATACCAGATCCGCAAGCACCAATGTATTCAGCAATTGCGCCCTGGTCAGATAAAGAGCATTCTTATTATTTAGAGTTGTTATATAAACTTGGTCAAGGTTACGGATTTGAGCTTCAGACGTTGTGGAATGATTTAACACAAGAACAGCAACATGTGGTTTTACATGGAACAGGGAAGAAGCAAAAGGATCAAGATTTCAAAGGCGTACTCCCAATGTTGCAAAGGCAGTATGACGGTGGTTCGGAACTCGTTAAGCAAAGGTTAGATCAGTATTTGGTTGATCAGTCGTGTCCGGTGTGTGAGGGGAAGCGTTTAAAACCAGAAGCATTAGCGGTACGATTGGGACAGTACAAAATTTTGGATTTGACTGGGGTATCGATTCGGGAGAGTCGGGAGAGGATTTCGCAGCTAAAGTTGAGCGATCGCCAACTACAAATTGCTGATTTGGTACTCAAAGAAATTAAAGCGAGATTGCAATTTCTCTTAGATGTAGGGTTAGATTACCTTACATTAGATCGTCCAGCAATGACACTCTCTGGGGGAGAAGCACAACGAATTCGTCTAGCAACCCAGATTGGTTCTGGTTTAACAGGGGTTTTGTACGTTCTAGACGAGCCGAGTATTGGTTTGCATCAACGAGACAACGGACGATTGCTGCGCACTTTAGTGAAATTGCGCGATTTGGGCAATACCTTAATTGTAGTAGAGCATGATGAAGAAACAATACGGGCTGCTGATCATATAGTTGATATTGGTCCTGGTGCAGGTATTCATGGAGGAGATATTGTCGCCCAAGGTGATTTACAAGCATTACTAGACGCAGAAAAATCGCTAACAGGCGCGTATTTGTCAGGACGGAGCGTGATTCAAACTCCACAAGCACGCAGAGAAGGAAATGGGCTCAGTTTGGTGATTCAAAATGCTCACCGCAATAATCTAAAAAATATAAATGTAGAAATACCCCTGGGTAAGCTTGTTGCTGTTACTGGCGTTTCTGGTTCTGGTAAATCGACCTTAATCAACGAATTACTCTACCCTGCACTGCAACATCATCTTCTGAGAAAAGTGCCTTTTCCTAAAGAGATAGATGGAATTCAAGGATTAGATGCGATTGATAAAGCAATTGTTATAGATCAATCTCCTATCGGTAGAACACCACGTTCTAACCCAGCAACTTACACAGGCGTTTTCGACGTTATTCGAGACGTATTTTCTCAAACAGTAGAAGCCAAAGCAAGAGGTTATAAACCAGGACAATTTTCATTTAATGTTAAAGGTGGACGTTGTGAAGCTTGCAGTGGTCAGGGCGTGAACGTCATTGAAATGAATTTTTTACCTGATGTTTATGTACAATGTGAGATTTGTAAAGGTGCGAGATATCACCGCGAGACTTTACAGGTGAAGTACAAAGACAAGTCTATTTCTGATGTACTGAACATGACCGTTGAAGAAAGCCTAGAGTTTTTCACAAATATTCCTAAAGCAGTGAATAAACTCCAAACTCTAGTAGATGTGGGTTTGAGTTATATTCGACTTGGACAACCGGCAACAACATTATCTGGCGGTGAAGCACAACGGTTAAAATTAGCCACAGAACTTTCACGGCGCGCCACAGGTAAGACACTTTATTTGATAGATGAACCAACCACAGGGTTATCTTTTTATGATGTTCACAAATTGCTGGATGTGCTGCAACGTTTGGTTGATAAAAGTAATTCAGTCTTAGTGATTGAACACAATTTAGACGTGATACGTTGTGCTGATTGGGTGATAGATTTAGGACCAGAAGGAGGCGATAAAGGAGGAGAAGTTATTGCTGTAGGTACGCCAGAAGAAATTGCAGAAAATTCTAGGTCTTATACCGGTCAGTATTTAAAGCAAGCGTTGCAGCAATATCCAGCGGTAGAGGTAGGGAGTGAAGTGTAACTCCCTAAAATTAAACTGCGGTAATATACGTCGACACTTACGAATTGCTCAATGGGTGGCAAACTCAGTAAATTGGCGCATATAAGGGGAGTGAAACGCTAAAACGATATCAGATGCAGGCACGCCTTGCTCCAGTAATAGTGTAGCTATACCCACTTCAGTGCCATCATGCTGAATCCAAATCTTGCCGTCTTTTATATCGAGATGTATACTACATCCATGTGTCCGACTATTATCGCGCCAGCCTGTATGTAGTAAAAGGTAATGGTCACGCTCAGTATCCAAAATAGCTTGTGTTTCTATTTCCTCTTGCCCTAATCGTCGCTGTGCCCTTTCTAAAATTAATTGTTTGATAATTTGACGATATTGTTCTACAGCCATTGAACAATCACCTCCTGTTTTTCATTATAAACAAGTAGGTTAATTTGAGTTCGCTCAATTACTGACCGTGTAAAACGACGTTGAAAGAACGATTTATAAATTGACTCTGGTACAGCAAGATAAAGTTTTCGTTGCGGATCAACTTCTTCAAGAGCAAATTTATAGTTCAGAAATTGCCCCAGAGCAGTGTGAAATTCCGAGACATTTGATCCCCCAATAAAGCTCTTGATTTCAACTGCAATTTTCTCCCCTGAACGTTCGGCAGCCAACATTTCTGCCGCTAAATCGATTTCAAAATCTACATCACCAACAGTGATCTCATAAGGGTCAGCAGTAATTGTCCACCCTTGTTTTTCCAAGCCAATTCTAACAGAATAATGAAAGCGGTCTTTAGCCATTAAATTTTTCGTGACTTTTAGCTTGACAAAATAACTGCCATCTCAATTTTACCTGTCTAGATCAATTTTGATTTACTGAATGCCGCTCCACTCAGGTAAAAAAAGAACCTTTGATTCTTTCTAAACAGGATGGAATTTCTAGTCGAAGACAGAAAACATATTGTAAACTCAGCGCAGCGGGGTTTTACCTGGCGCAGTGTTTGCAGCTTAGAAACCTCCGATCTATCTTCCAGAAGAGAAATTAGTATTGCACGATGATGCAATCAAGCCAGAAGTATAGGGGGCAGTTGTAGGAGCTTGATCTGTTAATATAACTGTGCCTCTTTGGTTAACATACCACCCTCGGGCTGGAGGCGGTAGCTTTGAAATCTTTGTGTTCCCTCTATCTAATTTGGAATTAGAAATATCTTCTGCTTGAGCAGAAGAAGGTTGAAACCTTGTCAAAGCTTCGCTGTTTAGTGGATCGTTGGGGCGAGGTGGTAAACCTCCACGCCCTAATACAGTAAGCTCACTTTTGTTTCGTTCTCTTGTTGATGGACAGGCTTGTGCAACAATTTGTTCAGGCTTAACAACCTCTTGTGGCAAATTGATCACTTCTTGTTTGATTTGAGTATTTGGTGTCTTGACGTTTACAACACCGTTAAACCCTAATGTTGAACTAGCACTAATTTGGCACTCGGCGCAGGTAAATAAGCCAGAAGTACTTATCTGGATATTTCCGCCTCTCCCTCGGAAGGCATTAGCATTGATTGTGCTACCTTCTAATAAGACCACAGAGTTAGCAAAGGTAACGTTAGAACTACTAATATAAATGTTTCCTCCGTTACCAGTGCCTTCTGCTTGTGCTGATATCTGAGTGACGTTGCGAAGTTGTAAAGTATTAGTTTCGAGAGTGATGTTACCACCTTCACCTGATTTGGTGCTTGCAGATAGAGTCCCATTATTATCAAGCTTGATCAAGTCAGCTAGGATTTCGAGATTACCAGCCTTCCCTATACCTAAAGTTTTTACATCTATAGTTCCCCTATCTTGAACAACTACAGAACGAGCATTGATTCGCAAAGTTCCTGCATCTCCTGAACCGCTATTCCTCACAGTCACTTCACCACCATTTGAAACAATCAACCGTCCTGTATTAATCGTCGTGTTTCCTGATTTTCCTGTTGGAGACGGAGGCAATCTAAAAATCTGTTGCAAGCTAGGATCTACTACACTTGCAGAAGCACCAATGACACTAGAATTAATAGATCCTGGTACTGTATCTTTAACTTCTACAAAATCACCAGCATTAATAACGATACTGCCAGAAGAACCACTGGCAAAGGCAAAAGCGCCAACTCTTCCCCCTTTTTCTACTGTTAATCTTGGTGTATTGATTGTAAGAATACCAGCATCTCCAGCGCTAAATGAGGAAGCTAATAAACCGCTAGGAATAAAAGATGCCGCGTTCACTCCACTGATGCTTATAGAATCAGATGCATTGATGTAGAGATTTCCGCCTTTACCCGTTCCCAGAGTAATAGAGTCAATTGTTCCGCCTGCGCTTGTGGTTAAGCGACTAGTTGATATTATGTTATCACCGGCATCTCCAGATCCAAAAGCGGAGGTAACAATAACACTAGTAACGCTAGGATCAAGAGCGCTTGTACCTACGACTTGTATGGATTTGGAAGCATTGACATTCACCTTACCACCTGTTGCCTCGCTGTAGGTATTGGCAGCTATACCTGCGCCTCCTTCTACAGTTAATTGAGGAGTGGAAATTTCAACATCTCCTCCTTTCCCAAGCCCCACTGTTTCATTTCTAATGCTGCTGCGAATTGTACTATTGGCGTTGGTTCCGAGCGCTGCCACAGACTCTGAGGTGTTGATCCTAATTGCTCCTGCAGCTTGAGAACCTTGGTTTTGAATTAAAATCAGGGAACCATCTTGGATTGTGAGATTTCGCCCTTGAATCTGAATAGATCCAGCATTAACACCGCTAGCATCTGCTAATGAGAGCGATCGCATATCAATATCTTTGAAAGAAGACACTCCTTGATAGCCTAAAGTCCAACCACCCAGAGTTGGTTGAATACTAACTAATCCTTCACCAACACTACCTAACTCTATTCTTCCGCCCTCTGCTGTGAGTGAACCTCCGTTGAGATTAATATCACCCCCAACCAATGCCAACGTTTGTCCTGGTTGTACTCGCAAACCAGTTGAACTAGTACCTCTAGTTACAGGTGAGAAAATGTTATCAGCTGTGGTTAAATTATGACCGGTACCTTGCACATTAATTGCTGCGGCTTTTTGCCCAAATTGCAAGCCTATCGGAACACTAATCGTTAATAGGGGCAAAGTCTGAGGATTTGTTGCACTATATTCCACACCATCAGCAAACTTAATGCTATTTGCTGTACTTGCTAAAAAAGATCCACCAATATTTAACTGTGCATTGGAACCAAAATTAATACCGTTGGGATTAATTAGGATCAAGTTAGCACCGCCATTAGCTTGAAGTAAACCATTAATGATAGAGATATAATTGCCAGTTACTCGAGTAATGATATTGCTAATGTCTAAGGCATTATTGAAAAAAGCCGTATTGCCAGATGGAACTGAGAAATCTTGGAAACTATGGAATAAGTTGCGTCCGGCTCGTGTTCCCCCTGTGATATTGAAGATACTGCCGTTGATTGTAACGTTGGAGTTATTAGATAGTGTCCTATCAGGTGTAATCTGAGCAGTTGCAGAGTTAGTAATCAATGCACAAACTCCACCTATCATCACACCTAGTAGTTTATAGCAAATACGATCTATCCCCAACATTGCAGTCCCCTTTAAAACCCAAGTAACCCAGAAGCCATTAAAAATAAACTACCAAACAAATTATCATTAGATGAAATTTATGCAAATCTGGGTAAACATCAAGTTGACAGCTAATAACCCCCACTCACCCGGAGTACCAAGTATAGTGGGAGTCTCATGGGTAAAATAGATAACGACGCGATCCCCTTTCCTAACAAAAATTTGCAAAAACTCGTTGATTAACCAATTACGTCAATTACTGGATGAAAGTAGAATGCTAACCCTAAAACCGTATAAGTAGCTAAGAGCAAAAGACCTTCTAACCAGTTTGAGCGACCATCAGAACTGATAGAATTAGTGATCAAAACTGCCACAGCCACTGACACTAATTCAAAAGGGTTAAAATTTAGATCCATCGGCTTACCCATTAACCAGCCTGCCAAAACTAAAAATGGAGCGACAAACAAGGCAATTTGCAAGCTTGAGCCCATAGCTACGGAAACCGAAAGATCCATTTTATCCTTCATAGCTACTGTAACTGCTGTAGCATGTTCGGCGGCATTACCAATAATCGGTACCACGATTACCCCTGTAAACAATGCTGTCAATCCTAATTGAGATGTAGCTGCTTCTAGTGAATCCACAAGTAGTTCTGACTCAACAGCAACAGACAAAGTAGTCAACAACAGTACACCCGTCCAGAACCAGACATTAACTTGGGGTTTACCTTCAGCAAGATTTGACTCTGCTAATTCAACCTGCTCTTGTTCAGCTAAACCCACTTCATAGAGGTATGAGTGAGTTTTCATAGAAAATAGCAACGTCATTGCGTAGACGAAGATTAACACCAAAGCAACACCAATAGAAAGACGCTGCATTGTAGTTGGAGCGATTCCACTGGAAGTAAAGTTGACTGCTGTTGGTAGTAGGATAGCGATTACAGCTAAGTTCATTAACGAAGCATTCACTCTGGCAACGAAGGGTTGAAATGTCTGTTCTTTGTAGCGCAAACCTCCTAGGAGCATAGCAAAGCCCATGACTAACAGTAAGTTACTGATAATCGAGCCAGTTATACTAGCTTTGACAACGTCCAATAATCCAGCATTGAGGGCAATTAGGGCAATGATCAGTTCAGTAGCATTACCAAATGTAGCATTTAGTAGCCCTCCAAGTGTTGGACCCGCAACGACTGCAATTTCTTCGGTAGCTGCACCCATCCAAGCTGCTAAGGGTAGTATAGCTAAACCTGCTGTTAGAAACACACTCAGGGGTCCCCATTCTAGAAAGTGAGCTGCGAGAGAAATTGGAATAAACAGCAAAAGTCCCAGAAAAAACAGTTTGTTGACAGACATTTCTAAATTTAATGTACGGTATACAATTCTTGCTTAGTTATAACCTTAATGCTGCGCAATTTGGAGAAGGTATATTTTCCTTTATCAAAATTCTGGGTGAAAAAAAATCGTATAATAGCATGTCGCCCCGGACAGGGGGCGTAGAGACTCTCCGCGTCTTTGAGCCATATCTAACCCAGAGATAGTTTTCTTCTACCCAAACTAAGATTATATGAAAAGTTTGGATTATAATGAATCCCGGGAGTACTCAATCAAAAAAAATCTATGTAGTCGAAGGAGCTTGCTCCATTTACATAATGCGGCTAAAACAGCCGCACCAAAACTTTAACAGTTGCGATACTCCCATAAAATCCAACTTTAAAGTTGCAAAATTATTGTTCGCAGGTTAGTAGGAAAGTTGATAAACAATAATAGATATTCTCAAAAGAGAGTTTCACGGCAAAAGATCCTCCAGTATAAATTCGACAATTTTATGTCCAGGGGAGGAATCTCTGTCTTTCTAGCATTATTATCATTATTCTTTGCGTCTTTTGCTATAATGACGCTCGCACGTTATATTTCTGAATGGTTTTTCCCTAATAAAAATTTAGACGCTTCCTCAGATTTGGCCTGGGATGTATTTGTCCAGCTTATAGGACTAAGAGACGCAGGAGATAATGCCAATTTAGCCACTAAATTTGTAGGTGTAATCACAATTTTTGTTGGTTTAGTGTTATTCTCTAGTCTTGTGGCTTTTATTACCCAGCAGTTTGAATCAAGGCTTGAGTTACTACGTAAGGGTAAAAGCTTGGTAGTCGAAGACAACCATACCTTAATTCTTGGATTCAACGACCGAATCACAGATATTATTAAAGAGTTAGTGGTAGGTAATGAATCAGAACCAGATGCTGTTGTTGTAATACTCTCTCAAGAGAATAAGGAGGATATGGATGATTTCCTCCGAAATAATATAGGTACTCTTAAAACAACACGATTAGTCACTCGCAATGGCTCAATGACTAATATAAGTGACTTAAATAAAGTTGCAGTCAAGGATGCAAAATCAGTTGTCATTTTAAATGATGCTAAACCCTCAGATTCTGAAGAATCTAAGACTTTGTCTGATGCAAGGGTACTCAAGGCAATCTTAGCAGTTGTGGCAGCAAACGAAGAAGAAAAGTTACCACAAATTGTTGTGGAATTATACTCACAACAATATCGGCGACTTGCTGAAAGCATTGCTCCTGAAGCAATCACAACTCTTAGTGAAGCAGATATTCTAGCTCGGATTCTAGTGCAAACCTCACGAAACGTGGGACTAGCAACAGTATATCTCAACTTGGTAGGTTTTCAAGGAAATGAATTTTATTTCTATCGCCCTCTTTCAAGCTGGCAGAATCTAACTTTTGGAGAATTGCCATTTCATTTTTCTTATGGAGTACCCATAGGTGTGCGTCATAAAGATCGTAATCTAACACTCAACCCAAACAAAGATTACAAATTAGATGACGAGGATGAAGTCGTTATTTTAGCAGAAGATGATTCAACTATTCAGTTACATTCCCAGCCTCTAGTCAAACCAAAAGATAAGCGAGATTCCGCAGGAGTTTCTGCGCGAAGACAAACCTTAGAGCGAAAAATTGAGAAGTATCTTATCATTGGTTGGAACAGCAAAGCACCAATTCTTTTGAAAGAATATGCAAAATACCTAGCTGAAGGTTCGCAGGTTAACTTAGTGACGCAAAATCTGACGGATGCAGTGCAAGCTGAATTTAACAAGATTGCTAATATCTACCCACATGTCAAGATGGAGGTACAAGAAGTTAATGTCGATTCAGTTAAAGAGCTTGTAACTTTAAAACTCCACGAGTTTAATAGTATCTCGATTTTAGCAGGTAGCGGCGAAACTGCTGAAGAAATTGATGCGAAAACTCTCACTATCCTGTTGGAACTTAGGCAAATTTTTCAAGAGTATACTGCTCAAACTGGAAATAAAGTTAATACTGAGTTGATCGCAGAAATTATCGATTCGGAAGACACTGATTTAGTTATCAAAGCAGGTGTTAAAGACTTTTTGCTTACCAATCAATTGGTGTCTAAAATTTTAGCCCAAGTATCGCAGCAGCCAGAGGTGTTATCAATATATCGTCATTTGTTCTCGGCAGAGGGGAGCGAACTTTATATTAAACCAATATCACTTTACTTCCCAGAAGAACAAATTGGGGATCTGACATTTGCTGACTGTATACTTGCTGCTCAATATCGCCAAGAAGTTTGTATTGGTGTAAAAATTAGCACTCAAGCACATGATAAAGACAAAAACTTTGGACTAGATTTAGTACCTCGTTTGGATAAGCAGCTGCATTTGACCCCCAGTGATGCATTAATTACTTTAGCTGTTGATGAAATTTAAACGAACAAAGAGTTTATTTGCTTTTTGTTATACATTCTGCTTCAAGAACAACTAGATTGTGAGTCTCTAGAACATTACAAGATTGCATCAGTCTGGACAAGGCTGGTGTGTTCCCTTTTTGTAGGTTTGCGATCGCGCTATCTGCCGCTGGTTGATATTGTTTAATCCATTTATTCTCAGCTATGTACTCAGGTTTAAAAGCAGTGCGTTCTAAAAGCCATAATTTTACATTATATTTATCTATAAAACTGATAACTTGCTTGATATCGTTAGTGTACTGAGCATTGATTAAGTCAATGGCTCGTTGGCGGAACTGAGCATAATATTTTGTATGAAAGGGTAACCCAAATTCACTACCTACTAAAATTGGACGTTTTGCAAAAACTGGTATATTGTTTGCTTCCCCAGCTAAAGATGCAACAAGACTATCTTGGGTTTGCAGTCGCAGAAAGTCGTACAGCATTGGCGCTGCACCTGTGACATATGGAGTTTTAGGAAAAACTTTCAAAGAACTCGGATACAATAAAAGTAATAATCCTACAATAGCAGCAGTTCCCAACGCTAAAAACTGCCTTCTTCTTCGACGTGGTTTGGTTATTAGTTGTTCTGACCAATGGAACGCTGCATGTAACATCAGAGTTAGTGTTATTCCAGCGGCTAAGGCAAATACTATCTTGAAAGTGTGATGAGTATATCGACTTGGCCAATGTAACCGAAATGCTACAGCATGAGCAACAAAGAACATACATGTAGATGCCAATATAATCCGAGGAATAATATTTATGCAGCTTGTGACTTGCTTGGCTAGAGGAAATCTTGCTTGATAAAACAGTATAATTGGCAACAGCAACCCAATAAAGAGTTGGGGAGGACTCATCAAAGCCAGAAATCCACTGTCTCTACCATCAAGCCAAAAACTTACAGGATTAAGGTTAAAATAGCTAACCCGCCCTCCTGACAAATACTCTGGAATTGTTTTTGCGACAGCCGCAGTGATTGTTGGGCCAAACTTAGACGATTGTATAGCATAAGGGATGATCGCTACTAAAGCAACAAAAGCAGATGTAGCAAAAAATATATAGTCTTTTTTGTCTTTGGACAGGTGAAGTTGTCCACCTTGCCATTTGCATAGCCTAAAAAGCAAGATTCCTACATCGATGAATGCAATTAAGGGATAAATTAACGCTTGAAGTGCGATCGCAACCAAAACCCCCAACAAAGAACCCCGCAACAAGTAGTATAAAAACGCCAAAAACAACGGATAAATAAAATCTCTCGGAGTAGCCGAAAAAAGGTCGTCATGAAGAGATATGCTTTGATTTAGCAGTATAGTTGCGAGAAATCCAGCTAGTGGTACTGGTAATATCTGCATACATACAGCAAAACCATAGCTTGTGGTGAGCAATCCTAGTACCATTGGCAAAAGCTTACCTAACAAAACTGGATCAACGCCTAAACGCGCCATCATCTTGTAGAACGCCCCGAAGCCAATGGGCGTCACTGACTGAAAATAATCAGCGATTAAGTCATTAGGAAATAACTTTGGATTAAAATACCGATACATCCAAGATACATATTCTCGGGCATTATCACCTACAACATACTCATGGCTAAAAGCTTCTTGTAATCCCTCACTAATATAGCTTGCTGCAAAAATCAGACTTAAACTAAACCAAAACGCTACGGAAAATCTAGAGCTAGGTCGATTTTTTGCCGCAATTGGTGCGGTTAAAAATTTTTGTGCTTGTGTAATCGACATTACATTTATCTATAATGACTTTGATATATCTTACACGCCTCATTATATAGTCCACTCCCAATAAGCTACCAATAGAAAAAGCCGGTAAGCATTTACCGACTTGATAACTAAATTTCACTAATTTCACTACACTCAGTTAGTAATGGAAATCACAGTCCATAGCACTATGGTAGCCACAGAACTGATGACACGAGCGGCTTGTATCTAAAGATACTTCCAAATACTTAGTGGAGAGCGATCGCTAGCTGAACAGTTGAATATTTCTTTTTTTTCACTCTCTAATTGTTTCTCTTCCCACTATCAACTTATCAGTTATACTTTATTAATATGAGTTTTTTCTTTATGACTGATAACAACAGTCTATAAGTTTTTCTGTCATTAAAGCGAGTCAGATAATTAAAAGCAACCACTCATTTTTTACCTATTATAAGTCATTAACCAAACTCGATATCAAGCACATATTCTCCAATTATTCCCCTGCCTCAAGAGCCTCAAGAGCTTCCCCTGCTTCCCCTGCCTGCCTTGCTTTGAGTTTTAATGCGTTTGCCCTGGGCGATCGCACGTTATTGCAGTTCATCCCACAAAAGTGGGACATCTCAAGAACATAAGCTTCCGGGAGTGTTGCTAGACAATATTGCAACGTCAACCTGTTTGAGCAATTCTTCGACAGTGGAAGAGTTATTTATCACAAAATTCGCACGAGCAGCTTTTTCTTCTAGAGGTAGCTGGCTTTGAATTCTCGCTAATGCCTGCTCTTTAGTTAAATGATTACGTTGTATTAATCTTTGCAGTTGTTCTTCTTGAGAACAACTCACAACCCAGATTTCTGTAACACAATCAGTCATGTTTGCTTCAAACAGCAAAGGTATGACTAATACTAGGGTTGTTGTTGATGTAGCCACTGCTTGCAAAAAGCGATCGCGCACATAAGGATGAATCAGGTTTTCTACCCAATTACGTTCCTCTTGATTGTTAAAGATAATCTCACCTAATCCTTGACGGTTAAGATTACCATCTGGAAGTAGAATTTGTTGACCATAACGCTGGGCGATCGCATGAAGTATTGGCGAACCTATAGATACAGCTTCCCTCGCATAAATATCCGCATCTAAAATTGGCAAATTGTAAGCAGTAGCCAAATAATTCGCAACAGTTGTTTTGCCTGTTGCAATCCCTCCAGTTAAACCAATAATACGTTTAGTCATTCTCGGCATATTCAAAATATTATTGTTGCACTTTATACTTTTTAAGACCAACAACTTCTAATTAATAAAGATTTGTAAAATTTTTTTTATTGATTTTATCAAGATGTGCATAGAAAGTGGTAATAAATACATACTAGTTTGTATCAAAAACTTTGTGATCTAGCCTATTTAAATTATGAGTCACTACACAATCAAGCACTTTAACACTTTATGGAAGGGAATGTATAGTTTCAGTAAAGTAGCTAGAAATTATCCTGAACACAACACCGTTGCTTTATCTATAATCACTTCTACTTTACTAATAAGTTTTAATATCGGAAATATACCTCAAGCCACAGCAAAAGAAAAAGTCCTCCTTCCCAATTCTACCAATAATAATATAACTCGTGTAAAATCTGACACCAAAGATAAACCACGTATTGCTGTTCTTGATTTTGAATACAGCAGCGTTGCGGATAATGTGAAGTGGATGTTAGATAGTAACACCATAGGGGTTAGTGAAATATTGGTTAATAAACTAGTTAAGAGTGGCAATTTTCAAGTTATTGAACGTAGTCAACTCGAGCAAGTTCTCAAAGAACAGAATCTAGGAGCTAGCGGTAGAGTAGACGCAAATAGTGCAGCTAAAATTGGTCGAGTTTTAGGCGTAGATGCAGTAGTCATCGGTTCAATCACTGGCTTTAATATTGAGGAAAATAATGGTGGACTTGGTATACCTCTGTTTGGTGGAGGTAAAATTGGTGGTGGAAGAAAAACTGCACACGTGAAACTAAATGTCCGTTTAGTCAACACGAATACGGCAGAAATTCTACTCACAGCAGAAGGCAATGGTAAGTCTAGTAATGGAGACGGTTCCATTGAGATACGTGGTTACAATGTTGATAAAAATTCAAGCAAAGAAGCGAAACTAATGACAAATGCAGTTGTGGATGCGGTTAATCAGGTTTCAGAACAAATTAGTACAAATTCTACAAAATTAGCAGCTGCATCAAAATCTGTACCATCAATTAGTGCTTTAGTTGCTGACATTTCTACCAATACAGTTATCCTCAATAAAGGTCAATCAGATGGTTATCGACAAGGGATGAAACTGTCGATAGAAAGAATCTCCCGTCAAGTCAAAGATCCTGCGACCGGCAAAGTTATCCGTCAAGTGACACAGCCTCTTGGTACAATTGAAATAAAAGAAGTTGATGCTCAGTCGAGTGTTGGAAAAATCCTTTCTGGTACAGGATTTAAGGTAGGGGATATAGCAAAACCTGTTGAACAATAATTATAGAAATATGGTTGAAATATACGAAGGTGTGTTAGGAGGAAGTCCATAACGCACTATTCCAAGGTTTCGGTGCGTTACGCTGCGTAACGCACCCTACATCTTGTCAACAATCAAATAGGATTGGTATATGAGCTTTTTGTTGCCCATTCTATTAGTGCCTGGGTTAATCCATGTAATGTATATTCCTTAGCTTCTACATCCACATGTCCAAATAAAGAACGACAATCTTTAGAGGTTTGGGGACCAATAGAAGCAATACAAACTCCCTTTAGAGAATTTGCCACCACAGAGGAATCATTACCTTCAGCATTTTTTAAAAAGATTTTTTCTGCTAGCTGATAAAAAAACTTTACAGTCTTGGAACTAGCAAAGGTAATAACATCAATTGTCCCATTTTTTAGTGCTAACTCTGCTGAGGGAGGGACACTAATGGGGCAACGCGATTGATATGCAGCAACTTCTATAACTTCTGCTCCTTTAGCAGTCAACTCCCGCACCAAAACTTCTCGTCCACCGGTTTCGACTCTGGGAAATAAAACTTTTTTACCTGTGAGTTCTTCAGGAAAGTGACTTACTAAAGAGTCGGCGACAAAATTTGGGGGAATAAAGTCTGGTTGTAGAGAACGTTGTTTAAGACTTTGGGCTGTTTTCTCACCTACTACAGCAATTTTAATTCCAGCCAAAGCCTGAGTACTTTTACCCTGTGCAAATAAGCGTTCAAAGAAGTAATCTATTCCATTAGTGGAAGTGAGAATTAACCAATTGAAGCTGGATAAGTTAGCGATCGCATTATCCAACGCTTCCCAACTAGAAGGTGCAGCAATTTCTATTGTCGGCATTTCAATGACGTTTGCACCTGATGAAGCTAGAAGTTGTGTAAATTCATTTGATTGCCCGACTGAACGAGTCACTAGAATCGTTTTACCCATTAAAGGTAGATTGGGGGAGGCGGGAATTGGGAAAGGAACAGAGGGAGGGATGTTAGTTGTCATTTGGTAAAATTTGCAGATCAATGTTCAAGAGGTGAAGAATCAGCCTCATTCTACTCACAGAAATTGCGAGCAGTTCTCCACTAAAAGTGGACTATAAATAGTTCAGTTAATTTTCTCTAACAACTGTTGAATCTGCTCAGCTTTTTTAGGTTGACGCTGAACCAAAAATAATTCTTTCGCTTTTTGCAAAATATTAATTGCTTCTTCTTTCTTTCGTTGCTGTATTAAAGCGTTTGACAGGAGTAAATATGCATCTACTTTTTTAGGAGCGCGGCGTATCACTTCTTCAAACTGTTGCGTCGCTTCCTCTAATTTTCCTTGTTGCATTAAAGCCTCGCCGAAGAGTAAGTGAACAACATCATTAGTAGAGTTGAGGGAAATAACTTGGCGAAAAACTTCTTCTGCACCTTGGTAATCTTTTTTTTGCAAAAGATTAACGCCTTTTTGGAAAAGGTTTGAAGTTGTCAAGGTTTTCCAAGAAAAATAAGCCAAGAGGGAGAGCGCAATAATAACCGCTACAATGGCAATACTATTAGTAGGATGAAATTTTTCTAGCATTTTCTTAACCCAAAAGACAGGCAATAGGGAAAATTAAATATTCAAGAAAAAAGAGTTTCCAGATGAATTGATAAAATTTAGCAATCTCATTCTTATTTTCCAAAGATACATCTCGACTCCGCCACCACATCACCAACAATAAAATGAGATGAGTTATTACTAAGAAGAGAGTATTTACTGAGGCAAGTTTTAGCACACCAACTAAAACCATACCTAAATAACAAATAGTTAATACCCAAAGAGCAAGATTAAAAACTGTTTGTTTACCCATTTGGATGGTAAAAGTCTGAATATTGTATTGGCGATCGCCTTCAATATCAGGGACATCTTTAAAGATAGCGATCGCAAAAGTAAACACCAAAATAAATAATGTTAGCACCCATACGGCGTAAGGAATCGAATAATTTTTTTCGAAAACCCAATTGAAGTGCAAAAATAGACCTAAGTTAACAATTGCTCCTCTTACTGAAAAAATACATAATGCTGCAAAAAAAGGAAACTGCTTTAAGCGAATCGGAGGCAAAGAATAAGCCGTACCAATCACCAAACTCGTAAACACCATCCCACACAAAAATGGTCCACAAAGCCAGGATATAAGGAGAGCAAAAATTCCTGTAATTATCACAATCGCTTTGCCTTCTGTTCTGGAAAACTCCTCAGAAGCAAGAGGCAAATGAGGCTTATTAATCTTATCAATAGCCACATCTTCAAGTTGATTCAGTCCCACAATATAGACATTCCCGCACAGACAAGCAATCCAACTGCCCAAAAGTTGCTCTAAATGAGGAAGTGGGTAGTAGGGATAGCCTGGGGTTTTAAAATCAGCAGGAAATAGGGATATTGATACTAAATACAACCCTAGCACACTCAAACTTGTACCAATAATTGTATGGGGTCGGGAAAACTTCCACAAAGCATAAAACCAACTGCTCTGAAATTCGTCCTGTGAAACCTGACTCATAATAAAAAATTTTGGATTTATGACTTAGTTTGCTACTTCTTTCCACACAACAACCCAAACCGAATCAACCCACTTTCATAACCCTGACGCATCAATCCTAAAGACAAGGCGGCTTGAATAGTTGTCCAACCTGAAAGCAGTAAACCCCAAATTGCCTTTGGAGTTAACGCTGAGTCTATAACTATATCCCAAAATGGTGCAACAGCTTTTGACCAATCAGCAGTACGGATATTTTGTAATCCAAGCTCAGTAGCGATCGCTTCATACTCTGGTAAAGAAATAACATAGGGCAAACAGTACACCCGATAAATTTCTTGCAAGTGCTTTTGCTCATCAGCAGTTAGCGGTGTATCAAGAGGACGATGGCACCAAGTCACCATAATCAAAGTTCCACCCTTTTTTAATACCCGGTAGCATTCTTGCATAAACTTAGTTTTATCAGGCATATGCTCACCGCTTTCCAACGACCAAACTAAGTCAAAAGAATTATCGCTAAAAGGCATTGCCTGCGCATCTGCAACTTGAAAATCAGTCCTAGCAATCAATTCAAACTTTTGAGCCCGTTCTTTTGCCCTAGCGGCTTGTACAGGGCTCAAGGTAATTCCCGTTGCTCTAGCATGAAATTTTTCTGCTAAATATAAAGAACTACCACCAATTCCACAACCGACATCGAGAATGTTTTGCGCTTGTTCTACCTGAGCCCAGTTAAGAATCTCTTCGATTAAATCAATTTGTGCTTGACGGCGGTCTTTTTTTTGTGTACCATCCGCACCGTAGTAACCATGATGCATATGCTCACCCCATATCTGTTCCCACAGACCAGAGGAAGCATCGTAGAATTCCTGAATTTGTTGGTAAAGATCTGCACTCATGAAAAAATCAGTGTGAAAAAAACCTGAATTCAAATAATCTACTGTAGAGTACCATGTTTGACATCTCCCGGATTGCTCAACTAAACTTCTTGCCTCGGTGATCAATGAAGGAGAAAATATGATAGCTTGTATAACAAAAGAACTCAGGAGTCAGGAGTCAAAATTCAGCAGGAATTCTGTATGGTAATGGGTTGTTTAAATTCCCATCCGATTCCCAACTGAATTCTGACCTTGTTTCCCAATACTTGTTAAGTAATGCATAAAGCATCAAAGTCGGACCTATTACATCATAAGTCCGGGTATGTTTAGTTTTCTCTGGCTCTATTAAACCGATAGTAGCAGGCTTTTGACTGTACAGGTGTTACCAATACCATGAAATGTTCAAAAATCTTAACTTAAAACAAAAATTTACCATTTTACTAGTCATAATTCTTCTAGTGGGTTTGAGTTTAAGTGGAATAGTTCTGTCTTCTGTTCTAAGGCAAAATGCTAAAACTGAAGTGGCTACAACAGCTTTAGCGCTAATCGACATTATGAGTTCCGTAAGGAAGTACACAAATACTCAAATCACTCCCGAGCTAACCCCCAAGTTGGAAACTCAGTTTCTTCCACAAGCTGTAGCTGGCTACTCTGCGCGTGAGGTTTTTGATCTCTTGCGCCAAAAACCAGAGTATCGTGAATTCTTTTATAAAGAAGCAGCTCTCAATCCGACAAACCTGCGAGATAAAGCTGATAATTTTGAAACAGCAATTGTCAATCGCTTCCGTACAGAAAAAGATTTAAAGCAGTTGAGTGGATTTCGATCAACACCTGGTGGGGATATATTTTATATTGCTCGTCCACTGAGTGTTTCTCAACAAAGTTGTTTGCAGTGTCATGGTGTCCCCGAAAATGCACCCAGAACGATGATTGAGCAATATGGTAGCGATAATGGCTTTAGATGGAAGTTGAATGAAATCATCTCAGCTCAAATAATTTCTATTCCAGCAAGTCAGGTGATTGAAAAAGCAAATAAATCTTCTTTTGTCATTGTTGGGCTTGTATCTGCTATTTTTGTTGCCGTCGTTTTTGTAGTGAACTTCTTTTTAAATACACAAGTTGTTCGTCCTCTCAAACAGATTACTCGTACGGCTGAACAAGTTAGTACTGGACACATGGAAGTTGAGTTTGAACAGTTCTCTAGCGAGGAAATTGCCTCTCTAACTAGAGCATTTAATCGCATGAAGTGGAGTTTGGAACTAGCAATGAAAAAAATGAAGCGCTTTAACTAAAGTCAAAACAATTCAAAATTATTAATTCGCTCATTACAATCAGTGGGGGCTTGAAACCCGCCACATAGAAGCACCACTGATTTAAAAAATCATTGGGGGCAAGGAAGCGGAATTAATTAATTCAAAAATTTTTTCTTC
The DNA here is from genome assembly GCF_017591665.1 of Aetokthonos hydrillicola CCALA 1050. Classification (GTDB taxonomy): domain Bacteria; phylum Cyanobacteriota; class Cyanobacteriia; order Cyanobacteriales; family Nostocaceae; genus Aetokthonos; species Aetokthonos hydrillicola. The sequence continues at coordinate 38,907 of NZ_JAAKGC010000043.1, read as the reverse complement.
TTAAATTTTGAATTTTGAATTTTGAATTTTGAATTCAAAAAATGGTTATTGTTTAGCACTAGAGACTCAAAAAGACTGATGAAGAATCAGCCTAAATCCGTAAACTAGATGTGGAAAATCTGATTACTTATTTACTGTAAGGGGACGGAAACATTTTTTCAATTGCCTGCATACAAAAAATTGCTAAGGTTCCAACAATAGCCGTATACAAAGAAGAAACAAGGTTTAGCTCGAAGTTAATCGGGTTTAGAATCTGAGGATTTGGGCTTATGACGGCGTCTTGAACCTCAGCCGCTGCTCCATAATCTACTATCTCTTCCTCAGCCAATGGTGCAAAAAGCAATATTATAAGAACGGAAATTGAAAGTCCAAACGCACTAGCAACTAAAGCTTTTGGAGAAAATGCACTAAGCCTGAAAAATTTAATTAAATGCATAAAAACTTCCTCTTCTTTAGAATTGAAAATTTATCTGTAAATATCCATAAGCATATCTACTGAATTCAGTGACAGATATGTAGGTAGTTTAGTTTTTCGCCCTTATAATCTTGATATGTTAGAGACGATGTATTTATGCAATCAACTTAACAAATTCGCGAAATTCCGCATCCCTGAGTGCGGTGGGGTGGTTCATGTCTTACCTTGATGCTTTGTAAGCAGCTTATGGGAAAATGGAGTTCGCACAGAAAGCACGTATCGTAAAATTTTATTAAGAACGTGGACAAATGAGTGTAAAAATAGACAAATGTGGCAAGACTGGCAACATGAAGTTATCAATGCAAGATATAATAGCAATTATTACTAGTTATGCTGCTAGATTATATGGATAAGGGAGGTGGAAACGTAAAACCGAAAAAATTATTGAGGCTTTACAAAATGAAGAGTGTTGAAAAACATATTATTAAAAAATCTCATGACTGGTACAACTACTGTACAGACATAACAACAACTTCTCGCTGTCTTTATAACACTGTTCAATACAATCAAAGACAAGGCTATTTTTATGGTCACAAGTTTCTTAACTTGTCACAATTAGACAAATGCTTTAAAGATAACGAGAACTATAAAAAATTGCCGGCAAAAGTAGCGCAACTGGTATTGAAACAAAATGTAGATGCTTGGAGTGCATATTATGCAGCTCTAGACGAATACAAACAGGACAGTTCTAAGTTTACAGGCAAACCGAAAATTCCTAGTTTTCTTGTCAAAAGATATAATCTAATAAAATTCAACAACCAAGCTGTAGGAAAGAAAGAGTTCAATAAAGGGTTTATAGTTCCTTCAATGTCACCGCTCAGAATTCCTGTAAAACCTGGAATGAAATTTGAAAATATCTGTGAAGTCAGGATAGTACCTAAAGTAGGTTGTTTTGTTATAGAAGTTGTTGCCGATATCAATGGAGCGTTTAACATTGGTAGAAAAGTAATCCCAAATTATTTTGATTGCTTGCAAGAAGAATTAAAGAGGGATAGAGGGTGTCTGGTAGTACATCCGAGGCGTATCACACCGACTTTCAAGCGTGAACATGCTTCCGTCAGTGTTGCTTAAACACCTGTAAAGTAGCCTGTCTATGTTTGGCTATGTAAAAGGGAACTATAATAATTTGAAAATTCTCTTTAAGTAGTAGAAATAAATGCGATTAATTCTATACAGCAAGCCAGGTTGTCATTTATGTGAAGGTTTGCAAGAGAAGCTAGAACAAATACACAACGTGAATTTTGAACTAGAAGTTCGAGATATTACGACTCGTGACGATTGGTTTGGTGCTTATCAGTATGAGGTGCCAGTATTGAGTATAGTAAGCGACTCCAGTACTGAGCAACCTATCCCTCGTCCTTCTCCTCGTGCTAGTGTGTCGCAGTTGGAGCAAATGCTCCGGAAATATTTATGAGGTGTTTGAATAAACAAAAATAATGAGACAAAATAATCGCAACAGAAGTGTGTGGCGAGGTTCACCAGATGAAACTGCGGGAATTACTAGTAGCTGTAGATAATATTGGGCAATTACCTGAACATCCAGTCATGGATGAACAAGTCAAGGGTTTGAAGACAAATTCTCATGCTTGTGGTGTGGGAGATTTGTTTATTGGAATGCCAGGAACGCGAGTCGATGGGGGAGATTTTTGGCAAAGTGCGATCGCATCCGGTGCTATCGCTGCGATTGTCTCTCCCCAAGCATTACAAAAGCATCCTGTTAACGGGGCTCATCCTTGTGTGATTGCAGCTAACGACATGACTCAAGCTTGTGCACAATTAGCTAGTGCTTTTTACGGTTATCCTGGACAAAAACTTAAACTTGTAGGTGTCACTGGGACAAATGGTAAAACCACAACCTCCCACCTTGTTGAATATTTACTGAACCAAGCCCATTTACGTACAGTTTTAATGGGCACTCTCTACACCCGTTGGCAAGGTTTTGTGCAAACTGCTGTTCATACTACGCCATTTGCGGTAGAACTGCAAGAGCAGTTAGCTCAAGCGCTAGAGGCTGGTAATCAGTTTGGGGTGATGGAGGTAAGTTCTCATGCTTTGGCACAAGGTAGAGTCTTAGGTTGTGAGTTTGAGGTAGCAGTGTTTAGCAATCTCACTCAAGACCATTTGGATTTTCATCATGACATGGAAGATTACTTCGCTGCTAAAGCTTTACTGTTTAGTCCTAATTATCTTCGAGGGCGAGCAATAATTAATGCTGATGATTCTTATGGTAACCGATTAATCAAAGCTTTAGATCCAGAACGGGTTTGGAGTTATAGTGTGAACAACTCCAGTGCAAATTTATGGATGAGTGATTTGAGCTATGAGCCTAATGGTGTTAGCGGGATACTGCATACACCAAAGGGTGATGTGAAATTTAGGTCACCACTAGTTGGTCAGTATAATTTAGAAAATTTATTAGCCGCAGTAGGCGCAGTTTTACACTTGGGGTTAGATTTGCAGTTCGTAGCTTCCGCTATACCTGATTTTCCCGGAGTTCCTGGACGTATGGAAAGAGTGCAGGTTAGTTCTGAGCAAGACATCAGCGTTATTGTGGATTATGCTCACACTCCAGATAGTTTGGAAAATCTGCTCAAAGCAGCACGTCCGTTTATTCCAGGGAAGATGATTTGTGTGTTTGGGTGCGGAGGCGATCGCGATCGCACTAAGCGTCCGAAAATGGGGAAGATAGCTGCTGAATTAGCCGACTTAGCAGTGGTAACTTCTGACAATCCTCGTACCGAAAATCCAGAAAAGATTTTAGAAGATATTTTGGCAGGAATTCCAGAAACCGTGACTCCCACTGTGATATGCGATCGCGCTACTGCCATTCGTACTGCCATTTTACAAGCAAAACCAGGCGATGGTGTCCTACTTGCAGGCAAAGGTCACGAAGATTACCAAATTCTCGGAACTGAAAAGATCCACTTTGATGACCGAGAACATGCACGAGAAGCATTGCGGAATAGGGGATAGGGCATGGGGCATAGGGCATGGGGCATAGGGCATAGGGCATGGGGCATAGGGCATGGGGAATGGGGCATAGGGCATGGGGCATTGGGCATAGGAGAAGAATTCGTTGTTGGTAAATCTGTCTTTGGCAAGGAACTCAATACTTCTCCAATTAAGCCTTTTGTTCCTCCCCTACCCATCACCGCTCATCCATCATCCAGCCATCACCCATTCCCCAATGCCCCATGCCCCATTCCCCATGCCCAATGCCCAATGCCCCAATCCCCAATCCCCAATCCCCAATCCCCATGCCCCATGCCCCATGCCCCATTCCCCATGCCCAATAACAACAATTAACAATTTCTCCACAAATTGGTAAATAAGGGTGAAAATTTAATCAGTATGTTTCTTGCTTCATCCTTTTTTCTGGTTGTGCTTTGCTCATGAATGTTTTTCAGACTCAGGATTTGTCCGTTTATCAGCTGGCTTTGGCTGCACAATCGTCTGTGCAACCATCCCCCGTCAGTCCTGCTACTCTATTATCATTAATGAGGTCGCAAATTGATTTACTAATTACGCAGAACATTACAGCAACTTTATGGGTCAAGCTACCACCAGGAAAAATTTGGTACTCAGAAATTCACCGTTATTATCAGCAGCCTAATATATGTTGTGTCATCTTCACTTGCAATGTAGAAGAAAGTGAGAAATTAGAAGAAACTACCGGAAGTATATCGTTCTACCCTTCTTGTCTACTAAACGTGGATTTTTCTCCAGATAGTCACTTACGGCGGGAATACTTTTTCATGGTTTTGTCACAGCAGTTTTGTAGTTTCACTTTTGCTTATAGACCACTTAAACGACGCAAAACTAAGTCTGAGACGCTTAAAGGCAAAAAAACGCCAGCATTACTGGCTGCAACCAGTTTTGAAGGGAGAGTTATTCAACATGTGCTTGATGGTATTAAAAAATCGGTTCCGTCAGACTTATCTTTGTTCATACCAGACGACTTTGTATGCCCTCTAGCACCAGAACCAACTCTCATAAATCAACTGTTTGCAAAGCAACTTCAGCTACAAGATAAAATTAATCGTCTAATTACAAACAAGCGAATTGCTAAGGTACAGCACCAAAAACAAAAATTGCTCAAGACCGTAAAACTTAAAGATGAATGTTTAAGCAGTGTGTGTCAGGAACTCCGTACACCTATCACTCACATGAAAACAGCCCTTAGTCTGTTGAATTCACCAACTCTAAAGATCTCTCAACGACAACGCTATTTACAAATGCTTAATAACGAGTGCGATCGCCAAAACTCTTTGATCAGTGGGGTTTTAGATCTGGTTGAACTCGAACGCAATTTAGAGGAAATGACCTTGGAATTGGTACGCCTTAGCGATGTTGTACCAGGGGTGGTGAGTACCTACCAGCCGATAGCGCAAGAAAAAGGCATTATGCTAGCTTACACTGTGCCTACAGATTTACCATCTGTTTGGTGTGTGAGTGGTGGTCTGAAACAAATTGTAATTAATTTGCTTTCCAATAGCATTAAATTTACCCCAAATGGTGGGCAAGTTTGGGTTATGGGGCGTCTTCAAGGGGATTATGTACAATTAGATTTTAAAGATACTGGTATTGGTATTCCTGAAAGCGAAATTTCTAAAATATTTGAACGCTTTTATCGTTTACGTTCGTCAGCAACAGAAGATCCTGGCGGTGTTGGTTTAGGATTAACGATTGTGCAACAGTTGCTCAGGCGTTCAGGGGGCTCTATTGTGGTACAGAGCAAGCCCTCTGAAGGTTCAAACTTTACCATACAATTACCTACCTTTTACCAAAAGTCTGTGGATTAATTGGGGGTAGGGTATAGGGTTTAGGGGTTAACGCGCAGAGTCGTAATTAATCTATGGTAGGATACGTTTAGATTTTTTGTAGACAGTTATCAGCAATCTCAGTCTAAAGACACTACGGGGCTTCTAGCCAGGCTAAAAGTTCCAGTTCCACGCTAGACCATGCTGACCTTCTCGCACACCTTGTTTACTAAGTTATCGGTAAGCGTTAAAGTTTCTACCCACAGATGCTTAGACAGTCTCGCGCTAAGCATAGCCGTCTCCGTAGAGCTTTACGTCAGTCACCTAATGAGGACACCAGATGCTTCGTCTACGCTAGCAACTGCTTTCCTCTGGGGTCGCATATTCGATTCCTCTGTGGTCTAATGGCGCAGAGTTTACAAACGTATCAGGAGTTTTAGATGAAAGCGAAAGGATTACACGTCCGGATATCTGAGCGTAGGTTAAATAAGCTTAAGTCATACGCACAGGCAAAGGAAAAAACGATGACTCAATTAATTGAAGATTGGATTGATCGATTACCTAGTATAGAGGTGGTTGAAACTTCTAAGTAAATTCTTCAGTGAGGAGAGGAGTATTGAGATCTCTTGTATAAGATGAAAATGTAAATTTATTTATTGTAGTACAGGCGTCTTGCCCGCGCCCCGATAAAAATTAAGTAGGCAACAGCTTAGAGACAGGGAACATTAAAACAAAGCGTGTCATTAATTCTCTGTAATTAGTTAAAAGCCCGATTCAGCTAACCTAGCAACGAAAACCACCATGTTCATCACATTGATCGCAGACTATGGGAACGGTGACCCGGCTTTTACTGAAGTCACGCAGCGTTTATTAATGTTATTGCCAGAATCTCAAATTAGCTTAGTTTCGGTTCCTGCATTTAGTACTTTAGCAACTGGGTTTTGGATTGCTCAACTTGGTTTGAGCGCAGGACCACAAGACCGTTTGATTTATCATAACTGTGCGCCCCGCCAAGATGATAAACAACCAAGACAGGACAACGAGGGTGAAGGTTTAACTTATGCCCTGTTGCCTAATGGTGTTAAAGTTGTAGGTGTTAATGCTGGTTACACTCTCTCGTTTATTAAGGACTATGCACAAGAATTGCAGATAGTCAAGGTTTCTAGAGGTGGATCACAGTTCCGTTCTCGTGATGTTTTTCCTAGTGCAGCTGCTGCTATTGCTAATGGAGACATGAGCCTTTTGGGAGAAGTTTTGAACCCAAGCTTGATTCCGGATGTTCCAGGCGATCGCGTAGCTTGGGTGGATGGTTACGGTAACATCAAAACTACTATTGCAGCAGATAGTGTTAATCTCAAACCTGAAGCCAAAGTTGTCATCCGTGTTGGAGATGTAGTGAGTGATGCTATATATTCCGATGGCAGTTTTAAAGTCCCAGAGGGAACTTTAGCGTTTGCTCCTGGTAGTTCTGGTTGGTCAGTCTCCAACGACGCACAGCCAATACGTTGGATGGAACTATTTCTCAGGGGTGGTAGTGCATGGGAACGCTTTGGCAGACCACGGGTAAATCAGTTGGTCAGTTTTTGACATGAGGAAGACCAAATGATCAAGAAAACAGATCTATTTTCTTGATCATTTAAATAAACCTTGACTTTTTATGACTAATTCATCCCACAGATGTGTAAGGCAAGGAAGGCTCTGATTTCCGGCGTTACTACACCGACAAAAAGGCTTAAAATTGCTACTAATAAGCTCAGCAGGGCAATTACATCTCCTTTCGACCATTTAACTCGTCTACGTATCATTGGTTTGTACTCCTTATTATAAAGGTTCGTAGTTGCGCTTCAGCGCACTAAGGTTATTCTTTCACCAATAAACATGTTAAAAACTACTTTGACAGACTTTTAGCATTCCAAAAACAGAACTAATAAATTGTAAAATATCGATACCTTAAAAATCAATATGCTAACTGTATAAACTTTTGTAAAATAACTTCAAAGGCTTGCATGCTCGGTTAAGAGCCAGGAAATTTATTTCCTGGCTCAAAGCTCAAACCCATTAAAATGGGTTAAAAAATTACCCAGTGAGTTTTTAGCTCACTTTAGCTATTAGCCCGAACTTTAGTTCAGGGCTAATTTTCGGGCAAAACCTACGCAGTATTGAAAAGGCTTGTAGTTAGGATTTGATGCGCTAAAGCGCAACTACGAACCAAGATTTCCCTGTTGAACTAAAATAGAACAAAGCAAGATACACTTAAGTTTTTGCCAGGAAAGTAGATTTTGAGTTCTTATCCGCCAATGAATTTCGAAAAAGTACGCAAGGTTGTAGAGGCAGCAATTCAGGAGCATGAACACAGACGCCTGAATGATGTTGAATTGACTATACTTCGAGCATCTTGGGAGGGTTTGACCTATACCGATATGGCAAAAAACTCCCCATACGAAGCCAGTTATCTCAAGGGAGATGTCGGTCACAAGTTTTGGAGGGTACTTTCAGACGCCTTAAAACAACCGGTTAGCAAAAGGAATTTTCGGGCGGTACTGGAGAGTATGACACCACAATCAGTTGATTTGGATTGTGACTACTATATACAACGCCCTCCTACTGAAGATATTTGTTACAAAGCAATTTTGATGCCTGGTGCTTTGCTGAGGATTAAAGCTGCACCTAAAATGGGCAAAACCGAACTGATGTCTAGGTTAATCAACCACGCAGCAGATCAAGGCTATAGAGCAGTTGATCTGAAACTACGGCTAGCAGAGAAAGCAGATTTTGAGACTCTGGATAAATTCTTGCAATGGTTTTGTAGTAGCATCACTCAAATGCTAGAGATCGAGCCAGACAATAAAGTAAATGAACACTGGAATAAGCAACTTGGTAACAGCAAGCTCAAATGCATGGATTATTTTGAGGACTGTCTGTTAGATAACAACGAGCCTCCTCTAGTCTTATGCTTAGATGACGTAGATCAGGTTTATCAATATCCCGAAATTGCTGGAGAGTTTTTACGTCTACTGCGAACTTTGCACGAGAAGGCAAAAACTCGCCCTATTTGGAAAAGACTTGGATTGATACTAACTTATACTAAAGAATACCCAATACTGGATATAAATGAGTCACCATTTAATATAGGTATTTTAGTAGAATTACCTGAGTTTAGTCAGCCGCAGGTGGAAGAGTTACTACACAAATATAACCTTGAGTGGGACACTGACCAAATTCAGAAGCTAATGGATATGATAGGCGGACATCCGTATCTGGTGAGGGAAACCCTTGAACATGTTACGAAGTGGGGCTTAACCCTTGAAGAGGTTTTGAAAAATGCTCCCACCGAAGCTGGGATTTATAGTGACCTTTTACAAGAACATTTATGGAATTTGCAGCAGAACCAGAAAAATCATCCTAGCTTAGATCAAGCACTCAAACATCCTAGGTTAGATCAAGCGCTAAAACAAGTTGTCAATGCTAAGCACCCAGTAGAAATAGAGTCAGATCTAGGATTAAAGTTATATGAATTAGGTCTTGTAGAGTGGCAAGACAAGAGTGTAAAGCCTCGCTGTGAGTTGTATCGTCAGTATTTCCAAGAACACTTAAAAGGTGCACAATGACATATTATCAAGTTGGGGGGAGTTTATGGGTTGATTCACCTAGCTATGTACCACGACAGGCTGATGAAGAACTTTATAAAGCTTTGAAGGACGGCGAGTTTTGTTATGTGTTCAACGCGCGGCAAACGGGTAAGTCTAGCTTGTTAGTGCAAACAATGCATCGTTTACAAGGAGAAGGAATTGTCTGTGCTAACGTAGATATTAGTACGATAGGTGCTAACTCAGTAGAAGAAGAAGAGTGGTACGCAGGCTTTATCAATTGGCTATGGAGAACGTTCAAACTTTCAGGAAGCGTACAAGATTGGTGGAATTCTCAAAACATCTTTTCTCCTGGCTCAAGATTGACCGCATTTATCGAAGATCTACTACTTCAACAGGTTTCTCAGAAAATAGTTATATTTATTGACGAAATTGATAGTGTTCTTAAATTAAGCTTTAAAGACGATTTTTTTGGATTCATCCGTTCTTGCTATAATAAACGTGCCGATAATCAAGAATACAGACGCCTCACCTTTGTAGTGTTGGGAGTAGCAACACCTCCTGATCTCATTGAAGATAAAACTAGGTCACCGTTTAATATTGGCAAAGCAATTGAATTACATGGCTTTTCTAAAGATGAAGTGATACCTTTAGCTCCTGGATTAGTGGGGAAGGTTAACAACAAAAACCTAGGCGCTGCACTGAATAAGATATTGGAATGGACGGGTGGTCAACCTTTCCTCACGCAAAAGCTTTGTAAACTCATTGCAAACGCACAAACCCCGATTTCTCAAGGAAGTGAAGTTAAATATATTGATGATATGGTGCATTCATCAATGATTGAGAATTGGGAAGCACAGGATATACCCCAACATTTAAGGACAATTCGCGATCGCCTAAAGCGGAGTCAGAATAGAACCGTTGCTTTATTAGGCTTGTACCATCAAATTTTGCAACATGGAGGAATTGTTGCTGATGATAGTCCTGAACAGATAGAATTGCGGCTGTCTGGTTTGGTAGTAAAGCAAGGCGACTCCTTAAAAGTTTACAACCCGATCTATAAGGCGGTATTTAGCCAGACTTGGGTTGAGAGAGAACTCGAAAATTTGCGCCCTTACACTAAATCTTTGAGAGGTTGGTTAGATTCCAATCGTCAGGACAAGTCATGGTTATTGCAAGGAGAAGAACTTTATAAAGCCCAAGAGTGGGCAAAAGACAAAATCCTAAGCGACCAAGATTATCAGTTCTTAACTGCAAGCCAAGAATTAGCTAGAGAAAAAGCTTCACAAACAGCTTATCGTCAAGAAAAACGAGCTAATTGGGCTAGTGTGGCTGCTGTAATTTTTGCGATCGCTACCCTCACTACCCTCGCAGGAGGATTCCGCTACTGGCTGAAAAACATCTACTGTCCTGTGGGTGAAGAGAGGGTAAGTGATGGTTGTTTTAAATTTGTCTCTAGCAGTGGGGAGCATATCCTCTTTAATTCCCAAAACAGTTACCTTGCTCGTGGGGTTGAAGCTTTCAAAACAAACAATTATCCCAAAGCTATTGAATCATTCCGGAAAGCGGTATACTTTGCTCCTAATGACCCAGAACCTCAGATTTACCTCAACAATGCCAAAGCTCGTCTGAAAGGTAATCCTTTTCAGTTAGCAGTAGTAGTACCAGTAGACAATGACCGCAATCTGGCTAAAGTAATATTGCGAGGTGTGGCGGATGCACAAACTAACTTTAACGAAACCAACGGTTTAAATAATCGGTTATTGGAGATTGTCATTGCTAACGATGAAAACGACAAAAATGCAGCACAAAAAGTTGCCCGTAAACTGGCTGATAACCAAGCAATTTTAGGTGTGATTGGGCATTCTTTCAGCGAGGGAAGTCTCGCAGCACTAGAGGTATATGAAAAAGCCGGTTTAGCTATGGTTTCTCCCAGCAGCGTCAGCTCATTGTTATCAGGTAGAGTTTTCTTTCGGACTATTCCCTCTGATAAGACAATGGGTAAAAGACTGAGTGAGTACCTTACAACTCAAATTCCGCCCTTATACAAAGTAGTTATTTTCTTTGACTCTGAAAGTATCTACAGTACCGGCGCTGCACGAAATTTTCAGAAGGATTTTACCGAACTTAAGGGGGGTATTGTCCGATTTGTTGATTTGAGAAATTCCAACTTTGATGCCAAGGCTGAAATCGAGCGCAGTGTGAATCAGGATCAAGTGCGTGCTGCTATTTTATTCCCAAGTGCACAAATAAAAACAATAAATGCCGCTATGTCTATTGCTAAAGCAAATGCGAACCTACCCCCGGATCAACAGCTGCGTTTGTTTGGTGGAGGTTCGTTGAATCGTGCTGAAACTTTAATACAGGGAGGATCTGCAGTTAATAGTCTGATTTTAGCTGTAACCCCTTTGGATGAAAATTCACCCTATGCGAAAAAAGCAAACCACAGATGGAAAGGAAAGATTAACTCGGAAACCGCTACTAGTTATGATGCAGCACAGGCTCTCATTAACTCACTATCCAGCAATCCTACCCGAAAAGAGGTCATTGAGAAACTGAAATCCCTAGATCTTCCACCAGATAAAACATCAGGATCTAGACTTCGGTTCACAAATGGTGAGATTGATAAGGAATACAGTCTTGTTCAAGTTCGTAAAGGTGGACCATCTCCCCAAGGTTCTCAGTATAGCTTTCATCCGATTAATGAGAAATAAGTAGGCAAACACCCGCCTGCTATTAGTTCGTAGTTGCGCTTTAGCGCTAAAACAGCGCAACTACCAACCTTTCAAGCCTTTGCCACGCTTTTCGCCTGCAAACCAGAGAAATTCCCAATACTGCGTAGGTTTTGCCCGAAAATTCGCCCTGAACTAAAGTTCGGGCTAAAAGCTCACTGGGTAATCTTTTAACCCATTTTAATGGGGTTCTCGGCTAGAGTAATTGTCAGGTAATTACAAAGACACAATGCCTTGCACCCTGACAAACCGAGCGGTTCATTTGGGCGAAAATTGCTGTAAAATACAAAGTGTTGTTAAAAAAAATTCATGACACTGACCCTAACTTTAACACCAGGGATAGAGTTATATCTGAGACAAGGAGCAGAGCAAAAAGGCATGTCTTTGGAAGCTTACACTTTGGAAATTTTGACCGAGCATATTTTAGAAAAACAGAAACAAACCAGCCTAGCTAATTTACTTGAGTCTTGGCTAGATGAAGATGATGCTCAAGAGCAAAAACACACAGGCGAGTATTTAATTCAAGCTTTGGATGAAGACAGGTTATCTGATCGTAAATTATTTCCTCTAGAAATGAAGGGTGTGTCTTGGTGAGCCGAGTTGTGCTTTTAGATGCTGGCTCTATTGGCTTAGCGACAAACCCAAAGTAATACCAATATTTAATTACAAAGCCGAATCAAAAATTTGCTGTGCTGTAAGGCTGAGTTGCGGAAATAAGGGAGACGCGATTAAATTATTTCCCCTAAACACACTCATTTGATAATCTCCATCCACTAATTCACAAATTGTAATAGTTGGTTGTTTAGGATTACCAGTGAATCTTTTACCCCCAAGTGCAGCATAATCTATAATCCAATACTCTAGAATCCCCATCTCTTCATAGTCTCTGAACTTATCGTAGTAGTCATCTCGCCAGTTAGTACCAACAACCTCAACGACTAAAGGAATAGATGAAGCTTCAGTAACAGTTGATTGCTTGCTCCACAAAGGTTCATTGACGAGATTGTCATGATTTAACACCAAAATATCGGGAGAATAAGTTGAGCTATTGGTAGGGATTTTGACCAGTGCAGTTTTGGGGATACGGAACGGAAGTCCCATTTGCAAGAATTGGAAGGCTATCTGAGCCGCTAAAAATCCAACTACATTCTCATGTGCGCCAGTTGGGTGTGGTATTTCTACAATGATTCGTTTATGTAGTTCGTATCGCACCCCGTTTGAAGGATACCATTCAATGAATTGTTCAAAGGTCACTAAGTTGGGTAGGGTTGGGGTCATATTACCACCTCGACATACATTCGACTTTGCGATCGCCACTAAGGTTGTGGGGTTCTAGTTTAAATCCCAATCCCATCCTTAGACACGTAAGCCAAATAGTCGTACTAGAGTGGGAGGTAAATTGCAATAATACTAAGTTATATTAGGTCTTTTACTCATGCAAAAACCCTCTTCTAACCCCTAACCCAGATTTTCCGTGATTCATCAAAACTCTGAAAACCTTTTAAATCCTCAGCGGGAACAAGCATCCAGCAAGGGATATCAATTTAGCTGGTTTGATTGGTTTTGTTTATGGTATCCTCCTGGGTGGCTGATTTTATTTAACCGACACTGGCAACACTATCACACAGATCCAGATGGTTGGAATTGGCTAGAGTATGGGCTATTTTTGCTTCCTGGCGGGTTTTATTTAGCACTGCTGATTCGTTGGTTACGTCTTGGTTGTCGTTCACCGCGTCGTGAAATTGAGGAGTTTAACCCAGGTTATCAACACGCTTTTGGGGAAGAAGTTCTTGCTCCAATTGTGAAATATTATTTTCGGGCGGAGTTGCAACAAGTTGAGAACTTACCAGAAACACAACCAATGATTGTTGTGATGAATCATGCAGGGATGTGTTTTCCGTGGGACTTTGTGACGTTAAGCTATTTACTCAGTAAAGCTCAAGGATGGGTGGTACAGCCTTTGGCTGGCGTATCGTTGTTTGATCATCCTTGGGTAATTTGGTGGTTACCACCTGGTTGGGCAAAAGTTTTAGGTGGTGTTAGAGCAGAGTTAAAAGATTTTGACGCAGCTATACAACAAGGTACAATTCTTCTATATGCACCCGAAGGTTTACGCGGACCTAGAAAAGGTTGGAGAAGGCGTTATCAATTGGAAAGGTTTGATTTAAGTTTTATTCAGTTAAGCCAACGTTATCAAGCTCCTATTTTACCTGTTATCTGTCTTGGCAATGAAAATTTACATTCCTGGGCTGTTAATTTCAAAAAATTGCAGAGGTTATTAAAATTACCATTTTTACCTTTATCCCCTTTGATGCTTGTCTTTATTCTCTTTCCTTCGATGGGGATTTGGGCAATGAAAAGCCATTTGCGTTATTTTATACAGCCTCTGGAGAGACTATCTTTAATATCAACAGATAATGACTCAAGCAAGGAGCGTTCATCTGCTTATAAACACGCACAAGAATTGCGAGAAAAAATGCAAAATCAAATTCGTCGGTATTTAACAACGAAGAATTCAGCAGGAGCTAGTGCGTTGGAGAGCTAGCGCATTGAGGGAGGTGCCTCAAAACACAGTCGGTGAAGATCATCAAGAAAGACCCAGAATATGTGCCAAGTGGCTTCAGCTCCATGCTGCACAGCCTTCGGAGCAGATCCCTGATCGGGGATCAGCAGCGCGAGGTTGTGGGAGTCGGCAGCGTGCTCAAGCTCGAGCTGCTCGTGTACATTTAACCAGGTGAGGGCTTCGGGCTTGATGTCGTTCTGCCTACGCATCTCGCTACCAACACACAGATCGAACTTCTTGGCGTAGATCTCGGTGACCATCGCTGCGCCGACACCCTGGTACGGATCCGGAGACAGGAACTGAGCCGTAAGCCCCAAGCCAAGGTTGCGACCAGGCTGTATCATCTCATCCACAAACTGAGGCGGACGCCAACACTCAATCCCAGCTAGAAGTTGATCGAATAGCACAGCGTGAATGCGCGTAAAATCTCCGTCCCCAAGCTCATCGTTTAATTGCTTAGCCAACACTGAGCGGATGCGGTTATCGCCAATTCGCGCCGTCAGGTCAGCAAGCCACATCACAAAGTCACGCGCCCCCTCATGGATGTTCACCAACAGGAGCCATAAGACTCCAGCATTGAAGGGCTCAGTACGCAGGCGCTGAAAGAACGGGTGGTCGGCAACACTGACAGCTTCGTAGCGCAACATCAGCGCCTCCATCGGAGTGACCGAGTTAAGATTGGTGATGACATGCTCGGGAATGGTAGCCAAAGTCTGCGTAACTTGTTCCACGAATTCCTCCTGATCTGAAATGGCATCAAGTGTGCTAAAAGTATTTTAGCAAGTATTGACAAAAAGTAATTTAGCCTTAGGCATATAGACTAAATCTAAAAGGTTAAGCCTTGGTTTAGGTAAGTTTATGAAAAAATGTTAAAAGGTTAGATTTTGATGAAAGTTTATCGCGCTTTCGTGAGGGGATTAGGGAGAAGTGCGATCGCGCTTTAAAAGGTAGCAAGTGTTCTCCCCTGGATGGCACTCGTGAGAAACGCTTTGTTACGGTAATAAATCTTATTTAAAAGACAGCAATAAGTTCGTCATTTTTACTGAGGTTATTTCCAGATTCAAATGATCAAGTTAAAGAAAGTCAGTGCTTTTACCCTAAAAACAGTCTATTCAGACTAGAGTATAATTGATCATTTTTATAATTGGGCGATTAGCGAAAACGCTAAACGTATAAACTTTATTAATATGCAAAAGTCTCCTTGGTTTTTTGTGGGTCAAATCGCCTTTTCTGTGTTTGCTGCTGAGACGTTGATCATGTTAGTGTTTATGGTCTTGCCAGAATTGCCCAAATTACTAGAGGCTTTTGTTGATTCGACTCTACTTTCGCTACTAATTACGCCCTCTCTATATCTTTTTTTGTATCGTCCGTTAACGCTGCAAATTAAACAGTGTTCTTTGATAGAAAAAGAATTACGTGAGTCACAAGCGCAACTGAAGCACAAGGCTGAACAACTAGAGCAGACTCTCCAAAAGCTCCAGCTTGCACCTCAATTGCTAATGGCAGAAAAAATGTCGTCTTTAGGTCGAACTGTAGCTGGTGTTGCTCATGAAATAAATAACCCTGTGAACTTCATTTATGGCAACCTAACTCATGTCAGTAATTATTTTCAAGGTATTCTATCTGTGCTTGAACTCTACCAGAAAAATTATCCTCACCCCACGCCAGAAATTGAAAATTTAATTAAAGAATACGACTTAGAGTATGCAATTGAGGATTTACCAAAAATTCTTTCATCGATGCAAACGGGAACTGAACGTATACGTTCGATTGTGTTAACGTTGCGAAACTTCTCGCGTCTGGATGAAGCAGAGAAAAAAGTTGTCAATATTCACGATGGCATTGATAGTACGTTGTTACTGCTGCAAAAGCATTTTAAATCTAAGCCTGGTGATATTGGTATTGAAGTTGTTAAAGAATACGATGATTTGCCAGCAATAGAATGCTATCCTGGCAGACTTAATCAGGTGTTCATGAATCTTCTTCAAAATGCAATTGATGCTTTAGAAGAACATGATAAAGAAAAGTCTTTAAAAAAGAGTGATAACCATCATAGCTTAATTACAATTCGCACAACTGTTCTAAATACGAAATGGGTACAAATTAGCATTAAAGACAATGGACCAGGAATGGCGAAGGAAATGAAGGAGCGGATCTTTGAACCTTTCTTTACAACAAAACCTGTAGGCGAAGGAACAGGTTTAGGATTATCTATTAGCTATCAAATTATTGTAAATATGCATCATGGAAAACTGAAGTGTATCTCGGCTCCTAATCAGGGATCTGAGTTTTTGATTGAGATTCCACAAAATGTTGACCTAACCTCTAAGCAAGTCACTTCTAATGAAACCAGGTTTTTCCCCTAATATCTATATCCCAATCCCCAATCCCCAATCCCCAGTCCCCAATCCCCAGTCCCCAATCCCCAATCTCTTCACGAACTCCCAAAACGGTATCCTTTTCCATATACTGTGTGTATCAATGGTGTTTCATTAGTCATTTCAATTTTGCGGCGCAGTAGGCGAATTAATGCTGCTATCACATTGCTACTAGGTTGTTCATCTTCTTTCCATAGATATTGCATAATTTGCGCGTGAGTCAGTAGCTGTTCTGAGTGTTCCATGAAGTATCGTAATAACTGACATTCTTTTTCTGATAGTTCTATCATTCGTCCTTGACGATAAGCTACTTGGTTTTCGTAATCCAGTTCTAAATCAGCTACAGTCAGTCTTTGCTGTGTTATAGTATAAGACTGAGAACTTGAGCGACGTAACAAAGCACGAACTCGTGCTAGTAGCTCGCGCAGTTCAAAAGGTTTAACTAAATAATCGTCAGCGCCTGCATCTAAACCTTGTACTCTGTCATCTAAAGTATCTTTGGCAGTAAGAAACAACACGGGTATGGTTTTGCCTTGGCGTCGCAATTCCTGACAAATCTCTAACCCACTTTTTCCTGGTAACATCCAATCTAAAATTAGTAGGTCGTAATTGCCTGCTTGTGCAAGTTCACTACCGTTTATACCATTATAAGCTGCATCAACATCGTATCCCTCACGAGTTAATAAGCGACTCAGGGGATCAGTCAGTTCAACTTCATCATCAACTACCAAAATTTGCATATCAATTTATATAGACGAAGCAGTGCGTTGGGTATCCTGATAAACTGATATCCTACCAACTTTGACTCACCCTATCTAAAACCGCTATATGTTTACTGTTGCGCTACCGAAAGGCGAACTTCTCAAGAATAGTATCCGCCTGTTGCAAAGTGTAGGATTGGACTTTAGTGCTTTTCTGGATTCAGGTAATCGCCAACTTCAAATCCTTGATTCTAACGGGAAGGCGAAAGGTTTGCTAGTACGATCGCAGGACGTGCCAGTGTATGTAGAATATGGTCAGGCACAACTGGGTATTGTTGGTTACGATGTGCTGCGAGAAAAAAAGCCACAAGTTGCTCAGTTAGTTGATTTGCAGTTTGGGCATTGTCGAATGTCGGTGGCAGTCAAGCAATCTAGTCCTTACCGTTCAACATTGGAATTGCCTCCTCATGGTCGAGTTGCTTCTAAGTACGTTAACTGTGCTGCGGAATTTTTCCATAGTTTAGATCTACCTGTGGAAATTGTACCACTTTACGGTTCAGTGGAACTAGGCCCTATTACGGGTATGTCGGAAGCAATTGTTGATTTAGTTTCTACAGGAAGAACTCTGCGAGAGAATGGTTTGATTGAAATTCACACTTTGTATGAAAGTACCGCCCGATTAATTGCTCATCCTCTAAGTTACCGATTGAACACTGGTAATTTGCAAAGCTTGGTTGATCACTTGCGCTCGTCGGTTCTGTCTACTGTTGTCAGTTAATGTCAATATAGCAGATAGGGAAAAGTTCTAACGAAGAAGCCCGCTTATGCGGGCTATTAAAGTGATGAGGAACAAACCAAACTTTTATCCAATTTTTCTCTCAGCTAAAATTGTGCTAAATACTGGGTGGTTGATTACGATCGCCTTTAAACGACGCTAGTAATTCTCTCACTTGTTGTCCTGCAACATCCCGGGCTCCTAAGCCAAAAGCAAGGGCGATTGCTACAGCGATCGCACCCAACAATAAGCCAAAAGCCAAATTAACGATGCTGCTAGCAACACCGATTTGTTGTAGTGCCATTGCGGAGACTAAAGCAATAATCGCTATCCGTGCGACTTGCCCTAAAATTTGGGCTTGACGACCACCAGAACTGATAATGATATTAAATGCCAAGTTGGCGAGGAATAGTCCAATAGCAAACACTATCAACCCTGCCAAAATACGGCCAAAAATCACAGTCAAACCACTCACTAATGCAGTGAGTGCTGGAATCTTCAAGATATCAACAGCAGCGACAGTAGCAAATAGCATTATGCCAACAACGACCACAATACCAGCAATTTCCGATGGTGTGCGGGTTGTTGCTACAGCTGTCGCATCTGAGGGTGATGTTGTTCGCCCAATCCTTGGGGGTAACCCAAGAATAGAAAAAATGTTGTCGAAGCCAAGACTAGTGAGAATATTGGTGACAAGCTCCCCTACAAACCTTGCAAGAAAGTAAGAGATAATCAACACAAATGCTGCGGTGAAAATAGAGGGTAGGACATTGAGGATTTGTTGCAGCATTGCGATCGCCGGAAGCGAAATCGCTTCAATTCGCAGTGCATTAAGCGCGGCGATCGCAACAGGGATCAAAATCAAAACATAAACTATTGTACCAACAATCCCCGAAAGCGATTGACCAGAGGTTGTTTGTCGTAACCCAAATCGTGTACCTAGGCGATCGCTTCCTGCTGATGCTAGTAAGTTCGTCACAATCCGTCTTACAACTGTAGCCACCAACCAACCAACACCGGCAATCAGCACCGCCGCTAGGATATTTGGCAGAATGGAGAGGATTTGTGTAATGAGAACTTGTACTGGTTGTAGAGCCTGATTCAGTTCTAGAGTATTGAGAATCGGCAATAGAAACAGTAGAAAGATAAACCAATACAGAGCATTGCCAATTGTATCAGTGAGAGACAATTGGTTGGGATCAGGCGTTGTAGTACCAACATTAGATTGCTGATTTAATTTTTCATCCAACCTCAACGCATGTAGTCCTCGTGTTGTCACTACTTTGACAATCGTTGCTATACCCCAAGCCACTACTGCGAGAATTATCGCACCCACCAACCTGGGTACAAACCCGATGAATTGATTGAGAAAAGTGTTGAGAGGTTGAGAGACAGTCTGCAAATTTAATGCTTGCAGAACTGCAACTATAGTGAATAAGACGACGACCCAAAAAACACCACTAGAGATTACATTCTCTACTTGTAGCAAATCCCTACTATCTGCACGACCTGTGATTCCTGCTGCAATGCGGTCATCAACGTTAGTGCGTTTGAGGATTCCTTTGACGGTAGCAGATGCGATCCCTGCAATCAGCAAGCCCACTAATAAAATTAATAGCGCAGCCAGCAAAGTTGGAAGAAAATTGATTAATTGTACAATAAGTTGTTGCACATAATTCACTCCAGCTTCAACAGCTTGTCCTGGTCGAACAGGTTCCGTCTGTTGTACCTGGGCTATTGTCAGCAGACTTGCCGTTATTTCTTGCCAAGTTCCTTTCATATTGGTCTTGTTTTGAGGCTTTTTTGTAACGGAATAGAGAATTCTCTGATTTTCATTGAAGAATTCGTTGTTAATAATACTAGTTATCTATATAGATTTCAATCTTCAAAAGTCTTTGCTTATGTATTAATAAATTCTTAACTACCAAAAGCAAAAAAATCTCTATAACGGTAAAAATACATCTTTGCAAGCAACAGAATTTATGATATCTTATGCACCCAAAAAAAGATCTGAACACACAGCTAAGGCAAATTTAAAATTCCAAGTCATAGTGGCGAAGCGTACGACTGTGGTTGGTAGTATGTGAAAAATGCTGTAACCTACTAGAAACTTGAAGCGGTTAGTGGCTTAAACAACTTGCTAAAATTTCTGTGGTTTTAGTCCAGGTAAAGGTAAATTATTGAGTGGAAGCACTTCAAAGTTAAAAGAAGCAAGGCGGCGATTATAAACGTAGACTTCTACCGTATGCTTCCCAACCGGATCACCGTGAAGAACAGTCCAATAATTTTGAATGACACCGTTTTTTACAGGTTGTGTGCGAGTCGTTACTCCTCCTGTACCGTTTGCTGTCATTGAGAAATTTTCACCATGATCTGTACTCCAGCTTTCTGGAAGCTTTGGCAGCCGCAATACCTCCCGCCATTTCACTTCACCGTGGTAGTCTTTAAGCCAAATCCTCCATCCGTACTGGTTACCCTCGGTTAACAACACCTTATCTGTCGGAATAAAGGTCACTTTACCCTTGTGGTCAAATTTAAAAAGCCCAAACTCAGCTTTACTAACAACAATAGGTTTAGCAGCTATTGACTCAGCAGACGTCATGGCATTGAATGCAGAAGAAGCTATAACCCAACTTGTCACAAAAAAAGAACTTAACAGTACTGTTGTTGCCCAATTTCTCAGTCGCATAACTTTTCGGTTATTTATTCAAAGATATTGGTACACCAAATACATTAATTTTTCTGATACACTCCGCACACTTTGATAAATATCAGCATTTATTGTACAAGCCAATTGCGTTTTAGTACAAGAGATCTCCAAGAATTGGAGATAATTCATCTATAATCCTGACTTTTCATGGGATCTTTAATGATGCTTGCTGGGTGTAGGACAAAAAATGCATGGTTCTAGCTTGGGTATAAACAAGCCCGATCAGGATTCCCCTTATATCCTGCACCCAACCCCCTACACCCTCTGATTTTTCCAGATGCTGAATACTCAGATCTATAATCGTATGGAATCCTACTTAAGTAATAAAAAAGATATGCATGTTTTAGGCGTGCTTTGCACATAGTTTCAGTCGAAAATGCTAGTATCATAAAATACATACGCGAGATCAAGCGTACCTTTGCTGACGTTATTTAATGAGGAACAATTACATGTCTGATACAGTAATTAAAGTTGAAAATCTAAGTAAAAAATATATTATTAACCATCAACAAGAAGGGCGCTCTCAATACAAATCCATCAGGGAAGCTATTAGTAATGCAGCCAAGTCATTAAATAAAAAATTATTCAAGCCTTCTAGTACGAAAATCACCTATTCAGCCCGTGAAGAGTTTTGGGCTTTGAAAGATGTTTCTTTTGAGATTAAGCAGGGAGACAAGGTTGGCATTATTGGGCGTAATGGTGCTGGAAAATCAACCCTTTTAAAACTTTTAAGTCGAATCACAGAGCCAACCACAGGAAAAATTTCCATTAAGGGTAGAGTAGCTAGCTTACTAGAAGTAGGTTCTGGATTTCATCCGGAACTTACAGGTAGAGAAAATATTTTTCTCAATGGTGCAGTTTTAGGGATGAATGCGGAGGAGATTAAACGTAAGTTTGATGAAATTGTTGATTTTGCAGAAGTAGAAAAATTTTTAGATACACCAGTAAAGCGATATTCTTCCGGGATGTATGTACGGTTAGCATTTTCAGTCGCGGCACATTTAGAACCCGAAATTTTAATAGTGGATGAAGTATTGGCTGTCGGAGACGCACGGTTTCAAAAAAAGTGTTTAGGGAAAATGGAAGATGTAGGAAAAGACGGGCGAACAGTATTGTTTGTTAGTCACAACATGAGTACAATTCAGGCGCTATGCTCTCGTTGTATTATGCTCCAATCAGGACGGCTAGCTATAGATGATCTATCAGCTTACGTTGTTCAACGTTACTTACAAGATACTTCTACTTCTAACAGTTTTGTCCGTTCTCCGCAAAAGAATAGTAAACCTACAATTACCTCTGGAAAATTGATATCAAATACTGATTTTGAACATAGAAAGATCCAAATTAATTTAGAAATATTTGCAGAATCAAAATGTGAATTAGCTTTGAGCTTAAGATTATATGATGCTATGACAGTTCCCGTTGGTTATGGTGAGATTGGAGAATCCCAACCAAGCAAATTATTAGAATTATGCCCAGGTTTGAATCCAATCTCTTTTACACTTCCAGTTCATCAACTTGCTTTGGGTTCATACTTTATTAGCTTAGACTTAAGCATCCCTTGGGTTGAATATTATGACCGCGTTGAAAATTGCCTATTATTTGAAGTAGTCCGCTCCCCTCAAGATGATGAAACTCACGTTTTCTCTCAATCTTGGGGCTTTGGATGTATGTCTGTTCCATTGGAAGTTATTTAAACGAAAAACAACTACCATTTTTACTAACTTGAAGCTTATTGAAGTAGGCACTATTAACTCCTTACAGCAGAACAGATATATTTCTTTGTTTCTGACTTGTAAGTAGGATATTGAGATTCGAGAAAAGGAACAAGTCTACTCACATGTATAACCAGGAAATTTTCTTCATCACGACTGCCTTGTTCAATTTAAGTAAGTATGATTAAATGTTAGATATCATTTGCAGAAATATAGGTTTTTCTATGAAACGCATTATTAAACAAATCCCATTTACTCAAAAATTTTACCGGTATCTCAAGGAGCTGGAGTATAGACGTAGATTCTCTACCAATGGTTATGGCACATTCTGGGGTATTTTTGACACATTTGAGCAAGCTAAAGAAGCAGCACCACAAACCAAAAGTATTGGATATGATAATGCAGATTTGGCAGAAGAATACGCCAAAATGCTAGAGCAAGAAAATTGGGAAAATAGTGGGCGAATAATTGCATCTTACGATTATCCAGTCTTATTCTGGCTAAAATCAATTTTTAATCCTAACAGTAGTAATAACGTTTTTGATTTTGGAGGTAATGTAGGAATTCATTTTTATAACTATTCAAAATATATTAAGTATCCCGAAAATATACAATGGACTGTTTGTGATCTACCAGCAATTGTTTTAGCTGGAAAAACTATAGCCCAAAAGCGTCAGGTAGATAATTTATATTTTACGATCAATTTAAATGACGCCAATAATAAAGATATATTTATGGCATCTGGCTCAATTCAATATGTAGAAAATCTTGCATATGTTTTATCTCAATTTGATAAACCTAAGCATTTATTGATTAATCGTTTGCCTCTTTATCATGGTCAAAAGTTTGTTACACTCCAAAATGGAGGTCAAGTGTTTTATCCTCAGTACGTCTTTAATAAAACTGAGTTTATTGAAGCAATTACTAATATTGGCTATGAGTTAATAGACATTTGGGAAGATAATGTAGACTCTTGTTTGATTCCCTTCCATCCAGAAAAGACCGTGCCAGTCTATTCTGGCTTATACTTTAAGCTAAAGTAACCTATCTTCATTTAGACAATGTTGTCTTGTCAAGAATTTTCCTTTCTTATTCCTCATATTAAACTTAATTTTCTTCAACCACCTAAAGCAGACCATTGAGCTTTCCTCAAAATTTTACACATACTTGGCAATCCAGGATTACCAGTACCAAAATAGTCTCCCCCATCTACCTTAATAGAGGCTGCATCTTCAATCCAATCTAATATGTCTAGATCTGCGTGAGAAATAAAAATATTAAAGTGATATGTCCCATTTGCTAATGGTAAATTGTCTACTTTACATCTGATACACCCTGTGTCAGGTTCCAAATTTAGATTACTATTTGTAAAATTAGTTCTAAAAAGTAAAATTACATTTCCTCTCTCATCCAAGAAATCAAAGCTAAAAACAACATTATTAAGCGGGTTTCCCGTATAGTTTATATATCGAATTTCAAAATAATAATCTCTGCCTGATTGCAAAGAATTCACTTGTTCGCCTTCCGCATTTAAAACTCTGAAGCTTACTGTTCTTACCTTACCTGAACCTCTTCGATCTTTGCGATCCGTAAGAGGAGTTTCAGTCATAACTTTATAAGTATTTTCTAAATAAGCACGGATTGACTCGTGCGTTCTACTGTCTATAAATAATGACCCTGACTCTAGCACAATACATCGACTGCACAAAGACTCAACAGCATTCATACTATGACTCACAAATAAAACTGTTCTTCCCTCCTTAGTTGATACATCTTCCATCTTTCCTAAACACTTCTTTTGGAATGCTGCGTCACCTACTGCAAGAACTTCATCAACTACTAAAATTTCTGGTTCTAAGTGAGCAGCAACTGCAAATGCTAAACGTACATACATCCCTGATGAATAGCGTTTAACTGGTGTATCTATAAATTTTTCGATTTCTGCAAAATCAACAATCTCATCAAACTGACGTTTAATTTCGCTCCTGCTCATTCCTAGTATCGCACCATTAAGAAAAATATTTTCTCTACCAGTTAACTCCGGGTGAAAACCTGTTCCTACCTCCAACAAACTCGCAACTCTTCCTTTAATCCTAATTTTTCCTGTTGTTGGTTCTGTAATTCTACTAAGAATCTTCAGCAGCGTTGATTTTCCAGCTCCATTTCGACCAATAATACCAACTCTATCTCCCAGCTTGATATCAAAAGACACATCTTTCAGCGCCCAAAACTCCTCCCGGGAGTTTGTTTGTTTCTTTACACGAGGGTTAAGTGTATCAGCAAGAGATGTTACTGCTTGAGTCATTGCTCCCCGAAGTGTCTTGTAATTAACACTCCCTTCTTTCTGATTTTCAATGACGTACTTCTTACCTAATTTCTCAACGGAGATTATGATATCTGACATCTGCCGAACCCCTACCTTCGTCGTATACTTACAAACTCAAACCTCAAATTGACGTTCCGTTTTTCGGAAGTACTCCATACAACTCCAAGCAAGTAGCTCCCTATTATAATGAAAATTACATTAAGTTAAAGCAAATTTATGGAAAAGATACTTAAAGCCAAGTTATATTTATCCCAATAATAAGTTATTTGCTATACATTCTCTTTCCTTTAATGTTTCATGGTTTGTAATCATATAACGAGGATCTACTGGATTGAACATTGATCTAGACTGAGTATTTTACTAATGCTATAGTATACCAGAAGGTAAAGATAAAGGATAACTTTATCCGAACAGAAGTGTTCACAGGATAATCCAATGAAAAAAAATTGCGCCGTCAACGCTGTAAGTAGCTTCGTTCCTTCACCCTTTTCCCCTCCCCGAGTAAACTACTTACAATGAAGGTGTGCTCTGCTTATCTTTCGGCATGTACATAGTCCACAAAGTAAAATTTAGGACTTAACCAAAATTTAAGCCAAGTGTATAATCCGAGACCTAAAAGTGCGAGAATAATTAGCGGTAAACCAACCTTGACTCGCAGTGCATCAGGAAGGATTGCGACAGATGAAACAGCGATCGCGAAGTATCCCAAAAGCACCCACTGCAAACGCTGCACATTCTTAAGCGCACCCCGACAGCTACTACAATGTTGAGTATGTTGTTTGTAGTGATCTAGCATTTCCTCACGGTTCTCATTGATTGTCGCACTTTCAGGAGCAGTGATCCCAACTTCATGCCAAGGTAGCTGACTGTCACAATATTTATCAAACCAATTCCGATACTCAATCACTAAGCGATCTGCGCTTGTCGGTAACTTGTAAGCAGTTTTCCAACTTTCCACAGGTTTCTTTTGTTGGAGAAAATGCTCTTGCTGATGCAGAATAATCATATCCCCGTCAAGAACCTGATTACGGGTTTTGATGTGTTCCCACCAACGAGGTGTTAAACGAAAAAGTGTTTTAGCAAAATTACGAGGAAAGAGAGCTACAATTCTTGATTTACCAGGCGATACTGGTATACAGTAAGTAACCAATCCCATTTGCTTTCCTTCATTGCCAAAAGTGATAGCATATTCCAAGTAGCAGGGTGGTTTAAAAGTGATTGTTGTTCTGTAAATTCCTTCATTAACTGCTTTTATCAAATCTTGTGTTGATTCTACAATTTTGATAGGGATTGCTCTTGCTTGTTCTCGCTTTCCTTGTAACCCGTGATGCGCAAAGGGAACGTGACTAGGATCTACCAAATTTTCAACAAGAGTTTGCCAATCATATTCTAACTCACGTGCGTACGATGACCAAACAAAATCCTCACTTGCATTGGCTTTAGGAGACAATGGTAAGGGTGTAGTAGAAGCTTGCTCTGTTGACTTAGCGTCAAGCCATACCCAAAGTAAATTATTTTCCTGGCGACAAGGTAACGTCTGTACACAAAAATCTTGCGAATGATTGGTAAGCAATTCTGGTTTCTCTGCTTGAGGGATACGAGTACATATTCCCTGAGAATCAAACTCCCAACCATGATAACTACAGACTAGATTACCCGTCTTTTCATCAATAAACCCTTCACTTAAAGGAGCAAGACGGTGAGGACATTGATCTAAAAATACCTGGTAAGTCTCAGATTTTCCTGGATTCCACACAACTAGGCGGATTCCTAAAATGGTAACTGCTTTTGGTCGATCCTTTTGAAGATCTTCAATGGGGTAAATAGGATACCAATGTTGAAAAAAGTTGAACTCAGATTGCATTTTACTGGAGAATTTATTGCTCATTTAATTTAACAAAAATATTTTAAATCCCCATCCCTCTGTCGGGTGGAGATATGAAAAGGAGTCAGAATTCAGAATTCAGGAGTCAGAATACCGCAAGGAATCAAGCTAAAAGCTAAGGGTTTCATCAACCGATATTTAACATTATCGCCACGACTCATCTATCAGTTTAAAGAATTCAATCTTGAATTCTGGCTCCTGACTCCTGACTCCTGAATTCTGTTTGATAAATTTAAGCTAAAGAATGCTGGTCAATTTTAACATCGTTTTTAGGCACAAACTCAACACTGCGGAAACCCAAAACAGCCAGTAAATCATTTTCTGGTAACTTTACTGGAGCAGGTTTTTCGGCTTTACCTGGAGAAGGGAGCGGATAAGCTGTAGATGCAGCTGTCGAGAAGCGAATGTTTCCTTCTGTATGTTGAATGACTTGATGAATATGACCGTTGAGAACAGTTACAGAAGAAAAGCGCGACAATAAAGAGAGTAAACTCGCTGAGTCCGCAGTCGCCCAACCCCACTGTGGATAAAGATCATATAGAGGAATATGACTAAACACAACCAAAGGAGTGTCTTGCTTTTGCCGAGCTAGATCCTTCGAGAGTACATCTAGTTGAGCTTGACCAAGTTTACCTTTTCCTGTGTCACCAAATTCTAGCACATTCGTCAATGAAACAAAATGAATACCAGAGTGATCCCATGACTCAAAACCTTCTTTTTTATCCTTTTGGCTGAACGCTTCAGAGTAAGCTTTACCTCTATCGCCTATCGTGTCATGTTCTCCGGGTAAAGTGAATAGTGGTGCTTTCAATTGGGAAAGAATTTGCTTAGCTTGATCAAACTCTGCTGGTTTGGAAAGGTGGGTAATATCTCCTGTGTGAATCACGAACGCTGGTGGTGTAGGTAATGCGTTGATAGCATTAATAGCTTTGGTAAATGTTTCTTTAACGTGTGTATTGGCTGGCTTATCAAAGCCCATGTGTGTGTCACTGATTTGAACAAAAGATAAGGCTGCAGAATTGGATAGTTTTTGCTCTTCAGAATTACCAACTTTACATGAAGTCAGTAAACCATTTTCGCCTACAACCCATAAAATGCCAAGCCCAGTCCATCCGACATGCTCAATAAACTTTCTACGTTTCATTTTCCGTTCCCTTTAGAAGTTACATTAATAGTTCCTTTCATATAAGGATGAATAGAACACAAGTAAGGAAAATTCCCAGGCTGATTGAACGTATGCGACCAACTTTGTTCTGTATCAAGTGCTTTTGAATCAAACGCACCACTTGTAGAAGTTACCGTGTGTGGTTCTTCATCTTTGTTGACAAATTGCACAGTTTCCCCGGCAGCAATTTTTAGGGTTTCTGGCATGTATTTAAAGTTGACAATTTTGACCGTACCATTGGTATTTGCCGCACTAACCTGTGATTGGTTAGTTGGTGCTGTAGATTGATGATTGGGGCTACAAGACGACAATGATAATAAAATAACAACCAATGCAGTAGCAATTGCTGTCAGAAAATAAGATATGTACTTCATGGTAGTTCACTTCTTTGCTTGGGCTTACGCCGTTGTGAAAATAAACCTGTCATACTTAATCCTGTTAGGATTAAGCCAATTAACCCTAGTCCATTGAAAATCGGTAAAAACGCCGATAATCCAAAGATTTGAAAAGTATGAATTTGTAGAAGAAATCCGGTTAAATCATTTTGATGAAACCATTGATCTGTAAATGTTATGGCAATTCCAGTAATGGCGGTAATCATTAAAGGAATACAGACTGTAATGGCAATGAGTCGATGGTGTTTCCGAAATGCTACTCTCATAAATGTGTAAGCAGTTTCTCTTTGTTCGCATCTATTCCTAGAGACGAACAAACTTTAATTTTGGATTTAACAGAGGAGTCAGGAGTCAGAATACAGGAGTCAGAATTGATTTCGCCCTTGGATTTCAGTTTCAGCCTTTCGTTACCCGTACATTTTGAAGGCTAAATTCCCATAGAGAGATACCCTCCTGACTCCTGAACGCCAGGTGCTTCAAGTCGGCAGAGCCGCCCAACGCACTGGCTCCTCCTGACTTCTGTCTCCTTTTTAAAATCCAATCTGTTTCGCCAAGCGTTTAAGAGATAGAAGCAATTTTATTTTTTAAAGAATGTTGTGAAACTAGGATTAGAACCACCGAAGCCCTTATTAACTCAGGTATACTTGTGTTCCAGTATGGAATCTAGTTCTCCCAATAATCCATCGCCTGAACCCCCACCACCCTTAACAGATAAAGAATTACTTGATAGATTGAGGTCTAAGGAATCTTCAGCATTAAGTATTCTCTATGACCGTTATAGTGGTGTTGTTTACGGGATTGCATTGAAGCTTTTGCAAAATTCCCAAGAAGCAGAAGACTTAACCCAGGAAATTTTTCTGGCATTATGGCGAAAGATGAATGTCTATCCTGACAATTTTCTGGCATACCTTGTTACTATGACTCGCTCAAGGGCGATTGACAAACTTCGCGATCGCGCCAGAAAAACAAACTTGCTACAACGCTTTTCCCACACCTTCACAAGCGAATCACCTTCTCCGACACCTTTTGAGGTAGCTTCCTTGACTGAACGTTCCTCACGTGTTCGTGATGCTTTAGGACAACTTCCACAACAACAACGCCAAGTCATAGAGATGGCTTATGACAAAGGATTAAGTCAGTCAGAAATTGCTCAAAAACTCGACAAACCATTAGGAACAGTAAAAACTTGGACACGCCAAGGACTACTGAAACTAAAGCAAATTTTACAAGATACTATAGATTAGTAACCCTATGACTGAACCAGAAAATCTTAATTCTATAGAGAAACAGCTAGCCGCAGGCTTTGTTGTAGGGAATCTTGCTCCTGAAGAAGCTTTAGAATTTGAGCGGCTTTTGAAAGAAAATCCAGAATTGGCAGTTGAGGTAGAATCTTTACAAGAAACATTAAACCAAGTCATTTCTGGTTTAAATGAAGTAAAACCTCCACAACATCTCAAAACAGAAATTCTTGCGGCAAGCAATTCTGTTAATGAAATCAAGCTAATAAAACGGCATTCCTTACCTTGGCGCACAATTTTAGGAAGTGTAGCAGCGCTATTAATTTTATGGCTAGGGGTTGATAACTACCGATTACGACATGATTTAAGGCTTGCGCAGGATGTTAATACATTGCTTCAGCACTCTGACACACGCTTGTTCCCTCTTCAAGGAGTGAATGCAGCAAGCACTGCTTCTGGGAGCTTTGTACTAAATCTTGAGCAACAAAAAGGGGTTATTGCTATCCAAAATCTTCCTGCTCCACCACCGGGGCGTATTTACCGACTTTGGGCGATCGTTGATGGTGATAAAATACCTTGCGGACAGCTTAAGTCTCACCCACGGGGTAAGTTTATAGAAAAGTTTTCTATGCCCGCTGATTTCTATGATGCAGGAGTCTCAGGTTTTATCGTAACGATAGAATCTTCAATTGACAATCGATACCCAGCAGGACCATTGGTGATCAAGAGTAGCATTCGTTGAATATGTCAGAATTTATCTTCATTAAAATATATATAGGTAACTACAACGTGGGAGGTAGAATTCACTAATGACATATATTTCCCAAACAACACTCACCAAAGAAGATTTTGTTGCTCAATACGGGGATAATCCACGGTATGAACTGGCGGATGGAGAACTAATTGACATGGAACCGACTGGTCCTCATGAAACGGTGAGTGGTAAGCTAGCAACTAGAATAGGGAGCCATCTTGTAGCAGAAGAACTTCCGTGGTTTATTCCTCGTACTTGTTTAATTTACCCCTTTATAGATTCTGCTACAGCTCGCCGTCCTGATATTGTAGTTCTTGATGAAACTGTTCTTGAGCGTGAACCTCTTTGGGAAAAAGAACCAGTAATTACGCTGGGACGTTCTGTAAAATTGGTAGTTGAGGTTGTTAGCACCAATTGGGAAACGGATTACGCTCGAAAGGTTGAGGAATATGCTCTGTTGGGTATCCCTGAATATTGGATCGTAGATTATCGAGGATTGGGTGGTGTAGCGTTTATCGGTAAACCGAAACAACCAACTTTCACTGTCTGCCAGTTGATTGAAGACACTTATACTCAGCAACAGTATCGACTAAACCAGAAAATTAATTCGCCGCTTCTGCCTCGTCTCCAACTTCGCTTGGATGATGTTCTTCCTCGTTAACTATGATGTTACAAAAAATCGCTAATGGTAAAGTTTCGTTGACGGTCTAGTTCCTGGAGTCGCATTTTCTCTTTATAGAAAGCATCATAATATGAGCGGTATCTTTCTGGTTCAGTTTCTGGATCTGTTTGCTCCCATAGTTCTAGGAAGTGACGATAACGCTTCTCTATAAGCACTCGTTCCATACAAGCGATCGCAGCTTGAATCCATTTCTCGTGATGTGAGCGTATTTCCTTCTGGGTTTTCTCGTTTAAATGAAATAAATGGGACACCAACTTAATATCATCTGGAAACTCTAGACATCGGTTTTGGACAGTCGAGATCAAATCATCCTGAATTTCTGGTGGAATATCAACGATTTGTTGCCACAAAAATCGGTGGTGCGAGAGGCTAAATTGCAAATCTCGTTCATCCAACGCCTCAATTATTGTTTGACGATGGTGCGGATAGTGCAAATAAATTCGTAACACCAAAGCCTCAGCAACTTCTAAAAGACTACCTTCAGATTGGGGAGTAACTTCCTTTTTAGGACTCTCTTTTACTGCTACGGGCTTACGCTGGATAGCACTAGGAGCTATCTGAGTTAACAGGTTTTCGACTCGTAACGGTTTAAGCCTGCTATCCCCAAAACATAGTATTTCAGCACAGCGATCAATATAATAGTCGCGAGTATCAATATTATTAATATTTTTCAGCAATTTTACGATCTGCTGAGACACTTGCTGGAAATCAGTTGCTTGTTTTAAGTCACGATCTTTTGTAATTTGTTGAATTTGCCAGTCAAGCCAGAGAGGAGAATCTGTCAAGAGTTGTTGATAGTCTTGCGGCTGGTGTGCTTGCAGGTATTCGTCAGCGTCTTTGCCATCTGGTAGGTTAAGAATTTTTAGCTGAACTTCTCCTTTATATGCGAGTTCAGCCACTTCTCCTATTGCTCTTTCTGCTGCTATAACTCCAGCTTTATCGGCGTCAAAGTTAAGTATGAGTTGTTTAGAATCAGTGTATCGCAATACCTGCCTGACTTGTTCTATACTCAGAGCAGTACCAAGAGACGCGACAACATTGGGAATACCTACTGAGTGGAGAGCGATCGCGTCAAAATATCCTTCTACAACCACAGCTTGATCTCGCTGGGAAATAGCAGCTTTAGCTTTGTCGAGAGCGAATAAAGTCTTCCCCTTGAGAAAAACATCAGTTTCTGGTGAGTTGAGATACTTTGGCTGTTCATCACCCAAAGTTCTACCACCAAAAGCAATAACTCGCCCTAGCACGTCATGAATGGGAATCATTACGCGATCGCGAAACACATCATAATAACCACTGGTTTCTTTCCGTGGTTTAATCAAACCAGCTTTCTCCACCAGTGTTGCTGGATAGCGCTTATCATCTACAAGATAACGATAAAGAGCCTCCCAACCTGGCGGAGCATACCCTATACCAAACTGCTGAATAATTTCTTCCTTTAGTTGGCGCTTTTGTTGCAGATATACCATTGCTTTATCTACACTATGCCTAAGAGCATGTTGATAAAACTGCGCCGCAGAAGCGAGAACCTCATAAAGTTGCTCTCGCATAGACATTTGACGTTGTAATTCTTGTCTTTGCTCAGGTTCGAGGGTTTTAAGCGAAACTTGGTAACGCCGTGCTAAATCTAATACCACTTCAGCAAAAGAGCGTTTCTCCAAGTCCATAAGAAACTTAATTGCATTTCCTCCAGCCTGACAGCCAAAGCAGTAATACATTTGCTTGGTTTGGCTC
Source organism: Aetokthonos hydrillicola CCALA 1050 (assembly GCF_017591665.1). GTDB lineage: Bacteria > Cyanobacteriota > Cyanobacteriia > Cyanobacteriales > Nostocaceae > Aetokthonos > Aetokthonos hydrillicola. Next base: position 6,332 of record NZ_JAAKGC010000043.1, on the reverse strand, counting down.
ACACTAAAACTGGGTGTTTTTTCTGAGTGGAAGGGACACAAACCCAAATAGTCTTTACCGCGCTTGCGTAAAACAACATGTTCCGAGACGACATCATGAATATCAGCCCGTTGTATAACTTCTTCAATTGTGTCTGGGTGCAAGCGGGGTATTTGCATTGCTTTGTTATTCGTGCGCAGTTGTTTTGAGTGATTACTAATCAACAGACTACTATTATAATGTTCTTACAGAATTAAAGACGCTGCTTGGTAGCGCTTACTACAGGTTCGTCATAAAAGATTTTGGGAACAATAAATCTAGAAGGCTTGAAGAGATAGTAGGATCATGGATGTAGTAAGTATTGCGGGATATCATCTGGGCAGACAGATCTATGACGGTTTTAGAACCGTAGTTTATCGCTGTATTCGGCAAACTGATTCGTTACCTGTAGTTATTAAACTGCTGAAAAATGCTTATCCCAGTTTCAATGAATTAGTACAATTTCGCAATCAATACACGATTACCAAAAATCTCGACTATCCTGGAATCATTAAAGCTTATAGCCTGGAAGCATACCAAAATGGCTATGCCTTAGTGATGGAAGATTTCGGGGGGATTTCTCTCAAGGATTATTTCACTCACCATGATCGTGTTGGGATTCTAGATGAATTTTTACCAATAGCGATCGCGCTTGCTAGTACATTAGACTATTTAATGCAGCATGGAGTTATCCATAAGGATATTAAACCTGCCAATATTTTAATTAACCCTGAAACTAAACAAGTAAAATTAATCGACTTTAGTATAGCATCATTACTGCCAAGAGAGACACAAACTTTAATCAGCCCTAATATATTAGAAGGAACACTTGCGTATATTTCACCAGAACAAACAGGAAGGATAAATCGCGGGATTGACTATCGGACAGATTTTTATTCTTTAGGTGTTACTTTTTACGAATTATTGACAAAAGAATTACCATTTCCTTCAGAAGACGCGATGGAATTGGTACATTCTCATATTGCGAAAAATGCACCATTAGTACATGAAATTAATCCAAATATTCCCAGCGTTATCTCAGAAATAGTCAGCAAGTTGATGGCGAAGAATCCATCAGAGCGCTATCAGAGTGCATTGGGTTTAAAGTATGATCTACAAAAGTGCTGGGTGCAATTAAAAGAAACAAGCAAAATAGAGAGTTTTACAATTGCAAAGCGGGACGTGTGTGCACGGTTTGTCATTCCAGAAAAATTATACGGTAGAGAACAAGAAGTCAAGCAACTATTAGCAGCTTTTGAGAAAGTCGCGCAAGGAAACATTGAATTAATGTTAGTCACTGGTTTTTCTGGAATTGGGAAAACGGCTGTAGTTAACGAAGTCCACAAGCCAATTGTGAAACGAAGGGGTTACTTTATCAAAGGCAAATATGACCAATTTAATCGAAATATTCCTTTTTCTGCTTTTGTGCAAGCATTCCGCGATTTGATGGGGCAACTACTAGCTGAAGATGATATAAAATTACAGCAGTGGCGCGATAAAATCCTAACAGCCTTGGGTGAAAATGCTCAAGTAATTATTCAGGTAATACCAGAATTAGAACAAATTATTGGTTCCCAACCCCCTGCTAGTGAACTATCCGGGATAGCAGCAGAAAACCGATTTAATCTGTTCTTCCAAAAATTTATTCAAGTATTTACAACAAAAGAACATCCCTTAGTAATATTTTTAGATGACTTGCAGTGGGCAGATTCAGCTTCATTGAAGCTGATGCAACTGCTCATCGATGAATCCGACAAGGGTTACTTATTCCTGATAGGGGCGTACCGAGATAATGAAGTTTTCCCAGGACATCCCCTGATACTGACATTAAATGAGATAGCCAAAGCAGGAGCAGGAGTCAATACAATCACACTCAGTCCGCTATCAATGGAAACTGTGAATCAGTTGGTAGCAGATACCCTCAATTGTCAACTAGAAATGGCTCAACTCTTGACACAAGAGGTATATCAAAAAACAGAAGGAAATCCTTTCTTCGCAACCCAGTTTCTCAAAGCACTGCATGAGGATAATTATATTCAATTTAATTTTCAAGTAGGACATTGGCAGTGTGATATTGCCCAAATCAAGCAACTAGCATTGACAGATGATGTAGTAGAGTTTATGGCGCAACAGTTAGAGAAACTGGGTGCAGCAACTCAGAAAGCATTAAACTTGGCAGCTTGTATTGGGAATCAGTTTGACTTGGCTACTTTAGCAATTGTTAGTGAACAATCGCAAGGTGAAACTGCGACTACATTGTGGAAAGCTTTACAATCTGGATTAATTTTGCCAATTAGTAAAGTTTATAAGTTTTATGTAGGTGAAGAAAATCAAGCGATAAATCAGGAAATTGGTCATACTGTGGGATATAAATTCCTGCATGACAGAGTTCAACAAGCTGCATATTCTTTAATTCCAGAAGAGCAAAAACAGGCGACTCATGTCAAAATTGGTCGGTTACTATGGCAAAACACTCCTGAAGCTGAGTTAGAGAATCAAATTTTTGGGATTGTCAATCAGCTAAATATCGGGTTGGAACAATTCCAACAAGCAAAAGAACGCCATGAAATCTCCTGCTTAAATCTCATAGCTGGTAAAAAAGCAAAAGTTTCAACAGCGTATAGTTCTGCACTTGCTTACCTGAAAACAGGTATCCAACTACTACCATCAAACCCTTGGGAATCTGATTATAATTTGACGATTAACTTGTATACCGAAGCCAGCGAAGCTAGTTATCTATGTGGCAAACTCGATGAAATGGAAAGTTTTGCCCAAGAGGTTTTACACAATGCAAAAGTTCTAATTGATACAGTCAAAGTCTATGAAGTAAAAATTGAAGCTTACGCAGTCCAAGGAAATTTCTTGGCAGCTATTGATACAGCGCTCCAATTTTTGCAGCCGATAGGGATTGAATTTCCAGAGGAACCAACGCTCTTAGATTTTCTTGTGGCTATGCAAGAAACTCAGACTATCTTAGGAGGCAAAGCAGTAGCTGAGTTGGTTAATCTACCAGAAATGGAAGATCCACAATTACGTGCAGCCTTGCGGGTTTTAGTCAAGTTAAATATGCCTGCTTATTTAGCAAAACCAGAACTCCATCGCTTGGTTGTGCTTAAGCAGGTGAGTCTTTGTGTCAGGTACGGAAATACTTTCGGCTCTGCGGTTGCTTACTCACAGTATGGACTCATGCTTTGTGGTCAGGTAGATAGTATCTCAACAGGTTATGAATTTGGTCAATTAGCGCTGCAATTATTGTCCAAGTTTCAAGCGCGAGAAGACGAAGCAATAGTCCTGTTTCTAGTTTATTCTTTTATCATCCACTGGAAAGAACCTCTTACAGCAGTGTCCAAACCAATACTACAAGCCTACACTACAGGGTTAGATACTGGGGATTTAGGCATTACTGGTTCTGCTGCCAATATTTATTGCATAAACGCTTATTTTGCTGGTGAAGAATTAACTACATTAGCTGATCAATTAGAGATTTATACGGCAGTACTAGAAAAAATCAACCAAAGAAACGCTCTTAATTACAATAATATTTACCAACAAGTGGTCTTGAATTTAAGAGGCTCTGGAACTATTCCTTGGGAATTAGTCGGCTCAGCGTATGATGAAAGAACAATGCTGGCATTACACGAACAAACTAATGATGGTACTGCTTTATGGCATTTGTTTTTCAACAAATTGATCCTTTGTTATCTGTTTGGGGAACTAGATTTGGCAGCCGAATGTGTTGTCAAAGCAAAACAGCATTCTGGTTCAGTATATGCATCGCCAGGTATTGCATTGCAGAATTTTTATGATTCACTGCTGCAATTGGGTTTATTTCCTAAGTCCTCAATTGAAGAACAACAGAGAATTTTAGAGAAAGTAGCCGAAAATCAGAACACCATGCAACAGTGGGCAAATTATGCCCCTATGAATAATCTGCATAGATTCAAGTTAGTAGAAGCCGAAAAAAATCGGATCTTAGGACAAAATTCAGCCGCAATGGAATTTTATGAAAAAGCCATTGCTCTTGCCCAAGAAAACGGTTACATTCAGGAAGAAGCCTTAGCAAACGAGTTGGCAGCTAGATTTTACCTTGACTGGGGCAAACCAAAAGTTGCCAAAGCATACATAGAAGACGCTTATTACTGCTACGCTCGCTGGGGTGCACTCGCTAAAGTTAGAGACTTAGAAAAAAGGTACCCCCAACTACTGCACCCAATTCTGCAACAGCAACGACGCAACCTCAACCCTATAGAGACTATTAGTCGTTCAATTTCCTCATCAACTACTACAACTACCTCTGGTACCACCAATATTTCCGATATTCTAGATTTTACAAGTGTACTAAAAGCTGCTCAGGCAATTTCCAGTTCTCTGGAATTAGATCAACTTATTGCTAACCTCTCCCGTATTATCCTAGAAAACTCTGGTGCTAAAAAATCTGTTCTCATTCTTCCACAGGAAGATACCTGGCAGGTGAAGGCTATTACGCTGATTAATCAACAGTCCAATTCTCAAACTTCTATTGAGACGATTTTTGTCTCACAACTAATAGACAATTGTCAAGATATTCCCAGCACAATTATCAACTACGTTAAGAATACTCAAGAAACTATCACTATAGACAATTGTCAAACAGATATACCTGGTGTGATTGGGGAATATATGCTGCGACATCAACCCCAAAGTGCCTTGTGTATACCTATTATTAACCAGGGAAATTTGGTAGGGATTCTTTACCTAGAAAATCAGTTCACAAGTGGTGTTTTTACTCCTCAACGCCTACAAGTTATCAACCTACTTTCGTCCCAAGCTGCAATCTCACTCTTAAATGCTCGGCTTTATCAGCAAGCAAAACAAGCATTACAAGATTTGCAACAAGCTCAATTACAAATTGTCCAAAGTGAGAAAATGTCTGCTTTAGGTAATTTAGTTGCAGGTGTTGCTCATGAAATGAATAATCCTTTGGGCTTTATTGCTGCTAGTCTTCAGCAAGCTAAACCTATAATTACAGATATTTTTGAACACTTGGAACTCTATCAAAAATCTCTGCCCAGTCCAAGTCGTGAAATTATTGACCATGCAACTGAAATTGATTTGGAGTATAGCTTAGAGGATTTGCCGAAGATGATCGATTCTATGAATATGGCGTGCGATCGCCTAACCAACATTAGCACCAGTCTTCGTACTTTCTCTCGTCAGGACAAAGATTATAAAGTCCCATTCAATATCCACTCTGGTATTGATAGCACAATTCTCATTCTCAAGCATCGCCTGAAAGCCAACGAACAACGCCCAGCAATCCAAGTCAATACAAGCTACGGTGATTTACCAGAAATAGAATGTTTCCCTGGACAATTAAATCAAGTCTTTATGAATATTCTTGCTAATGCTATTGACGCATTAGATGAATCAAACGCTGGACGCAGTTTTGAGGAGATTCAAGCAAACCCTAACCAGATTACCATCACCACCGTTATCAGCAATAATCAGGTTCAAGTCAAGATTGCTGATAATGGAGTTGGTATGGATGAGCAAGTTAAGCAAAAAATCTTTGACCATTTATTTACCACTAAACCTGTAGGAAAAGGGACTGGTTTAGGCTTGGCTATCGCGCAACAAATTATCACGGGTAGACATAATGGAACCCTCACTGTCAATTCTACCCTTGATCAGGGAACAGAATTTCTCGTCTCTTTACCAATTCTTTAATTCACTAAATCTCTAACTATTACTGTTAATTAAGAATCTCTACGCCATACATGATTAAGTTTTATGTGATATGCAAGAGAAAATAATGAAGTAACCCATATATTGTTGTATTAAATAAAAAATTGGGAACAATAAAACCGGAAATTTTCAAGAGATTCTAGTAAAATGAGTTTAGTAAATATTCCAGGATATGATCTGAGAGAAAAGCTATATAACGGTTTTAGAACCATAGTTTATCGCGGTGTTCGGCAAGCTGATTCATTACCTGTAGTTATTAAACTGCTGAAAAATCCTTATCCGAGTTTCAGTGAACTAGTACAATTTCGTAATCAATACACCATTGCTAAAAATCTCGACTATCCTGGAATCATTAAAGCTTATAGGCTGGAACCGTACCAAAACGGCTACGCACTAGTGATGGAAGACTTCCGAGGGATTTCTCTCAAGGAGTATTTCAACCACCATAATCGTGTTGGGGTTTTAGATGAATTTTTACAAGTAGCGATCGCGCTTGCTAATACATTACATTATCTCATGCAGCATGGGATTATTCATAAGGATATTAAGCCAACTAATATTTTAATTAACCCTGAAACTAAACAAGTAAA
>NZ_JAAKGC010000226.1 GCF_017591665.1 Aetokthonos hydrillicola CCALA 1050 | reverse complement strand
CTAGCTGATACGTATCCCATAAAGCTTTATGAGCTTGAGCCGCTCCCCCAAATACAATTTCCCAGAAGTTGTAAATAACATCACGAACTCTATATACATAGCTACTTACGAGGGCATGTCCGGCATCGGTTAACCTTACCTTACACTACGCAAAATCATTGCCTTAACGCAAGAATTGAGGGTAGGATGCCCCTTGACGTGTACGGCTCATTTAAAGAGTTTTTTTGGTTTTACCAACATGGGGTAATCGCGACTAAAGCAGATGATGCTAAGTTAGCTTTTTCAATGCCGGAGTGAAATTAGCAACTGTACTGAAAGTTATGCTAAGGCTAAAACGGTACTGGACAAGCTTTTTAAATTTACGAATCCAATTCTGGTATCTTGGCTGATTGTCTGTGGCGTTTGACAATATCATTAACTTTCATATCTTCATACAGCTTTATCGGTTTTTAATACTAAATATTGGTATGTTACATATATCCACGTACCAGCATCATAAATACAACACAGATGAATTCTGGGCGGTCTTAAGGGAGATCCAATAAATATAATGCCCAGTCGTGTCCCAGTCCTTTGGGCGGGGACAGCCACACCGACAAGGTATCGGTTAACCAATAAATTAGACTGCTGGGCATTTTATTTTCTTGAAGAGCCTTAGTAAATCTACACACAGAAAACAAATAATATGGAAATAAATAACCAAATATATGTGGACTAAAATAGAAGAATTAATTAAAATGCCATGGATAAAGTATCCATTATTTTTTGTAGCGGTTTTATTTGTCAGTGTTTTTGTTGGTCGTGTTTATAGTGGTTTTACTTTGATAAAAAATGATAAAGAGATATCTTTTGATTTACGTACTGATGCAAAGTTACCGAATGAATTAGATATTACAGGAGAATGGGTGTATTTAGCTGAAACCAATCAGAAAGAAAATATTTTTTCTGAAGATTTTTGTAAAAAAAGATTTGGTTCAGTGGATATAAATCATACTGGGAGTAATGAAGTAAATTTAAGTGGTGTAAGAAAAGCCAATGAAGACTGTACAACTAAAAAAGTTGTTTACCCTAAAGTTGAACCTAAAAATATTCGATGGGTGAGCGATAGCGCTACGATACTTGTACAGAGAAAACATTTAACGGTTTGGTTTCATACTGATGATAAAATTCCTAGACTCGGTTATATGTATCTCAGTATAATTAATGAACCTAATAGTATTAAGCCACCAGGGCAATTAAATGGTACTATGTTTTATTTGAATGATGAAGATAAAAAATGGTTTAGGGCAAATGTTGAACTTTATAGAGTAGGTTCCCAAAAGGCAACAGATATAGCAAAGAAATGGTGATTAATCACTTTTAAATCACGTCTAAACAATATTAATTCGATACAATCAATACCTGTTTTTCGGTGTTTTACACGGAGAGAACTACCTGACTTCCTCCATGTATTACATGGAGGAAGTGCCATCAAATCCAGATCCTCTCCCCATTTAAGTTCCTCATGAAAAATAACTAAGGCTGAACGTCCACGTCTAGTTCCTTTTGTCAAGACTATTGTTTACATATTTTAATGCGTTTGCCCTAGTCTAACTGGGCTTCCCCCGTTCTAGGCTCTCAGTGATTTACCTTAATTCAGTTATGCCATTTTTTCTGCATGAGTGACGTGTCATGAATTAAGAAAAAAATCTTTCTATCGTGTACTAGCATTTGCTTGGTGCAAACGTTGAATAAACTTCAAAAACATTGCTACATCTTCCGGTTCGACGGTGGTTCTGGAAGGTATATCTCTGTTTGACTGAAAAATAGTGTCACATTTACCATTACTGAATTTTTTTATACTTAAATTGTCCCTAAACTCAATAATTTCATAAGTTCGACCTTTAAAAATCTTTTCGTTTTGAGAATTTGTCTCTCCTGTTAATTCTAGGATGTTGTTGGCTGCTTCTAAAACCTGTATTCCACGTTCTAAGTAAGGTTGATATTTTTCTACATCCTGCCTCATCTCGTCAAAGGTTTCCTCAGGGATGGATATGGCTTGCCCCTTTCGCATTCCCGACACCAACGACTGAATGTATTTCTGCTTCGCACCAGACAGAGATAAATCCCTTGCAGCCATCGCCCAGTCAGCTAAGTCCTCAAACCTAAGGGTAATTAACTTTGCCGTGTTTATGTTGCCTGTATCATCAGGCGATCGCACTACTCCATTCAACTCACTTTCGTTTACACTCGGTAACAGGCTTGATGGGATTTGCTGTAGAGTGAAGTATGATTCTTGCTCTATATCTGGATTTGAGTCAGGCGATCGCTGATTTGCAACAATATCTTCAGCAATACCCGCCGCAATATCAAATAAAGAAAGCTGATCTCCTTGTGGGGAAACGAATATCCTTTCTGGACTTCTTCGAGAAGTCTGCTTCGTAAGGGTTGATTCTAGCTCCGGCTGTCTCTGGGTTGCTTTAATTGCCTCGACCGGAATAAAAATAGGCGCTGATGCCAAATTCGTTGAAATTGGCGCTTCTGGAACAATATTATTTGGAGGTTCTGCAACACCTTCTTTAGAAAGAGAAACTAAGTTATTTATTTGAACAGCTATTTTGGTGGTGTAATCTTCCTCCCGAAGACATGCTATAAACTTGTCCGCTTCATGTTCGTCGAAGTACTCCGATGACAGTTCATCATCGGCTGTAGTCTGGGTATTCTGGTACTGAAATATATTGTCATCAGTGATTTTGAAGGTAATTCTTTTAGCTGAAAACCCCGAATTAGCCGTAAGTATAAACAAGTCTGCTGCTCGTTCTAAGCAGATACTTTGATCTGGAAAACTGCCTTTCACTCTCCAGCTTAAACTGTCGGAGCTTATAATTTCATTGAGAACTTTGCTATCGTCCAGAAAAGCAGCAACGCTCTCCCCAACGTCAACACGATTGGCTGTTGTTTCAGGCACAAGCTCTAGGGGCGTACCTGTTTCGGGTACTAGCTTATCTTCCATCTCTTGATCGCGGGTAGTGTCATTTACAGCTAACCGCTCTTGAATAGCTTCAGTAAACCCTTGATCTAAAAGATTGCGGGAGAACATTGTTGCATAAGAGCGATCGCACCCTCGCCACTCCCTTCCCAGAGCACTTGTGGCCGTTTCTTTTAGTCGTAGACTACCATCCTTGATGATCATAAAAACCATCTCGCTATCGAGATACACATCTCCATAGTCATTCAGATAGTGTGTCAAATATAACTGATTGCCATGACGTTCTATTACCAGGGGTATAAAGGGCTCGTTTTCGATCTTGAGATGGAAGTCCTCACTCTCCATTACTGTCTGGAATAAGCCTCCTCGCTCAAGCAACTTAGCAACGTTTTTTTCTGGTGTTCCCCTTTGCTGAGGCGACACAACAGCTTTGATCACTGGATCGGCGGATGAAAAATTATCATTAACTGGAGGCTGATTATATTTCTCTTCACTTAAAATATCTCCTGATGCATCTCCAGCATTGAGTTCCCCTGAAGAAGACTGTTCGGGAATAGGGGAAGCATCGTTAAAGGATGGCAGTTCAACACCCAGCATAGCCCTAGCTGCCCCAGTCATTTCAGGGGCTGCGAGCGAGTAGCCTCTTTCTCCTATCAAGTATTCAAGCAGTGGCTCCAACTTGTCTTTGTTAAGTTGGCAAGCCATGCGATCGCTAACTGAATAAAAATCATCTTCGATAATTTCGAGAATTCTTTCATCCAAGAAATATTTTCCACCTTCGTCTTTGGGTTTTGGGGTTTCCATTAAAAACCAATCGCCACGATTACTTTGCTTAATGGAAAGCTTTTGATCTCCAGTTTTCAGTTGTCCACCAAACTCAGTCAAAAATCTCCAAGCATCTTCGATAGTTGTAGCGAACTGCAAACAGAAACACTTCAAACTGCAAACAAGGCAAAATTGAAACCACATTAGCTGCAAATAAGGGTGGTCTCAAAACCACATTAGCTGCAAATGAAACCAGATTATTTGCAAACAA
>NZ_JAAKGC010000042.1 GCF_017591665.1 Aetokthonos hydrillicola CCALA 1050 | reverse complement strand
CTGACTTGTAATTCATCTCTTGGACAGGGTACAGAGTTTGTGGTGGAAATTCCTGTACACTCAAACCCAAAAAACTGGATGTCACCATTTGTCGAAAGTTAAAAGAGATTGATTTTTGTTCATACTTCCAACAGATCGCATTTCTTTAGAGATGGTCTATCGGGGTTTGTATCATTTTAGCGTCGCTTACGATAAAGGTAAAGCCACAAAGTCCAATTGCTTCACTATAATGAACGATACCAACCAAAAATTAAAGACCATAGACGATCGCATTCAAACAACAGTCCAAGCTATTCAAGCTGAGCATGATTGGTGGCTGTGTCGTCGAGGTTGTGATGGGTGTTGTCGTCAATTAGCTCGTCCTCCGGAATTGAGCGAGTTAGAATGGGCGCGTGTAGATCAAGCAGTTGCTGCACTTGTTCCAGAAGTACGCGCTGAAGTTGAGAACAAAATTGATGCACTGTTAGTACAAATCGCAGAGGATGCAGTGGGACAGTATGTTGTGTCTTGATTGGGACAATAGTTTTCGGTTGGGTGTGATTCGTTCACTCGAAATGAGTAGGAATACTCAAGGATGAGTGACAGGTAAAAGAACCAGGGAACTGGGACAAATCCTGATAACTAATTGACCATGAGGGTGACCTAGCCGTTGTCCAAAGATGTCAGATAATCATATCTGAGTGGTTAAAAGACATGGGTTTGGAATTGAAGCCATCAAAAACACGCCTAACTCATACCCTCCACAAGTATGAATATGAAGAACCGGGGTTCAATTTCCTAGGTTTTTTCATACGACAATTTACAGTAGGTAAATACCACTCAAAACAAGGCTTCAAGACAATCATCACCCCAAGCAATGAAAAGCAGAAGATACACTACGATAGAATAGCCAGTATAATCAACGACCATAAAGCCCTGTCTCAAGAGGCATTAATTGGTAAGTTAAATCCAATAATCAAAGGATGGTCAAACTACTATTCAACGGTTGTCAGTAAAGAGATTTACTCCAAATTAGACCACCTTATGTATCTAAAGCTAAAAGCATGGGCAGAACGCCGCCACCCCAATAAAAACAGGGGATGGGTGACAAAGAAATATTGGCACACAATTGGTGGCAACAACTGGGTATTCTCCACCGCACAGGAAGACAAAAACCCAACGCGGCTTTACAGACATGACGAAACTCCGATAGTTAGGCATGTAAAAGTAAAAGGGGAAGCCAGTCCATACAATGGCAACCTAGTTTACTGGAGTTCAAGAATGGGTACGCATCCCGAAATGCCCAAAAAAGTGGCAACACTTTTGAAACAGCAAAAAGGAAAATGTGCTTTCTGCGGATTGTACTTCAGAACTGAAGACCTATTAGAAGTAGACCACATAATACCCCGCAGTAAAAGGGGAAAAGATGAGTATAAAAACCTTCAGGTACTTCACAAACACTGCCACGATTCTAAAACAGCCCTAGATGGTTTAATTGGAGGTATGCACTTGGACAAGCACCAAATTACTGAGGAGCCGGATGAGGTAAAAGTCTCACGTCCGGTTTTGAAGACAAGTCGCTTTGGTGACGAAGCGGCTTAGTTTAATAACATTGGACAGAAGCAAGCATCAGGGATGGGGAGGAAAAGCAATCAGTCTTTTGTCTCCATTCCCACAGCTAGACTTAAAGACAGGATAAAGCAACTGTGCGATTTTTACGGTATCCAGTTCATTGAAACTGACGAGGCGTACACATCAAAGGCATCGTTCTTTGATAATGACCCCCTTCCGAAACACGGTGAAAAACCCGTAGGATGGGAACCATCGGGCAGGCGAGTACATAGAGGACTGTACCGCACGGGAGCAAAAAACTGGTACATCAACGCAGATGCTAACGCAGCTGCCAACATCCTCAAGAAAGTAAGCACGATACTGGATCTTGATCTTAGTGGAGTGTGTAGAGGGCAATTGACAGCCCTAGCCCGGTTGAACATCTGGAACGGTTCGAGTAAGAACCCTCTACTAGGTGTTGCTGCGTGAAAGACTGGACGCTCCTTTAGGACGGAGAGTCGTCAAATTGCAAACTTATTGAGGCTGAAGTCAGCGTACGTGGCGATCGCATTGCTTGGGGTAATGCTGAGGTGATCGATGATCAGCTGACACGCCTTTGTGGAAAGCCAATTTCTTTTAATGTTCATTTTGACGCTCACCCGATAGGGGAGCGTGGGATGAATGGCGGGTTAAGCTAAATCGTTGAAGAACTTTGACGGGAACGAGTACCGCTAGCTAGGAGCTAGCGGTATTGGCTAATCTAATACCTGAGTCACGACTCCACAAGCTATGCGTCCTCCACCAGCTTCGGCTGAGGTTCCGCCAGCTTTTTGTTGATCTTGTTGCTGGTGAATGATAATTGCACTCCCATTGTTGTCAAAAAAGATCAGGGGACTTTCACTTAGAGTGACGCGAGTGGTTGCATTGTAAGTTGCATATCCCTGCTGATCCACCACCAGGTTGGGCAAATCACCCAAATGGTACGGATGGTTTGCTTCTACGGGAAGTTCTGAACTATATGGACCAGGATCATAATGCCCACCACTTGTGCTAAAAGGTGGTTGGGCATTCTGTTCACACACGCCCACTGCATGGATGTGGAGTCCATGTAACCCAGGAGTTAGAGTTCCCGGATCGCCGTGAATCTCACCCCGAATTTTTACCAAACCATTTTCTAGTTGTATCAAGCTGAGATTACCAGTAATATCTGTACCTGCAATCTCGACTTTTCCTTGTAGAGGGTTGTACGCTTGGCTGGGCTGCACCAACGCAAATCCACAACCCAGTATTAACCCAAAAGTAACTCCAAAGACAAACAAATACTTTAGCAATAGAGACTTAATCACTATGACCTGCTCCAAATTTACTAAACATCTAGTGACATCGTTCGATATTTCCTGCTTCAACCAAGGCAGAAGGCTGCGACTTGTCCACAGGCATTAATTTCGGGGCGAGCCGACCCTAATGTAATGTCCAGTAAATCAAGCACTAAGAGATTACTCCTGCGGGATGGCATTAAGCAAATAATTTGTAATTTGTCATTAATAAATTCAGGGTACATGTACTTTATTTTCTCAATGGAAAATAAACGCTCTTAACTAAATCCAGGTATGTAATAAGTGCCTACTCACCAAAACCCAGATAGCCAACAGCTATCGGAAGCATAAAGTTTCCGGATGTGCTTGGCATATCTTTCCCTTCTAGTTTTTAATAGGTGCAAGGGAAACTAATTTATGCACCTTACGTTGATCGATTGTTGCAGCATGTTTCAGCCTGCGCGATCGCTATGTTGCTTTCTTCTACCAATTTAGACTGATCTCCCCAATCACACAACTGAGACACAAGTGGGATATAAGGGATAAAACTACAGACAGATAGCATAAATGGATGTTCTAGTTACTATGAAATTATGTCAATAGATTTTAAGGAAAATTAACAATGGAACGTTATCCTAGCGATGCAACTGAAACTGCATATAATCAAAAGGATCGTAATGCAGGCGATGTTGGTATTACTCCTCAAGCTGAACTTTGGAACGGTCGCTTTGCTATGATCGGTTTTCTTGCTTACCTACTTTGGGATCTAAGCGGCTACAGTGTAGTAAGAGATGTACTCCACCTCGTTTCCAACACTCCTCGCTAAGCTGTTACACATTTAGTCGCGCTCTGCAAAAAGTGGTATAGTGAGAGCGTTTTCTTTTCTGTTATAAATCCTTACAATTCAAGGTCAACTATCAACCGAAATGTTTTACTTTATGAAGATTTTTGCCTAGTTGGCTGCAACAAGTAAAATCTATTTTCTAGGTGGGAGATTTTTGACCGTAAGCCATAACTTCATAACTTTTCTAATTATAAAATTTATACCAATATCAGCGGACTAGTGACTGCCAAGATTATCTATATTTAGAAATATATACAATTCTTAGTTGATTTTTGAGCAATATCCTGGATCAGTGCTGCAAATGACACTCTGTCCAGTAGACATAGATTTTAGCAAAAGTGCCACCTTATACTAATGAAGATTTTTCATTAATATTTATGATTTCCATAGTTTTAATTTCGGTCACTAACTTTCACAAATAAATGTTAATTCTCACATTACTTACTTCTTCTTAATATTATTATAAATAATAGAGCTTTCAAAGCATCGTTCTTGGCGGTTTGAGTTCAGAAAGCTGCATTGGAGAAAAGCAATGGATAATGTAATATCGCAATTCATATCGCAAATAAACAATGAATTCCATAAAATATTCACCCCAGAAAGTGGAACATCAGCTTCTGAGGGGACAAATCGTCAAGCAGCATCACCTCCAAAAAGAGCTTATACCATTGCGCATCTACTTCCAGGACGAGTGCGACTTCATGTACCTTCGATTTTTCACAACCCATCTTACGTTGAACGCCTAAAAGCATTGCTCGAAGCAGAACAATGGGTTACGAGCGAGCGAATAAATCCCAAAGCGGCATCTATTATCATTACTTATAAGCATAAGATGATATCGAATTCAGAGATGCGATCGCGTTTGGCAAATCTCATTGAGTCTGCTGCTGCGGCGACCAACTCATTAGTAGAATCAACTCAGTCAGCTTTTCGTGTTAGCGAGAATGTTCAACAAGCTAAGCCAACTGTTCAGGTAACAGAAGAAACACCAAAGGTAAAGGCTCCACCTAAAACATCAACTCAGCCAGTCGCTAAAAGGTTCGTAAATCCATTTTTTCGCACTCAGTCTCCTCCCCAACAAACCATCGTCACTGAGGAGTCACCAGTACAACAAGATGTTATTCCATCTAAATCAGAGCAGCGCATTGTCGTAGAACCCAGTCTAGAAGTTACTAACCGAGTCTTTCTTATTGAAGTAGTGGGTTTGCATCAGGGCGAAGAAACTGATGAGAATAACTGGTCTATTCGACACAGCGGCAGTGTAATCATCAGAGTGCCTTACAATCGTATGAATCAAAAAATACAGTCTATTAATCGTTTGGGAGGTAAAATCGTTAGTATCCGACCTGCTTAGGTTACAATCTCAGCCACCCAAAAAGCTGACCTACAGTTAATTGAAAACCGCTGATAAAATTGGGAACTGGTAAAATCTCGTGTTCGTTTTGTAAAATTTCCGGCTGTTGTCCTACTGGATAAACCAACACTGAACGATCGCCTGGATCAATCAACCAACCCAAAGAAGCACCATGATTAAGACAATGCAAAATATTTCCAGTGACTCTTGTAGGGCTTTGATCTGGTGAGAGAATTTCGATTGTCCAATCTGGCGCAACCTCAAAAACATTCGCTACGTCGCCATTCTCATCTCGCACAATCCGTTCCCAAACAAACACAGCTATATCTGGTACAACAGAACGTCCGCCAAAAGTACACCGCAACTCTGGAAAAGCTAGTGCAACTCTTTGAGGTCTCACCAAAGCATTAATGGCACTGACTAATTCACCTTGAAGTATACTGTGTTTTCCTTGAGGCATTGGCTTTCGAATAACTCGACCATTAATATACTCGCTAGCAGGCTTGGTTTCTGGAAGTAGAAGAAATTCTTGTAAAGTCAGGGTTTTTGTTGGTAATTGTACCATGTGCGATCGCCTCCATTCGCTTTTTTTACCCTAAATAAGCTTTTTTAACTCGCTCATCATTCATTAATTTTGATGCTGCACCTGTTAAGGTAATAGAACCTGCTTCCAGGACATAACCACGATTAGCAACTTGCAGAGCTAGGTTAGCATTTTGTTCAACCAGAAGAATGGTAACGCCTGTATTGCGTAGGTTTTCAATGATGGAAAAAATTTCACGAACTATAGTTGGTGCTAAACCCAAACTAGGCTCATCTAAAAGTAGAAGCTGAGGTTTACTCATCAAAGCACGAGCGATCGCCAACATTTGTTGCTCACCACCACTAAGAGTTCCGGCTAATTGATTGCGCCTTTGTGCTAGACGTGGAAATATCTCAAATTGCTTTTGAATATCAGCTTTTACCTCTGCTTGACGAGGACGGATATAACCCCCTAACAGTAAATTATCATAAACAGTTTGCCTTGCTAACACTCTCCGTCCTTCAGGACAATGAGCAATACCCATCTGTACAATTTCGTGCGGTTGACGACGGATAATATTACGTCCGTTATAGATCATCTCACCGCTTCTGGGATTCACTATTTTAGAGATAGCACGGAGAGTGGTAGTTTTTCCTGCACCATTAGCACCAACGAGAGTAACCACCTCACCTTGGTTAACTGTTAAATTAATCTTGTTTAGAGCTTGAATACCACCATAATAAACATCAAGGTCTTTTATTTCTAAAATTGTTAATTTTCCTGTATTATCTAATATATCTGCGTTCATTTTGGGTTATTGTAACTATTCGTTTCCTAAATACGCTTCAATAACGGCTGGGTCGTTTCTGACCACAGATGGTTCACCCAAGGCAATTAATTGACCAAAATCCAAGACAGCAATGCGATCGCACAAACCCATAACCAAAGGTACATGATGTTCAATCAGTATTATTGTTAGATTAAATTGCTCGCGTAGGTTACGAATAAACAGGCTCAGTTCCTGCTTTTCGTGTTCGTTCATCCCAGCCGCAGGCTCGTCAAGAAGTAAGATTTGCGGTTCTAGGGCGAGTGCCCGAGCAATTTCTAAGCGTCTTTGATCGCCGTAAGCGAAGTTTTTAGCTTTTTGAGCAGTGCGATTGCTCAACCCAACAAGATCCAATAACTCCAACGCTTTCTGCCGAGTTTTTTGTTCTTCTTGCGGAGCTGGAGGTATTCCCAAAACACCTGTAAGCATACCGCTTTTGGTATGTAAGTGACGTGCTATTATAACATTTTCTAATGCAGATAGCTCACCGAATAAGCGAATATTTTGGAATGTGCGGGCGATACCCAAACAAGCGATTTTATGAGGAGGCAGTTGAGAAATTTCTTTATCTTTATAAAATAATTCGCCACTAGAAGGGGGAATTAAACCGGTAATTAAATTAAATAAGGTTGTCTTACCAGCACCATTAGGGCCTATGAGTCCAAATATCTCATGTTTATTGACACAAAAAGATACATTATTGACTGCTACTAGACCACCAAAACGGCGAGTCAAAGATTTTGCTTCTAATATCAGTGTTTCGGATTCCTTCGTAGTCATATGTTAAGGGGCATGGGGCATGGGGCATGGGGCATTGGGCATGGGGCATTGGGGATTGGGGATTGGGGATTGGGTACTTCCTCCCCTACTCCCTGAAACTTTTGACTTTTGACTTTTGACTTTTGACTTTTGACTTCCCCAGAGGGGCTGCTCCCCTGCTAAGATTTCCCTCACTCAGACACTCCTTTGTGACGCTTCTTAAAGACATCTGGAGTGACCAAACCTTGGGGGAAAAAAATTGTACCAACAACAATCAATAATCCAAAAATAATTAATCTCCCATCTCGTAAAAATTGAGCAAGCCAGTTGGGTAAACCACCTGTATCTGCTATGTTTCGCAAAATTTCAGGCAATGCTGTGAATACCATACCTCCAACTACTGACCCTAAAAAAGTTCTAGAACCACCGATCAATACAAAAGTTAAGTAGATAATACTAGCATCGAAGGTGCCTTGACGAGCATTCCAGGTATTGAGAAAATGGGCGCTAACTGCACCAACAACGCCTGCTAGAATCGCGCCTAAAGTGAAAGCCAAGACTTTATAGTAAGTCTGGTTAATTCCCATCGCACCAGCAGCTAACTCATCTTCGCGGATCGCTGTAAATGCTCTACCTACTCGGACACGTTCTAAACGGTAAAGTAAGACCATGCTAATTATCAGTAATGGCAACGCAATCCATAAATATTCTATTGGTGTTTGGAAAGGTTGAGGAATAGCAAAAATGCCTACAGCACCACCTGTGATTTCTAGATTTAGGGATAAAACTCGTAGTATTTCTACTAACGCAATAGTGGCGATCGCAAGATAAATCCCCCGCAGCCGCAACGCCGGAATTCCCACCGCTAAACCCAGCAAACCAGAAACTACACCAGCAATTAACATCTCTAATAACAGCAGTGGAATTGGAAATAACCCACTGGTAGAGGTAAACACTTTTGTGGAGAGAATTGCTGCTATATACCCACCTAAAGCATAAAACCCAGGACTAGCTAAAGACAACTGTCCAGCCATGATTGGTAAGTACAGTGACAGTCCTAGCAACGCCCCTAGTACCATAGAGACGATTAAAGATCCGTAAGTGGTAAAAAATTCAGTCATTACTAATATAGTTCAGGCTATTTCATTCTCCGATGAGTTATGCGATGCTCATGCGCGGAGCCGCCAAAGGCGATCGCACCAGTGAACGAGGTTTCTAATACCCCATCCACTTTGCAATTAGAGTACATTAAGTTTTAACTATTTAAAGATAACTTCCTCTTGGACATCGATGTTAAGAACTTTTATCAGTTCCAGAAGTTTGGTAAAACTAGCACCTGCATATTTACTAGCTTCATCACGTTGAACCTGTTGGGCTTTAACTTTTAAAAGTTCTGCCAGTTGTTCTTGTGTAAGACCACGAGCAATGCGCGCCTTAATCAGTGCTTCTGGTAATTGATCAAAGCTTAATTTTAAACATTTTATTTTACCATCTTTGATTTGTTCATATTCTTCTACTTCTTCGCGAAGTTCTTCAAGTTGACTCTGAAGAGACTCTAGATGAACTCGGTAGCGCAATTTCTGATTTTCATCATTTGCTAAAGCACTATTGTTTAGTTGCTCTATCGCCTCTTCAAATTTTTTGATTTGTACTTTTGTAATTTTGTACTGTCTTTCGTTTAAAATCATCGTGAAATTAGATTGACTCCATAATCTGATTTTTCACGAGATAAAAACATAAAAGTTTTAATAGTAGACCCCATATAACAGTTTTCTTAAAGGTCAATTGCTACTATCCCTTTAGGATTTCCATTACGGTCTCTCTGAAAAAACTCTAAGAAAGTATTCCCTGAAAAATCAGCTTGACTACTACAAAGAAATAGTTCTCCACCGTACTTTGCTTTTTGTGCTGCGCGTTTATTTGAGAAATCTAGTAATACTGGGTCTAAAAGTTCTAATTCTACTCCATTATCATCCCAGCAGGCATCGAAATCTCCAGGATATTCTTTGTCAGTAACAAAGCTACCCCCAATATAAACTCTACAGCAACCAGCTTTTTTTAAGGATTCACAAGCCCGCTTCAGTCCAGCTAAAAGTTCTTGACGCCTCTCGTTAAAAGCTAAACAGTCATATACATCTTGCCAACTAACAATATGGATGCCTGGTGGCAAGTTTCCGTATTCGTTAAATTTTGGTAGAGTCGACATATTTCTCTATTTTTGAAATTTGTAAAAATCATAAGCTCCCTGCCAATTTTCCTTTAACTCGTGGTTTGTATAAAAAAAATACACATTTTTTAGGTGTGTAAATATCTTATATTTTGTATATTAACACAATAATTTTGTTGTGTTAAAAAATTATCTTTCCCTAACTAAAACCGATTCCATCTACAAAAATGAGGGGATACTATGGAGTTGCGAGACTAGTGAAGCATCACCTGATGATCGGATGAATGTAAAAGGGTATGCGACACAGGCTATCCTCTCGAAGTAGAGGATCTCCGTGTCTTTGCATCCTCTTCAATCTCTCTTTAAGCACTATTGCCTAAAATTTAGCCGAAAACTGAAAACACAATTTTCGCTCCTGCAATTACTATTTCTCTAATCACTACACCTTTTGAATAAACCGACGACCTAGTAAACCTTGAGGGCGAACTAATAACATAATAAACAAAATGCCGAAGGAAACCGCATCTTTATAGCCAGAGTATTGACTTGGGACAAATGCCTCGACTAGTCCAATAACTAAACCTCCCAGTACCGAACCAGGGATACTCCCTAAACCACCCAAGACAATCACTGCTAAACCCCGCAAACCAAAACCAATACCAAAATATGGTCCAGCAATACTAACACTGGAGGCGACCAAAGTCCCGGCTACTCCTGCCAAAAAACTGCTGATGAAAAATGTGAGAATAATATATCGGTCAGTATTAATTCCTAGCAAGCTAGCAGTTGTGGGATCTTCTGCGATCGCCTGCATTGCCTTCCCATATTTAGTACTACTGATAAAATAGGTGAGTATCCCGACAATCACCATCGATACAGCAAAAATCACCAGTTGAACTGTCCGAATAGGTATAGGGTTTTCTGCTGTACCAAAGTTGATAGCGGCTGGCAAGTTTCCGTAAGTGTCAGCAGGAAATGTGTAACTTTCTGCCCCTACTAAATATTGAATCACGTTAACAATGACGACTGACACACCTAAGCTAGAAACAACTGTCAGTAACGACTCAGATCCCTTACGCCGTAGGGGTTGAAAAGCAATACGTTCTACTGCAACTCCAACGAATCCTGCAAGAATACTTCCTAAAATTAACGCGATCGCAAACGGTAATTTTATCGGTGCACTTGCATTAGCCAGCAACCCATTAAATCCAAAAGCGTTACCCATGAGTGTATAAGTCAAATATGCACCCAAGGTAAAAACAGCCCCATGAGCTAAATTAATAATCCCTAAAATCGAGTAAACAAGGGTGTATCCTAAAGCAAAAATAGCATAGACACTCCCTATAGATAACCCGTTCAAAAATTGTTGTAAAAATAGTGTTATATTCATCTTGGAACTATTTTAGAAATACGAATTTACCATTAGTTCCGCTTGGATCCATTTTTATTTGAGATACGTAAAACTCCTTCTGAATCACCTCACCTGCTGGGGTGAAAGAAATCTCTCCTAAAGGAGTGTTGTACTTCCCTGCTAATAGCTGCTTATTCAATTCAGTACGCAGTTTATCAAGAGGCATTGTACTAACTTTAGTCTTTTTATCTAAAGCTTTCAACGCTTCCACATACACTTGTACAGCTGTAAAAGATTGAGCACTAAATTGGGCAGGTTCTTTCTTATATTGGTCTACATAGGCTTTATGGAATACTTTGTTAATCTCTCCTGGGGACTCAGGACTGTAAGCTTGAGCAACTAACACCCCATCACAAAGCGCTTTACAAACTGAAAAAATATTTGGTGTATTCAGCCCATTGCCACCAATAATTATGCCTTTATAACCTAGTTCCCGCAATTGTTTAACTAAGTTACCTCCATCTGCAGCTAAACCTGATATGATAGCCAAGTCTGGTTTTGAGTTAAGAGCATTGGTAGCCTGGGTTTGAAAATCAGTATCCGTGGTTTGGAACTGTTGCACTGTCACGACTTCCAACCCTTGGTCTTTAACTGTTTTCTGAAAAATTTCTGTTTCTGACTTGTTAAATGCATCGTTCTGAGCGTAAAAGACTGCAACTCGTTTAATCTTAGGATTTTGCTTAAGTGCAGCTTTGACTGAGTTAGGTGCTACCACAGAAACAGGTGCAGACACACGAGAAACATATTCGCCGATCTCAGGGATTCCTTTGGCTGTATTTGATGCTCCAATAACTGGAACTTTAGCACGGTCTGCAATTGGGTCAGCACTAAAAGCTTGCTGTGATAAAGTAGGACCGACAATACCTACCACTTTATTTTTGTTAATCAGAGTTTGAAAAGCGTTAATAGCTCCAGCTTCATCACCACCAGTGTCTTGCATCACCAGTTTAATCTTAGTCCCATTAATACCGCCCTGATCATTAAAATACTTTTCAGCCATTCTGGCTCCCACAAATCCCTCTTGACCAAGTAACGCTACATTACTCGTTTGTGCCAAAGCAATACCAATGGGGATAGTATCAGATGTAGTTGTTGTTGCCGAGGTGTTAGTTGCAGTATTAGTGCTATTACTACTGCAAGCTGATAGCACCATAGCGCAAGTTGCAAGTAATGCGGTTGTCAAAGTAGCCGTTTTTTTCATGGATTGATGATAAAGCACTGATTGAATGATCTCTATTTGACCACGCAAAGGCAACGGTTAAAAGTATTTTTTTATCTAGCTGAGCCCATTATACGAACAACGTCAACACATAAAAGATCGGTTAATCTATAAATTAATAGTATATTAGTATGATCATCTCCCAGGCTACTTAGAGTTTTGTTGCATCAATATTGGGTCGAGATATTATCACATAACTGTCAACAAAAAAAGGGATTCAGGGCATATCCTCAAAGCATTTTGACAGGCAGATATAGTTCCTTAACTCTACCTAATTGATGAGATAATTTTTTCATATTGTATTGCTATTTTATTTACTCGATGGTAGAGTTAAACATGTAAAATTAAGTCTCAAAAAATCAAAATGATTCTTTGAATTTGTTACGGGGAAGCCGTAATGCATTAATTTGTTCTAATTGAAGAGAGAAATTTACAAATTCATTTGTAGACTCGATTATGCATGTAGATCAAATATGTTTGTAATGAATTCTCTCTAATTGCTTGATTAGTGTGAACAATCTCGAACAAATTAACTAACCTAATCTAGTTAGTTATTAATAATCGATTTTTTGTAAAAATGTGCGTTTTAGTCACAGAATTAAAAAAACGCTCAGAGATTTTATCGAATACTAAGAGGGTGCCTTTCATGATAAGTCGGGATGAATTTTGGATGATGGCTGATGAAGCTCGATTAGAAACTGAATATTTAGCCGACGAGAAACTGCACTATTTACAAAGGGCTTCTTTAGAAACTTTGCAGCGTATATGTCTTCAGTATCGATACTTTACTAAAGAATTTCCCAATAACCTTGGGATTTTGATTGCCAAGCTTCCTTATGGAAAGCTGAAAAGCTTGCTGGCAGAGATTTTGGCAGAAGAGTTAGGGGAAGGTGAAGAAAAAAAGGCACACTTAAAACTTTGGGATAACTTTCTGATTAGTATTGGTATTAGCGATAGTGTTTTTGAAAGCTCAATTAACTCAGAGAATAAAGCTTTGCTCGAGGAAATTAAGCAGCTAACAATAAGCCAATCTCCTGCGTATGCTGTAGGTTTATGTGGTATGGGAGGGGAGTGTCTGTGCCAAATTTATTTATCTACAATGTATAAGAACCTTATTCAAAATCCTTACATTCAAGACAATAAAGCAAATATTGATTGGGAATTTTGGAAGTTCCACGTTGGTGAAGCAGATATTATCCACCGTCAATTGGTTAGACAAGCGATTAATGAGATGACTGATATTAATCCATCTTGTGTAGAGGATTTAGCTGCTGGTTACCAAAAAGCTAAACATAAATGGGATACCTTCTGGAATAATGTTTACACAGCTGCTCATATCGCTGAAAAAATGCAACCAGTCATTTAATTAGCAGCAAAAAAATTGCTATTTGCATCCATGCAGAATACCTCTATTCTGCAACGCACTCTATCCTTTATTAAGGAGGGAAATTTGTTGGAAACTTTCCTAGCTATCCTACCCTTAGGGGTTTCTATACTAATGCTGGTGGTACTGCAACGAGGTGGCAAACAAGCTGGGATTGCTACATTAATATCTAGTATTATTCCAACACTCATTTTTCCCTTTTTTCACCTATCTGCTGAACAACTATTCATTGCGTTGGGTAAGGGTGTCTCTGCTTCATTGTTGGTTTTTTACTTGCTACTTCCTAGCTTGCTACTTTACCATCTGCTACAAGCTACAGGTGGAATGCGTGTTTTAGGGTGGGGTATTGCTCGTCTAGTTCCTGATCGAGATATACAAGTCTTACTCTTGGTGATGGGGTTAGCACCTTTTGCAGAGTCTGTAACTGGCTTTGGAGTAGGTACTATCTTGATTATTCCAATCTTTGTTGCACTTGATTTTAGCTTAACCCAATCAGCGATCCTAGGGATGCTAGGTCAAATGGCTATACCTTGGGGTGGATTAGGGATAGGTACAATTCTAGGAGCACAGCTAACCAACTTAGATCCAAGCATATTAGCAGCCCATACAGCTTTGTTAACAGCTCCTCTACCCTCTGTTTATGGGCTGGTAGCATTAGCGGTTGCTGGTGGTAAAAAGTCTTGCCAGCATCAATGGTCAGCTGCGATCGCAGTGGGGGCTATATTATCTGTAAGTCTATACGTGTTCAGTTTAAGCCTAGGAGTTGAACTTGCAGGGATCATTGCAAGTGTAATAGCTATATGTATCTTGCTAGCTTGTGGGTATGTAGAGGTTCGCAAGAATCGTCAAAAAGGGGTATTGTCTACTAGTAGCAATAGACCAAAAAAAACAATTAGCTTTCAATCGAACGTTAATTCTACTGACCAAAAAATAGGTACTGTTAAACTATCCCTTTGGCAAGTATTAGCACCATACATATTTTTAACAGCGTTGCTCCTTGTGTCTCGCTTAATCCTACCAATCAAAATCTGGCTTCAGAGCCATTTTGTCTTATCGATTCCCGCTATCAATCTAAATTTAGCTTTACTATACAACCCTGGCTTTACCATATTCGTGACAGTATTCGCGGCTGTTAAAATTCTCGGTGTTGGACGATCGCAATTTCGAGTTGGAGTAATGTCAGCTTGGCGACAGTTTCTACCTGGAGGAGTTGCTATTGCCTGTTTTCTCATGGCATCTCAGGTTATGCAAACCAGTGGTATGATGACAACAATAGGTACAGCAGCAGCAACCCTTGGACACAATTACAAGTGGGTAGCGCCTTGGCTAGCTGCATTAGGTGGCTGGGTTACTGGTTCAAGTACAAGTAGTAATGCCTTGTTTTCTCAACTACAGCTAGCGATAAGTACTCGCTCTGGACTACCATTAGATTGGTTAATGAGCGCGCAGAACGGTGCTAGTGCTCACGCAACAATAATTGCACCTGCTCGCATGATTCTTGCTGCTACTACTGTAGGACTTTATAAAGGTGAAGCACTCTTACTTAGATTGATGGCACCATTAGCTTTAGCTGCAGTAGCAATCACGATGTTACTTTTAGCTTTGGCTACTAACTATTAACATCATTTTAAATGCAAAGTATATTTTTTTGAGATATTTTACTAGTAACTTGGCATAACAACTACTGAAGAACTTTTTTGATTTTTTTACCCACTCTATGATAGAGTAAAAAGTGACAAATCTTAGACAAAATGCTCGTAAAAACTTGCAGAAAGTAGTAGAATTCAAACTCTAAAAATATCTGCATACGGGTCTAATATAATGCAACTTTTTATTCCTGTTAGTGCGTTAAACTTCAGGAAAAATTAAGTTGTTATAACTGCCTAAGTCGTCGCTTATCAAAGCATATTGAAAAGAGTTTTTTTAGGGATTCTCAATCCCTAATTTTTCTGCTGCTCATTATCAATAATCTCCAATTATCGGCAATGGGAAATGGAAAACTCACCCGATTTCATACTTTGATTACTACCTGTGAAAAGTGAGTTCTATTTGTAAAAGCTAGATAGGTAAAATTCATGCAACCAGCTGTTGATGCCTCGATATTATCACAATTTTCGCCACGAATGTCTCACAGCATTTCATTTAGTGGTCAGCAGCCAGTCCCACCATGGCATAATAAACGATTACGCTCAAAACTTGCTTCAAGGGATTGTAACAACAAAAATTGTGATCAATCTGGATTACCAAATCTTACAATCAAAATTAAGACTATAAAGACGCCCACTATCTTTCCTGAAAAACAAGGTAAGCTCCAACTTATTATTACTAATGAAGGAAGTGGAAACTTTGAAGGTTCTTTCGATGTTAATCTTTATGCATCAACAGATTCAGTCCTTGACTTACCTCTTAATCAGGGTAATCTAGCAGGTAAAGATGAGTTGCTAGGTACTATACATTCTCGAACTAATAATTTACGATCTGGTCAGTCTAAAACACTCATTGTTCAGTTTGCCAATTCTGAAATTAGAACACCTTCTGTTGTTGCGCCAGGAGCTTATTATCTAATTGCTGCAGTTGATTCAAACAACACTATTAACCAAAGCAATACAACGAATAAAGCCGTTGAGTTTATTTCAACGGAAGGCACAGATGCAGTTATTAGATGGAATGCAATAGCATTAAACACTATACAGGCTACTCTAACACCAACTTTGTTTGTTTCACGCAATTTAGCAATAGTGCATACGGCTATTTATGATGCTGCTAATGCGATCTATCAAACTCACAAACCCTATCTTGTGAATGTAGATCCATCAGAGGTTGGAAACGCTTCACCTGAAGCAGCAGTGGTTGAAGCAGCTTACGAAGTGTTAGTTAATCTGTATCCAACACAAAAAGCTGTTCTGGATCAGCAGCAACTTATATCTTTAGCACAAATTCCTGATGGTGCAGCGAAGGATGCTGGTATTGCATTAGGCAAACGTGTTGCCGATCAAATTATAGCTTTGCGTAGCAACGATGGATCAGCTCAGGCAACTCAACCTCCTTACAGCTTACCACCATCACCTGGTATATGGCGACCAACCCCTCCTAATTTTTCAGTAGCAGCAAACCCTAATTGGGGTAAGGTGACTCCGTTTGCTATACCAAGTGGTTCCGCATTTCGTCCAAGTGGTTTTCCTGCTCTTGAAAGTATTGCATATGCACAAGAGTTCAATACAGTTAAAACTTTGGGTGCTGCAAACAGCACTATCCGCACTCCAGAACAAACAGAAATTGCTAAGTTCTGGGCTTATGGACGCGCAGACACTTTTGCTACCCCTGGTGCATTGAATTCCCTTGCAGAAGGAATAGCTTTGCACCATGGTAATACACTAGAAGAAAATGTTAGGTTATTTGCTTTACTGAACATAGCAGAAGCTGATGCTGGCATTGCTGCCTATGATGCTAAATATACATTTAATAGATGGCGACCAATTACGGCAATTCAGGAAGCGGACACTGCTACGAATCCAAATACTGTTCCCGATCCAACCTGGAACTCTCTATTAGTCACTCCATCACATCCTGATTACTTAGCAGCACATGCTGTGTTTGGTGGTGCAGCTAGTAAAATTTTGTCTGACTTCTTTGGTGAGAACACTAGTTTTACCGCCACTTCACAAGAGCTACCTGGTGTTTTTCATTCATACAATAGCTTTACACAGTTAGCTCAAGAAGTTGGTGCTAGTCGTATTTATGGTGGAGTGCATTTTCCGTCTGCTGTCGAAGATGGTATTACAACAGGTATTGCTGTAGGCGAATTTGTATCTCGGAACGCTCTACCTCCTTCTGGTAGGGGATCAAGCAGGAAATAAAGGCTAGTTGACGGTAGATACCCAGCAGTTATAGGATTTTGTTGGGTCTCTACTAGCTGAAACGCTCCATAAATCGACGATCAATCCAATCTTTCCAGCGCCAGAATAGCTTGTGAGGTGGTAATGTGAAAATTCCGCGTGAGGCGATCGCACGTCCATCCCCTGTACCGATTAAACTCAAGTATTGTTTCTGTGGTTTATAAGGTTTGAGAACTTTACCCAACATCATCCGTTGTAAGTTCTCAAACAAAGGCTTACCTTGCCTAACAGCGAACACTCCCGCTTTTGGACGCGGATGATTGATCATTGTAGCAATATCCCCCGCCGCAAATACGTGGGGATGGCTTTGAGATTGCAAGGTGTCCTCAACAAGAATAAAACCTTGCTCATTAGTAGATAGTCCGGTAGTTTTTAACCAGGGAGGTGCAGACGCTTGTGTCACCCAAAAAATCGGATTACACTCTACTGTTAAGCCGGATTCACAGATAACTTGCTGTAGTTCAACTCTAGACACAGTTTCTCCCAAGTGCAACTTAATACCGCGCTGCAGTAGAAGTTGTTTGACTTGGCGTTGTGCACAGTGATGATAATCAGGCATTAATTCAGCATGACGTTGGAATAAATGAATTTCTGGATAACCCGGATTCAAAATCTTATGCAATCTTGCTTGCATTGACAGCGCCAATTCTACACCGCCTGCACCACCACCCACGATCCCAATGCTAATTGCCTGTTGAATATTTGTTTTAAGTTCACACGTAACATTTCTGGACAGAGCATCCCAATATTTTAATAATTGTGGGACTGGCTTAGCTGGAATAGCATGTTCTTCTGCACCGGGTACAGATATCATCGCTGGAGTGCTACCAATATCTATCGATAAAACATCAAAATCTATCTGAGGATAGTTGGCACAAAGAACTTTATTGTTTTTCAAATCTAGACCGACAACTCGGTCGATATATAACTGTGCTTGGGCAAAATTTGCTAACCATCGCAGGTTAATATGACATTGTTCGTAAGTATAAAATCCTGCAATATATCCCGGTAGCATTCCAGAGTAAGGTGTATCTTTACTCTCAGTAATCAAAGTTAAACGTACTCCAGGTAATTGTTTGCTCGCGAACATTTTCAGAACAATTGCATGGCTGTGACCGCCACCAATCAATACTAAATCTTTAAAAACCGGTTCTAAAGTTTGCAGCATCTTCATAAAAGTAGAGAGCAGTTAACACGTTATATGTACTTGTAAAGTAACTCCTATGCACGCCGGATTCCTATACTGGTAAACCTGGCTGCAGAACTGTTCCCCTATCCCCTATCCCCTAATTAAACATTCTTGGTCTATAATTAGATTCTCTATAAATTGTGAGTTGCTATTGTAGGTAGTCATTATTAATGATTAACATCTGATGCACAACGACGCGCTTGGTTTTAGAATCTGGTTAGTAGAATCTTCTTTGAGTATTACTGAGCAGGGTAAGAGTCAAAAAAGACAAGCTAAGTGGCTAGATTCAACTATTAAGTAGCGCTCATCACAAGTAGATATAAAACGAATACAAATTTGTCTGGGTGCAGTCTACGATTGAAAAACAAATAAGCGAGGATTATCTTCAAATTGACTAGAAATTTATGAAGATTATAACTCACTTTGTGCAAAATAATACTGCGTTTAGACTACAGGAGGTACAAAGTTCCCCCGGAAAAAATTTATACTTAAACAACTCTATTCGCGCCGGGCAAGAGGTCAGAATCGTAGTTTGTCGAATAGACTCTAGGAAAGTTAAATGCCAAAAATGAGAGTAGCAGTTATCTATATGCGGGGTTCTGTAATAAGCTTACTGATCCAATTGCTTGGCAAAAATCCTTTGCTGGATCATATACATAAAAAGCTCAGAAAATTACATAACATCTAGCAGCTAAGTGACAGAAAATTCACTCGTTCTTGTGACAGGTATTGAAATTTTGAGACAAATGCTATACTCTTTAATTCCCAATATTTTACGTAATCATTCTGTGTTGCGAGGGATACAATAATTATGTCTGCTAAGAAGACAGACGTACTTAGGGGTTGGTTGATAGTAATAACACTTCTGTTTAGTCTATCACCGACTGTAATTTTATTAGCATTTCCCAAAAGTCAGGGATTGTCAGATCAGGAAAAAATAGAAAGTAGAACTCAAGCATTAGCAACTACTGCAACACTTTTCTTGGGATTAGCAGTCATGATTAATGCTTATTATGCAAGATCACGATCAGAAGCTATGCACAAGAATGCGCTTACTGCTGAGAAAAACATTGAAATTGGCATGAAAAATATTCAGCTAGCTCAAGAGCATTTGATTGCAGAACGTATGATGACTGCAATTACACAGCTTGGGCATCACAATGTGGCAACACGGACAGGCGCAATTTATACGTTAGAGAGAGTTGCTCAAGATTCTCCTCAAGAGTATTGGACAGTAATGGAAATTCTCACTGCCTTTATAAGAGAAAATACTGCCAGTAGACTTGAACAAGAGAACATTAGTGCCGAAGATATCTCGCCCGACAACGTAAGTACGGAGATAGAAACACCTAAGCTCAGGTTTGTTGAACGGCAAACTGAAGCTAGAGCAAAGATCCCAACTGATATTCAAGCTGCGCTGACTGTGATTGGTAGGCGTAACGTGGAGAAGGATCCCAAAAATTACAAACTAGATCTACGAAGGGCTGATCTTTGTGGTGCAGATCTGCGACAAGCCAACCTACAAAAGGCGGATCTACGAAAAGCTGATCTTTATGGAGTGGATCTGCGCGAAGCCAATCTGTCTGGAGCAGATCTAGAGCAAGCTAATCTGTCTGGAGCTATCTTGTGTGAAGCCAATTTGGAGTTGTCCAATTTACATGAAGCTAACCTCAGTGGAGCAAACCTGAATCGGGCGTCGGTGTGCAATGCCAACCTCCGTGCAGCTAACCTCTCTGGAGCTAGTATTCGTGCAGCAGATTTGTGTGATGCTAACCTCTATAAGGCTAACTTACACGGGGCAAATCTCAAGGTTGCTAACCTTTCTGGAGCAAAGCTTTTTCTTGCAAACCTACAAGGCGCAAAGCTGGGTAAGGCAAATTTGCAAGGAACAGGTTTGATAGGGGCTAATTTACAACAAGCCAACCTGAATGGAGCCAATTTGCAACAAGCAAACTTGAACGCAGCAAAACTACAACATACAGAGATCTTATTTGCTAACCTCTCTGAGGCGAGTATGAGAGAAGCTGATTTGGGTGGAGCAAACCTTATAGGAACTAGCCTACAAAGAGCAATACTCGATGAAGCTAATTTCTGTGGGGCAAATCTCACGGCTGCTAACCTTCATGAGGCAAACCTTTGTGATGTCAAACTAGACGGGGCAATTCTTACAGGGGTCAAAAACTTGGAACCACACCAGATTACAATGGCATTGGGCGATCGCACTACTCGTCTACCTGATAATGTTCCACCACCAACACATTGGATGCAAATCAGTTAAGCAACTTGTTAAAAGAGCAGTTAAGTAGTTGGACAAAATTAAATTCATTCATGGAGAAAGGGAATAGGCAATAGTCATATTCCAATCAGGGTGCTTCTACCAATTGTATTACATAAGCTATTAATATCTGCGGTCTGAGGATTTGCCATTCATCTCAGAGGTGCAGCAGGTGCATTGATTGTTTCAAGCATAACCTTATAAATGTGGGTTTGATCCACTACACCAGGAACGCCAGTAATCGAATAAGTCTTGGCAGCACCTTTAGGAGGATAATCAACAAAAGTAACTTCCTTACCTATATACTTAGCTAAGCTGACTGGGCCACCTTGATAATAAACTGGTACTAAATGGTTAGTGTGAGTACCCCAAGCGTACTTCGTATTAGAATCTGAACCCCAATAATGACCTGCTTGTGTAGGTTTGTGCTTGCTATAAGTCAAATTTTGTGCACCAAACTCAGCTAATAATTGAGGAAAATTGGGATTCAGCGTCAGATAGTGATCGTGATCAGCAGTGACAATCAGCAAATTCTTCTGCCAGCCGCCATTTTTATTAATCCAATCGAGTACAGTTTCAACGGCTTTGTCAAAGCTATTTACGGTACCGATGAGATCATCCATATTATTGTCGTGACAAGCCCAGTCAATATCACCGCCTTCAACCATCAACCAGAAGCCGTCTGGATCCTTACCCAAAACCGTAAGCGCAGCTTTTGTTAGATCTGCTAAGGTGGGGTTTTCATTGATTTCTCTGGCGATGAATTGAGCATCAGTTTCGCCGGGAGACAAAGGACGTATAGTGTCAGGTTGAGGAATTTGATTGTTTTTCTCTGCGGTGGAGTGTAAGGAGGAGTTACTCAATCCTGTGCTACTGTAATCGCCGTTAGCTGTAGCCAGGGGAAGATTACCGTTTTGCCCACGAGCACCATACAACCCTAGTAGTCTATCTGTTCTGGGATCAAGTTTAGCGGCAGTTTTCAACAACGTTGCAGTTGCGTTTGGAGATCGTTCTAGAAACGTGTAGCCGTATTCGTTAGAAGTAGGTTTGCTCTTGAGTTTTTCGTAAGTTGATTGGTTGATGTAGGTGTAATTATAGACTCCTCCAACGTTAGTCTTGTTTTCCAAATCCAAAGGGTGACCCCCACCCAGTAAAACAGTTGGTTTAAATAACCGTAGAGATTGCTGGAGAATGTTATCTAGATCGGGGCTTGCCAAGTCATATTTATTACGACGGTTCACAAAGGATGTGGCAGCAGCAGGAGTTGCATGGCTAATTGGTACTGAGGTGACTAAGCCTGTAGACTTGCCTTTGAGTGCAGCTTTCTCTAAAATAGTTGTTTGGCGTTTTTCATAAATATCTACACCTAGGGCATTGTTATAAGTCTTAACACCAGTGTAGAGAGCAGTAGCTGTGTTAGCAGAGTCGGGGTAGTTTTGTTTAATGTACTCTTTGTCGTTACCAGGTGTCCAAGGATTCACACCACCGCGAGCAACATCATAGCCTACAAGATTACCTTCTGATGTGCTGCTTCCACTCCCGGAATTATCAAGATTAAAAGTAGGGTTGAAATTAAAGCCAGCACGAATAGGACTTTGAGCAGTTGCGGGGTTAGTTCCATCCAGTGCAGAGTTATTAGTGGAAAACTTACCGTCACTACCTTTAATAGTGGTACCGTATGTAGTTGCTAAGGTGTAACCAGAAAGCTTTTGAAAATTCAAACCTTGTCCTTTATCGTTAGTGTACATGGTCAAGCCTTTCGCTACTGCCGCAGCGCGAGCCATTTCCCAACCCATCCCGTCGCCAATCATTAAAATAACGTTGATCCCGTTACCATGTGGCGATAGCGAAGCGCTGCCCCCGGAGGGGGATCGCAGCAGATTTGGCACACAACCAAACATCAACAAGGTAACAGACAGCACCAAGGCAATTAATCTTTTATGTTTTGGACGTAATCTGCTCATTAGAATTCCCTTAGCAAGTCTTGTCAGAACCCGACGGTTCTAGGAACACCAATAGACATCTCCGAAATAGTAATGTTTTGTGGTAAAATGCCTGCATTTTTTCCTATAAACTAGTCACACCAAGGCTTTGATAATATCTTACCTGCTTTGTGCCTTCTCAAGTGACTACACCGACATCATTTTTTTTCTAAAATTTCTTCAAATTTATGGTTATGAATCTTAATTATGCAAAATTTCCTCATGGTATTAGAATTATCTGAATTCCAACTCAGTCCAAATCCCGAAGTTTTATTCACAGGAAGTCTAACTGAGTGCAAATTCTGAAGAATCTCTTCCCTTGTTGGTTCTTTTGATAACTCGATTGCTTTAATAAAAGCTTGTGTTGCATCGTAGCTAGTAGCAACACGCCAATAAATTGTTTTTTCCCATCTTTTTGCAGCTTGCTTCATATAGTCAGATTTTTCTGCTAAGCAAGGACTGACAAAAACCATTCCCTCAATGAAGTTTTTTCCCTTTTGTTTAGTCTCTTCTTCGGATAGTGACATAGAGCTTAATAGTTGTATTTTTTGCTCTGATGGTAGCTGACCATTTATTCTATTGAATGCAATTGCTACGGAATTAGTTTCTACGCTAGCTATTAAAAAAGCTGCTTTGCTTTTTTGTTTAGCAATATTTTCTATCTGTTCTTCAATATCTAGATTAGGATCACTTATTGAAATACCATTATCATTATTGACTATTTTTCCCCCTAACTTATTGAAAGCATCTTTAAAATCTTTCTGGAGGCTATTGCTATAGAGACTTGTTTTGTCATAAAAAATAATTATTTCATCTAAATTTAAATGATATTTAATATATTGAGCATATTTGTGAGCAGATTCTTTTGTAGAGTTAACAGCCCGAAAGAATACATCTCCTTTTAATTTACTACTAGAACTTGTAGGAGAAACCATAGCTACTCGCATTTCTTTATAGATAGGTAATGCTTGATAACTACTCTCACTAGCATGATGTCCTATAACTCCTAAAATATCTTTTTTATCAGCCAATTCTTTTGCAATTTTTTCAGCGACTGGTGGTTCATTTCCATCATTAGCAATAACTATCTCTAGCAAACGATTATTTTTCCCGCCACGTTCATTAAATTCAGTTTGAGCATCAGCCACACCTCTTAATACTTCTTTGGCTGCATATTCATAGTAGTCAATAGAAACAACAACTGCTAGCTTTAAAGGGTTACCCTTGAGCCTAGCTCTAGCGTTGTTGAGATAGATCTGAGATACTGGATCGGTAACATCACTTTGTATAGCTTGTTGAAATAATTTAATAGCTTGGCTGTAGTCTCCTTTTTTAAAATATTCAGTCCCCCGAGAAAGATGAAAATTATTACTAGAAAGAAAGGCTATTTTTTCTCCACTAGTAATCAATGTTCTAAAACAGATGTCCTTGCCTTTTTCGATATCCTTGATTTTTTCTCCTACAACTCCTTTTTCAATAGGACAGGAACCATATTTTTCATAAAACCAAAATCCTGATCCGATAGTTCCTAGAAAAAAGCTGCCCACTGTTAATAAAATAATTGTTAAATTTCTATTGTATTTTGATTCCTTACTAGCATTCAAATACTGATAATCTCTCTGACTCAAGTTTTTATTATCTTTCCATCGAAGAGCTTCTTCTAAATCTTTTCCTTTTAGAAGTTTAGAGCGATCTTTGCTATGAGAAACAAACCAAGCCTTCATCGATTGAGCATAAGGGCGAATTGTTGCTAATTGATTATCAATCCATTGAGAGTTAAAGATAGCTTTATAAAGATTATTATAAACTTTAACCTTTTTTGTTTGTTGGACTACTAACCCAGACAATCTTAACTTTAAAAGAATCTCTGGATCTATTTCCTCGGTTTGTATCTCGTCTTTTTCCAAAATTTTTCGATAAGTTTCCAGTAGGTTTATCTGGTAATTTTCATCTTCTAAAATTCTGTATTTTATCGTTCTTAAATGTGGAGGATTATCCTGATCTTCCCAATTATTAATAATTTTTGATATAACTATTTCTTCTATTTGTCTTTTCTCATAACCTGTAGTTAATCTCACATCAATTTGACTAACTAATTTACATATTTTTTGAGTTAGAAAAGGTTGTCCGCCAGTCCATCGCAAAATTTCCTTCATAACCGCTTGAGTATCGTCTGCTTTCTCCTGTAATCCTTCGGTTAATGGCTGGACTTCTGTCAATTGGAAACCTTGCAGTTCAATTGCTGTCCCAATATTGAAAGGTGTTTCTGTTCGATCTTGAATTAAATCTGAAGGAGTGGCTACTCCTAACAGAGCAAAGGTGAGACGCTTAAATTCTGGATTGATCGACCGCTGGTTATAAAAATAGCGAATTAAGGCAAAAAAATCATCGAGGCAATATTCTAGACTTAGAATACTATCAATTTCATCGATAAAAATCACAATTTGTTTATCAATTTTTTTGAGAAGTATCTGTTCAACAAAATCGCTAAATCGTTTGGCTAGCGTCAAGCATTCACGTTTGTGCCACCATTTTTCCAAATCAAATTGTTCCCATAACTCAAAAGCACTCAACAAACTATCTATAAGACTCCAGTACCACTTTTCTCTTG
Source organism: Aetokthonos hydrillicola CCALA 1050 (assembly GCF_017591665.1). Taxonomy (GTDB): domain Bacteria; phylum Cyanobacteriota; class Cyanobacteriia; order Cyanobacteriales; family Nostocaceae; genus Aetokthonos; species Aetokthonos hydrillicola. The sequence continues at coordinate 39,923 of NZ_JAAKGC010000042.1, read as the reverse complement.
TCGTATCGCTTTGACTACCGAACTGAGTGAGATCCACAAAAGCAGTGACAATTCCATCGTTTTGCAGTCTTTGCATCGTCCGCACACCTAAGCTCGACTTGCCCATTTGGCGACAGTTTAGAACATAACAATAGCAACTCTCTTTTAAGGCTTGATAAAGGTCTTCGTCTGCCTGGCGTATGACATATGTTGGCCAGTTAATCGGCAGACTGCCTCCTACGTAATATTTATTGTTATTCATAATACAGACCGGAAATATTGATGATACAAATGACAACGAGGCATTACTTTGTTGTCTTGTTTACTTACTAATCCCATGCTCCACAATAAATAAATTTTCATTGGGTCTAATTCCACCCAGCTTGACGCTGTGACAACTGTTTTATATGCTTTTGCCAAATCTGCATCCTGACGCAAAATTGCTAATAGACCCCGCAAATGATCTCTGTAGATTCCTGCTTCAGTGGGTGCTTGTCGTAACAATTGTTCCAAATTTATAGATTGAGTTGCCAAATGATAAAGTGCTAACCGGATTAAATAGGGATGTCCCCCAATTATCATCATCAATTTATCTACTTGGGAATCTGCCCATCCCAATCCATGACGAATGGCTAAATTCTTGATCTGTTCTACGCTAAACTCGGAAAGCTCGATAGGTTCGCCAACATTGAAAGGAGATTGAGTGGCTTTCAGTTTGACGTACACCTCTGTTGAATGAGAAATAATCAACCGCAACTTGCCCCAAATAGGTGAAGTTTTTGCTTTCTCATGCCAGAGCCGCAATAGCGTTAAAAAATCCTGCGCGACAGCATAGGGAAAAATACGCTCGACCTCATCCAAACCTAAAACTAAGGGACAATTAATTTGAGGTAATAAATATCGCTCAAAATAAGTTGTACAATTATGTCTTAGCTCAGAAGAGGATTTCCAATAATTTATCAATTGCTGTTCTAATCCTAGCTGTTCTCCGATAATAGTGCAGAACCAACGCAAAAATTTTTCTGAATCATCTAACTTCTCTCGATCTGCTTCTGCAAGGTTAACCTCCACAGCACAAATTTGCATTTTCTTTTTAGCTTCAGCAAATATTCGGGTCATCAATGAGGTTTTCCCCATCAACTTTGGGGCTTTAATACGAATCAACGCACCGGATTGGAGAATTGCTTGAGAGCAGTGCAATTCAATATTATTTCGCGGTAGATAAAAATAAGACTCTAGCGGGACTCTGCCATTGGGATATTCAAACGAAGGACACCCGACTCGCTGGCGAGATAGCGGAGCAACCCATTCTGGTTTAAATTTGCAGCACAAAATTATTAACTCATCTCGGTGAGAACAACCACGGGTATTTTCGCTTTGTGTTAAGTAAAATTTTTTACAAATATTAGCAAGATGAGCTCTAACATTTTCCTGTGTACAATATAGAACCTCAGCGGTCGCTCTATCATCTTTCCCCTCTAAGAACAGCCGTAAAACTTTTTCTTCCTGCTTGGTTAATTTCTCTAGGATTGTGTCAAATGTTTCCTGATCCATCTGTACTTAGAGTAAGTTCACTTTTTTGAATTGGTTTCCATTCTAACTTTACTTAACAACCAGGCTGTCAGAGCAGGTGTTGAAAAATTTAAACAAATACAGAAACTATAGACTTATCACCATCAATTTTTCTATTCCTGGGAGGATAGGGCTTAGGGTAACAAGTATGATCCATAAATTTTATACACAGTAGTCAGCTTGTTAGTCTTTCTACACAGAAACAATAGTACTGGGATCCTTGTGAGGAAATGGTAATAGAAAAGCAAGGATAATGCGACTAACTTACATCAGATAATAAAGACATGAGAAATAATAAGTTTGCATCCGTTGATAGTGTTACCCCTGACTCTGATTTAGTATTAATGGCTCGTATTACAGAGGAAGGGTTACGCCAAGCACAACAAACTTTTAACATGGCTCATCATAGTTTTGTACTTGCATTAATTATGACAGGAGCAAGTGCCATTGTAGGGTTTGTGGGGGTTGGATTGTTACTATCTGGGAAAGCTTCGGAGGGAAATGTGACGACTGCTGGCGGGTTTGTGTCAAGTATGGTTTTCATCCAGCTTGCCAAAGATGCTAGCGATCGCCTTGAAAAAGCTAATGAACGCCTTGAGAGAATAACAGCCAAATTTCAGAACGAAGTTGAATTAACCCAACCATTTCAAATAGCCAGAAGTCCTGATTCATCCGACTTTTGACGTCTGACTTTCGCTCAGCACTGTTCGGGCTTCAAGCCGGGGGTGCTGACGAAAATGCACTCAGGGAAAGCAACTATCACTTCCTTAGACAAAAATTTTCTATTCTAGCTAGGGTAGCGAAAAACGACGATTATTTAGGGACTGTCGCTTGTTAAGATTGATTGTAACAACCACAGGGGCAGAAAAATTTAATGACAATAAATTCAATTCAACGAGTATTGATAGTTGGGGGAGTCCACGGAAACGAGTTCACTGGTATATATGTGGTCAAAAAACTCGAAAACCATCCTTATTTGATACAGCGAGACAACTTTGAAACTTTAACTTTCTTGGCAAATCCCAAAGCATTTGCAGCAGTGCGTCGATATATTGATCAAGATCTCAACCGTAGTTTTAAAAAGTCTGACTTACAAGATTTGACACGCTCTAGTTATGAAGATATCCGAGCTAGAGAAATAAATAATTTATTTGGTGCAAATGGCAAAACGCCGGTTGATGTCATTTTAGACCTTCATAGCTCAACTGCAAATATGGGGTTAACTTTAATGACCGATGATCGCTCTTTCAACCTGCAATTAGTTACCTATCTTCAGAGCTTAAACCCTTCGATAAATATTTATCTATCACGGAAATCGGAAGAATATTTTGGCTTGCCATCTATTTGTGAGTTAGGCTGCACCATTGAAGTTGGAGCAGTACCTCAAGGAGTTTTACAAGCTGATTTTTTTCGGAAAACTGAAGCTTTGGTTATCAATGCTTTAAATTACTTCGAGCAATATAATCGCGGAGAAATACCATCTTTTGACAAAAGCCTCACTGTTTATCGCCATATTGGAACCATTGATTACCCCAGAAATGAATCTGGTGAACTGCAAGCGATGATCCATCCACAACTTCAGTTTCAAGATTATCAGCCACTTGCTCCAGGTGAACCTATATTTTTGACTTTTGACGGAGAGACTATTACCTACCAAGGTGAATCAACCGTGTACCCAGTTTTTATTAACGAAGCAGCTTACTACGAAAAAGGTATTGCTATGTGTTTAACCCAAAAGGAGATAATCCATAATTTTTATTAAACTCTTACTCTCTGCGCATCCGGGTGAAAGGAATTGATATTTCTATTTAGCAACACCCTTATTTTTCAAAGATTAAATTATAAAGCTTACAGTAGTATTTTTTAATACTAACAACTAAAGAGATTCAAATGAAAGATGGAGTCTTTTTTACTCACCAAGCCGATGTTTATGATTGGTATGGAAAATTACTGAATCCAGAGATTCGGAACGCAATTACTGTAAATAACATTGTAAGAATTTCTGTAAATCACGGTTCGGTTTATTCCGAAGGAATTTATGTGCAAGTCACCGCAGTAGACGGTCTGGATTTGGTTGGAATTGTCCAAGATACTTACCGCCATTTTCTTGAGGGGGAAATCATATATGTTGAAAATGGTGAATCAATTTGCTTTCCACGGGATTCGATAATTGAAGTGCCTTTGCATTGGGATGATAATAAAAATATAAGGGATGCGCGGAATTCTTGGCTTCTGGGCGGTATGTGAAGATATTAGCGGGCAAGATGCCCGCACTACTATTGTTTCCAACTATTTACAGCACCTCCAAGCGTCACATTTTTAGGTAATACCATTTTTATATGAAGACACATAGAAATAACCCCACCGCCTTCTTTCCTCCCCTTTCCAAGGGGAGGTTAGGAGGGGTAAAAATAATGTGCAGCTTCACAGAAAATTGGTATAACAGGAAAACTGGTATCGACCAGCTAATTATCTTCGGTACTATATCAAACAGGGAATAATGAGAATTTGTTACACTGCTTTTAGCTAGCTTATGGAACAATTCTGAATGTGGAACGATAGCCCGATAAGAATTCTGTTCTTGACTGCAGAACCTACCGATACTACTAGGCTGCGTCTACAACAGGAGTTACGAGATATCAAGCTGGGAATACCTAACCACTCACAAAGATTTTTATTCGATTACGTATTTTCTGCACGTTCAGGAGATATCAGCCAAGCAATACACGATTTTAAGCCTGATGTTGTTCATTTTTCTGGGCATGGTAACAGTACTGGTGAGCTTTACATTGAAAATGAGTTGGGTCAACAGCACCCCTTAACACCTAAGGCTTTGGCTGCGCTGTTTGAATTAGTAGCCGATACAGTTAAGTGTGTGGTTCTAAATGCTTGTTATTCAGATATTCAGGCAAGGGCTATTGTTAAATATATCCCCTTCGTAATTGGCATGAGAAAAGAGATCGGGGATAATGCGGCGATCGCGTTTGCTGTTGGTTTTTACAAAGCACTGGCTGCAAATTGCTCGATTGAAGACGCATATAAGTTTGGTCGTACTGAGATTCAGTTAAAAGGTATCCCAGAAGAATTAACTCCATTTCTCCGGAAAAGAGTAGACAAATACCGTGCTGATCTCTATGTACCACACCTTTCTATTGAAAGGGAATGTTTCAGGAAGGTTTTACAGGGAGGTTCTCTGATCCGGATCAAAGCACCTGACAATATGGGTAAAACATCGCTGATGAATAGGATTGTCAGTTATGTAAGAGAGAACCATAATTATCAAATAGTGACTTTAAGCTGTCATACTTTAGTAGATTCTCTAGTTTCTAATGATCTGGAGAGATTCTTAAAGTCATTTTGTTTTGTTGTTAGTAGCAAGCTAAAGCTACCTGATCATTTGGATGAGTATTGGAACAATCCACCAGATCCCATATATAAAACCGGAGATTACTTTGAAAGACACCTCTTGGCAAAAACTCCTAAACCTTTGCTATTAGCTCTAGATGATGCTGATTTGGTTTTTGAACAGCCTAAAATCGCCAACCAGTTTTGTATAATGCTGCGAAATTGGTATGATCGTGCAAGGCGCAGTGATTTAGATAGTGAGATTTGGGACAAACTCCGTTTGATAATTGTCCACTCCACCGAATTTTATGCTGAGCTAGATATTAATACTTCACCTCTTGGTGGTGTTGGGAAAGTAGTTGACTTACCCGAATTAAATCTGGAACAGGTGCAGCGTTTGGTTACGCGTCATCGACTAAGTTGGTCAGAGGGTCAAGTTGAGCAACTGATGGCTATGCTAGGAGGACATCCTCTTCTGCTGGGAATGGCTGCTGATTACGTTAAGCGTCACAGAATTACCCTTGAAGAACTTTTGCAAGAAGCACCTACCGTAGCTGGACCATTCAGTGACCATCTGCGCGAACTTTTAGAAATTCTTCAACAGAAGCCAGACTTGCAAGCAGCATTCAGTCAGGTTGTAAACGCTCATGAAGATAACACTGTTGAGTTAAATCCTATACCAGCAAAATCGTTGCAACGTTTGGGACTAGTGAAGTTAGATCGAGATTTTGCTAACCCACGTTGCCAATTGTATCGTCAATATTTCCGCCGTTACCTTTAGTCGTCAGCAACTAGGTCGCTACGAATAGGTTCGTAGTTGCGCTACCCTTACGGGAAGCCACTGCGTGTCTATAGCGCCAAGACAGCACAACTACAAGCCTTTCAACTTTTTTTTGTTAATCAAGCAGTATTGATTGTGTAATTAATTCTGTCTGATTACTTAACAGATAAGCAACAGGAGAAAATCAATAATGGAGACAGGACGAGAATACTATGAAGTGGAAGGCACTTTAAAACTAGACGCTCCTAGTTATGTAGAGCGACAAGCGGACAAAAATCTTTATGAGAAACTAAAAGCTGGGAAGTTTTGTTATGTCTTCAACTCACGCAAGATGGGTAAGTCTAGCTTGCAGGTAAGAGTCAGTCAAAAGTTAAAAAATGAAGGCTTTGCCTGTGTTGTCATCGATTTATCTGGTATTGGGACTCAAGCAGTCACCGAAGACCAATGGTATTATACTTTCATCACAGCGTTGACTCGTAAGTTTCAGTTAGAGACGGATCGATTAGAAATTTGGTGGGAGGAACACAAAAGGCTAACTTATTTGGCAAGATTGAGTAAATTTTTTGAAGAAAAATTACTACTAGAAGTTTCCGCATCTATTGTTATTTTTATAGATGAAATTGACACTGTTCTCAGTTTAGCTTTTCCAATAGATGATTTTTTTTCATTTATCCGATATTGCTATAATGAGCGTGCTAACAACCAAAGCTACAACCGAGTTACCTTTGCTCTGTTAGGAGTAGCTACACCTTCGCAATTAATTCAAGATACCCAGCGTACACCCTTTAATATCGGTAACCCAATTCAATTAAATCCTTTTTCATTTGAGGAAGCTCGACCTCTAGCACAAGGATTACAAAGTAAAGTCAGTAACTCGAAAATTACTGAAGAAGTTCTGCAAGAGGTTTTAAAATGGACTGGGGGTCAACCGTTTCTAACGCAAAAAATTTGTAAAATTATTTCAGATCATGAAGATATTATTCCCAGTGATAAAAAGGCGCTATGTGAGTGGATTGAAGAATTAGTCAAATCCCGTATCATTGAAAATTGGGAATCTCAGGATGAACCGCAGCACTTAAGGACGATTCGCCAGCGGATTATTAAAAGTAAACAACCTATTGTTAAATTGCTTAAATTTTACCTAAAAATTTTACAAAATCAAGAATTACCAGATAATAATAGCCTGGAACAAAGTGAATTAATTTTGTCAGGTTTAGTACTAGAAAATAACGGAAAATTAAGAGTTTATAATCCCATTTACGAATCAGTTTTTGATTCAAAATGGGTTGCTAAAATGCTAGCAGACAAAAAGCCTTATGAAGAAGAGTTACTAGGATGGTTGTCTTCTGAACGCCAAGATAAGTCTTATCTTTTACAAGGTGAGAAATTACAGAAAGCAATTGAATGGCGTAATGGTAAAATCTTGACAATTGAAGATTATCAATTTATTACTTCTAGCCAAGAATTAGAAATAAATTACCTCAAAGCTAACCAAGAAGGGCAAATAGCTAATTTAGAAAAAAAGATACTAAAATCTCAGCGTGTACAGAAATGGCTTGCAGGAATAGCTACAACGATGGTTATTGTAACTGGTGCAACAGTATTTCAATTAAAGGAAAAATTTCAATCCATATATACTCCTTATATTTCTGAACCGATGTTATTTAGCGAAGGCGAGCGCTCTTTTTTTCTTGGCAATGGTAATTATTTTCTCAAACAGGGAGTTGAAGCCTTTAAAAATGAAGATTATCCAAAAGCAGTTCAATTGTTAGAAAAAGCTAAAAATCTTGATAAGAATGATCCCGAAGTAGAAATTTATTATAATAATGCTATAGCTCATCAAAAAGGAAACTATCTAACTTTAGCGGTTGCCGTACCTATAAACGATATAAATGCCAGAAAGGAAATCGCAAGGGAAATACTGAGAGGTGTTGCACTAGCACAGTCTAATTTTAATCAAAACAATGGACTCAATGGTCGATTACTGAATATCATTATTGCAGATGATCATGGAGATCTGCAAGTAGCTGAAACAATTGCCCAAGAGTTTGTTAAAGATAACAGTGTTTTAGGAGTGATTGGACATAGTGCTAGCTCTGTTAGTGCAGCCGCACTTACTAAGTATGATCGAGTAAGTTTAGCAATGATATCTCCTACTAGTACTAGCACAAAATTAAGCTGGAACGAATCACATACAAAAGCTTTCCATAGAACAGTTACTTCAGATGTAAAAACTTCGAAAAAATTAGCTGACTATGCTAAAAATAATCAGTTGAAAAGAGTTGTGATTTTTTATAAAAAGGGAGATTCTTATAGTGAAAGCGTAAAGAAAGAATTTGAAAAGTTATTTAAAAAGGATGGGGGAAATGTAATACTTACCACAAATTTAGCAAATCCAGAGATAAATCCATCTTATGAAGCCTTCCGCATTTTTCAAAATCAAGCAGATGGAGTTGTATTTCTTCCAAATTTGGAGTTATTTTCGACTGTAATTCAACTTGCTGAGGAAATTAAAAAAATTAGAGCAAATCTCCGTCAAAATGTCAGTATATTAGGAGGAGATGTATTATTTGGAAACGATATTATCAAACTAGGTAAAGGGACTATTGAAGGCTTAGTTATAGCAATTCCTTTCTCTACCGGAGACGCTAATTCCAATAATTTTGTAGACACAACTTGTGTAAGATGGGGAGGTGGTGTGAGCTGGCGAACTTTTTCTAGTTATGATGCAACTCAGGCTTTCATCGAAGCTATCAAAGCTATACCAGAGTCTCAAAATCCTTCAAGAGAAGCAGTATTAGACAAGCTGAAGTCCCTCAAATTTGACCCAAGAGAAACTTCAGGATACTCGCTCCAATTCCAAAATGGTGAGCCTGTTAATCAACAAGCTGTTCTCGTTCAAGTAGTTAAAAATTCCAAGGACGCTAAAGATAACAATGAGCGAGAGTACCTATGTAAGAGTCCCGAAGAAAGTGGATTTCATTTAAAACTTCTCAAGTAAGTTAATGTGTAGCTAAATTATATATTAAAACTAATTGACTGATTAAGTTGTAACTAACAAATTACAGCAGTTTTCAGATAAATGAGGTACACCGACAGTGTGAGAGCGTTCGGCTTTAGCCGTTCCCGGAGGGTACGCCGGAAAGCCCCTAATAAATGTACCTGACGCACCTGCAAAGCGCTTTAGTCTAGACTCGCTACTACAATTCGGATGTTCCCAATTACTGAAATTTATCATTTGGTAGTGCGAGCATCTTGCTCGCTGATTATATTAAGCAAGATGATCGCAGGATGGTTTCAAAATTGAGCGTTGCTTTGGTCAGCAATGGTTTTGGCAGATTGTCAAACCATTGACCCTTTCCCTAACCCTTTGGGAATTGGGAGAGGGGAAAGAATCTAGCTCCCTGTTGCAAGTAGGGTTGGCAATAAGGCGAATTTTCCGCAAAGCTAAAGAAAAGCTTAAATAGCAAACCTAATTTTCTTAGCGAAATATTAAGGAATATTGCATTTGTGTCAAAAATGGGAGTCCAAGCGAGAAATCAGCCAAAAGTCCATGATACGATGCTTTGGGTAAATTTTTTAGATTGGGAGAAGACCTTTGACACTACGGGTTGCTGTTGTTGGGTCAGGACCAGCTGGTTCATCTGCTGCCGAAACACTGGCAAAAGCTGGTATTGAAACCTTTTTGTTTGAACGCAAGCTGGACAATGCCAAACCTTGTGGCGGCGCAATTCCCTTGTGTATGGTAAGTGAATTCGACTTGCCGCAAAATATTATAGACCGTCGGGTGAGGAAGATGAAAATGATTTCGCCTTCTGATCGCGAGGTGGATATTAATCTCGACAATGAAGAAGAATATATTGGTATGTGTCGTCGCGAGGTGCTTGATGGGTTCCTACGCGATCGCGCTTCAAAGCTAGGGGCAAATTTAATTAACGCCACCGTTCATAAACTTGATATTCCCACAAACAAGACAGATCCGTATACCATCCACTACGTAGACCATACAGAAGGTGGAGCGCAAGGTATTGCCAAAACCTTAAAGGTTGATCTCATTATTGGTGCAGATGGCGCTAACTCTCGCATTGCTAAAGAAATTGATGCAGGAGATTACAATTACGCGATCGCCTTCCAAGAACGCATTCGTCTCCCTGAAGACAAAATGCTATACTACAACGACCTAGCCGAAATGTACGTTGGCGACGACGTTTCTACCGACTTCTACGCTTGGGTTTTCCCCAAATACGATCACGTAGCTGTGGGTACTGGCACAATGCAAGTTCATAAAGCCACTATCAAACAACTGCAAGCGGGTATTCGCGCTCGTGCTGCTAAAAAACTAGCTGGTGGTAAAATCATCAAAGTAGAAGCTCACCCAATTCCTGAACATCCACGTCCTCGTCGCGTAGTTGGTCGTGTAGCTTTAGTTGGTGATGCTGCTGGATATGTTACCAAATCTTCTGGAGAAGGTATTTACTTCGCAGCTAAATCAGGTAGAATGTGCGCTGAAACCATTGTAGAAATCTCCAACAGTGGTACCCGTATCCCCACAGAATCTGAGCTCAAGCTCTATATCAAGCGCTGGGATAAGAAATACGGTCTCACTTATAAAGTTCTGGACATTCTACAAACCGTATTCTACCGTTCTGATGCTACCCGTGAAGCCTTCGTGGAAATGTGTGCTGACCGCGATGTGCAAAAGCTAACCTTTGATAGCTACCTTTATAAAACAGTAGTACCAGCTAACCCTATCACCCAGTTAAAAATCACTGCCAAAACTATTGGTAGTTTACTTCGCGGTAACGCCCTTGCTCCCTAAAGACGTCACAAGGAGGCGCGAGCCTCCTTCTAGGGAATATCTAGTAGTGCAGGTGTAGCTTCCTGTCCTGCAGTACATTGCTTAATTTATTAGTGTTGATAAACAAGACTACTACTCAGACCTACCTGGCTCAATGCGCGCGCCTAGTTGAATAAGTCGCCCCAAATCATCAGCGTTTCGCCACGTTTCAATTATCTTGCCATCAACAATCCAGTGTATAAACATCGCCGAAAAAGTTTGTCGTTGACCACCACCAGGTATTCCGAGGAAACTCTCTTGAACACAGGTATTGGTCGCACGTACGACAACTTTATCACCCTCAGCAATTACGTCTTCAATCGTCCATTCCTGATCAATAGGTCCAATTGCTTCAAATAATTTACGTACTCCATCTGCACCAGGGGGAAGTCCTGGTGCTGCACCGTGTATTCTCCAATTCGGCGCTGTCATAGAGCATATCTCTTCGATCTTATGCTCGGTTATCAGTTCTAGCCAACGTCGAGCAATTCTTTTATTTTCTTCGATGGAAGACATTGCTGCTTCTCCTAAACCTTAAGATCTCAAGCCAAATATTCTTTTTATTAGACCCACGCCTCAATGATACGAGAAAATAGCGACTGAAGTGAATTTTAGTACTTAGTTCGTAAATTTTCCTCTCTATAAGGCAAATCAAGCCTTCCAACTTAATCAAGGGCGATACCTTCGGTGGGCTTCTCTACGAGACGCTACGCGAACGCCAACGCGCTTGCTAAGTTTGTCCTAAAAAAATATAATATCTATTGGCAATTTTTCAGTAAATTTACTAAGGTAGACAGGTGATTACTTTAAAAAAGCTCCTAGCTCGATGAAATTTAGTTCAGTTTTTAGTGCTGTTGTGTCTACGCTTGCTGTTACAGCTGTAACAGCATTGGGATTCACCAATCAAGCTCAAGCTCTAACTTTTTCAGGGAGTTCGGCTGGTAGATGGGGAACACCTACTGCTGGGAGTATTAATACTAACCCAGTTTATACAGGGGTGGGAACCAATTCCTTTACTTGGGGACAAGCCATACCAGATGATCCAAATTTTGGAACACCTCCCAATCAACTTACTTTTACAGGACAGTCTTTTTCGACAGAAACAGACTCTGTGTTCAAAGTAGGTCAGTTAGCGTACTTTAATGGCACAGTTCCTGAAGGTACAAATGTTAACAGTGTACCTTTAAATCTCCGTGTGTCATTTAATGACCCTGTTAGTGTTAACAAAGTTTTTGACTTTAACTTTAACTTAGTTAATACACCTAACACATCAGCAAATCCGTTAGATAACGCCGATTACGTCTTGATAACCCGAAATGTTAGCAATAGCACTTTCACGTTTGATGACGGCCAATATACTCTTGAGCTAATTGGCTTTAGCCAAGACGACGGTAAAACAAATGTCAACGATTTCCGTGTTCTTGAAGGAGAAAGAACCACAGCAAATCTTTTCGCCAAAATCACTAAGGTTTCATCACGGCGACAAGTGCCTGAACCTACACATATCATAGGTTTGAGTGTGCTTGGTATATACCTTGTTTCTCGTAGACAGCGTTTAAAAGTAAAAAGTGATGCATAGATCCTCTAAATTCTTAAGAGGATAAACCGCCGATGCCATACGTTTTAGGCTAAGCTTCTCAAGACAAATATATAAATTCAGGGACTTTCTACCAATTTACTTTCTTTTTCCTGTGACTTTTATAATAAATATGGAGAAAACTCCTGAGTACTGGGTACGTATGCACCGATGTCAGTCCTGTCTTACTTACAGGGGATGAATGCTCACAGCAGGTTTAAGCCTACCGTGAAGAAATATTTTTAAAAAATTGTAAAAGGTATTGCAAAGCAATAAATAGTTATATTATCGAGTACTACCAGATTATAAAACGCATATTACAGCATTAAACAGTATTTACCGTATTAATTTCTATATAGCAGAAGGTAAACCCCCTATTGCCCAAGCTAAAACTGGGCTCAGTCTTTAAAAGTACGTCTTTCGAGTATGAGAAATTTGTCTATTTTTTCCAAAATAAAATTCTCTCCACTTTTAATCAGTATTTTTTTTATCTCTTTTTCGCTACGTTTCTTTGAGATAACAGTCCCACTGAATGTAGATGAAGTGTCTTGGCTGTCTCGCGGCACCTTATTTTTCAAATTTTTGTTTGAAGACAAGTTAGCTGATACTTTCCTATGTTATCTTTCGGAAAACAGGTAGACTTGCTAGGTTATGACATAATCAGTTCTAGAATAAACCCCGGTGAAGAATTAGTACTTGCATTGTACTGGAAATTTTTGCAGCCACTGCCACCAAAATCAAAGATTAGCATGAGCCTGCGTGATGAAAAAGGACAAGTAGAGCAATCTTCCCAGACAAGCCTGTTCAATGATTATTTTTCTCTAAATCAGATTTCTTCAGGTATAGTTGTACGAGATGTCCATAGGTTAAAAACTGAGTCTGGATTAAAATTAGGGCATTACCAAATAGTACTAGAGTGCTTGGTACATGACAAAGGAAAAGCCCTACAAGTCAGAGATAGTAAAGGTAATTCACAAGGAGAACAAGCAATTGTTGGTGATGTGGATATTGCCTCATCAAAACTAGATTTAGACTGAAAATTAAGACATCACACTCTTGTCAAAAAACATGTAGTATTTATTACTTACTCTTTACTTCCTACTGTTATCCCTGGAATTTTGAGTCGGATACGGTAGATTCCCTTATTTGCTGTTATGTAAAGCGTTTTATGGTCTTGATCACCCCAAGCTAAATTTGTTACTACCTCTGGCACCATAATCTTGCCTAACAGTTGACCTGTTGGTGAAAAAATCCAGACTCCTCCAGAACCGCTACAGTAGATATTGCCTTTGACATCCACTTTCATACCATCAGGTACACCCTTATCTGTAGGTCCTGGTAACTCTGCGAAAACTTTACCGTTAGCTAATGTCCCATCTGGCTTAACATCAAAGACGCGAATATTTAATTTTTCGGAATCATCAACGTATAACTTTTTCTCATCTGGCGAAAAAGCAATTCCATTGGGACGTACCATCTCCTTGTTCAGAAGGGTTAGAGTGCCATTTGGTTTTAAACTATAAATACCGTAAAAGCCAAGTTCTTCCTTTTCTTTACCGATACCATAGGGCGGATCTGTGAAATAAATACTACCATTGGACTTAACCACAACATCATTTGGGCTATTGAGGCGCTTACCCTGATAGCGTTCTGCCAAGACAGTTATTTGACCGCTTTTTTCCATGCGGACTAGGCGGCGGTTATGTTGAGCAGTAATTAACCGTCCTTGCTTATCAAATGTGTTTCCGTTGGGATTGCCCGCAGGACGACGAAATACGGAAATCTTACCATCAGTTGTGGATTTATAAATCGTATCGGCTGGGATGTCACTGAAGAGCAAAAAACCATCTGGATGCCAAACAGGTCCTTCTGTAAACTGAAATCCACTCTTCAACTTTTCTACCTTGGCGTTACTGTCAATAATAGCTTGTATCCTATCGGGGTTTTGGCTATGAGTTGATTGTGGTGATGCAACCAGTTTTCTTACCTTCCCGTCACTCTTGGTTGTAAGATAGATTTCTCCTTCTTCATCAACTCCAAAGCGAACGTCGGAACGTTCACTGCCAATAATTTCTAGAAAAGAAGCATCTCTTTTGCCATCAAAGAATCTGAGTTCCTGCGATCGCAATTCCATAAAATCCTGAGTAGTTAGGTGGAATGTGGTGTGCATATTGAGCAACAGGATATGTGTAACCATACTTAGCATCATCTTTAGGTAATGGATATAGAACTTTCTCGTTACTCTTCTTTACAACCCAAGTTCGTTCGCGATTTCCCCATCCATAATTCGCACCTTTGATACCAAGATTAACTTCTTCGATAAAATGTAACGTCTTTTCATAGAAAAAAATAGCACCACCCCATAGAGAATTGGTATTATTTATTCAAGCAGTTTATGATAGCAGCAATCAATAGGTTAATTATATTCCCAGGATTTTCCTAGCTTCTTGCTCAATGTTGGTAGTTGTGCGAGGAATTAAAGTGTATGTAGTCGTAAGGCTGATTTTTTCACCAACTCGTAGTGTTTTTAGGGGACTGAGGAATTCTAATTCTACGTAAGCTGTGGGGTCTGAGTTTGTATAAATCTCAGCACTACTATTGTTGTCAGGATAACTCGCTCCAGGTACTCTTGGTGAGTCAATGCGAACTGCGACTTTTTCGCCTATCCATAATAATGTACTAGCATCGCAACCTATCTTGTGAGATTTAGTGCGATCGCGTCTCAAAGACAATAAGCCTTTGTCTACCTTTAATTTCGCCGGTAAATATTCAGATTGCTTATTATACCCCTCAGGTAAAATCGACGGTTCGGGTAGTGCTGCGTAAACTGCAACTGGCTCACCTAACTGTGTAACCGTCCATACAGAAACATCTTGTGACTTACCGTTGACTTTTTCGTAAGTCGTTATAACTTCCATTACAGGTTTCCCTGCTTCAAGAGTAATTTTACGGTATACACGAATGCCATAAAACGGATCAGTAGGAGAAACCAGCGTTACCCCGTTGCGATTAACTCCTGCTGTGACTGATACAGAATCAAATGTATCTGGTGGAGGCCAACTTCGTCCAGTGATTGTTTTCCATTCAGATTGGGGCGCGGGCCAAGTTTTATCACCCCCAGAATTAAAATAACCCGATTCTTCGAATTTAACGTTAGGTAATTTACCATACAGCTGGGTATTTTCCCAGAATGTATTTTCGCCATTTTTGAAGCGAAACTGCATTATCCGTCCAACTTTTGGAACTATAACCGCTTCTACTTGACCGTTACTTAAAATATAGGACTCTTGCCAATGCTGGTAATTGGTTTTGATAACTGTAATTTTTAGCGGGATATTTGCGCTTACTGCTAAACAGCAAAATGCTGTGAGTAAGAATCCCAAACAGGATAGTAGCAAGCTTTTAGCCTTCATCAAAAACGCTTTCTCTTCATTGGATAATAATCACTTTACTACAATCTAGTAATAGGCTGATGTGAAACTAGACTCAGTTTTTTATTGATAACCCTTTATTTTGATAGGGACAGTTTAAAGTCAATACCTATGAATGAATTCTCCCGAACCCTCTCAATGGTGTGATTCTAGGGATTTTAACCGAATGTTAGGCGCTCGCCGTGTATGGTATTCTCATTAAAGCGGTGGAACTCGCCGCTTTAATAAAAGAACGCTGAGCTAACAATCAATTTGATTCAGCTATAGGATATGTTTTGGGAAGGTAATTTGTAGTGTGATTCTATATAAGACTTGAAGTCCTTATAGGATGATGGTTTTCCAAATTTAGACTCTAAAATGTTTAACATTTTGGGAACTGTCTCAAAGTCTCTAACTATCGTTAAATCATGACTAATAATCAAAAAAACATTTAATTCTAATGTTCTTTTTAGTTTTGATTTAATAATCTCTAATAACTGAGAATATTTTTCTAATTCTTTAGGTACTAGTAAATCAACCCGAATAATTAAGTAAATATTATTATTTCGTATCAACATCTCATTTATTGTAGCTACTTTTTGGTTAATTTCTAATTGAACTTCCTTCAGGTCATTACCAGGGGTGACTTCAATGATAGACTCAGAAGGTAATTCGGTAAAGTAATGTACAATTTGGTGGGTAATGTAGCCTGGATAAAACAAAATTAAATCCCTTTTCTGCCATCTTGATTGGACTAATTGAGCAACTGGTTTAAAATCTTCTATTGGTTTCCATGCTTGATTAGTTATCCAGTTTTGAAGAAAAATTAAACTGAAAGTCATAAACACAATAAGACATGCTATTTTTATCTTTTTTTTCTGTATTGTTGTAATTTGCAAGACAATGAAACCGATTAATGGTATTAGACTAGGCAGTAAATTTCTATACCAAAATATTGGAGTCTTAACAATTGAATAGATAATAACCTCTAACCAATAAATTATGACAGTTATCAGAAAAGGAAAATTCCGTTGCCATGCTCCAAAAGCTACTAAAATACTAAAGAAACCAAAAATTATGAACTCATTAATATGATCTAAATAACTTGGTAAATTTAAAGATGAAAATCCTAAAACATAATCGATGTTAGAAAGAATTAACTGAAAAGAAACTTTAGGCATCCACCAGTAGGCTGTGTGATTTGATAACTGAAAAAGATAAAATAAATCGAAAAATAAAAATACAATTACTGGAATAGACAATGCCATCACAGCTTTGCAAAAATGAATTCTTTTCTCTTTTTTCATTAATAAAATAAATACACATATAGGAGCCAATAGCATAATTCCCACCAAATGGGTAGATACAGCTACTGTTAAGCTGAATGCTAAACCAATGTATCCTGAGCTTTTTTCTGGTTTATCTATTAAACGCGACGCAAAGAAAAATACCAATGCTGTAGCGAAAACAAGTAATGAGTAAGAGCGTATTTCCTGAGAAAATCTTAGAGACATTGGTGTTGTTGCCCAAAATATTCCCCCTAGAATACCAGCTAAATAAGAATATTTCTCTAACCATTTAACTACTAATATTAATGTGCCTAAATCAAAAATTAATGCCAGACATCTCAGAAATTCTTCTCTATGACTTATTTTACTCCATAAGTAAAGAAATATATAATGTAAAGGTGGGTGAGTGTCAGTTCTTAAGTCTTGAAGCATTTGCCAAAGACTTTTGTTAGAAATCATTGCTATGGAAAAGTCTTCGTCTCCCCATATTCCCTTATCAAGCCCTAGTAACCGAACACAAATTGCTAATATTATGACGAATAATATCGTATAATTGTAATTTTTTTTACTGAAATACAACATTCTCATTACTCTTTCTCTTACAAAATGGTATTATTGATGCAAGTAGTTTCTGGGTAGCAACGGGATAAATGCGCTTACTGCTAAACAGCAAAATGCTGTCAGTCGGCATCCCCAGCAGAGTAATAGCAAGCTTTTAGCCTTCATAGGTTATTTCTAAAACATAGTTTTATATTACACTAACATTCACAGTGAACCAAAAAGTTTTCCTAAAAGAGTGACCGCGCTTAATATTGATATTTTTTGATACTTAACAATACATGATTCTCTAACCAACACACACAGTATAGATAATGATTGGGCGACGATCCTTACACCCGTGAATTCTGGAAATTTGGTTTATTCCTAATTTATGGATTTATTGTCTTTATAGAGCTTTTAATGAATTTTCTATAATTGTAAATAAATTTGACTAAGATGAATGAAGCTACAATTGTAATCATAATAAATCTCTGTTTAAATAAAATTCTAATATCACCTTCAGGTATATATTGATTAGCTTCAAGTACATAATAAATAAAAGCATTGAGAAATGAGCTAGAAGTAGGCACTTCTGCTGCTGTGAACGGATAAATCGCACCTACAAAAGAAACCAAAATGGAGATAGATGCTGTTATAAAAAATAATATTCTGACAGCCTTTAAGTTATGTATCTCATAATATATATGTGCTATTGGTAAACACAAAAGGAACATCAGGTCAGCATACCATCTGACTCCATAAGCCCATCCGCTGAAATTATTGGAGCGAAAAATGTATAACAGCACATAGCTGCATGATGCTACAAACATTAAGACATATTCTTTACGGTATTTAAACTCTCGATTGAAGAGCAACTTGACGAAACCATAAAAAGAAAATATTAGAATAGGTGTGTAGCTAATTAAACCCCGGTTACCTAACAGCATATGATAAGCGTAGTTAAGTAGACTTGGAATGTCAGAAAAATGTGCTACACCAGAAAGGCTATTTTCCCCAAAATATGATCCTGGATAGTTCCATAAAGCTTTATTCATTGCCGGGGGTATTAGACTACCTGAAGTATATATGTTTAGCCCAAAATAAACAAACACCACTGGAACACAACCAAGGATAAAGGCGAGTTTTGATTTTATCTGCTTATTGAAAAAAGCAATAGTGAAAAAAGGAAGAAACAAAAAAGTAGTTATATCAATACTACCTGCCAATGTAACTATAAAACCTATAAAAAATGCATCTTTCAGGCTTTTTTGTATTTTTATTTTGAGTAAGCAATAAAAACCTATCAACAAAAGAACTCCAGAAACAGTATGGTTATTAAACACCGTTGAGTACGGTAGCAAAAGAGTTCCTGCACCGGTAACTAGTACAACTACATCAGCCCACTTCTCTTCTATTTTTAATAGATTGAGAATTTTGTAGAAATAAACCATACCAACACATGTTGAAACTCCAACTGTTAATAGTGTCAAGAAATAGTATGTTAGGTTTTTATACTGGCTGAAAGTTATACCAAATATTTTCAGAAAAAAATAGTAAACTGAGCCGTACATTGCTAGTATTGGAGGTTTGTCAGAATAAAAATGGCCTTGATAAAAGTATTTGTCACCGGTGCCTAAAAATTGAGAATTATCAATTGCAAAAGTACCATGTTCAACTAGTGATTGAATTGTTGCCATTCTAGATTTGTCATTCCAACTGTCTACTAATGGAATTGTTAATACAACGAATAACAACAAAAAGAATAAAAATATTTGCCAACTCTTTTTCATAAACCAGAACTCGAATTTCTCTAACCTTCCAGAATTTTTGCAAAACCAGAGCAACCTGGATACTTCGATTCTGTTAATCAGAATGAATCATACCAGGGTCAGTTGGTTCTCCTTACGGAGACGCTGTGTTGCAAGTTAAAAGGAGCCAGTTCTGCAGGCTGTGTGTGCACTGAGCTTGTCGAAGTGAGGGTCTCCCTCCGTAGGAATCTGGCGTTCAAAAGTAACAACCCCATAAATAAATCAAGGGGCTTGCATCCCTTTTTTTTATTGGTCAGCCCTCTGTAACAATTTAGGGCTTACGCAGCGTACACATGTACTAATATAAGAATCTTCCCAGCCTTGGTAATTAGTTTTGGTAACTGTAACTCTGGTTGGGAGATTTGCGGTTACTGATACACAGGAAAATGCTGTCAGTAGGAATCCCAAGCAGAATAATAGCAAGCTTTTAACCTTCATCAAGAACTTTCTCTTCATCTGGTAAGAATTACTTTAGTACACTTTGGTCACATTCTGACGTGAAATTAGAGCAAGTTTTTAATTACTTTTAAAGTGTAGTGCTATCAACATAACAAAAGGATTTTTCTGTTTCCGCCTTGACTGAAATTTAACGTCTTAAAAAAACTGTAATTCTTTACAAGAACTATTGGTCAAGCAACAGAAAACAGGATCCACATTTAAACAGTGAGTTAACTTGACTGTGTGAGCGAACCATATAGCTTCAAACCGTTCTGGAACTTCTACCAATTTACTTTCTTTTTCTTTTGACTTTTATCAAACAGTATAGAAACGGTATTAATAGTGCATTAAACTACGTTAACGCACCACTCTTATTTGGAGTAATAATCTATAGCTGTACCCAGGGATTTTGAGGCGGATATGGTATATTTCGTTACCAGATTTTATGTAAATTTTTTATCGTCTTGAGTACTCCACTCCAAATTTGTCCTTGATGACTATTTAGGTATAACTCTCCAAAGTGCAGGTTTATCCTTTGCCCATTCAGGAAATGAATATACGACAGGTTCAAATTTATAATTCGGCTGTTTTCGTCTCACCAAGCCAAGCGCGAGCCAACCCATCACCCCGCTGCAAACTCTGTTAACTTCCGCCCACTCACAGGCTGATACGCTAACACAATCTCCCCCTTAGGCACCCCCAATTCCACTAATTCATTCGCTACTCCTACTTCCGTCCCGTCATACTGAATCCAAATCTTCCCTTCAATAATATCGATATGAATCGTACAACCAAACACCCGTCGCCGATTCTCCCAACCCACACTGAACAACTGATAGTGATCGCGCTCATCATCAAAGAACACAACTTCCTCAATCTCGCCATAGGAAGACTTCAACCGACTATGCTCCGTCAAAATCCGCTTAATCCAAACCCGGTATTGTTCTAGCTTATCCATTGCACAACCTCCTGTAAATCTGGATCAAAAATTAGCAACTTCACTGAATTTTCCTCAATGCTTATTCGGACGACCTCTTCTGGAAAAAACTCTTCGTAGGTAAACAGTGGCACCGCCAAATACAGCACCCGTTCTGGCTGTTTCAATCGCAATGCAATCCGATAATTAATAAACTGTCCAAGCGCCGCATGAAATTCTGAAATGGTTGAAGGTGCTAGAAAACTCTTCACCTCTACAGCGATGAACTGATTGTCCTTTTCTGCCGCAACCAAAGCCTCAGCTGCCAAATCAATCTGCAATTTGTAGCGCGTCGAAAATTTCAATGTCAATGGATCAGCCGTCACCTTCCAGCCATCTTTGATCAGTGCAGTCTTCACGACATCATGATAAATATCCCGTGCGGACATATCGCAAATCACTCATAGGTATAGTTATTTTACCGTTTATTGTGCTATTTCTTTGCAGAAATTGACCCAGAAATAAAGAACTCCACCCACAAGGGGATGGAGTTTTTTATGATTCGCTTGGAGGGTTTAGGGAAGTCCAATTCCGATTTCCCTCCGATTTTTCCACATGTCGTGAAAAGTCAGATCCTGTTTTCGGTTTAAGAGGTTATTCAACTCCTCCTGCTGTTGAAGCGTCTTCAGTTGAAGCAGGGGCGCTGGGAAGTTCAAGACAGTATCCAGCACCGTATACGGTTTTGATGTAGCGGGGATGACGTGGATCTGGTTCTAGCTTAGTTCGTAGGTGACGAATATGTACTCGAATCGTTTCTATGTCATCATCAGGATCGTATCCCCAGACTTCTCTAAGGATTTCGCTAGGCGAGACTGTTTGACCATGTCGTTGCAGTAAGCAGTGGAGTAGCTCAAATTCTAAGTGAGTTAACTTGACTGTGTGAGCGAACCATATAGCTTCAAACCGTTCTGGAACTAAGGTTAATGGTCCATAATTGAGAATCTCAGTGTGTTTTGCGGCTTGGGGTATTCTATCGGTACGCCGCAAAAGCGCTCGCACTCTTGCTAGCATTTCTTCGACTTCAAATGGTTTGGTCAGGTAATCGTCTGCACCAGCATTAAAACCTTCCACTTTGTCTTGAGTTTGGCTTAAAGCCGTTAGCATTAGTACAGGAATTTCAGCGGTGCGATCATCCCGACGTAGACGTTGGCATACGGTAAATCCATCTACCTTAGGCAACATCAGATCAAGAATAATCATATCCGGCTGTAGTTGGAGAGCCAACGCTTGCCCTTTGATGCCGTCTTCTGCCTGGCTAACATCATAGCCAGCCATTTCTAGGTTAACGGCAACGAGTTCTGAAATCGCTGGGTCGTCGTCTATGACAAGAATCCTCGGCATTATTTAAGATATGTGACGGCTTGTGAAGGATAAGGAAGAACCTTTGGTAGATACAAAGATTGCTTCATTGATTATAAAAAATATCTAAAATATAACATAAAGATTAAGATTTAGTTGTAAAACCAAGACAAGACTGTACTAAATTTTTAGATTACCATGTGTTACGCCTCATACAAAGCGCCCTGGTTTCTCAAAAACGGTGTAGCAATGACTCTCTATACTACTTTTTGGGGAAGGCGTAACTGGGAAAGTACTATAAAGCATCCAGAACCACCTTATCAGCAAAAAATATTTATCGGTGCTCAAGGAGTGCCAATTTTTGGGTTGGTTGCCATTCCCGAAAACGCCCGTGGAACAGTTGTGGGCACTTATGGTATTACAGGTGAATTGGCTAATCAATGGTATTTAAGTCTATTCGGGCGCAAAGCATACGCTCAAGGGTACGCTGTGGTGCTGTTTGACTGGCGAGGTCATGGCAAAACGGCAGAATTATCACCAACCCTAACTAGCGATGGTTTATACGAGGGAGAAGATTTTGTTCGTATTGCAGCTGCTGCCAAAGCTATGGGGTGTCCAGGGAAATTTTGGTTTACAGGATATTCCCTTGGGGGACAGTTGGCGCTATGGTCTATTAAAGCTGCTGTGGAGCTAACAAGGGGTGATGATAATTTAGGATTAAAAGACAACGACATCGGTGGTACAGCAGTAATTTGTCCGAGCTTAGATTCTAAGCGATCGCTTGCTTACTTAGTCAAACAACCAGTGGGTAAGTATATTGAGAAAGCGATCGCTATAGCACTAAAAAAACTCGCATGGCGGATTCACGATGCTCATCCTAGAAGTATCGATCCAGAGAAAATTCAAAGGATTCATAGCATCTGGAGTTTTGACCATGAGTTAGTGATTGATCGGTTGGGTTTTAACTCTGTGGAAGAGTATTACGAGGCAAGTAGTGCTTTACATTTGCTGCCAACGTTAGAGAAACCCACCCTTATTATATATGCTGAAAACGATCCGTTGTTTGATCCAGCCATTTTGCCTGATTTGCAAGCTGCCTGCGCAAACTCCAGCACAATAGATTTGTTACTGACTCGTCACGGCGGTCATATTGGCTATTTAAGTAGCACATTGGGTCAGCAGCTAACAAAAGACCCTGACCCTTGGTGGGCATGGAATCGGATTTTACAATGGATTGAAGGTTTGGATCATCGATCCTTCAATTAGTATTCCAAAGGAAATCCCCAGGTAGGGTAGTCAGCCTGGAGATAATTTTTGGATGTATCTAAAAGATCTCCTGGGAGCCAACCAGGAGAAGAGATTTCTGTTTTTTGCTATGCGTCTTGTTATTTAAGACTCATTGATTTACACAATACTTTTCCCTAAACACAAGATGTTGCCAAATTGCCAAATCAAGCAATTATTTAAAGTGTAGAGTTTAGAACAGTAAATCTACCACTACCACGATCTTCGTCGATGTTCACGTAATGCTCCCTGACTAATAAAAGTTCTCTCAATTCCATTTACAGCTCGCAGTAAGATAAACAGGAAAATCAGATAAATTCTTGTTCAAAATGTTTTAACAGATAGGCACTCACCCCTCACTCTATTAATTGAAAATAGCGGTAATAATTGACTAATAGAATAGTAATCTTATTTGAAAAAGAGCCAATTCATTCGTGGGGTTTCACCCCCATAACCTTAGACCCCTATGTTTAATAGAGAATCTTCATCATGTTAATATCATAAGTCTTCAAGGCAAATAGGCAACAAAAAATCCCCATAAATAAATTAAGAGGATTTGTTCGGGCTTCGCGTTACCGCAGGATAGCGAAGGTATTTTTTGTTGCTCTTTACCTTACCTTAAAAATATTTTTATCGTTATTTATGAATCAAGTTGTAAGTTTCCAATTCTTTTCTATTCACTCACAACGATAAAGTCGGTACCGGTAGCCATCGACAGATCGTGGATGATTACCAGGAATACAATTGTGTTGATTGAGAAATGTATTGAGCAGTTCGTCTGGTACTTGTTGAAAATTAACTAGCCACAAATCAGAAGGATGGGGTAACTGATCTAGGGATTTATTGAGTGTGTTAATTGCTGAATGGGAATCTTCACCAGAATGAACTAACAAGAATAAGGGGTTTAGGGGTGTTGCTTTATTAGAAGCGTGTTGCTGTAATGAGAGTGCAATACCCATCAGTCTACCTGTCTGCCCATGATGGTGATGAGCGATCGCTATCAAAACTGTTCCCTCAGATTCCTGTCGAATTGCTTTAGCAACTACATCTGGGCGGTGAGTTTTCTGGTAGCCTAAGTTTGTAATAATAGTCAATCCGCCTAGTAAGCTCAGTAACCAAATGAGAATGACAGTTTTCTTATCACTAATATTGATGAGCCTCAATAACACTCTAGCTAACCCATTGGTAGCTACCTGAGGAGTTTTCCAAGCACTTGCCAGTCCAGCCCCAACTAAAACGATGACTGCTGGAAAGTACACAAAATGGTAGCGAAACACACTGGTCAAGTCAATACTAAGAAAATAGACAATACCAAAGAACAGGAGAACGGCTCCCCCTACAAAGCTTAGAAGAACATAGACTGCTAAGCGCTGGCTCTCTTGCTTGCGCAGTTGAACTTTTAATCCCCACCAGAGTTTAGGAACCGTCCAAATCACTGATAATACGAGTACCACACCTGAAATAATCACGACTAAGTGAGATTTGGCTTGGATTGGCAGCAAATACAGCATGGTAATCCAACCCGCGATCGCTTGTATGATGGGGTTTAACCACTCTAGTCCTGAGCGATTAGTGTGATAAATCCATTGGGTTAGCTCATTGTTAGAAAGTGTAGGTAGGAAAAAAGGTAAACAAACCAATACCGTCGCGATCGTTCCTGCGGCTACTCCCCAAATTCGTTTCCAATGGGTACCAGTATACACACTCCCACGCTGTTGCCAAATTTGAACAATTCCTAAACCGCCCACCACCAGAGCTTCCGCTGCTAAGGTTAGGCTAAAAAAGTAATGGGTAGCTAGCCCCAACGCATTTGCAACAACCCAAGTTACACAGATGTTGAGCGGAAGTGGAATGCGATTGTGAATCGTTTGAGTTGCTCTCAACATACAGTAGAGAGAAACAATGACCCAAATAATCGCTAAAGTGTAGTGACGCGCTTCCTGTGCTAAGTAAATTCCAAAAGGAGATACGGCCATAAACGCGGCGGCAATTTGCGCTACTATAAGACAGCGAAATGCTAGCCATCCTAAAAGAAAGGTTAGTGGAATTGAAACGGCTCCTAAAAGCGCAGGTAGAGTTCTAGCCTCGAATACTGATATTATTCCATCTGAGGTCGCGAATAAATTCAGCCAGAAATGAGAAAGGATAAAATACAAAGGGGGATGGTTACTCTCGACGAGTAAGTGATTGATCACTGTCCTGACATTTGCTTGAGGATCAGGCACAAGAGGGCTTAGCAGTTCCTTTAGTGTGATAATCTGATCCGATGGCACTGACAGAAAGCTGTTACCCAAGCTGAACACGATAGTAGAAAACTCATCTGTCCATAGTGGTTTGTCTGCAAGATTCGTAAAGCGTAAATTGAAACCGACTACTGTCCAAATCAACAGCAGTAGAAGATGAAGCCCACGACGTTTAGAAAAAGCACGTCTCATGCTTTTAAATTCCTTTTGCTGTTCTACCAGCAACTCCCCACACCCGTACTCTGGCAAAAATATCACAATTCTTTCCCAGAGAGTAAGAAGAATCTAAATAGGCACGAGGAAATAGGCAAAAAGGGATTGGGGATTGGGGATTGGGGCATGGAGGACTGAGTATTATTCGCTCCTCTGCTCCTCTGCTCAGAGAGCCCTCTTACAAGGCACAGTTCCCAGGAAAACTTCACAATCCTTTATAAATTGATGGTGAGAATAACCCCTTGAAAAATTGTATAATTACGGGAAAGTCAAAAAGCATAAGAGATTTTGACGACGCACTTTTGATTTTGAAACCGATAACGCTGTTTAACCAACAATTTGAGATTTGAGATTAGGGTTTCCATACTTAATACCCTGATATGAGGAAGTTGAGAGCATCTCACCTATCCTAAATATCTTATTGTAGGAATAGTAAAGCATCGGAGATTTGGTAGGGGAAGGTAGTTTTCAGGGGAAGCAAACGGCATCGAGTGAGGGATACCTCGCTAGTCTCCTCCAAAATCCCGGCATTCAAAATCCACGCAATTGTTGTTACTGTGTAACTAACTCAATGACTGCTGTGAATCATCAGTGGCTGCCTGGGGCGGCGGATTTAACTTTGTTGCAAGATGATGTACATATCTGGCGCGTCAACCTTGACTTACCAGAAACACAACTGCAACATTTGACAGAAATTTTATCGAGTGATGAACTGAGTCGAGCTAAGCGCTTCTATAAAGAGCAGCATCGACATCGTTTTATTGCTGGTCGCGGTATACTCAGGACTATATTAAGTCGGTACTTGGGTATTGAACCGCAACAGTTGCAGTTTTGCTATGAATCGCTTGGGAAACCAATTTTAGCTGAAAACTTGCGTCAGAGTAAGCTACAGTTTAATCTAACACATTCTCAAGGTTTAGCTTTGTGTGTAGTGAGTTGCGATCGCTTAGTTGGGATAGATCTGGAATATCTCCGACCAATTTCTGATGTTCTCAACCTTGCCAAACGGTACTTTTCACCAGCAGAATATTCAGTTATGCGATCGCTTCCTTCTCACCAAATGCAAGAGGTATTTTTCCGCTACTGGACTTGCAAAGAAGCTTATTTAAAAGCGACTGGAGCAGGGATTGCACAGCTAGAGGAGATAGAGGTCTTCCTGACTCCAACAGAACCAGCAAAGCTCAATATAGATAAACAATGGAGCCTATTTGAGTTAGTACCTGTAAAAAATACCGTTGCTGCTGTTGCTGCAGAGGGTATTGGTTTGGAGTTAAAGCTTTGGGAGTATACCAATGGATTAGATAACGGATAAGATCTGGTAAATCTGGTAGGGTGCGCTCTTACGGAAAGTCGTAACGCACCGTTATCAAAGGTTTTTATCAAAATTAAATGGTGCGTTACGACTTCGTCCTAACGCACCATACAAAAATGGCTGGGTTTTGCTTTGGCTCAACCCAACCAATAAATAGCTATTATTTGAAATCCTTGCTAAGGGCGTAGCCTCTGGCTTCTCGCAGAGTACGTTGTACCCTGCACCGAACCCTTAAAGGGGAACGCCCCTACATCATTTATAGAAATGTCTATTAGAAAACGTTCAGAAACCCGCTCTCAATCAAGTAAGCCGAGTACGTCATAAACAATTGCGAATCTATCGGCGGACAGACGATAGAACTGCCTGTAAGTGCGTCTAACGTATCTTGACAACTGATGATAGGTCTTCTTGACTGCAAGTACAAATCTGGGATTGTTAGTTGTTCTTTTGACCATCTTTCAAGTAAGAAAGGTCGCAGTGTATAGAGAGGATTTTCCACAGAAGCAATATTAACTAATTGCGCTTGCCATTGATCATAAGGAATCAATTCAAGTGGAAAACCAAAAGAGCGCATCCAATCAATTAACTTCTTGAAAGGAACAGGGTTAGGATGTTGTAAGTGGAAAGCCTTGCCTATTGATTCTTTCTGCTTTGATAGATGAACAATGGATTTACTCACATAATCCACAGGTGACATATCCATCATGTATTCCACATCTGGAAAACACCCCATGGCGAGACAGCCCTTAATCATCAAGCAGATAAAATCATCCGTGTTACAAATACCAGTTTTGCTATGTCCTGAGATTAAAGGTGGTCTATGGATAGTCACAGGAAGTCCGCGATCGCTAGCAATCTTAACTAACTTTTCCGATACCCATTTCGTTTGAGAGTATCCCAGAAAAATACCTTCCCAATGGTCGAAATTATCCTGTTCCTTAACAACCTTGCCAGCATAAGCTGGTGATTCAAAAATAGCGACGCTAGAAACGTAATGTACAGGCTTAACCTTATACAGACTCGCCATCCGCAACACTTCTTGTGTTCCTAGAACGTTAGCAGCCTTGAGTGCTGAGTAAGGATAAACATAATTCAGCATAGCAGCACTGTGATAAATAGCATCCAGATTCGCTGCTAGCATTTCAAACCCTTCAGAACTAATGCCTAAGAGGGGTTTACTTAAGTCTCCTAAAACTGGGATAATTCTCGGACTGTACTCTTCTTCCCAAACAAAATATCTTTGTAAGTTTTGTTTGAGCTTTTGCTTACCTTCTTCTTGATGAGAAGCACGTACTAGGCAGTATATATCTGCATTAGTCTCGTGGAGCAATTCGTTGATGATAAAAGCCCCTAAAAAGCCTGTTCCTCCTGTTAAAAAGACATTATCCAAGGTAGCTGTAAATTCAAAAGATTTCGAGCTAGGACGGATACTCGATTCTAGAACAGCTTCAGCAGCTAAATTGAGGGTTGTAGTTTTAATAACAGCAACGTTTTTCTGCCCAGGTGATTTTAATTCTTGTGATTCTTCAGCTAGACGTTGAGAAAGTGCTTCAATATTTGGGTAATGCCAAAGTAGAGTAGGCGATATTTCAAACCCCAGCATCTTTTCTGTTTGAGTCACAAGAGACATTGCTTGTGCTGAATCTAAACCGTAGCTGTCTAAAGATGCTGTAATATCTATCTCACTAGGTTCTATATTTAGTGCTTTGGCAAGATGAGATAATAACCATTCTTGAATTTCTTCTGCTGTATGAGACTGTTTTATAGCCATTATTCACACACCTCTAACGTAGATCGAACTGGGCAATATTGACTGTAGTCATCCTGGATTTGTAATCCTTGGATTTTCAGACTTTGAATGCGGTATAAAAATGCTGCACCTGTCATAATGTGGTTAGCGACATCAACAACCCGACGATTATCTGGTTCAGATAAATAGGAACCGCGCACCCAGTCATTGAAGCTACCCATCGCTGGACCACACCAAATTTGATAATCAACTTCTCGACCCTTTTCGCCAGAATGCGACCAACGAGAAGATAATCCTAAATACCAGCGGAAAATCGCAGCCATTTTCATTTTAGGATTATTACTTGCTTTTCCTAATTTCTCAGGATTTCTTTGGGATAAATATGCCACAGTTTCTTCCCATACTTGGTCGACAGTTTTGCGAAGAACTTGTTTTTCTAACTTCTCCCTTTCTGCAATAGGAATATCATCAATTGAGTTATAAGTTCTGTATAGCTCATATAATTTTTGGGCTCGTAAAGGAAACATTGTTCCTCTTTTGAGTACTTGAAGTTTTACACCCATTTCAAACATATCAGCAGCCGGAGCCATCATCACATCAGCCATTTCTGCTTGTGCTAATAACTGCTTGGTATGTTCACAACTCCCAGCTTCAACACATGATTGATTAATTGAACCAGTAACTACATAAGCAGCACCCATCATAAAACCAGCTAAGGCTGATTGTGGAGTGGCAATTCCTCCTGCTACTCCAACTCTCACTGGTTTTGGATAGCGGTATTTTTGCTGAATTTCATCTCTTAAAGCCAGAATGGAAGGTAAAAGACAAACTAGTGGTCTATTGTCTGTATGACCTCCCGAATCTGCCTCGACAGTAATATCATCAGCAATAGGGACTTTTGCTGCGAGAGTCGCTTGTAACTCACTGATGAGTCCTTGTTCAACAAGTTCTTTAAGGATTTTTGCTGGCGCTGGTTGTAAGAATTTAGTCGCAACTTCTCGACGTGAAATTTTTGCAATAACTTTGTTTTTGATTTCAATTTGGTTGGCTGCATTTAAACTAAGTCCAGCCGCACGATAATAGACAATGTTAGGAGTTAAGTCTAAGAACGCAGAAGCTTCTATTGTTCTTACGCCATATTTAAGGTATAGATCAACTGCACCGCGTTCAATAGCAGGTTCGTTGGGACTGTGAATTAAATTAAATGCGTAAGGATTAGATCCTAGTTGTGCTTGAATGTTGTTAATGGCTGCTTCTAGCCGGTTTGGACTTAAACCACCTGCACCAAATGAACCTAAAATTTTCGCTTTTCCTAGTGCGATGACCATTTCTTCTGAAGCAATACCGCCAGCCATTGCACCAGTACTATAAGCATATTTTACGTTGTGAAAGTCTAGAAAGCTTGGGTCTCCTAAATTTTGAGTGGAGATTGGTGGAATAGCTGTCAGCAGTTTTACTTGTCCTACTTTACCATTCTCTACAGGAGCAATATAACCTTCATGAGTAACGCCGATTTTGTCTCCTACTTTAACGACGTAACATGGTTTATCTATATTGAGCAATTTATCCTTGATATCCGAGCGCTTAAAAGATACTCTCTCTAAAGAGCCTTGCCAGATTTGGTTGTTATTGAAATTGCTATAAAACCCAAGACCATTATCGTGTTCATTGATTCCCACATCTACAGTCATCACGATAGCTATTCCTTCATTTATTTTGTTTGTTCGTAGTTGCGCTTTAGCGCACTCAAGCTCAACTGCAAGCCTTCAAGTCGTTTTACCAAAATTTACATAGAGCCAGTAGTAGGTTGGGTTGAGGAACGAAACCCAACATTTTTGGGATCTAGTTGGGTTTCACTCCGTACCCCTACGGGGAAGCAAGCTACAACCCAACCTACTAACTCCTGACTCCTTTTTCATCGATTTAGTAAATTCTGAGCGCAAATTATTTGCAATTGAATAAGTTCACTAATTTGCTGGCTAAATTCCTGCCTAGATTTTAGGAATGCTGCATGAGCTTTAGTAACTCTAGAATTGTTAGTAGTTAGTTTTTGATAATGAGAATCAATAAATTCTGGTGAGGTAACTGAGTAACCATATTGCTGAGTAACACCATCTAGGTGTTGATTTACATATGACTCATCAAATTGTAATTCTTCTTTCGGTTCAAAACTGTTATCGAAAGCATGTTTCATGTTAACTTCCTCTTGCTGACTATTTAGTGGAGATGTATTGCTATCAGTAGCCGCAACATTGCTTGTTTTGTGAAGAGAATCTGTCAGTGGAACGGCAGAACGATAAAGTTGTAGGTTGTTTGAGATATTCTCAAAAAGTTTGAGATTTTCCTCATTCAAAATCTTGGATGTAATCGAATTTCCGCCTAAAACCACTGTTCTTGTTGTCAATTTACTTTGGCGACTGGCTTCTTGAGACTGAGTATAAAGTGGTGATAAATCTAAAGAAACTCGATGGCTCAGAAGTTTTGCTAGTGCTTTGATGATAGAAGCATGGTCATCTACACCTCTTCTGTTGAGAGTTACGGTGATATGTTCTTTACCTTCAAGGTTTTTATCAATCCATCGAGAACAAACACCGCCAGCACCAGCTTCGATAAATATTCTGGCTCCATCTTCGTAGACTCGGTTAACCAATCGTGGAAAATCAAGTTGTTCGCACAAACATTTAGCTATACTGTGAGCGATCGCCTGACTCTCCAGTTTAATCGGCGCATACTCAGATGCAGAGTAAATAACAATATCCGAGATTTTATCATTAGCCGGTAGAGTGTTAACTCTAGCAATTTCCCCATACTCTGAGCGCATCGCATCGCAATGGATCACATGATCGAACGGTGCGCGGAAGAAATTACAACCTAGCTTTTTAATAACTCTCTCACAAGCGGTAGGATCACCAGCAATAACAACTTCTTCTGGTGTATTAATCTGAGTTAGATAAACGCGATTCTCATGCTTGAGATATTCCAGAACTTGAGAAGGAGTTGCCAAAATGACATAGTTACTCCAAAAATTATTGTCCGGGAATTCTTGTACTGATGGCAATCCCCAATACTCACGTACAGCGTTTTTATCAGCAGATAACCTGTCAACAAACAGAGGAGATGCGTGTAAGGCTTCAATTCCTTGGCTAAAATGAGTCCATACCCCAGCAGCAGACATCATGCTAGTTTCACCTAAGCTATAGCCAAAAACAAATTTTGGCTTGACTTGGAAATCATCACGCATAATCGCAGTGATGAATCTGGTGAATATCATGTCAGTGTCAAAAATTGCTAAAGAATCATCTAGTAGCTGTTTTTCAAGGCTTTCTAGTTGCCTAGTTGATAATTTATTCAAGCTTCTAGGGAAAATAAGCTTAGAAATATCAGCAACCAAGCTGGGAAGACTTTTGATCGCTATATCATCATGGATTTTGGGAAATAAACGAAAAAGATTCCTTGCAATGCCAATATAAGAATTGACAGCAGCCGGATAGACGTAAGCAACTTCTCCCTTTTTACCAAGTGGTTTAGCTGTAAAATAACTACCTAGAGGTGTTTGCCAATCTTCAGAACGCTCAAAGGCATTATTTACCCCTTTACGTGCAGCTTCAACTTCTTTCGTTAATTCGTTTTTGTTCCTTCCAAGAATCGCTAAGGCATAATTAGCATCAGAACGCTGTTTGTAGGTGGTAAAAGTCTGCTTTGCTGCAACACCTAAAGATGTAGAATTTTCAATAGTCGTTTGCAGTGCGCTCAGTTGCTCTAATAACTCAGCGCGATCGCTAGCAGCAAGTGGGAACAGATAAAAAGGCATCTGCTCCAAATACCGACTATTGCGCTGTTGTTGGTCTGGTTCTTCTGATACAATTAAATGGGCATAACTGCCATCTATTCCCATACTATTAACTGCAGCGACTCTCTTATTCGCATCTTTCGCTAAAAACCAAGGTCGCGATTCTGTAGCAACATAGAAAGGACTATCTTGCCATTGTTCTGTGTTTTTAACCCCAGACCATTTAGGAGTTGCTGGAATATACCTGTAGTAAAGACACAGCGCGGTTTTTATCAAGCTAGCGATTCCCGACGCTACATAAGTGTGACCAATATTAGCTTTTACACTCCCAATCGCACAGCTTAGATTATTTCTATCTCCCGGGTAAGCTTGGAGTAAACCTTGAATTTCTGCTTCGTCTTCACTCTTAACTCCACTACCAAATACTTCTAGATATTCAACGTCTGTCCCTTGAATACCCGCCGTTTGCAAAGCTTGTTGACATACAGAGTTAATAGCGTTTGCGTCGGGTGTTGTTAGGCGATTTTGCAGGTTCTCAGATTTTTGATTGTCTTGAGCAAAACTGATTGCATCAATAACCGAGTAAATGCGATCGCTCTCTTTCTTGGCAGTTTCATGACGCTTGAGAACTACTGCTCCTGCACCTTCACCAACTATCCAGCCATTCGCCTTTTGATCATAACTCAAGGTAGCAACACCTGTATTCACTGCAGCTAACTGGTTCCGCAATAATACATTTTCCACCCCACCAGCTAAATCAATAGCACCTACTAACACTGCATCTGCTTCCCCAGTTGTCAGTAAATGCTGAGCGATTTCCAATACTTTAAAGGTAGAATTTTCTCCAGCGGTGATAGTGAAAGAAGGAGCAGTGAAATCCCATAAAGCAGAAATACGGCTCGCCATGATGTTGGAGATATAACTCACATATTCGCTGCTTTCTACTGGATTGTGAATACCATCCTTGACAACGGTTTCAAGTTGTGATGTTGTTTCTGCTGGTAGTGAAATTCCATCACTCTTCAAACCTTGCTCGATTTGCCAAGATAAATTCCACCTTTGTTGTAGCTGGTGAACAGAAAATTCTGTTTCTGCGGCGATAAGCACTGCTACATTTGCACCCTCTTTAATTCCCGCATCTTTCAAAGCACGTTCTGCTACCTTGAGAAGTAACAGTTGTTGTGGGTTCAGTTTAGAAAGCTCGTTAGGAGGGATTTTGCTAGAGATGGTATCAATTTCAAACTCTTGAATGTATGCTCCTACTGGCGGTTTACCGTCTGTTAAACCATACTTCTTCAGTAAGTCTTCTTGATTGTCTATACCATACCATCTGTTAGGGGGAAGAGAAATAAAATGCTGTTTACCCTCATAAATACTGCGTTCAAAAGCATCTAATCCATTGCAACCTCCAAAAAAGGCATCCATACCCACAATTGCCATTTTTACAGGTTGTAGAGGCTCGCTTGAGCCTACGATTTGTCCTGTGGTTCCCTCCTCCAGAATCATATGAGCGTTGGTTCCACCTAAACCAAAAGCACTAATAGCTGCACGTTTGATAGATGTTTTACTAGACCAGTTTGTAGTGCTAGTGACAATTCGTTGAGGTGAAATAACACTATTTTGGTCACCTATAGGATTAGCGACGTTAATAGTTGCTGGAATAACACCTTTAGACATGCTCAAAAGTACTTTAATCACACTCACCGAACCTGCAGCAGTGAGCAAGTGACCAACATTGCTTTTGACAGAACCTACTAATGGGGTTGCTTGATGTTTACCAAAGAAGGTTTCTACAGAACTGGATTCGGTTGTGTCTCCCAACAATGTACCGGTAGCATGACACTCCATGTAATCAATATCTTTAGGAGTGATTTGTGCTTCTTGGTAAGCGCGCTCAAATGCGAGGATTTGTCCTTTAGAATTAGGGCTAAGCAGGTGTTTTCCTTTACCATCGTTGGATAGCCCATTGCCGCAAATCGTACCGTAAATGCGATCGCCATCTCGAACAGCATCACTGTATCGTTTGAGTACCACCATCCCAACACCATCGGCGGTAATTAATCCTCTAGATGACTTATCGAACGGACGGCTAATGTCATTGTCTTCTGGATACCCCTGGATACCAGAAAATAACATCCGTATAAACAGAGGATCTGCACAACTGATTCCACCAGCCAGCATCAAATCAGCTTTATGCGTCCACAAATAGTGTGATGCTAGCTTCATAGCGTACTGTGGTGATGAACAAGCAGCATCCAAGCAAAAATGAATACTTGATAAAGAAAGGGCTTGGGCAATAATAGCTGCTGGCAAGCCTGATATCATAGCATTGTAAGTAGAAGCATTTGCAGAACTTCTCAAAGAAGCCAAATCAAAGTCTTCATACTGCAAAAGTTCTCTAACTGCTGATGATAGAACTTCCTGATAAATGGGGCTTAATAATTGATTAGAGAATTTAGTAGGTAAAGAAAGACTCCCTAATATGACTCCGCATTTTGAAAGAATATCTTCTTTACCCAAATAACCACTGTGCTGCAAAGCTTGTTTAGCAACATCAAGTGACCATTTAAAGGTATTATCTAAGCTCTCTAAAAATTCTGTTGGCAGGTTATATCCAGTGGGATCAAACTTAAAATTACGGATGAACGCTCCCTTAAGGGAATAGATTTTATCTGCTTGACCTTTTTCTGGATTGTAAAAAACATTCGGGTCTATTCCTGTTTCTTCGATACTCAGTGTTACTGTTGAATCTTTTTGTTGAATGAGATTCTGCCAAAATTCTTCAGGATTTTTAGCATCGGGAAAAAGGCATGAATATCCAATAATCGCTATTTTTTCCATTTTTTATTTCCTTATTTTAATGACAACCCCAGTATTGCCCTCACCCCCATCCCCTCTCCCAAATATGGGAGAGGGGTGA
Organism: Aetokthonos hydrillicola CCALA 1050; assembly: GCF_017591665.1. Lineage (GTDB taxonomy): Bacteria > Cyanobacteriota > Cyanobacteriia > Cyanobacteriales > Nostocaceae > Aetokthonos > Aetokthonos hydrillicola. The sequence continues at coordinate 4,561 of NZ_JAAKGC010000042.1, read as the reverse complement.
AATGGCTCTTGTTCCCCTTCTCCCAAGTTTGGAAGAAGGGGTAGGGGATGAGGGTTATCAAGGTTTTCACGCATTTAGAATGCTCCCGATACAACAAATTTCTTCTGGGGTTCAAAATCCAAAACTCTATCAACTTTTCAAGGATTGAGTAGGTATAATAATTCCCTTACCTCCTAACAGGCGCGAGTAGACTTTCCCTTGCCCGTCATGTACGATGAAATCGGCAATGACACTAGTAGCTGTCTTCGTCTTAACTTCGCAAGAAACGTAAAAAGGAGTATTGCAAGGGGTTTCTAAGAACTGTTCGTATTTTTGAATCCCTGCTGGTAAACAAATTTCTTGATGAAAATACTGCATCCAAATCCATAAGGGGTGAGTACTTAAATCAATTGAATAAGGATTTACCCACGCAACGGGAAATTGTCCTTGTTGTTCATCTGTAATTTCGTGCCAAACACATTCAGTCGTGATTTTTTCAGGAGTGATATTGATGACTCTTTTTAGTTCTTGAAAGGAAGCACCGTGAAATAATGGGAATAGTGTTGATTTCCCGTGTTGATAAAATTCTTTACCAGTATTGGTGATGATTTTATCTTCTTTGAGATTTAAAGGTTCATAAGTAGGAGATGTGGGAAGCTCTCGCAAAAGCTGAACCTTATCAATACTGAAGTGATAATTGATTTTCCCTTCTGGGGTTTGGCTCCAGATTTTGGCTTGAAACAGGATTTCTTGAGAATCTGTTTTACCAATTTCTTGCAAATCTACAATATATTCCTTGGCTACGGATTCATTGAAATTAATTCCCTTCAAGACTTTGAAGTCTGTGTTGCTAAAGAATCTATAACCAGGATAAAGTTGTTCACACGCATCGACAATCCATGATACAGCGCAAGTGGCTGGTAGAACTGCCTTACCAGCAATCACATGATCCTGTAAAAATGGATTTGCTTCTAGTGAAAGACGGCGACGGATGCGGTAGCTTCGCAGTTCAGGATCTAATGGTGCTGGTGGTGGACAGAGTGGACTACCTATGACGACTTGTGCAGTTTCGTGATTTGTGGGGTGGAGTTCGTTAACGAGCATTTGTGTCCCAGTGTCTACTGGAATAATGTCAATCCCTCGGCGAGCAAACTCTTTTTTTAACTCTGGTGTTACCATACCACTATCCCATCCGCCCCAATTGATTGCGACTACATGACAAGAGGGATAGCGTTGCTTTACTAGATGGGCTGATTTGTTGAGGATTTCGTTGGCGATCGCGTAATCAGACTGTCCGATATTACCGTAAAAACCCGTTACAGAAGAAAACAAAACTAAATACTCTAGCTGGCTGGGTTTTACACAAGACAGAAGATTTTCTAACCCCTTAACTTTAGCTGTATAAACCTTCTCAAAATCCTGTTCTGTTTTCTTTTCGATTAATTTATCAGCTAAATTACCAGCACCATGTATAATCCCAGTAATTGCTCCCGTTTTTTGAATTACAGTAGCAAGTTTCTGCTGTAGTGTCTGAACATCAGTAACATCAACACTTAAATATTCTGCTTCACCACCAGCTTGTTGAATTGCTTTTAGTGTTTGTTTGATTTCCCGATCAGAGATAATCTTGTTATACAACTTTTGTACGCTTATAGGTGTGGGTTTCTCTCCAAGGGAGAGCAAGTTTTCCATAATGCGCTTTTTTAGTGCTGGTTCTTCAAAGCAATCCTGAGCCCAATCTGGTTCCTTATCTAAGAGTTCCGAACGACCTAAAAGGATAAATTTACAGGGATAGTTTTGTGCTAATCGAATAATACATTTTGCTGTAATACCTTTTGCACCTCCGCTTACCAGAAAAACTGATGAAGAACGAATCTGGTTGGCTAGTGTCATAAATTCTCCTCGGGGATGGGGGGTGGGTGATGGGGGTTAAGGGAACGGGAAAATAAAGTGTGTAATTAACAGAAATTGCCTAGTACAAAAAATGTATCGATGCTGAAATATCCTCGTAATTATGGAAATTCCCTGTTCTTTACTCTTTCTTGATCAATCGTTGTTTGAGAAACTAAATTATCAGATACATAATTACGATTTTTTCGAGATTTCCGTGGTTTTTTATCTATTTTTTGAGGTATTTCTTGAGGTGTTTCTTCAGGGCTTGGTCGCTGATTTGAAGGTTTAGTTGCTACTACAACAAGTAGGGCTAATGCTGTTAAAACAGTCAGCAATATTGGTAGTAGCATACTACTTTCGTTAGACCTTACTTCCCTATTTTCTACTGTTCTGTTTTCTACTGGTCTAGTTTCTGCTGGTCTAGTTTCTGCTGATCTAGTTTCTGCTGATCTAGTTTCTGCTGGTCTAGTTTCTGCTGGTCTAGTTTCTACCGTCCTACTCCTTACATTGCCGCTGACAAGCTGAATATCAACAAGATCTTTTTTATCAGGTAGTAGTGTAATAAAAGATTCATAAGTTTCATATCCCTTAGCTTCTATGGTTAATTTTCCATCAAGGCTACTGTTGCCATTAAATTTAGCTGTAAATCTATAAATGCCTTCTAAATCTGAGTAAACAACAGATGGAGCACCAGGGAAATTAAGTAAGATTTTAGCTCCACTAATTGGAGCGTGTTTGTGTTGATCAACAACTCGACCAAGAAAATTAATTCCTTGATTTTTTGGCATGGGCTCAAATGAGGGGAGCAGCCCCTGTGGGGGAAGTCAAAAGGAGCCAGTGCGTTGGACGGGTTTCCCGGCTTAAAGCACCTGGCGTTCAAAAGTCAAAAGTCAAAAGTTGGGAGCAGAGGAGCAAGGGAGCAAGGGGAGCAAGGGAGCAGGGGGAGAATAATGACTCCTGAATTCTGACTCCTGGCTCCTGACTCCTGACTCTTTTTACTTAAGTGCGCTGATTAATGTAACTCGTCCTTGTGAACCGTAAGCAACTTCTGTAAGATGACGATTAGGATCGTGTAGTTCAGCAACGATATTTTGCGCTGATTCGTCAGCGTTAATGGTAGGGTTCAAGTCAATGGCACGACAGAAGACTTGTTGCCATTCCCAATTTAGAGTTTTTGTTAATCCGAATAAACCAGCGCTAATGGGACCAAAGTTAACATATCTTCCTAACCCAAATGCTCCATCAAGACGAACTACGGTGCAGAAGCAACTGCGTCCAAGACGCGCCGCTTGATTGAGGGATTGTTTTAGATGTTTCGCTATGAAGAAAACATGCTTAACAATTAGTTTTTCCTCTTCGAGATAGGGAATTTTACCGTTATGGCTCACCCCGAATACAGGATTGAGATGGATGAAAGCACCAATTGAACCGTAGGTAGTTGCGATCGCAGACAGTTGTTGTTGTAGATGCTCTTCACTAAGTTCACAAAGCGTCACGCGACTAACTCCTGCTGGTAACGGTGCTTGTTGTGGGATCAGGGATTGAGGGAAACTTAAAACAACTACTTTCCAGCCTTTGTCTATTAACGATTTCGCTAGCTTAGAAGTTGTGAGAGTACCATCATCTGTAACTAAGCCGATGTAACCTTCTGGTAAAGTGAAATCTAGAAAATCTGGTTGAGGTAGGGTTTTAAGTTTCACTTGGCGGCGTAGAGTATTATTATTTAGTTGTATTGGCTGGTCACAAGATGGCTGCTGAGGCTTTTTTTTTTCACCACCAACTAGCTTTTGCAGATACTGTACTATCTGACCAATAGTACGTAATTCTCCAAGTTCTTCTACATTGGGTTTGGGTAAATCGGGGTATATTTCTTGCATCGCCCCTAAAATTTCTACCCGCTTAATGGAGTCAATCCCTAAATCAGCCTCCATATCCATGTCCAAATCCAGCATTTCTACCGGATAACCTGTTTTTTCACTGGTGATTGCTAGCAACGTCTGACCTAAATCAGTTAAGTCATTGGTAGCAGGTGAATCATCTGTGATAGGTTCAAACGAAGCAGAAGCAACAACAGATGGCTTATCTGTGAAATCTACCGACGAAGCTTGCGCTAGATCTTTCACAAAATCCATGACTTTACTTTCTACATCCGCTGCGACGGTATGATTTTCTATCTGTGGCTCAGGTGTAGAAACAGTACTTTCTACAGACATGGATTTAGCAACTTGGGATTGCAAATACTCAACAGTTTGACCAATAGTCCGTAATTCTCCAAGTTCTTCGACATTGGGTTTGGGTAAATCAGGGTACATTTCTTGTATTGCCCCTAAAATTTCTACCCGCTTAATGGAGTCAATTCCTAAGTCAGCCTCCATATCCATGTCTAAATCCAGCATCTCTACTGGGTAGCCAGTTTTCTCACTTGTGATAGCTAACAAGTTTTTACCCAAGTCAGCTAAATTTATAGTTCCACTCGATACTGGAGTAACAATAACCTCTGGTTCTGTTTTTACTGCTACAGTTTCGAGAACTGGTTCAGGGAAAGTCTCTGATACAACAGTTTCTGGTTCTATGGTTTTTGCGATTGGCTGGCTAGTAAATGCTTGTTGGGTCGTTTCTTCGGCGACTTGCGCGATCGCCTTTGCCCCTGCGCTTTGCGCGATCGCATTTTGGTTCACCGTAGGCTGAG
>NZ_JAAKGC010000225.1 GCF_017591665.1 Aetokthonos hydrillicola CCALA 1050 | reverse complement strand
CTTTAAAGACTAGAAGAAAGTAGAGAATGTCCTCAGTAATATAGCATAGTTTGCTCGCCGAGGGAGCGCAGGAACCCGTTTGGGCGAAGGGACTTCAATTCAGAAGTTTTCGCAATAAGTGAAACCCATCTAGATTAAGTAATATTGAAGAGAAAATAACGGATAAGTATTTTTACACTGGAACAGATAGAGCTACACTGGTAAGATGTTTGAGAAATTTGAATCCTCCTCAGGAATGACTTTCTCTGATCTAGAATCGCTTATCTGTTCTGTCGTTGATTCGGTTGTAACTTTTTGTTCCCATGAGTAGTTGCATAGCTTAGTTTGAACTACTGTACCTAAAGTTACATTAATAGCAAAGGCTAGGCTGTCGGTAAAAACTAAGTCCATTGCTTGACTAAGCATAAATTCCTTACACCTGAAGTTAAACGTACAATTTACTTCACATGCGAAATTTCCTATTCCGGATGAGAACGAATATTTTTTTAGTAAAAACACGGAATTTTTTTTACTGAGATGTGAAGATTATTTTTTGCAAAAAATAATACGAGTAAATTACGTAAGTCAAAGATAAGATCGAAGGATGCAAAATGACGAGTCCAAACCCAAACACCTAAAACAATCGATGTAAGGGAAACTGACATCTTGCACCCGGACTGAATCAGCCCGATACCCCGCCCAGAACTGAAGTTCCGGGCTAATAGCTTAAGTCCATTGAAATGGACTCAAATCCTTGAGCAGTCCTCTTGAGAGGACTTTAGCTATCAGCCAGCGATTTAAATCGCTGGCTGATAGCCCAGGTGCAAGATATCAGGAAAGGCTATCTAAGCAACCCTACTTTTTACTAATCATGTTTGGTATAATGAGAAAAGAGTAGAAAAATTTAATAATGATTGGTACTAATATTTACATCAGCCAAGAAAATCAAGAATCTCTAATTAAAGCTGCTGCTTTAAAAGAGATGTCTGTTGAAGAATTAGCAACTTCAATTTTAAGAGAAAGTATTCAAGAAAAGTTGGGAAAAAGTAGCTACTCAACAGAAGGTAAACGTATATTTGCTACTAATCCTCTTAGGGAAATGCAACCCTATGCTTATTTAGCAAATGCTAATGAACCGGTTATTTCTCCAGATGATTGGGAAATGAATCAGGATAATCAGGATGAGGTCAATGATTTGTGATTATTCTTGATACCCATATTTGGGTTTGGTGGAATCACAATGATTCCAGATTAACTCCTACTCACCACGAGGCAATAAATAGGGAAAGACTTCATGGTTTGGGTGTTTGCTCAATAAGTTTGTTGGAGATTAGCAGACTTGTTACCCAAAATAAGCTAATTCTTCCTTGTCCCGTTCAAGAGTGGTTTAATATTGCTTTGGCTCAAGAGGGGGTACTTCTTCTGTCGATCACTCCCCAAATTGCCATTGATTCCTACTCACTTCCAGGTAATTTTCATAAAGATCCAGCCGATAGAATTATCGTTTCCACAGCAAGAATTTATGATGTTCCTTTGGTAAGTGTAGATGAAAAAATACTTACCTATTCTTATGTCAAAACAATTCTGCCGTGATATTTTAAGGTGGGCAGACTGGGAACAACTAGAATCACAGTCTTTCCTATCCACTGTGAGGGCGAATGCCATACTCTGCGAGAAGCCGAAGGCTACGCCCCTACAAAAATTTAATGGGTGTAGTATTGGGCTATTCTACGAGCGATCGCGTTCCACTGTTGGTTACCGGTTATTGATGACCAATAAGCAAACCCGCGTAAGGTTGCACTATAATCTACATCTTTGACCTTATTAGTTCGCCCTCTTTCTTGTCCTGCTGTACGGCTATTTCCCTCACTGTTAATTTTTCCAGAAGGTAGTATTCTCTTCTTTTGCCACAGTAGTGCTTTATTTATCATCCCGTTTACTTTTGGCGCAAGCTCATCGTTAGGAAAATACGTCAGCCACCTTTGAGCATACACAACTCCTACCATTTGGTAACTACTATCAAAGCTACCTTTTTCTGGGTTAACTCCGTCTGGTTTTTGTAGTGATAAACCGTCTGAAATTGAAGCTTGGGCGTAGTTTAGGAGTTGGCGATCGCCAGTGAGTTTTCCTGTAAGTCCTAAAGCTGCTGCTACGAGATAACGGCGATGAGTATAAGGTTGGTTATTGTTGCTTCCTCTGTCCCAAACCTTTGGCGAAGTCATCCAAAGAGCAGCACGATGTACCAAAGGTGTATAGCGCTGTACTTCCTTGGCATAATCTTTTGCATAAGGAGATTGCTGTATGAATAGAAGTGTGTGAGCAACTGCTTGGACAAAAAAGGAAGTACTGTGAAAAGGATCGCTTGTTCCTGGAAAACTACCATCCGCAGCTTGATGAGCGAATCCCCAATCAAACATCTTAAATCCTGCTCTGATAGCTTTTGGATCGTTCCTAATTATTCCACCAATCACCAGTTGTTCACCATATCTCTGCTGTTCAATATACCAATTCTGTGACTGTTTGTTTTCCCATAAGACATTTGCACCATTAGCACCACTAGCAGCCATAGACTTGTAATAACTAGACAAGCGTTTATAAAGAACATTAGCAATCAAATCACTTGACTCATATTCAAAATCTGCTTTGTGCGGGATTCGAGCCGAAATGTTTCTGCTTTGCTCTGTTGCTTGGGGTGTTTCAAACTGCTTACTATCGGTTTTTTTGAATTCTTTAGCAAAAACAGTAGAAGCTGTGCTTATTGACAGTAATGACAATGATATCCAACCTATTAAAGTTCGTGCGTTATTTGTACGTTTCATATAATTTCCTGATTTATTGTTCTCTTAAGCTAAAATTGAAAGACGATTTCCACTTAATGACCCATTAGCCGTGAGATCCAAATCATTATGACCACAACCGGATCCTCAATCGCTTTTACTGAAGTATCAGCAAATCTACCTGACCATACCGAACTACCTGAGTCAGACGGCACATTCGTGTTCGCGAAGCGTGGCGGAGCCAAAAACTTTCAAGAACATCCTCAAAGTATTCTTTTAACAGACTCTATCACGCCGATTTTGCAAAAACTTCACCCTGATAATCAGTATTGCATTGGTCAAGATAGTGGTATCTACTGGCGTATAACAGACCCCCCAGAAAGAGGAGCCGAAGCACCCGATTGGTTTTATGTACCCAATGTACCGCCGACTTTGAAGGGTCAGATCCGGCGCTCTTATGTTTTGTGGCAAGAAATTGTTGCACCATTGATCGTATTGGAATTTGTGTCCGGAAATGGAGAAGAGGAACGAGACAAAACTCCATACCAAGGTAAGTTTTGGGTTTACGAGCAAGCAATTCGCGTCCCTTTTTATGGTATTTACGAGGTCAGGAAAGCTAGAGTAGAGGTCTATCATCTTGTAGATGGACGCTACAGTTTGATCACGGCTAATGAGCGCGGTCATTATGAAATTCCCTCCTTAGGTGTAGAGTTGGGTATTTGGCAAGGTCATTACCAGAATGTAGATCTTCCCTGGTTGCGTTGGTGGGACTTGCAAGGTAATTTGCTCTTAACAGGTGACGAACGAGCCGAACAAGCTGAATCTTTACTAGAACAAGAACGCCAAAGAATAAAGGAGTTGGAAGAACGACTCAAGCAACTTGGAGGATAGGGGAACTCTTGAGCTGAGTAGAGCGTTAGCGAAACCCAACGAACCCTTGTAAATGTTGGGTTTCGTTCCTCAACCCAACCTACATTCTGATAACTGATAACTGTTTTATCCCCCATCCCCTTTTCTTACTTGTTGAAATCCTGTAGAATCTAAGAGCAAGATAAGAGATCCAGGTAAACTTAACAGCCAACTTAAAGCTGTAATCACGACAGAGAGAAGTAAGGCTTGCTCAGCAGATAGACCAATACGGCTGAATAAGTAGATCCATAAACCTTCTTTAAGACCAAGTCCGCCTAAAGATATTGGGAGCAAAGTTACAACGACGATAATAGGAACAAACACTAAAAGTTGCAAATAAGAAATGGGGATTTTTAATT
>NZ_JAAKGC010000224.1:2739-4031 GCF_017591665.1 Aetokthonos hydrillicola CCALA 1050 | reverse complement strand
CTAGAGCAAGAGTAACCGTTGGGAGCAGTCCTTCTGGGACAAACGCAACAATAATCCCGATCGCAAAAATGAAGCTTTCCTTGGCTCCCATCCCCACCAAAAGGTTAGTCAGTAGGAAGACCAAAATACCCATGCCGAGAGCGATCGCCGTAATAACATGCACCACCCGGTTGATTTGAACTTCCAGGGTGCTAGGTTCTCGCTTCACTGTTGCAGTTAGGTGGGCAACCTGACCAAACTCGGTCTGAGTACCTGTAGCATACACGACAGCTAATCCACGCCCTGCCGAAACGGTAGAACCAGCAAAAACGAGATTACTTGCTTCAGAGGCACGCATCTTTTCAGTGACGACAGGTTCCGCAGATCGGGCAACCGGAAGCGATTCTCCAGTCAGTACTGAGACATCGATATAACAAGATTGGGCTGAAACTAGTCTAGCATCGGCACAGATGCGATCGCCCTCTTCCAATTGCATGACGTCTCCTGGAACTATCTCCCTGACGGAAATCTCACATAACGTCCCATCTCGAAACACTTTAGCTTGGGCTGGCAACATTTTATTAAGTGCTGCTAACGCTTGTTCTGCCTGGAATTCTTGCCAAAAACTGAAACCAGCATTAATCCAGATCACTGCCCAGATTGCCCAGCCGAGTTCAGGTGTACCTGAGATAAAAGCCAGCGTACCTGCAACCCAGAGCAAGAGTGCCATGAAATGGGTTAACTGATCGGTGAAGCGCAGTAATAGGGATCTTCGGGCTGGTTCGGGCAGTTCATTAAACCCGTAATGTTTGATTCTAAGTGCTGTTTCTGCCTCTGACAGTCCCTGTGCTGAAGTTGACAGAGTTTCGTAAACTTGCTCAGCCGATAGTGTCCAAACAGGTGAATGAGGTGTCATATAAATCAGCTATGAAGTCCATCTTAGGGGCGGAAGCATGAGCGCCTCTACAAGTCTGAAATAACCTAATACACATGATTTTCGATTTGTATAGTGCGTAAGTCCTAGATTTAATTGATTAATCGAGTTGCAAACTGTCTACTTATTGGAGAGCACTAATTAGGTAGTCAAAGTAACCGCCCACTTCGCTAGAATCTTCTGCGGACAACATCGTGCTAACAATGTTCTTCATGGCACGGACACTTTCGGCAACGGATTCAATTGGGGTGCCGAGGGATCTGTACATTTGGCGAACACCAATGATTCCGATCTCTTCGATTGGTGTAGTATCTCCAGCCACAACACTATAAGTGATCAACCGCAGGTAGTAATCCATATCCCGCAGGCAGGTAGCAGT
>NZ_JAAKGC010000224.1:0-2729 GCF_017591665.1 Aetokthonos hydrillicola CCALA 1050 | reverse complement strand
GCCACCTGGAGAAACAAGTTTTGGACGTGTTTGGAACAGTTCGTTTGCAGCTTGTTTAACAATGCGATCATGGCTCCCGGTTAAAGTTTGCACAAGGCTTAGACGACGCTCACTGCTTTTGACAAACATATTGATCTGGTCTAGTTCTCCAGGGGTGAGATACCTAATCTCGGCATCTGCATTCAGAATCATCTTCGTAATAATACTCATTAACAAACTCCTGAAATTAAATCTATTTGAAAGGGTTAAAATATCTGCAGTTTGAACCAGCTATATCAGGGAACATTGTGAGTTTTCTTTGGTAAGTCCTGCTCTACCACACCCACATTTGCAATTGCTTATGGCTTTCTCACTAACGCTCGGAGCAAATTATTTTTAATCATCAATTGACGGAGAATTTCCAACAGGATTGCCCGTAACTTTTCTGGGGGAATTTCCTCAACTTGCTGGGTATAACGTACCAGCCTAAACTGTTGTTCCATAGTCAATTCAAAGTCTTGACGTTTAAGTGTTGGAAGCATGGGTTATTATCCTTTTTCTGTATGGCGTTAATACAGGTTTTTTATTGAGAAAGAATCAAACCTGAAAAACTGCCGTGGGGCAGAAACTACCTATAGTAACTGTCCCACGGATAGCCAGGGCTATTCTTACGTTTGGTTATGCAGGGATCAACACTGTGTCGATGATGTGGATAACACCATTATCAGCAGCAACATCTGGTGTTGTAACTGTGGCGTCATTTATCTTGACACCATGAGAAGCGTCAATTTTTACATCTTCACCTTCAACCGTTTTAGCTGACTTTAGTTTAACCACGTCAGCCGCCAACACTTTGCCGGAAACAACATGATAGGTCAGGATTTTTTTGAGCTTTGGAATGTCCTTAAGCAGTGCGTCTACTGTACCTTTGGGGAGCTTAGCAAACGCTTCATCGTTAGGAGCGAAAAGGGTGAAAGGACCCTTTGCTTTAAGAGTATCCACTAAACCAGCAGCCTTGACCGCAGCCACTAGCGTACTGAAAGAACCAGCTTGAACAGCAGTATCAACAATATCAGCCATTTAATTTCACCTAGTGAGTGTGTAATCTGCTAACAAGTTTCAGCATGACACCTCGCTGTTAGAAATCATGTTCGAGAAATCTTTTAAAACGTATAGTTTGTATAGGTTCTACTAAAACATTCTAAAGATACAGCAAGTCAAGTCATTAGTTATACGTGTTTATAAGGCGTTTGTTTGAAAGAACTACTCCTAAATTAGCTAACAGACAAATGCTTCCTAACGCCAATAAAATGTATGTGGGAGCCATAACGACTCCCACCGTAAACCAAGCGAATACGTGCAGTATCATCAACAAAGCAAAGACACTAGCAATTCCAGCCGTCTGCCAGATTGTAATAGTCGGACGACCCAACAGTGTAAAAATTATTGTTGATGCGGTAGCGACTAGGTTGGCTGGAATTAAAAAGGCACAAATCCCAATACAGTAAGTGCTTGAGAATTCAGTTAAGGTGTTAAAGTCGAGCATTAATTTTCTGGCTAATTTGCTAGATTGTATATGGATGTAGTTATGTACTTAGACATATCTAAAACTGGCATTTCTTGATAGCAATGGCTACAACGCCAGTAAATACCGCTTAAACGCACATGACGGAGTAAAACGTATGAGCAGCAAGGGCAATTATGCCGACTCCACATAGACGGCCAGGTATATGTAGTTATATTTTCTGGGTTTTTATCAATTATAGTGTGACTCAGTAATTGATTCGTTTTTTTGAATAAAGCTCGCATTTTGTTATTTCCTTTGTACTGACACACCTATCTTTTATTCCATATAATGGCGCTAATTTGTCGTTAAATCTACAATTTATTTAATCAAGAATTTGGAAGTCAAAATTCATGCTGAATCATGTAGAATTGGAGCTATCTCATTGAGATTTTTCTTCTAAATTAATTATAACTTATTCTTGAAAATCGTGTCGTGTTGCAAATGGTGTGGTGGTATCTAGAAAATTGGTACTCCTTAAAGGGAAAGTGAACACTCAAAAATCTGATTAAGAGATTAATTATAGTTGTTTTGAGAAGATTAACAGTATTTATTTTTCAAAATATGGATACAAAGATAGATGAAAAAATCCTTGTTTGAATCAACAGTTAGATAAGATTCATAAGAATCATTTTCCAAACATATTTACTTTCTATAAAAAGAAATTAAGAGGTAACGAAATGCCTAGGCTTGTAGGAAAGCGTTCTCATACTGGAGAAAACATCACTGTTTTCATCACCTTTGTCGCCATAGCCGGTGTCCTCCTTGAGTACTTTGGTGTAATTCATATTGTTCCCGGTTTTGATCGAGACAGACGCAACTTTGAGCTTCAAAGTTATCCAACCAATGAACAAAGTATTGAGCAAACTCATCAATAAGGCACTTACAAGTAATAAAATGCGTAAAGGTAATGATGTCATCGGTAAAGTTGTTGTTACTTACAACACAGGTAAGAAAATTGAGCGAATTAGAGATTTGATTTTTGATCACAAACGTAATCAAGTTTTAGGTTTCCTAGTTGAAGAAAAAAAACTATTTCGGGACGCAAAAGTGATTGCGTTGCAAGACGTGCAAGCAATTGGGTTAGATGCAATCGTGGTTCACTCGAATAAATCTGTGGTCGCATCACGTACTATTCCTGCAATTCAAGAGATCTTGTCTCAAAATAATGTGCTTCTAGGAACAA
>NZ_JAAKGC010000223.1 GCF_017591665.1 Aetokthonos hydrillicola CCALA 1050 | reverse complement strand
CGCCATTTTTGCTTCATAGTCTTGGTTGGCGAGTTCTTCTGGAGATACTCCCATGTTGCGGAAGCGGGAGGGGTTGGCGACGGCTTCGCGTTCTTTGTCGGTGAGTTCTAGGTAGAATAGTTCGGGGAAGATGTCGCCTAGGGTGCGTTTTTGCCAGACGTAGAAAAAGTCTGAGAGTTCGGCGTATTGGATGGTGGCGTAATATGGGGGGTCTGTTACTATGACGTCTACAGACTTATCAGGTATATGAGTTAAATTATCTGCTGATGCTGCGTCAATTGTTATTGAATTGAAATCATTATTTTCAATAAGAGAAAGGCTAGTTAAGCTAAACTTAGTATTGATAAGTTTACATAAGTCGGAATAATCTGAACTTGTCCTTGAACCTTCATAAAACCATAGTAATCCCCAGACACTTTTTTCTGGGAAGCTCCACATTAAGTTCAAAGAGTGCTGCCCTAAAGCAGATTCTACTGTACCAGTAGAAGCATTTAAGTGGGATAATCTACAATTCTTATCTACACATTTTTCTAATGTTAAAGTTAGGTATAGTATAATTGCTTGCGCTTGTTCTAGGCTAGATTCATTTAGAATCAAATTTTCTGCTTGTTGAACTAATTCTGCATAGGTTATCAGTGTTAGAAGTTGCCTGTCATTAAATATTTTGTCCCATCTATCAATTCCTTGGCGTAAAAAAGAGCTTCTTTCAGCGAACTGATGACCATAAGGAATTTCAACTTCTGGGATGACTCCAATTTGCTGATATTTAAGTAAATTTATATTTAAATATTCCTTTGCTTTTTCAATACCTTCAAAATCTATTTCTTCGGGTAATCTGAAATTTATATTGTCTTGTCCTTGTCTATAAGCTACAGCATAAAGCTGATAACCCATAAATCCACTTCGGCTTTGTTCATAAATTATTTCATTTTCTATAACAGAATTACAATTAGGACATTTGCCTATTCCTCTGCTCATAGTAGTTGTTAGATCCGGATCATATTCACCATAATCAGTCTGAATTGTTGTCTCTTTACCCTTCCTACCCTTAACTAATTCAAAATCAACACGCTTGTTTTGAGGGTTAGGAATTGGCTTTACTGCATACCAATCACTAGTAATTTTCCTAGCTTGTCCTTTACCCGCATAATTACTAGTCCGACTTAACCACCAATTTGGACTAAGCGGAACAACAGACTCACAACTTGGACAAACAACCGTATGAGCCCAAAGATAATGTTGAGTTTTTTCCCCTGGTAAACATGGGAAAAATTCAGCTAACCTTTTCTCAGCTTCATCCCCTACCCACTTTACCCATTTATCAATATCGTGCTGCAAATCTGAACCAAACTTTAGCGGATATTCCATCGCCGCTTTCATAGTTACCACTGCTACAGGATTTAAATCAGAAGCGAGTACGTTTAACCCATATCTCGCTGCTTCAAACGGGATACTTCCACCACCTGCAAACGCATCTAACACAGTTGGTGTACGAGTTCCCCAAACCTTTTCGCAATAATCATGCACCTTCTTAATTTGTACAGAATTAGGCGGTGTTTTATATAGCTTTACCTCTTTTCCTGGTACTAACCCCAGCAAATATTCAAATTCTTGCATTGTGATATCTGCTGGTAATAAAGAAGCCAACACACTAGCGCGACTAAAAGATAATGGCTTACGCGAATACCAGCGATGTAATCCTTTAAATGGATTTCCTCCATGTTCATAATTAACCTGCTCATTCAGTATTTGCACAGGCATCATTTTTTCAATAAATACAGCAGGTCGTTTAGCATTTGAATTACTCATTTTATTACCAACCATAAGTTCGAATATTATTAAAATTAATTGTATCAATTCCTACTTTTTGTAAATAATTAGCTAATTTAAAATCATCTGTAAGCACTAAATATTTATTTTTTGCTAAAGTTACAATTCCACAATCAGTCAGACCATATTTAGTAAAATTATCTAGCTGAACAGCATCTACGCTTTTAATATAAAATTCATCTAATACAGTCATCGCCTGAGCAAGTATAGAGTAACATTGAGAACGTTCTGGTTCGCCAATCTGGTTGATCAGACTATTCACTTCAGTCAACACATTAGGAGTGGTAACAATTTTTGAGAAATATGACAAAATGCTCACTAGCAAATCGTAATCTTCCGGCAAAAACTTTTCAGTTCGATTAAATTGTGAGATCCGACTTCGATTTACAGTACCAACAAACCAAAGTAATAAAATATTTGTGTCAATTAAAATCCCTTTTTGTTTGTAATTTTGAAACAAGGAGCGAATAAAATCTTTCATTCTTCACGAATTTTCATCGATTTTACTTCCCCTGTTTCTGCATCTACGGTAAATACTTTATACTCCCGTTCATTTCTAGCAGCTAAAGAAATAACATCAGGAATAAGAGTTCTTTCATTCTTAACTGCAGGTCGGCTAAAACCTAACGTTACATACCAAAGCTTTTTATTTTCTGACAATTCTACTTCTTCAAGCAAGATATCATTGATAGAGTTACCTATCATATCCTGTATATCTTCAAAATATTTTTTAGCCGCCATAACAGCACTACGCACGTCAATTTTCATATATTTCTACCTCTTGATATAGAATGACAATTTGGGATGATCCCTCTGAAACCTCTTCCAAAGTTTATATAAGTTGACATTATAAAAGTTAGTAGCCTACAATTGTCCAATCTTCGGTAATCAAACCTGGCACTTGGTTAAAATCGCAAGTATTTCGAGTTAACAAGTTTATCAGCATACCGTATTGATTTACCGTACTCTAAAATTTCCAAAAAAGTTTGTTCGTCAGAAATAGAGCCTGTGACTTTTTCTAGCCAATTATTTGCGGAGGTAGCTATCGATATCTGGTGCTTGAGTTTGGCTACTGTATGTTCAAGATTTACTAAACGTTGTTCTAAATTGGTTTCATCCAGCATGGCTTGATTTGGAAGAGGAGATATTTATCAATGGCTAGTTTAGGAATTGATAAGTAATAGATATAATCACTTTAACACCAATTCTCTATGAAGAACTGTTAACTGTCAATTAATCACCCAACAATACTCGAATCGCTTTCAAAGCTTGATTACGTTTACCGTTGCTAATCTTGGCGAACCAATAGTGTGATTCCTCATAACTCATAGCCCTAATACCTTGAGCAATATTCGCAATACGTTCTAGTTTAGAAAGCGGTTGCAAAGTCTGAAACAGCAACGCTAGATTTATCCCTGATTCCTCATTTAAAACATAAGGAGTTTGGCGATTATGACTTAAAGTTTTTGGATCATAATTATTCGCTTTCAAAGAATCATAAATTGCTTGTTTCACCTCAATTAAAGCATTACCCTTTAAACGCCCAATACGCTTAGCAGAGGGACGCTTTTTTTCTCCAGCTTTTTTATAAGCACATTGATACAACTCCAGGGCAAAGTTATTGTTATCTGTGGGAACTACTCGTAATTGAAACTCTTGCATCTCAGTACGTTACTTTAGCTGTTAAATTCACCCTGTCAACCGGATTACGATTCAGGGCTTGTTTGATATTACTGATTTCTGCGCCATTTGGTTGTACTGGAGATGAAAATTCAAATATTAGCTTCAGCAACACGTCAGCTTTCACATCTCGGTTACTTAACAAATTGCTAACAGCCCCCTGAAAAATCTGGAATCCTTTGACAAGTCCCTGGTACTCTAATCGGATGAACTGTTCATTAACAGTAATAGTTGCTGTTTGGTCGATTTTTAACGGTAACTTGATCAGTGGGAAAGCTGTCATCAACTTGCGGTAGTCCATAACCTGTCCAACAGAGATTTCTAATGACTGGATACCCTGTACTTGATTATCTAGGATCAGGTCGCCTAATTCATTAAACACCCTATCGAGTGTTCCCTCTAAATCAAATACTTCTGGTTTAGCTTTAAATATAGACGGAGTCTTGGAGAAACCTTCTCTACCTTCGCCAGCGCTTGGTGTGCTGGGTGTTCCAGTACCATAAACCAATATTTTCGCTAGAGTTTCCGTCTCCTCTACTTCACCATTGCCGTAATCAGCTACAATTTTGAAAGTTGTGGTTTTGGCGATCGCCGTCT
>NZ_JAAKGC010000222.1 GCF_017591665.1 Aetokthonos hydrillicola CCALA 1050 | reverse complement strand
CGTCACCGTACTGAAGATAAAACGTAAGCCAACCAAACCATCTCGCAGTTCCCAAAGAAAACGTCTTGATAGTAAAAGCAAGCGAGGACAGATTAAGTCTATCAGAAGGCAGGTTACCGACGAATAGCGATCGCAACCGCAGCGCTGCCCTAAGAGTGCAATCGCGCATCAGAGTATGCTAAAGTAACTATCGAAAATTAATTTTTTCGATAATTGAAATGCCGCCACAAACAGACAATCCCTTTGATATACCAGATGACCGTAATCTCTTATCAGAATGGCTAGCTAGTAAGCGCAATAAAAAGCTACGACACAATAAGGGTTAAACAGACGCAATGCCAGATTTTTCACTTTATGCGAGTGCAAGAAAGATTTAGTATTTCTTGCACTAATTTTTATGAAAACATGGATTTCTGCAAAATGTAAAAAATATTACATAAAAAAAGGAGTGTGTAATAAAAAAACTTTAGTTGTGGGTTTAACTTCTTCTTTTCCTAGCACCAGGAATACTCAGCCCTTGAACAGCACGGCGCTTAGTTTGCTCACCACGCCTATCATACCGAGCCGTCAAATCGGGGGAAGCATGACCAGCCAACTTCTGTACTGTAGAAATATCTACACCAGAATCAAGCAATTCAGTGATAAAAGTCCTGCGGAAGTCGTGAGCAGAAAAGTTCATCACCCCAGCTTCAGATCCACGTTTTTGTAAAATGAACAACACTGCTTGAGAAGTTAACCGTCGCAAAACCACACAACCAGCTTTATTAATATGACATAACAATGAACCACTAGCCTCACCTCTGACACCAAGCCAGTCAAGTACAATTGGGATTGCCACATCAGGCAAGTACACTGTTCTGTCTTTCCCTCCTTTAGCACCCTTGACTTTTATTCCACCAGAATTAGGGTCAAAATCTGACGAATTTAGAGCAACCACCTCACCCCTCCTTAACCCAGATCCACGCAGGATTGCTATCAAGGCAGCATCTCTATAACCTATAGGGGTAGGGTCATCAAAACACACCTGCATTAAAGCAGCAATTTCTGATTCACTTAAAGCCCGTCCCTGTAAATCTTTTGACCCTTTAACATTACGAATATCCACAGCATGGCTAAAGTCTCTCGCATCTATTAACTCTAGCCGCAGTGCTTCTTTTAAGACTCGCCTTAAGGCAGAAAGCATTTTATTGGTATAAGCCGGGGAATATTTCTCCATCAAAACAGCACGCACAGCAGCAGTATGTTTGTATCTCAGTGCTGCCCAATTGAGGGTAAGAGCATCACAGTAACCATTGGTTAAAAGTTGGGCTAAAGCATTCAAAGCTTGCTGCATCGCTGGACGAGAACCTCTTGAGAGTCCTGCTAAATAAACTGCTGCTGGGTGTTCAGTTAAAGGTAAAGGGGATGTCAGCATCAGTTCAACTGAAGGCAGAACGCGGTCTAAGTCTACAGTTGGTGAAAGGTTCTGCTCAGTTGGGTTTGAGGACATAAAACAACAATGGTTAGCGTTTTAAAGAGTTTTCCCTTGATAGCTGTCCTTAATGTACCAATTTGAGTGAGTTTACGCATCTACTTATCCGAAACAACGTTCTTGCTAGTTGTATTCTGATAAGTAATTCCGTAATTGTCCTTATTATAGGGAATAAAATAGATCATCCCCCTGTCCCGCAGAGTGCGATCTGCCGTAGGCGGCAGCGCTTCGCTATCGCCCGCTAAATTTCTTTAACCCAAGCTAAATATTGTTGATTAACATGAGTCTTCACATAACCTGCTTGTTGGCAGGCAGCAAAGAGCGCACCTCTTAGCCCCAAATGACTAACGTTAGGTAACTGCTTTTTAAGTTCTAGCAGTGCTACATGCTCAACAATCATAGAATCAGCTTCTTGTACAAGCTTTGCCGCAGCTTTGAGTTGAGGTGTTGTAGCATTCCTTTTTTTTCTCTCCCACAAAGGTTTACTCGTGTCGAATGTAAATAATGCAGTGAACTTGTGCAGCATATTCACAAATTCTTCTTTGCGGTAAAGCCAACCCCAACCACCACTTTTAAGATGCTTACTACTACGTTGATGGGCTTGTGCAATTAGCAGAATGACATGACCAAAGTCAAAGGCTAAGGAACTATTTATCGCCCATAATGAGCTGCGCGATCGCACCCAGCTAAAACGATAAATATTTTCATCTGCTGGTTCCAGCCTGATACGAAACTCTCTTGCATCAAAGACCCAAAGCAGATGACCAATTTCAGTATAAAACTGTTCGCGCCTGCATATCTCATTAACGCTGATACTGCTATGCTGAAACTCAACAATCAGCAATTTATTATCAGGTTGAGGTAAGCATAAATCTGCTCTATGTTTGTGCAAGCCATTGCACATAACAACTTCACGATACTCAAAAGCAAACATTTCTTGCCAGTTTAAGTGCCATTTGCTCATAAATCCTGCACTCGTTGTAGATTGCACCCTTAACTGGACAATAATGTTCAATAGCGATTGTTCACAACCGTGATCTGTTCCTACCGCAAAGCATCACTTCGCCCCAAGTCAGAATCTATAAGGGTGATACAGTCTTTTTGTTTTTCAGCTTAAGAGTGAGGTTAGGGCGAGAGTAATAGCGATGCTCCTTTATGAGCCGCCTGGATGCGATTGCGCGGAGCGCAGTGCCGAAGGCAATCGCATGGTACTCATCGTAAATTAGGGGTTGTTCTTCAAGCTGAAACTAGGGTAAATCAAGGTTTTCGACCATCATCTTTACAAAACTTTACAACGTGTCCCATTTTGCACACATCTCGGCGGCTAGTCTGATAGTATTCACCCAGTATTAAGCCAATCCCTCCAAAGCCAGAATATCATCCAGCGATCTCAGCTGAGCAGGGCTAATGATCACCAGTATCCCTACCTGCTTGTCCTGGTTGCGCTCCTTACGCTGTTTAACAAATTCCCCCGAACAGCCAACAACATACCCAGAAGAGTCATTCGCTAGTATACCAGACTCCGTGAGACAATCCAGGACTGCTCCCGTCATTATCTGATGCTAAATGGCTAGAATGTATACCCAGTAAAGTTTTTCACTTTATTTATGGTTTCTACAACGTACAAGTAGCTTTGGTATTCTACAACGTAAACAAGCTGTAGCTTAACGGTTCTTAACTAAGAATTGCAAACATATAGTGTTAGTCCAAACACTGCAGTTAAGGAGGGCAAATCTATTTATATTTTCGATAGTGATGGTTTGAGTTTCTCCAAAGGATATTCTGCTAGCATCTGGTCGAAGGATAGCCTTACGCCATCAACAGTAAAAACATACATTCTGCCGTCACTATCTTTTGTACTTGCTAGGACTAATCGTTGCTTATAGGCTAAATCAAACCACTGTTTGAAAATATCCCTTTCAACTTTATCCTGTGGAAGATTGTTTTCATTGGGCATCCAACCATCTTGTATTGCTCTGTTAAGCCAACCTCCAGGTCGTTCAATACTACCAAGCTTAAGCGCTTCTCTGAGTGCTTGTATAGCACTTAAAACAATTTCTTCTGATGTAGATTTAATAGCTTTGGTTAGAGTTGTATTAATCTTAACTCCAACAGAGTCTAGCTCCAATTTAATTTTATCACTGATATCTTTTCCCTGTATTCTTTTCTTATCTAAAGAAGTAACTTTAGCATCGATAGGCAGTGTAAAGCTAGTTGAAACTTGTCTAGAACTATGGCATTCGTATAATTGCTCTTTTAAAGAGCCGTTTTCTGTTTTAAGACTGCCAATTTCTAGTTCTAGTTCTTGGAGCAACCGTTGATTTTCTGTTTCGATTTTCGCTTTATCTTTCCTTAAGACTTCTAGTTGTTGTCGTAGGTTTGTAACTTCTAAAGCTATTCCTTGAATAACTTCTATATGTTCTCGTAAACCTCTGTTCTCAGCTTCTAGTTTTCTTAAGCGTTCTTTCAATGTTGTAGCTATAGATTTTTTTGACTCATCAGATGCACCCTGATTTAGTGGTATCCCAATTATAGCAGAATTTTGATTTCTAAGTCTATCAATCCGTTCCCTAAGAGATTCTTGTTTATAAAGGTAAGCAACTGATACACCCGCTGCTTCAGCTACCGTGTGAAAGTTAACCTTTTTCCCTGATTTCATCATTTGGGAGA
>NZ_JAAKGC010000041.1 GCF_017591665.1 Aetokthonos hydrillicola CCALA 1050 | reverse complement strand
AATGTTTTAGATTTCAAACATCTTTATTATCGATTATAATCTCATAATTGATGCAGCTATTCTGAACACCAGATGACGCTAGATGCTTTATGCCGGGGAACCCGTCTACCGCACTGGCTAGGGAACCCGCTTATAGCGCAGTGGCTCCTCCTGACTTCTGACTCCTGACTCCTGTATTCTTTATTATTAATGCACCCTTTTAAATTTTATTTACTCAGCGCGCATTACGCTCTGAGACTAATACTTCTGCGACAATGTATGGCAAATTTATAAAGTCAGTACATCCCCTAGATGCAGGAATAGGAGAGATAAATGTATAGTCTGGATCGCATGCTCCAGTGTCATAGACTTGAATAAACCATCTATCAGGAAACCCTTCGACAGCCAATTCCACAATGTACCAAATGTCTCCAATAAGACGAGAATTTTCAATCACGAACCACTCTCTGTCTTCTTCTGAGATGTTCCACTCTGCCATGAGGAATTCTAACGCTATTTGTCCTGCGTCAGTTGAAGTCAACAACATTTCTACTCCTTATTAGAAACTTCAGGGTATAATCCTAGTTGTTTAGACAGCTCGCGGGCGACATGAATTAAAAACTTTGCACCATCGTCATTACCTTCATGGGCAAATACGGTTGCTACTTGCACCATAGTATTGACTAAACCAGCATCAATTAATTCTGGCCGTTGCTCTATAATTTCAGGTTCCTGACCATTGGGACAAGAGATTAGTTTGTCAATAAGGTCAAAATATTGGGATTGGCGTTCTTCTGTCATAGTTGGTGTAGAATATAAATGTGTCATTGCTCAATGCTGTGCTGCCATAATCTTTCTAACATTTCGACTCGTTTTTGAAAAATTGCAGCACGGTACGTAAGATACCTATCATACAAAAAAGCTAATAGTCCTAAGAGAATAGGTATTAACAACAAAAAGCGTTGCAATATGTTATCAATGTTATATTGCTCAGCAATAGTCAAAATTTGTTCAAAAAAATCGGTATTAAAGAATTTGTTCCTCCTTTTGTGTTGATATGATGTTTTAACTTCTTGTTTGGGTGCTAACTCGAGCTTAGCTGGATTACTCTGATTAGATTCACAGGCTAAATGCTGTATTTCTACTAGTTCCATATGTTGCTCCCAAACAACACCAAATACTACTAGTTCTGGAGAAAGTACAGCTAAAGTAATTAAACAAACGGTGAGAACATTGACAATTTTTAACTTCATAAAAGAAAGAATTCAGGAGCCAGGAGTCAGGAGTCAGAATGAGCGAATGAATAAGGGGTTAAAACACTATCCAATCCCCAACTGAATTCTGAATTCTGAATTCTGACTACTTGTTTAAGAAGTCCCCCCTAGTTCTTAGGCGTAAACCTAGGAATGTAGGGGGGTAGAGGGGAATCTCTGCGTAAATCCTATAGTCTTTATATCAGCTGCCTAAAAACGCCACGTTTAGTCTAGGCTGGATCAAGATTATTAAATTAATTAACGTTGTACTCAAAGTCTGCAATTACCGCACAAACAGTATTTCTAAAATTTTTTGGGGTATAGGTACTAGTTTTTTTGGGGTGTGGTACTTGTATTTACAACCCAGGGTTCTGGCATTTGTGTACTCAGCTTCAAATCGATGAATGCTTTGGTAAATAACGGTTTTTTCATCAGTTCTTAGAAAACAATTGCTGTACTCAAAGAAGTATCGTATTTTACTAAATTGAGCATTATTGTTAGCGTTGAACCAACTACGGGAGAGGACTCCGGCTGCATTCCGATTTGGTTAAGTCTTGTTTGTAGTTTGAGTAGCAAAGCTTGGACTTATCTATTGCGGGAGCGAGACGTGAGTGCAAAGCACAGGCTCCGAGAACACACCACATACTCCAATTCAGGAAATGCTCACATCATGACTTCCCCCCTAAATATTAGGGATTTATTTTTTCATTTGTGTCCTTATACTCAAAAAGTTTCAAAATCTTAAATAGAATTTACAAAAGCTCAAATAAAAAGAAATCAGGAGGAGCTAATTTTGCAGGACGGTTTCCCTCCGTAGGAATGTGGCGTTCAGAATTCAGAAGTCCGAAATCACCTTACGCCCCAACAACGTTGAAGACACCGTTTAGACAGTGAAGATTGAAACCCCTTTACTCATTTGCTCATTCTGACTCCTAGCTCCTGTCTCCTGATTTCTTTTTGTTAAAATAGACTCAAGTGATGGTAAGATTTTTGAGATTAATTTTTAAAAAGAAATTGTAGCGTTTGTGGGAGAAAATTAATGAGAATTGCTAATGATATATCCGAGCTAATTGGAAGAACTCCGCTAGTTAGGCTAAACAAGATTCCGCAAGCAGAAGGCTGTTTGGCAACAATTGTAATGAAATTGGAAGGAATGAATCCAGCAGCTTCGGTGAAGGATCGCATTGCTGTGAGTATGATCAAGACAGCAGAAGAGGAAGGTTTGATTGTACCAGGAAAAAGCGTTTTAGTTGAGCCTACTTCCGGCAACACAGGTATTGGACTAGCAATGGTAGCGGCGGCTCGCGGGTACCATTTAATTTTAACAATGCCGGAAACTATGAGCTTAGAACGCCGTGCTATGCTTAGAGCTTATGGTGCAGATCTAAGGCTGACACCAGGGGTAGAGGGTATGCGAGGAGCAATTCGCAAAGCTGAAGAAATCGTTGCCGAAACTCCAGATGCTTTTATGTTACAACAATTCCGTAATCCAGCTAACCCAAAAATTCATAGAGAAACAACCGCAGAAGAAATATGGGCGGATACAGATGGACAAGTGGATATTGTGATTGCAGGTGTGGGTACTGGCGGTACAATTACTGGTGTTGCTGAAGTTATTAAAAAACGTAAGCCGAGTTTTCAGGCGATCGCAGTTGAACCAACAAATAGTCCAGTTCTTTCTGGAGGGCAACCAGGATCACATAAAATCCAAGGGATTGGTGCTGGGTTTATCCCCGAAGTTCTGCGCACAGAATTGCTTAACGAAGTGATTGCTGTTAGCGACGATCAAGCGATCGCATACGGAAGGCGTTTGGCAATGGAAGAAGGGGTACTCTCAGGGATATCATCTGGCGCTGCTTTATATGCAGCAATTCAGGTGGGTAAACGACCAGAAAATGCTGGTCGTTTAATAGTAGCTATCCAACCCTCGTTCGGTGAACGCTACCTCAGCACACCTATGTTCCAAGATTTAGCCTTAGAACACAAACAGACTCAGCTAAACTAAGTACCTTGTATTTGGGACAATCCCGAAGAATGCATACTCATACCAGGTTGTCCAGATAAAACTACGAATCCACCGTTGACGCTTTTGAGGATGCAACTCATACTCAAAAGCTCCACTTGATTCGTCAATAGAAGATAAATGACTTTCACAGCCGCAACCGTGCTGATAGGTGAAACCGTACTTAGAAGCAATGCTTTGTATTTTCATCTGCACAGCAAATACCTTGCAAGCATGAAGCGCAGCATCCCATGAGCGCTTATGTTCTCTATCACGAGGATCAAACCTTAAAGCGCGTTCCTCAAACACATGATCTCGGTAAATGGGAGCAAGGTGTACCTGGTAGAAACTTGCTGGAAGTTCATAACCAAATTCATTAAACAGTTCTATCCCAATACGAGCGACTTTCACCTCATTAGCGTACTCTGAACCTTTTGACTCAAATTGACGCAAAACTTCTTCAAAATTGGGATAACTTTCAGCTTTAAAGTCTTGTCCGTAAAATAAGAGCGTTTCTCGCGCTAATTGTCCGAATAGCTCATTGAATGACGGTAATAAGTGAGCCAATTCTGGACGATCTTTGAATAGATCAACATCACCCTGCGTCAACTTGTACTGAAACAATTGCGCCATTTCAACATAGCTATGAGCATTTTGCAGTCCAAAGCTAGCTTCCTTGTTAGCAACATCTTGCCATACCTTGGGCAATTGAGAAATCTCAACTGCATTTTCTCCAGCAATGACCTGAACTTGGGGAGCATCGAGTAGAAGCATTACGTGGTCTCCAGCACAATAATGAAAACCAAAATCAAACTGAGTTTATCTTTTTTGGTGTAGTAGCTGACTGGGGGGTTATACCCATCAGTGATCAGTTATCAGTGATCAGTTATCAGTTATCAGTCAAGAAGAATGTGTTTGTACGAGCGCGAAGCACTCTTTTACAGCGGTTTGCGATCACTTATCACTGCACCATACGCTTTGATCACTGATAACTGTTTACTGTTCACTGTTTAGGTTCTCACCCAATCGGGTTATCTGAAGGTAGGAGGGCAAAAGTAGATGATTGAGTCAGATTTAATTATAGTGCAACTTGATTGTTGGGCTCTTACAGCTTAGTTATATAGGAGTCGGATTTGATTTCTGAAAAAAATTAAGTCTTGTAGGGGAGGCAGGGCTGCAGGAGGATCTCCCTCCGTAGGCGACTGCCGTTGTGTTAGGACAAAGTCCGTAACGCACCGTTATCCAGGTTTTACTTCTTCAAAAATTAAATATGATTTCTATATTACAGCAAAAAAATGGGAATTATAGGAACACATAATCGTTCTATTTGTAATCTATTCATTTAGTTGTTCTGAATTATTTTAAGGGTTAAACTAATGGTTAATACATATTCTAAATTAGAAACAGACAACCTAGATATAATAGAACAAAAAATTTTAGAAGAACTGCGAGAGGAGTTCTCTAAAATTGCTGATGTTTCTGATTTGTTACATCGTGAGTATATCTTTGCTTTATTGGAGCAAGAATCTGAAAAGTATGGATTGTCTAAAGAAAGCTACCGTCGCTTATTTGAAGTATTTCTTCAAGAAAAACAAAAAACAGCAATATTTCCCAAACAAAAGCCAATAAAATCTAACTGGATAAACGATTTCTTTCGATTATCGACAAGTGCACAAATTCGATTAATAGGGAAAGGATTTTTTTCAACTTTAGAAAAGGGTGTTATAGCTGCTGCCGCTGTTGGTTTATTTTTTTACATTCGGGAAGCACCAACACGAGAAAAACAGGCGCACTATCAAGTTTGGCAAATGATTAACTCTGCTAGCGAGCAACAAGGTGGTGGAGGAAGAATAGAAGCTCTACAAGATTTAAACAAAGATGGTGTAAGCCTGAATGGGCTAGCTGCCAAAGGAGCTAATTTATCTGGTATCCAATTACAAAAAGCTGATCTAACATTTGCAAATCTGCAAGATGCTAATTTAGCGTGTAAAAGTCAGGAGATGAAGCATAAAAAATGCTCAAATCTCCAAGGTGCTGACTTTTCTAATGCTAACCTCAAAGCAATCAGCTTTAAAGAAGCCAATTTGAAAGCAGCTAACTTTGAAGACGCTAACCTTGAAGAAGCTAATCTTATAAAAGCTGATCTTCAAGGTGCTAACCTTTTCGGAGTTAATCTTAAGAAAGCGAAACTTCTATTTACTAAACTTCAAGGAGCTAACCTTACAGAAGTTAATCTTCAAGAAGCTAAACTACACGCAGCTAACCTTAAGATGGCTAACCTTTTAGGCGCTGATCTTAATAACTCGAACTTTTTACACGCTGATCTTCAAGCAGCTAATCTTCAGGCTGCTAACCTTCAAGGAGCTAACTTTCAATCAGCCAATATTCAAGGAGCCGATTTGGAGGGAGCTAACTTGGTGCAAGCAAAAGAACTAACCCCAGAGCAAGTTAAAACTGCTAAAAATTGGGATAAAGCTCATTATGACCCAGAATTTCGCCAAAAACTCGGTTTACCGCCAGAAGTTCCCACAAATAACAAAGCTAGTTCTCCATCTCAAGTTAAAGCACCTACCCTCAAGAGCCGCCCTTCAGTAAGAGGGAATAGGGTAAAAGCAACACTTAACAGGGAAACACCCAAAGTTAAAACTAAGGGGTTTGGATAATAACGTATTAAAACTTCGTGGTTTGTTCCTAAAGTACGATGTGTTTGAACAAGGAAACATGATAAAAGGTTGTGAATCTATGGGTTTTGGCTAAATCATACGGAGGATAACTGTGGAATTTTTGTCTGATTCCGTTGTGTTATCAAGGATGCAGTTTGCACTAACTGCAATATTCCATATTCTTTGGCCAGTCTTGACCACAGGTATGGGAATATACTTGGTTATCGTTGAAGGACTATGGCTTAAAACTCATAATCCTGATTACTACTTACATGCACGCTTCTGGTCAAAGTTCTACGTCCTAAATTTTGGTATTGGTGTAGCAACAGGCATACCAATGGAATTTCAGTTTGGCACGAATTGGGCTCCTTTCTCTGAAGCAGTTGGGAACTTTTTTGGTAGTGTCATTGGGTTTGAAGCGTCTTGGGCGTTCATGCTAGAGGCTGCCTTTTTAGGTATTATGTTATTCGGCTGGGAGCGCGTAAATCCTGTTATTCACTATCTCTCTACAATATTGGTTGCGGTTGGTGCAAATTTATCAACTCTGTGGATTTTAACAGCAAATTCCTGGATGCAAACCCCATCCGGTGGGGAAATGGTCAATGGAAAATTTATTGTCCATGATTATTTTCAGGCGATCTTGAACCCATTTATGGTGAACAGTGTTCTCCACATGTTCTTCGCCACGCTGGAGACATCACTATTTGTGATAGGTGGGATTAGCGCTTGGTACATTCTTAAGCAGCGTCATCCAGCTTTCTTTTCTCAATCTTTGAAGATTGTTTTAGCAGCTGCGATCGCCGTTGCTCCATTGCAAATTTACATTGGACACTTAAGTGCAGAACAAGTCTATCACTACCAACCCTCAAAACTAGCAGCAATGGAAGCTCAGTGGGAAACCACACCTGCTGGAAAAGCAGCCGATTGGAGCTTGCTAGCTATACCTAATGCAAAGACACAAAAAAATGATTGGGAAATCACCATCCCTAATGCTCTTGGGTATATTTTAGAGTTTAAAAAAGAGTTATCTGAACCTGTTCATGGTTTGAAGGAGTGGAAACCAGCAGATCGTCCTCATTTAGTAGGGTTAATATATTACTCTTTCCGCATCATGAGTGGTATTGGGATCTTCTTGGCAGGATTGATGCTATTGAGTACAATCCAGTGGCTACGGGGTAAGCTAAAAGCAGAAAATATTAGTCAACAAAGTTGGCTTATGGCTGCTTGGATTTTTGCGGCTCCTTTAGGATACATTGCTGTAGAATGCGGTTGGATTGTGCGCTGTGTTGGACGTCAACCTTGGACACTCTACAATCAGATCCGTACCGTTGATGCTGCATCTCATCTGCCCGCAAGCAACGTCTTAGTCTCACTGACTGGCTTTGCAACAGTATATACTTTTTTGTTCATTACCGTTTTGTACTTTGGCACTCGCATTATCAATAATGGCCCAAATCTTGAGCTACCGATACCAAGTACTAGCCCCTCTCGCCCTGCTGTAGAAACAACGCCTGGCGAATTTGTACCAGATGATCGTCCTGTAGAAGCAGAACAGTAAGTGGGCATGGGGCATGGGGCATGGAGCATGGGGACTGGGTATTGGGGACTGGGGACTGGGTATTGGGTACTGAAGATTAGACTACCTACTTCTCTGCTCCCCCTACTCCCCCTGCTCCCCCTGCTCCCCCTGCTTCCCCTGCTCCCCCGCTCCCCTGCTTCCCCTGCTCCCCTGCTCCCCCTGCTCCCCCTGCTCCCCCTGCTTCCCCTGCTCCCCCTGCTTCCCCTGCTCCCCAACCCCCAACTTATGGAAACACTTAACTATTTCCTTCCCCAAGTATGGTTTGTAATCTTAGCTCTTTTCCTTTTTCTATATGTGATGCTGGATGGATTTGATTTAGGAGTGGGAATTTTATCTCTCACCTCCTCGGATGAGGAACGCCGAGGTATTTTAATGACTAGCCTCAGCAACATTTGGGATGCGAATGAAACTTGGCTAGTGTTAATGGGCGGAGGTTTGTTTGGTGCGTTTCCTCTAGCTTATGGCACGATTCTCAACGCCTTGTACATCCCAATCCTTACAATGGTGTTCGGATTTATATTTCGTGGTGTGGCTTTTGAGTTCCGCGAGTTAGCAAGACGAAAACTTTTCTGGAATTTAGCCTTTGGTGCAGGAAGTTTCGTTGCAGCACTTGGTCAAGGTTTTGCTCTTGGTGCTGTGCTAAAAGGTATTAAAGTTGATGCTACAGGGCACTTTGTTGGTACAACTTGGGACTGGTTAAGTTGGCAATCTGTGCTAGTAGCCTTGACTTTGATCCAAGGATATGTGCTGATTGGTTCCACCTATCTTGTATGGAAAACAACAGGGGAATTGCAAGAAGCCCATTATAAAACTGCAAAAATTTCTGCTTGGACAACGTTGATTGGAGCTATTTTTATCACAGTCACGACACCGATATTTTATCAAAGTGCTAGGGCTCGTTTGTTTGAGCAGCCACTCGTTTATATCTTTGCTATCATTCC
Source organism: Aetokthonos hydrillicola CCALA 1050 (assembly GCF_017591665.1). Taxonomy (GTDB): domain Bacteria; phylum Cyanobacteriota; class Cyanobacteriia; order Cyanobacteriales; family Nostocaceae; genus Aetokthonos; species Aetokthonos hydrillicola. Next base: position 57,630 of record NZ_JAAKGC010000041.1, on the reverse strand, counting down.
TTTACTAGGCGTACTGCTAGTGTGGCAGCTTCTCAACAGCCTGAATCGTAAAGAAGAAAGGGCTCCTTTCGTTTGGACAATTCTGCTTTTCGTACTTACATTTATTGGGCTAGGGTTGATTGTCTTTCCTTATATTATCCCAACACAAATCACTATTTACGAAGCTGCGGCTGATCCTAGTTCTTTGGTGATCATGATTATTTTTATCGGTTTCTTGATACCTGTGATGTTATTTTACAACCTTTATCAGTACATTGTTTTCAGAGGGAAAATTACAGGCGATCATTATGGTAGATAATATTTTAGAAATATCCAGTCGTAGGGTGTGTTAGGCGAAGCCGTAACGCACCTTAAATTTGTGATGGTGCGTTCGCTGCGCGACAACACACTCCGCGTTAAAATTTCTTAACATAAAGGGTTAGTAAATTTTACCCCCTCAATCGTTGCACCTACGTTGAAATCTTCACTGTAAACCTCAGATATTTGATTAAGCCTTGCTGTTGCCCAAATCTGCGCATCCCAATATGGGAAGTTATGAACTTCAACACCCCGGATTGCTTCTAAAATAATTAGCTGAGTTACCTCCACAACATGGGAAGCATTCATGTAATTACGTACGCGATCGCTCGCCTCAGAAATTTCTAGAAGTTGTCTTTTCGCCCTCGTTGTCGCTATGAAAAATTCGCCCATTATCTGGGTACTAATTACCGCACGGTTCGTTTGAATTAACTTGTCAACGATTGTAATTGCCCGCTCTTGTTTAACAGGATCAAATGAGTCGTAAATGTACACTAATATATTAGTATCTAGTAACACCCTAGCGTTCATAAAGGTCTTCTCTTTGCCAGTCCCTTCCTCCTGGTAGAGGTGTAAGATTTTTCCGACTATTAATAAAAGCAAGTTCACTTTCCCAAGCAGCAATATTCGTTTGAGGATCAGTGATATTGCCAATATGTAAATTAATAGCTTGGCGAATAATTTCCGCTTCGCTTACACCTGTTTGCTGAGCAATCGTTTTCAGCAGATGCTCCTGATGGGGTTCAATATAAATTTGCTTGCGGATTTTGCTTGCCACTATATTTCTCCTACATTATGATGTATACATCACTTTATACATCATAACATAATATAATATACTTCTGCTCCTTTTTCTATCACTTATCTGCAAAAATACTTAACCCTAAACCTTGGGATAAACTCTCAATAAAACCAAGCGCAGCAACAGAATTACCTATACTGTCTAAGGGAGGACTATAACACGCGATCGCGCCCTGGCCTGGTACGATAGCTAAAAGTGTACCACTAATACCTGATTTCATCGGTAGACCAATCCTGAGAGCAAGTTCACAAGAAGCCTGGTATAATCCACAAGTTAGCATTAAGGCATTGACACTACAGCGATTTTGTCGCGTGATCAATCCATTTTCACACGCTAACAGTTTGCCCAAAAGTGCTAAGTCTTCAACCTGCCCAGACAAGCAGCATATATGCTCGTAAGTGTCAATAGCTGTTTCTTGATTCTTTACATATCCTGCATAAACAAGATGCTCCGCGATCGCTAAATTTGCTTGAGAGGTTGCACTTCGTACTGAAGCAAGCATCTGTTCATCTAAAAACAGCTTGCAACCTGCGGTTTGGTTAAGCCATGTACAGAGGTGTTGAGTGCGATCGCGAGCGTTATATCCTGGTAATTTATCAGCAAGGGTAATTGCACCACTATTAATCATAGGATTTCGGGGTCTTCCGCGATCGGCAATGAGTTGCTCTAAAGAATTGAAACTTGTACTTGATGGTTCAACCCCAACCCACTGAAAAACGCTCTTAGCTCCCAGATATTCCAGAAGATAAAGCAGCAAAAACGGCTTAACTGCACTCATAAGCGGAAACATACAAGCAGTATCGCCAAAGGAGAAAGTTCTCCCTGCTTTGCGGCAAATGTGAACTGCAAAAAATTTATAATCAGCCGCAGCTAATAGTGGTATGCGATCAGCAACTCGCCCTTGAGATGCTTTAGCTTTAGCTTGTTGCGCCCAGGCTGATAACTCTAAAGTAGTTAGGGTTTTCAGTTCACTCATGCTGCTGTCCTCAGCCCTTTGTTGCTAAGTACAGTATTATATCTGAACGGCACTAAGATAATATGTTAAACGTTCAACTAAAAGCCTATTCGTCCTAACCATCGCTAGAGGACGTAGAGGAAAAGAAAAAGTTTTAGTACTTTGCAATTGGTATAGAGCGATCGCAGCGATCACCTGCGAACTAGAAGGGGTATCAAGTTAAGGCACGAAAAGACACAGGAGCCTAATAAGGTATAAACGAAAACTATAGAAGAAAGCTCTGTAATTTTTTCCAGAACTTATCGTAACCCCTCAAATGACATTGAAATATTATGTAATTATGGATTACTGCTATATAATATCAGAAGAATATTTGTGAAAGATGCATTTCATAATGCGCTCAGGCGAGCGCTTGAAAAAGATGGTTGGACAATTACGGATGACCCGTTACGCCTTCTAGTCGAAGAAGTTGAACTGCTCATTGATTTGGGAGCAGAGCAACTGCTGGCAGCAGAAAGGTCAGGAGATAAAATTGCGGTAGAAATTAAAACATTCCTGCAAGCATCAGCCATTTCAACTTTTCATACAGCCCTAGGGCAATTTCTCAACTATCAGGAAGCTTTGGAACTTGATCAACCAGAGCGAATTTTGTATTTGGCTGTCCCAAAACAAGCTTACAAAAGCTTTTTTGAAAAGCGGTTTGTACAGAGAATGGTAAACAAATATAGCATAAAACTTTTGATTTATGATCCCAAACAGGAGGTCATCGTAGAATGGAAAGAGTAGAGAAATATAGAGAGTTGGTAAAACAAGTTTTAGAAGAATATGCAAGCTATAAATTCTCATCAGGTGAAATTGAAGTGATGCCTGTTTTTGATTTACAAAGAGATCACTATCAAGTTGTTAGTGCAGGATGGAAAGATGAGCGCCGCATTTATGGGTGCTCAGTACATATTGATATTAAAGATAGCAAAATTTGGATACAGCATGATGGAACCGAGATTGGATTTGCAGATCAATTTGTAAAGCTAGGAGTTCCTCCCGAAGACATTGTATTAGCATATCACTCGCCATTCATGCGGCAGTTCGATGGGTTTGCAGTTGGCTAATGCGCTGTGTCCAACCTTAAAACGGATACGGAGGTTTAATTTCCACGTTTTTTCTATAAATTTTAGTTTCTCTTAGAAAATAAAACCTCAAGCCTCGACTAAATCCGTAGTACCATTAATTCAAATTTCAGATTGGACTAGATGAGTAGGCGGGTAGAAGTTGGTTTTAGTCAGCGCATTCAGCTTTATTGGTTGGAACTTACAGCTAACCTTTTTTTAGCTGGTTCTACAAGCTCAGAAATTCAAACATCACTTGATGAATTCTTAAAAGATAAGGTTTCCATTGGTAGTGAAAGTAAATCTAGCGCTCGCAACTTCATCTTATGTTTAGAAAACTATTGAAGGGAATAGTCTAAACTAAAGTTTTCTCGCCAAGCGGGTGATAATATAAAACCATTAATTGATTGGCATTTAAGGTTTCTAAGGCATAGGTATGACCTGTATTATCACTAAATTCAACTTCAAAAACTCCTGGTTCATATTCTTCTACAATTGTTCCCACTTGACCGCGATACAATTTTAATTCAGGTAAGTTTTCTAGCAAAGCAACAACATCTAATGTTTTCATAGGTATAACATCCATCACTTATAAAACATAACAAGTTACTAAACGGGGAAAGTTTTCATTATTTCGCAAGATCCAGACACTGTGAATTACCGCTTCTTTGTTGGCACGAGTAACGGGAAAATCGATGATATATTTTTGACCATACGGGTTACTTTTGCCAGAAATAGCGTCATAATTAGCTACTGCTCGTAAAAGCAGAGATCGTAGTTCTTCTGCATCGTTTAAATTCAAGTCTAGGGCAGACTTAAATACACGGGCTTTGTGTTTTCCTTCTGGATGTTCCGGGTTAAGACAGTAACCAGCTATTTTTTCTATTTCAACGATAGCGCATTCAGGATTAGGTAGTTTCATAATATTGTCTATAAAAAATCTCCAGTCTATGGCTGTGAACTCACCTACTGGAGAAATTTTCTAACTTTTTTATTAACTTTCCAACTTTTTTATTTCCCTATAATTGTGGAAACATAATAAAGTTGTACAATTTTAGCGCTTATAATCCTGATTCTATCGTTACCCAATCACCAGTTTGACAAAAATAAAGTTGTACAATTTCGTGATACTACCATCCAAAAACAAATAAAAAAGTTGTACAATTTTTAAAAGGCCTGTCCCACAAGGATTGCAGAGGATATGTTTTCGCTTTTTACAGGCGATCGCATTATAAGTAAAAACCTTGTCCAATTCGCAAGCTAGGTGATAAGCTGGAGGCATAGCACTACGGGCATCGTGCAATTATCGGCGGAATGTTGGGTGTTCGCCTAACAGAATTTTCCTAAAAATATTTTGCTGTACTTCTGAAAAAAGCATTAGCCAGCTTACTCTAAAAGTGGCTCCTCTTGAAAAATACTACTGCTTCGCCTTGGAGAGCATACAGGGTTTGTATTCATACTCACTACAATGCTGAAGCGTGATAAAAAAATCAGGCTTAAAGTGTAAAAAAACATTACGTAAGTGAGCAGGATACACCAACGGCTTTTTCCACAGGGTGATTGTCAATAAACTAAAATTATTGACAATCAGCAACGTACAAATCAAGGATTGGGAAACCCCAAAAATACCCTTTTCAAAATGCAGTGAAAACTTAGGATACCCCAGCTTCTTTATGATAAGTATATAACGATAAAACAGTCAGGAAGGAGACGAGGTAGCAATCGGCAAAGCAGGAAAACAAACAGATGCTGTCCCAGCTTAAGTTGGTACTACATGACTCAATATGTGAATATAAGGCACAGGTAGGACACATTATAAATTTATATGACAGAAATATTGACCTGAATGTCATATCATAGTTAAGTAAAACAGGATCTTGGGAGTGCGATTTGTGCTACGAGTGCAAAAGAAGGATAAGCTGATAACTATGCTATGGCTATGACTTTTAAAGTACCCAAATTTGAAGACGGTAACATTCTTTCTGAACAAGAGTTATACGCTCTAGCACGACTTTCAATAGAATTTTTTCGTTGGAATTGCATCGCTGGAAAAAATTTTGGTTTTTTCGCACCTTGGGAAATTGATTTTATATCAAGTTCTAATTCTTGGAATCAATTTGATTGGGAAAATGATACTTTGTCTGTAAGTAATCTGTTTGTTATTTCGTTGCAAGGATACCCATTCATTATCCAAGGTCAGAAAAGAGTAGAAAAAATAGGAAAAACTTTATTTGCTGTAGCCCATTTAGCAAAAGATTCACAATCTTATAATGATAATGGTTATAAGATTGACTTTAAATGGGATCTTCCTGAAATTGAATTGAATCCAGAAACAGAACCTTTTCTGATTGAATTGGGACGGGTGACTGGTAATGATAGTAACAGAAAATTTTCAATGACTCCTCCAGTTTTGCAACTCACTGGTACAAGTAAGTTGTGGAGGACGGTTTCAGACTTGAAAAAAAATATAGATAAATATGTAGAACAGTTAATAATTTCAACAGGAGAAAATAATCTTGACTGTAGCGAATATATAGATCGACTTGAAAGACTAAACTTATTTTCTAATAATACCGAAGTAAATAAATTTATCGATATTGCTTTATTGACGTTAAAATCTGCTGCTGGATTTTATCATAGATTAATTTATCATCAAAATTATTCAAAATTAGAAGATCAATCTTGTAAAAATCTTCAGGGACGTGCTTTAGAAAAGCAATTAGCAAAAATTAACGGAAACAAAATCGAAAAGGAAATTTTCGACTCCATTGACGAACTTTTAGAAATGGAGGTTAAAACCGGACACGAACAACAAACCTTTATAGAGAAACTAAACTATTTATTTTCTTCAAACTCACGCTTATTTCAAAGATTACAGACCAATATACAAGAAATTTTTCCGAGTAAAGGTTATCCTCAAACTTTCGATATAATGCGAGTTTTATATCGATATGAATTGCAACAAAATAAAAAGAAAGGTAAAAGTATAGTAGTTGAATTTAATGTAGAGCCAAGCAATGTGGCTTTTATTTTTGCCAGTGAAGAAAATATAAAAAGTACAGAAACTTTAATCCCTCTTAAACAAAAAAGTGAGAAGGAAAATATAAACAAAAATCGATATAAACTTGTGTTAGATGTGGAAGATTATTTGTTTATAGCATCTCCCCCCAAAATAATAAAAAAAGTTGAATTAATTCAAACCGAGAAAAATTAATTATGCTTGAAAATTCTCAAGAGTGCCAAAATTTAATTCAAAATATAAACTCAGCTATTGTTCATAATCCTCGCTTCATGCAAAATCCTGAAGAACAATACAAGCAACGCAATAAATACATTGATGTATTAGAATACGCTATTAAAAATAATGAGCTGTATCATTTATATGATATTTGGAAAGTTTTTGCACAAGCAAGAGAGGAAGCAAGTAGAGGTTTTTTCCTAGATTTATGGGATATATACAATCAACAAGAAGGTTCTGAAAAAAAGCAGCGTGAAAGAGATATTTTTCGTTATTTCGTTTGCCAAATTCACGACCAATTTGATGAAATTCTGCAAACAACAAGAATCACAGCTCCTCACCTATGGCAAGAATATGTGCGAGAAATTTTAATAAAATCAATGTGGATTGACAGCGCAGAAGAAATGCAATTAGAGCGAAAATTGCTCTATTCAATGTCTCATCTCTATGTATATTTATATCCAAATACTTCTGTACCCGTCAGGGAAGAAAGAGAATCTCTAATACATCAATTACAAGCAACTGAAGACGCAATTTATTGTAGAGTAAAAGAAAAGAATTCTTCGCTTTTCATTGCCGAAGTTTTTAGTAATAATGAAAATATTAATTTACAAAGAGAATTTACTCTTTCATTTCTCTATTTATATAGATTTGCAAATCATTTTGATGTTATTAGCTTAAAAGATTTTGTTAAAGAAGTGATCGATTCATTGAAAGAAGAAGAATTTATTAAGCAGGTAGGACAAGAAACTGGAGAGGAATTACTAAATTTACTTTTGCGATATTGGGGTGCAAACTCACCATTAATAAGATTCTTTTTACAAGAAAAATTAGAATTTAGTTTTTATCAGTACGAGCAACCAGAACCAATTAAGTTACCATCACCTTATGGAACGGATAATTTTGTTTACACTATTGGTGCTTCTGGGGTAGGAAAGTCATATTTTTTTCATGCTATGGAGTACTTTAGCAAAAAATCTGAAGAACAATTACCCTTATCACTAGAGTATATTGATGCTTCAGAAGAGAGTATTCTAGATAGACAAAAATGGGAAGAAGGCGAAGATATAAAATCAGAAAAAAATAATCTTATTTATATGCGTTCAAAAGTTCGCAATCTTCGTCGATTTACTTTTTATGAAATAGAAGACACGCAGATAATAGAAGATACTGTGATAAAATGGCAATCTTTACGAGGATATTTTGAGAGGCGTTTACCCTCTGCAATTATCTTAGTATTTTCTATGGAAGAAAAGGATGACTTAAAATCCTATAATTTTCTTGTAAATTTACTCGATAAGTTAGCAAAAAAAGACAAGCGTTACCATGAAATTCCCATATATTTTACATTTAATAAATCCGATACACTGGCAGCAAAAATACAACAATCTCAAGAATGGGATCAACAACTATTGAACGATTTTCAGAGGTATTTAAACTGTCAAATAGAACTCAGTCAAGGATTCAATTTCTTTTCTTTACGTTATCAGAAATTAGAGGGAGTTCAACAAATTGGCATTTTAGAACTTGTCAACAAAACTAAAGCTTGTTGTGCTAATTTGGCATTTATTAATCAATTAAATCAAGATATCAAAAGAGTAAGAAAAATAATTGATAGCTTATTAGATAAGAATTTTACGAACCTGAGTTTTATATATACTTGCTCCTTATTAAAAAATGGTAACCAGTATACCGATTTGCAAAATTTATGGAGTGACCTGAGAAATTTTATCATCGAAGCTACTTGTGAAGATATAAAAAAATACTATCAAACAGAATTTGAAACAAAACTTGGTCGTGATTTTCATAAAGTAGATGTATTTTATAACGAAGCAGTAATTAAATCTTCTCTTGAATTTAGCAAAGATATTTTTGAGCGATTAAATGAAGATCCAAGTTCTCAGTTATACTTAGATGATTTTTTAAAACTTCAGAATATACTTGAAAGTAACAATAAAATAGAAATATCAGATGTTTTATCATTAAGTTCTGGAGTTGAGACAGCTTTAAAATCTTTTTTTAAAGAAAAAAGGTTTTTTAGCGATTTTTTAGATAAAGCTTTAAGAGCAAATTTGAAAGAACTTGGTGTTCCTGTAGAAATAGATCAAATAGAAGAAAGCCAAGAAAGTCAAAATTCTCAAGATTATCCCTTAAAAAGGATAACATTTATCAAGCCAGAAAATATTAATTATTATGATGATAGTATTTGGCAATTTTACGGTGAATCTGCAAGTGTAAAAAACTTTCTAAAAAATAAGCAATACGAGCAGATAAAAGAAGAAATAAAAAATATTTTCTTTGAAAGAATATCCGATTACAATAAAAAAACTGATTCAAAATATCGATTACGAATCGACAGAGATAACTTAGAACTCGTAATCGAGCAATTACCTAAACAGCTTCAAGCAATTGATATTGCTAATAAGAATGAAGCATTTGAAGCTTCAATAAAAGAAAAATTCTTATTTTCCTCTGCTTTGAACGATATAAGTGTTGTGTGTCCGATCCAATGTGGAAAATTTGACGAATCAGATCAAAGCTTAATTCAAGGAACCGCTCGAGAAAAGACAGTTTTTGAGAGACTATCTCAATTTACTAATTTCGAGGATGCAAGAAAATATTGTCAACTGTTAAGCAATTATTTACCTGAATATCAGAAAAAACCAAAGTATCCACAATTTCTTCTACTCAAGAGACATCCCTCTGGTAAAATCCAAGTAGAAATTGATGAAATAAAAATTAATGTAATAAAAAAACTGGATACAAAATTAAAGCAACAGCAAAAATTATTGCTAGATATGATGGTAATTTTATTAAAAAATACCCAAGAATTTAAAAATACCTATAAAAACACCTCGAATCAATACGAATACGAAAGATATATCTCAAATATCTATTTGGCAAAATATTTGTTGGAAATATTAAAATCACGTAAATTTAAGATTGAGTCATTCCAAGAAAAACCTAACGAAACAGCAGGACAAATTACTAAGGCTATTAACAATCTAAAGGATATGAAGTTAGACGACTTTAAGAAGGATTATGCAGAAATAAAATCAAGCACTGATAGGGTTTGGTATTCATTAAATACTAAAGATATAAATAGCGTAGTAAAAGAAATAGAAATAGAACTAAAAACTGCTTTCGACATTTACGGACTAATATTACATCTGGTTGAAGAAGATAGAGAACGATTAAAATCTTTATCAAGAAATATAATCCAAAAATTTAGTTTTTTGGAAACAAATGACTATAATAATCTTTTAAAAGACTACGAGAAGCAGCGTAAGTTATTGATTATACAGGAACGAGTAGAATACTTGCGAGTGTCGAAGTGGATTGAAGATTTACCATCAACGTCACAAGATTCATTTACTGAGTATTACACTAACCATTTTTGGGGTGATTTAACTTCTATTGAGACAATAGAACTCAACGAATGGAAGGATGATTTTATCAAAAACATAGAAAAATTATTAGAAATTGAATTATTCTCGCAGTAAAAAGAATAATTTAAAGTTTAGGATGTGGAGTTGGTAAATAATATAATATGAGAATTTTTACAATTGTTTCGCGACCAAATTATCAAGATCCAAAGAGGTACGAGGAATGGAAGTATTTTTTTCTTGATCATAAAAAACAATCATTTTCTACTAGATTAACGAATGATAAGAACCCTTTAGGGGAAGCAGTAAACACGTTAAGAGACAGAAGTTTAGAATCTGAATTTTTTCTAAAACTAACTCATCCAGATTCTCCCAACCTTTCTACTGTCTGTATTTGGAAACACCAAGAACGGGATAATATATATTATGTAAAAAATGTAGAATATCTTACCGCATTTGATAGTACTAATAATAAGAATCGGTTATATTTGCCTCCATTGAGAGGAAAAAATCTTATAAATTTTCGTAACATCAATGACGATCAAAACTATCGGTATCAAGTTATGGAAGTAGAAGAGCTAGGATTTCCCAATTCATTAGCTAGCCAAAAAAACGATGCAAGTGGAGTTTTTTTTAAGCAAGTCAAAAGCGATGAAGGGGTTAATCCAGCAATAATAAAGCTTGAATATAATCCGGAGATTATAGGCGATCGCGAACACGAGTATCATGCTGTCGGTTGGCTGAATCCAGTAATTTTGACCCTTGCTCTAGATGGGGATGATATAGAACACATAGAAAATGCCAACAACAATGAATATCTTAACGCACTAAGTTTATTTCTTGATCAATCATCTCTAATATTAGTGGAACCCCATATTGATGAAAGTTATGACTTACGAATCAGTTTTTTGATTAAACTGAATCAAATAATTCAAGAACGTCCACGAAACAAAGCTAACAAGAAAAATTTAAGTCTCATTGAATATATTCTATTAGGATCTGAATATCCTCAACCTTGGAAACCTTTTTTTATTTTAGATTTACTTGGGGGTGAGTTTTATGCTTACCAAAATCTATGGCAAAATCAAAACCGACAAAAGCCGTGCATTATTTGGAAATCCCCTAAAGATGCAAAATCAAATAAACGTTGGTTTGCAAATTATTGGCTAAAAAGATGGGTGAATCCAGACGAGGTAAATACTGAACCGGAAGAGATAAACACTGAGAGCAAAGTTAATGTAGTTTCTCCACCTTCATTGGCTCGTCCTTATCGTTCTAGTAGAGGTTTAGTAACTTTTCGGGTAGACGATTTGTCTGAGACTACTCTTTCATTAGCTTCTCTGTTAAAGGGACATCCTATGTTAAAGGGACATCCTAAATGTATATCTGAGCAAAAAAAAAACAATCCATACCACTTTCTCTTAGGATTGTTTCAAGATTCGGAGTTTAAAAAATATTTAGAAAGATTTCCTTATGATAATTTTTGGCGCGTCGAGAACTTAAATAATAATTTAGTAAAATTTGATGATGTTGATTTCTGGAATTTTTTTAGTAAAAGCCATGTTATACCAAAATCATCAATATTAATCGCTATCCCCAATCAAGATAATCTTTTTTTAGATCCAATTAATTCAATTAACTTCGGAGCGTATAACTTTTTATTGGCATTGTTTAATTCTTTATATGGTGTTCGAGAACAAGAATTGATAGAATTTTACAATACCTTTGGTTGGTGGAACGACTGGCATTTAACCCTCTTTAACGAAAATTGGAATGTATACTTGAAATTCATCAAGCATGGTGGATTTATTATCAAAAAATCTCTACTTGGAGGAAAAGATTGCCTAGGTTTAAAAATTAACGGAGTGGATTGGAAAAATTCAGATATGCGTTTTTCTTCTCCTACAGAGAACGGTATGCTCTAAATATTTCATTAGATAAATATATTTCTCTATGTCCACACAAAAATTTCGCGAACTACTTCAAACTACCGTTAACCAAGCAAATCAAAAAAGTCCTAGAGAAATAGGTACTTTAGCTCATTTACTCATTTATTGTCTCCAGCAAAATTATCTTTATCAATCTAAATCTAGCAATGGTAACAACCATATTTCAATGGTTGTTAACGATTTAGAATTAGAGATAAAAAAATACGCAATTGCTCCTATTCAATCGCAAGAAAATAAATTTCTAATTAGTTATGACTTAGAACGCGCTGTTAGCAACTACGAGAATTTTATTAGCAATTACTCACAGCAAGAAAATCTTACAGATAACGTAATATACTGGCTATTGAAAGGAGATTTCAACGATAAATTTTTGAAGTTATGTCGCAAAATTTGTCGGGATCGAGGGGTAGATACTCTCTTTTTAATGCCTGATTTCTCAGGTGTAAAAATTGCAGATTTGGGATTTGGCACGCTAATTGATACTGAATGGTTGGAAAAACAAAGCAGTTTACCACTTTTCGGTCGTCAAGTAGATATTGATAAACATATTGGTTTTTTGTCTTTAGCAATTCGCCAACGCCGACACTATTTATTAGAGGGATATCGAGGAGTTGGTAAATCTGTTTTCTTGCGAGAACTAATAAAAGTTTCTCTTGAACGTTGGCAAATATCTGGTGATCAATTATTAAGTAATCTTCGTTTTATTTTATTTGAACAAAAAGATTTTATCTATTCAGAAGAAGATAATCGGACTCGTCTGACACGCCTATATCAATATCTCCAAGTCAATCCTCAACTAATTCCTATATTTGACAGTTGTGAAGGACTTTTAAATCCGGCTCTTTCTGTTCACGAAATTTTTACTAGCCTTTTTGGTGGTATTTTTTCTACTAGCGGACGCACTTTTGTCTTAGTATGTCGCACGGAAGTAGCTTTAAATTCAAACTTGCTTGAACCTATTAAAAGCTATACGTTATCACCTTTATCTCCTACAGTGAGTTTAGAAATTGTCTCTCAGAAAATTGAACAATTAACCTCACGCTATGGCATACAGTGCAATTTCGATACCTCAAAAGATGAATTTTGTTCTTTATTAATTAACATTGCCTCAGAGAGATATCCTGGACGTTTCTTCCCTGAAATTGCACTGCATTTAGTTGAAAGCACTTTGAACAGAGCGATTCATCGTACTTTATATCTCAAAAACCCGCCTCTAGACAAAATCGTTGTTGCAGACTTGTGGGAGCATGTTGCCGAAGAACAATCGATTAGTACTGAAATATTAGGGAAAGATCCAGAGGAATTTTATCAAAAGGTGCAATTGAATCTCAAAAAGCAAATTATAGCACAAGATGCAGCCGTAGAGAAGGTCTGTAAAGTCCTACAAGTGATGGCTAAACGTCCCCCTCGTAAAGCTCCCCGTGGCAGATTTCTTTTTGTGGGACCCCCTGGAGTTGGTAAAACTCATTTAGGTAGGCAATTAGCAATTCATTTGGGTTTGGGTGATGAAGCCTTTTTTATATTCAATATGTCAGAATATTCCTCTGAAAGCGCCCGAACTCGTTTTATGGGAGCAGATCCAGGTTACGTTGGTTATCGTTCTACTAGAACTATTTACGATTTAGTCAGGTCTCGCCCGTCTTGTGTCATTTTGCTAGACGAGATTGACCGAGCTGATGCTTCTATACAAGACATCTTGCTTAGTATTCTTGAAGGAGAGGGAAAAGATGCAGAAGGTAAGATCGTTTATTTTTCACAAGTCATTTTCATTATGACTACCAACCAAGGGCAAGAACAAGTAGAAGAAATTTATGAAAAGACCTCCTCAGTTGATAATCTTTCCAGAGAAAAGTTAGCAGATAGTTTCAGCGACGAATCGTTGCGAAAATTAATTCTTCAAGGTGCGGTTGATGAAACTGAAGTAGCCATGCGAAATTTTTTACTAGAGGAGATAAATGCTGTTAAAAACCAGTTTGATGAATACCAGTTACAGCAAGACTTATCTCAGGATAACAGAGAAGTAGTAATCGAGAGATATATCGATCTCAAAAACCGTTACAATCGCCTGGAATACGTACAAAAGAAAACACCTTTAGATCGAGCTTTTCTTGATCGCATAGATTTTGTAATTCCTTTCTTTCCAATTAAAGAACCACAATACTTAACGCAAATCCTTGATTTGATCTTAGAAAGATACGGCTGGAAAGATTGTCCTCACTCAATCAAAGACGAAATAGTAACTGAAACATTGAAACCAAAACAATCCATTCGTTCTTTAGAGCGTCTTGTTATGAGATATTTAGCTGAAAGCTCGTGATACCAACCAACTCCCCAACACGAGCCTATAGATGGGTACTAACCAACCTACGCAATTTAAGACTTGAGAGTTTAACCAAACCGTATTGGGAGTAGAATAGCAAAATAATGCTTCCTTTTATACCAAATTCCCTGTAGTTATTAGGTATACTAATTGATGGAATTACGTTTATCTGTTCTAGTAAATCAAGTATGTGTACCCCATCGGAGCAGGAACTGCTGTATAGTTCACACAGCAACCATCTAAGTCTTACAAAAAAATCTGCGAAAGAATCCGAAAAGTCGCAACCTCAGTTTGTAGTTCACTATATGTTTACAATTCATTACTAAGTGAATATCTGCTGTATAGAGAACGCTCTGTCCAATCTTCCCAGATTCTCTCAATTTGTAAAATCACAATAAAAGGTTTGAAGATGCTAAGTCAACAACAGTTAGAGTTACTAAAAAAATCAAATAAAACTTTAGCAATAATAGGACGTTTTCGTTGTGACGACGAGAAAACTCGTTATGTATTTAAAAATGCCGGAGAAAAAGATGGGAAAATAAGTGTAGCAGATCTGTTTGCCCAACTCAAGCCAGAATTACGCTCCTCTAGTAAGGGTATTTTAAAAATAGGCACAGAAAAAGAAACAGAACGATTTGAGAAATATGAATTAGATACTCCTTTGAACGCAGGAGATAAAAGTAAATCACAACCAATTTTGTTTGACAGTCCCTTACTCGATGGCACTATATATTCCGGAGAAGAAGCAGAAAGGATACAAGAGCAAGGAAAAAAAGTAGTTAAAGAACTTATTGATAGCCTCGACACTGTTGCCTATTTTACAGACACTCACTTCACTAAAAGCTTACTTAAGATAGCCAAGCACTATCTATTTGAAGAAGCTAACGAACATCTGGAACACAAAATTGCCGATGATGCACAATGGTACAAAACGGTTAATTCTGATAACTCATTTTGTTCCAGAATAGTACAATACATAACTGCTCACGAACAGGACGAGCCAGAAATAGAAACTGCTTTTCGGTTGTCTTTAAACAGCTTTAAAAATAACTCAGATAAAAGAATCTATACAGACGAGCAAGTAGATCAGTTAACACAAGCCCTGATTAAGTGCAAAAGGGTCATGTTGGATGGAGCAGAAGAAGATGTGACTTGGAAGAAAATTGCACAAACAGGTCAATTTAGCTGGCTAAAAAATTATGCAAGTGATCCTGATTATGGATTATCACATCCTAAAATTGGCAAAAAAGTCGGTGATAAAAACTTTCTAGCCTATTACAATGCTTTTATGGAAGCGTCCGATAAAATTCATCGACTTGTCAGAACTCAAGCAATTCATTCGAGTATTTTCTGCTGGTTGGCAAGCAAATATCAAAAATGGGACTTGACAAGTCGCTCTGAAGCTGCTAGAGAGATGTTCCGTATTGGTGTAGAAGGTCAGGGAGAAGAACGAATTCGCAGCGAAAGCAGAGAAGCGTACGAGCGGAATTCAAAATTAATTCAGGAAGCAAAAGTAGAACCCACACTTGCCAACAAAGTAGAAGGAGATGATAATTATAAAATTTTTGCAGTAAAAACTGAAGATAACATTTTTGACGCATTATTACCAGATCGTGCTGTGACGCGCAAAGCATTGCGGTTCCGAGCCAAAAATCTCTTCAAGAAACTGAACCAAATAGCTGGAGGAAAAGCTGGACAAATCCTCAGAGAGAATGACGAGTTTAACCAGTTATTTGTTAAATATTATAGAACTATCTTAAATACCGACGCTGGCGCGACAATAGAAGAATTTGCAGAAAGATTAAACAAAGAAGCTGCAAAAGATAAAGAAGTAGAAAAGTTTAATAACTTTGATATTAGAGGGTTTATCGATGTTGTTATTAATAGGGCTAAAGAACAAGGAGAAGAAAATTTAAAAACTCAAGTAAAAGAAGCCTTTATTACCGAATTCGCTCAAAAGAGTAAAAATCGTTTTGCTGAAGAATATCTGAAAAATCAAGATCAAATCAAGAAAGAAGAACAACTAGCACAAGACCTGTATGATTTGCGGAGCATCCAGGAAGTTACTGCTCAAGAAGAAACAGCAGGCGCACCTGTTTATGTGATGACAGATTTGTCCATGCCCGATTTTGAAAAGATTGACGAAGATATTAAAATAAGCCGCAAAAAGAAGATTCAGCAAGAAGCTCAAGCTGCTGCTAAAACGAGTTTCAGTCTTTCTGTTACTGCACCTAAACCCAAAGAGTTAGAAGGTATACAAACAGATACGACAGGTGTAGTGACTGATGGTGAAGGTAAAAATATTGGTAGCTATACAATCCAAGACAATAAAATTAAGTTGTCAGCAAATGAAATCCAAGTAGCCGACCAATTTAATAGCACAGAAGCACAGATAAATGTTGACGGTCAAACATATAAACTTCAGGAGTTATATATTCCTGAAATAATGGATTTCCCTAAACCAGATGAAATTGAACAAGCAGAGAGAATTGCTGAAGCTGCTCAAAATAATTATGAGCAGTTGTCGAAAGCAATGGATAAAATTTTGAACAAGTATCGTGATGAAGATGCTGAAGAAGCAGACTTTAATCGTGCTTTTCGCTCTCTACTGCTGTGTGAGTATATCCAATCGGCACCAAAAGGGACAACACAAATAGATCGCCAAGATCTCAGTAATATTTTGGGATTAATGGTTGATATTGTCGAACATCTTGGAGAAGTAGATAATAGCAAAATTTTAGATGGAGTGCTCACAGAAGACCCAAAATTACTAAGATTGCTACAGAAAATTAACCTGAGTAAGTATTATCCAGCAGAAAAAGGAGACGAAATCTCAACAATTCTTCAATACCAATACGAGTTGTGTAAAAAACTCAATAACGTAAAAGGATATCTTCAAGAACTGGCAGAAATAAAAAACTTCTTTGAAACGATGCAACGAACAAACTTGGAGATTGTAGTACTTAACACAACTGTGAAAGAATATGGAGATATAAATAATATAGATTATGAGACTTTCTCTTTTAACACTGATTGTCCTTCGGTAGTTTATCTCACTTCACAGTCGCAAGTTAGCGTAGATAGTCTGACAACGATAGCAGATACTCTAGCCGAATTAATTGACGATTCTGATAACGCAACTAACTTGCAAATTCCAATATTTGTAACTTCCCAAAGTTTATCTATTGATAAAGTTCCTTTACCATTAATTTGTCCGACAGAAAAATTTGACTTACCTAACTTAGTATTTGACAAAAATGAATCGTTAGAAAATAACAAGTTAAACATAACTGTTGATTGGAAAGAACAACAAAACAGTTATTTGTTATTTAGTGCAGCTACGATGTTAGTAGATTCATCTACAGCAATGGGTTCCATAACAAATTTCAAGCCACCAGTAAGCTTGGCAATACGAAAATCATTTGATATAAACTTAAAAAAGAATCAAACGGTTGTCGATCTATTGCGTCAATTTTGGTTAAGCCCAAACTGCAAGCTCTTAGATACTCTTATATTTACTAAGTGGTTGAATTTGATCGTATTGGCTAAACGGATAGACAATACGATTAATCTCAAGGAAGAATTTGGTCAAATACTCGATGATAAAATTTGGAAACCTAGAGAATTACCAGACGTTTCTAATGCTGCTTTTGCAACATTAAAAGAATTAGTTAATATTCCCATCAAAGTGGAAATGAATAAGCAATTTTCAAATCCAAGTTCCCTTGGCGGAGGAAATTGCTCTATAGCAGAGATATATGGTACGGATTTAGAAAAGAAACCGAAGTACGTATTTAATTTACCTTGGAAAGACCTCTTCGCTGATAAATTAAGTTAATTGGGAAACAAGTAATCAAATCGCAAGACTAAGAAAATAGAGGAAACACAATATGCCTTATAAATTAGTTCAAACAAGCCCCGGAAATGTAAATGTGACTAGTAACCTAGAAAGTTTTTGGTTTTTTTATAATTTTAACGTAGACCAAGGAACCAAAAAAGTTCAGATTGAGAGAGGTTATTTTGCAGCCTATATTTCTCAAAAATCTGGAAAACCTTTCATTCAAAGTCTGTACGGGGACTCAAATGAAAAAAAAGAAGATTTATACCGAAAATTGGAAATTTCTAACGTTGCAGAGCAAAAGATTAGTATAAATAACGCTCGATTAGTAGATAGTAGATTTTCTCAATTTAGTAATGAAGTGTCGCAACTACATCTTTTTGATTTTTCTGACGAAAACGAACATAAAAAAGAGTGGATAGACACCAAGGGATGGTCACCAAAGTTCACAAATCCTACTAAAAATGATGATGGTAAGTATTTTCTTAAGCAAACATTGTCTTTTGGTCAAGTAAAAGACCGCTACACATACTGGTTGTCTACACAAGCTACTGCAAAGGGAACGGAAAGATTTGCTTTGGCAGTACCATTTATAGCAAGCTCATTAATGGGAACTATCCTTGCGCTACACCAGCAAGATTTACCTAAGATTCAAATTTCAGTGGATGAAAAGTCTTGGCCATATCCAAGTGGGCAAGAATTGCCAGGAGCAATCAAGGGTTTTATGATGGTAGCCGAAGGAGCTTTTAAAGCTATTGCTTTAAATGGGGAAGTTGATAATTTGATACAACAAGTTACATCAGATAAACCTTCTAAGGATATTCTTGCTTACCTTTCTCAGATAATTCATCGTTATCCTACGCCGATCTCACGAACTATAAATACAGCTCCCGTTACAAGTAGTAATTCAGTTGTACCCTCAAGTCCCGAACTACCAATAGAAGTTCTTTACATGGAGGGGCTTAATAGTACAAACCATGTTGAGATGATTATCAAATGAATAAAGCGATTGTAGAAGTTAAAGAAAAAAAATATTCTGTTGATCGTGTTTGTGTAGTCCTAAAACTGAATTCTGGACCGCTAATTCATTTAAGATTGTCTGAGAAATTAGACAGCACGGAAAGTAAGCTATCCAAGGAAGAAATTTTTAAGCAGGAATTTCTTGAACATATATATAAAGAAGAAGAAGGTAGTTTTCAATGCCAAGGAACAACCCTGAAGTTTATATTAGTAGGATATAACACTACAGAAGCAATAACATTTGAGTTAGTTGGCTTGGTTCTCAAAAAAGAGGCAATTGATTGGTTCAATGAAAATAAATTTAAAGATAAGAAACAAGATTATTTAATTTATCAAAAAAGCAACGGGGGAAATAGTTGGCCTTTTTTCAATAAGGTTTTAGGAGAGAAATTTGAGACACCAAATCAGGATTTTATTGATAAAATTAAGTTATTGGTTCCAGAAAATGGTTGTATTTGGAGATATAGAGATTCTAACAATTTTCATTTTTTAAACAGAGCTATAGCCTTTGCCAGCAGGCATTTACCAGAAGTTCAAGGTTGGTGTGCTTTTGATGCTGAAAAACCCCTTCGCTTGATTCTGTTTGAAGAAAAAAAGCAAGACAATTCAATTCCTAAACTCGACCAAACATGGAATCCATCGTCTCTCTTCTTGCCGAATCGTTATAGTTGGAACCGGTGGCTAAATAAGTCTTGCAATTTATCACGCGATATTAATATTAAGACTGGACAAGAAATAGCTCTAATTAAAGAACTGGTAAGTGATGGTTCTAACGGTGAAGATGAACAGAAAGGGAAGAATTTTCAATCTCAAAATCCAACCCGATTATTATTCGCTCCTGGAACAATAAAAATAGGTGACAGAAAGATATTTTGTCATACGGTGAGTTATGAGTTTAAGTTGTCAGGATTTGAAGATAAAGATACTCCATCAGTCACTATCAAAATAGAGCTAGATTATCCAGAGCGTCAAATTGGAGATAACGAAGTAGTAAACTTACGGTTGCCTGGAAAGTTTAAAGCTTGGGAAAAAGAAAAAGATGAAGAAACGAAAGTAAAAATAGCACCCCCCGATCTTAACACTTGGGGAATTATAGACGAAAAAGACCAAACTATAAAATCTGGAGATAATGCGGTTTTATATACTCAGATATTATCACCTACTTACTCCAACAAAAAATATAGTGGTATCTACATCAAGCATGAAAAAGACGATGAGATGATTATAGATATTCAACCCTGTGGTATTCCTTTAGTATTAGGTTCTGTCCAAAAATATCGGAAAGAATTAGAAAAAGCAGA
The DNA here is from genome assembly GCF_017591665.1 of Aetokthonos hydrillicola CCALA 1050. Classification (GTDB taxonomy): domain Bacteria; phylum Cyanobacteriota; class Cyanobacteriia; order Cyanobacteriales; family Nostocaceae; genus Aetokthonos; species Aetokthonos hydrillicola. The sequence goes on along the minus strand of NZ_JAAKGC010000041.1, from coordinate 37,418 downwards.
TATCACTCTTTGCGGGGAGAAATTAGCTATCTCCGTTTCGCCACACAATCAAAGTTTAGCAAGTGCTGAAGCTATTATTCTAGATAATTCAGAAATTAAACTTAATCATGGGAAGCAAATTTTGGGACAAGCCCAGCAAAAAGTTGATTTATTATCCCAAAATATAGAGCTTGGCTCATCACAGGTAGAGATAAATTCGGCAGAAACAAAAATTAATTCTGTGGTTAATGTTTCTTTTCCTTCTCCAAAGATTCCGACTCCAAACATTCCCATTAGTGCAGTAGTTCGTGAATTAACTTCTGGTGAAATCCCTGGAGCAGGCGATCGCTCAACAGCTAATGGATCAAGCAATAACTCCGCAGGTACTGGTGCAAATAGTAGCTCGGCAAGTAATGGCGGAAATACTAGCTCGGCAGGAATTACTGGAGTAGCTGCAACTGTTGGTGGTGAACATTCTCCTACTAATATAAATCAGGGTGACAATTCTAGCAAATCTTCTAATCGCTCTTATCCTAGTCAGAATATTCAGTTATTCAAACTAATGAACGATTCGAGTATTCAAAAATTTGTTAAGGAAGATCAGAAGAAAGAATATGCAAGGCTCATACATACATTACCGCAAAGTCTCGAAAATTTAGACGATTTAGAAAAATTTTCCAACGTAGCTAATCAAATTTATAATACCTTTGATTTTGCTCAACGCGACCGAGAAATGGAAGAAAAAGGAACAGACGAAATGGGACAGTGGGCAGGAAAACTACAAGCAGAAATATATGAACAGAGAGATAAAATGTTAAAAGATAACCCAAATGAAATAGAAAAATATAGTTTGCAGAATCAATTCAAAAAGAATTTTCCTGATGAAACCATCCCAATAGAACTCCAAAAAATAGATATTGATCCTAAGCTGTTAATTTTCACCTCATCAACAAAAAAAGATAATGATAATCCAAACGACTGTGGTAAGTTTGCCAATAAATTGTTCAACATGAGACAGGAACAGATTAAAAAAACAGCAAACAATAGTGAAAGCTCAAAAGATATCCAAGAAACCAATAAAATAAAAATTGAATACAAAGACTCGCAAGATATACCCTTTCCACATCATTATAAAACATCATTGACTGGTAACGGTGAAGATTCCCCAATATATACTCTAGAAGCAAATACGGGTAAACCTTTCCTATTAAGTCCTGAGCTTCATAAATATAACTCAAAAGCAGATTTTGAAGAACAGCAAGATCAATCCGTTAAGGAGGTTAAATGGACACGCATGAGCGAGAACATTAAAAATCACAATGGAGTATAGAAAATGGCGAAGCTTGTAGTAATGGGAGCAATGCTAAATTGCTCCTTTGGAATAACACCTAGTTCTTTAATAGTTATTCCCAAAGGAACGCCAACCATAATAGAGGGAAAGCCAGCAGCAACAATCATGGATTACGCTCCCATAGCAAATATTCCTCCCTTTGGGATGTGTACTTCTCTGGCAAATCCAACAGTTGCTAGCGCAACAGCAGCTGCTTTCGGAGTACTAACCCCAATGCCTTGTGTTCCAGTTATTCCCGCTCCTTGGGTACCTGGCACACCAACCTTCTCAATTAATACTCCTCCAGCTCTCAATGATAATTGTAAGTGTTTTTGTACTTGGGGTGGGGTGATCCAAATTACTTATCCGGGACAATCGCTTGTATCAGTACCTTGAAAAAAGTAGAGCGCCAAAGCTTCCAGGAGTTGGGTGAATGTTTCAAGTAAACTATGAAGCCTAAAATAGCTGTACTTAGTGTTTGATATATCTTTCAGAGATTCTGCGGCGGGTGACGAAGTGGCGATCGCTGCCTAAACCTGTTTTAGGTAACTTAAGCATATCTGCAATAATTGCTACAGAATGCTGCTAAACCAGGTAAATTACCTACAAAAAGAAATTTTATTTATATCATTTGACTTATTGATAAAATTTGCGTATACTGAACACTTGTTTGTGCTATACTTTAAAAATTTACAATAGGTTAACAGACAAAAGTTTTTTTGTTAATGCAATAACTCAGTATTTAGCTGTTTTAGTATATTTTAAATTTTTAGTGAATGCTCTCTAGTTTGCTTCTGTGTCTATTGTACCAAATCACGCGAGAAAGTTAACCCGAAGCTGACCTAGTATTTTTATTCAATTAGCTGCTCAATTTCGGAAATTGATTATTTAGCCTTGTAGTAAATTATATGAATAGAACAGAAAAAATTAACAGCATTATTCTCAAGCGCAAGCCTTTGGATGAGAAACTAAAAAAAGTGCAGAATAACGTCGTGCTGCTAAACTCAGAAATTAGCAAGCTAGAAAAACTGCAACAGACTACAGCAGAAAAATTAATTGCTCTTCAGAGCGATCCTAATTTTCTTCAAGCTTTGAGGAAAGTCGATTTTTCTGATATCAAAAAACGAATTTCCCTTGAACTGAAGAACCTAGAAAAAATGAGGCGTCGTTTTGCCCGCAACAGCTTGAACTTGGGGGTAGTTGGCATAGCTAGACAAGGGAAGAGCCGCTTACTTCAGAGCTTAACTGGACTATCAACCACCGAAATTCCCGATAGTGACAGAGGATTCTGTACAGGTGCTCGTTGTACTATTAACCATCGTCCAGAAATTGCCACGTATGGTATGGTGTTTTTTCATTCCGAGAAAACATTTCTTAATGAGATCATCAGACCCTATTTTGAAAAGCTCCGCTTAGGAGATGCGCCTGAGAGTCTTGAAGAATTTGCGCTACCCCTACCTCCTTTACCAGAGGAAATTGCGGGAGATTCTATGCTCTACAAAGCACAGTACAGATATTTAGAAAAGTATCACAACCATCTCGAAGAATACCGATCCCTGCTGCTGGAATCACAAAATAAACAGATTCAAAAGCATGAAATCAGAGAATACGTTGCTCAAAATGACTCTGAGGGAAATGAAAATTATTTTAAATACATGGCAGTCCAAAAAGTTGAACTGTTTTGTGAGTTTCCTAACACAGATATTGGTAAGATTGCCCTAGTAGATATGCCTGGTTTGGGAGAAACAGGTATTGGCGCAGAAGAGCAATTGATAAAAATTTTGGGTGAAGAAGTCGATGCTGCCATTTTTGTCCGGTTTCCAAAACCACCGGGTGGAGACTGGGAGGCGAAAGATGTGGAATTGTATAGTACCGCCAATAAGGCTTTGCGTCTGCCGATCAAAGAGTGGTCTTTCATGGTTCTAAATAGACATGATAAATTTGATAATCTGGGATTATGTGAGTACTTTGCGAAAAGCTTAGATAAACAAGTAATAGAAGTTGTCAAACCAGCCATTATTGCTAACTGTGCCAATACGACAGAAGCAAACACAGAGATTCTTGATCGGATTCTTGATTACCTAATCCAAAATATCGAGCGTCTGGATCGAGATTATTGCAACTTTTCTTACCAGGAACTATTGCGGATTCATAATGCTGTGAGCATTGAAGTTGAAAAAGCTCGTAAAGCATTAGGTGTTCCATCAATGATGGGTGATGACGCTATTGAAGTGCCAGACTTTAGACCACTATTTGAAAATGTTTGGGAACAACTCACAGACAAGTTGGAGGAATTACTCAAAGAGCTTCAGCAAGGTGGTTACAAACAACAAATAGCCAAAATATATACTGATAAGATACAAGAAGTAGAGACATACTGCTGTGAGAGTATGCCTGCTACAATACCAGCAATTGCCCAAATCGAGAAGACGCGAAATACTAAAGGTGGTTACGGTGCTGCTTACGTTATTTATTTACATAAATGTCGCACCCATCTTTCACGACAATTTTTAAAAATTGATGATGGGCTAGAGTCATTAATTGATGATGTGAAATTAGAAGTAACAAATGTATTATTGTCTGAAACAGGAGGGATGTTAGGTGGTTTAACAGATAAACAAGGAAAAGAATTTCTAGAATATATGGCAGAAACTTTGCCAGACAATCCTTATCTGCAAAGAATTAAAGAAGGATTTGAAATAATATCCAATTTCAATATTTCTTATCGTAATTTGTTTCAACATCGAATTCGTCAACATCTCGATGCACTAACACCTGATCGAACAGCTGGTCTTAATGATAAACCGACAGCGGAGGAAATTCAACAGAAGCTTGAATTTTTTTACAATAAAGCGGTGTCTGAATGTGTTAGCGAATTAGAAAAATTTTCATCAGAGCCTGGAGATGCTGCTTTTGGAATTGTAGAAGAATTTGTGGATCAGGTACTGCGCTCTGACAATGCAAAAGGTGGATGGGAACAAATTTATTACTATGCACGAGCGCAAGTTTGGGGGAACAAATTTGCTGAAGAGAGAAAGCTCAATGATATCCGCAAAGATTGGCTAAACGCAGTTGAACGCATTGCAGCTAACAATAGTAGAGAGTCTCTAGAATTTCTTGACTAGAAAGATTAGTTAAATTCGAAGCAAAGGAGCCAATAAATAAATGACAGAAGAGAAAGCCTTGAAAGTTACTATGCTTGGTCCCACTGGGGTAGGGAAAACAAGTATATTGACAGTGATGCGTAAAGCAATGGATCTGGCAGTTAGTGATAGTGTTCTAAGATTAAATCCTGGCAAGCCTGATGATGAATTTGCGAAACAAAATGCTTTAGGATTGTTTCAAGAGTATGAAAGGAAATTATCTCAACTGATTGATACTAAGAATTTTACTGTTCAAGGAGGACTTGATGGCAGTAATCAGAATACAGAATTTTATTTCTACCTTAGTAATTTAAAGGGTAGTAAGAATACTTCAAAATTACTGCTGGAATTTCAAGATTATCCCGGCGGTTGGATATTGCCTAACGATTCAAACCGTTCTACAGTTGTCGAGTATTTAAAGAACTCACCAATTACTATCATAGCAATTGATACTCCTGCTTTACTTGAAAGAGACGGACAATATCATGAACCCATCAATATGAGTACTGATATTGCGTACTTATTGAGAGAAGCTTACGAAGCAGACAATAATCAATCTCCAAAAAACAGGTTAGTGATATTAGCTCCTGTAAAGTGCGAAAAGTACATGCAAGCAAATCAAGCTGAAAGAATCCATATAGCAATAAAAAAACGTTACCAAATACTTCTTGGGGATTTAAAGATCAGAAATCCGGGTCATGTGGCGGTAGTTATTATACCAATTCAGACAGTAGGTGGTGTGGTTTTTTCTTACATCGATAAAAGGCAAAAAAATCCTGGAGAAATACCACCTTTTTGGTATCAGCAAAGAAGCAATCCTAAATGGGAAACTGTTAATGCTGAAAAGCCATTGCAGTTCATATTAGCATTTATTCTTAGAAACTATCTTCAGGAGAAACAACAAAAAAGAGGATTGTTAAAGTTTATCTATAATTGGTTAGATATAGATAAAGAGCTTAAAGAAGCTGTTACACATTTTGCACAAAGTTCAGTTCAGAAAGCCAGTGAAAAGGGTATTGACTTGATACAAGGTGACAATTTATTAACTGTAAATTAGTTATCTTTTTTATTTAGTGTGCCATGACCCACTGCGTTATTGCTGAAAAGATAATTATTGTATAGATACTTTAGGAAGTATAAAGTATGCGTATATACGTAGAAAGCCGTACAAAGAATAGAGATTACTACTGGGTAAGTCAGTCAACAGAACCAGAACAAGAGCTTAATGTTCCGAGGATTATCCAATCAGTTACTAACTTTAATGGAGACAAGGATTTAAAACTAATTCACGAGTCCGAACCCTCAATTGTTTTATTGCGATCGCAAGGTGAATTACTATTACTGGTGTCTGGGTTGCGAACAAAACGCCAAGATAAAGACCGTCGTTATATTCGTAACTCCATAGCTTGGATCACTCAAGATGCAAAGGAAGAACTAAAGCTGTGCAAGATTGCAGCATTAGTCTTAAAAAATAATCTGCAAATTCTTGAGAACGTGGTGCCAGAGCAGTCTGATAGTTCTGATGACTACTTTAAGGTTAATTGGCAGGATATCGAAAATTTAATTCCACCAAATATCGAAGCTCCAAGTAATTCTCCACAAGAAAACGGCAAAATTGCACTTTTTTCAGAGCAACGCCTGCAAGAATTAGGTGATAAACTCGAAAGATGTTCCCTTCCTGCAAGAGATGGGGCGTTAGTTGCTGTGACGAAAGGATTTAAACCAAAAGCCATTTTTGTCAAAGCTAATGTCTGGCGTGGTTTATCGAATGATACTACTATCAATCCAGAAAAATGGCACGACATTCATTTGATGAAAGATAGTTCTCCCTCTGAACAAAATAAACCTGCTAAAAATAATGGAGAAAAGAATTTAGACCAAGTTGTAAACGATTTTACGCAAATACTTCCCGAATCTTTTCGAGAAATTGCCAACGATCTTTTGTCTAATTTTCCAAAAAATTCCGGACTATTTTTTTTAATATTCATTGTAGCCATCGCTTTTTTTATTACTAGAAGATTCTGAAAACTTCTTGTAAAGTTAGGAAATTTAATAGATACTGGAATTTCTATCAATTGGTTCAACGTAATTAAATGAAGATTTATGTTCAAAGCAGTGGTCGAGAGCATGGTTATTACTGGTTAGCAAAGGGAGAAACTAGATTCGAGGCGGGGAAAATTCATAATTTTCCTATATTTCAAAAGACGAGGTTTTTGATTAATCCTCAAGATTTTTCCATAGTTTTATATCGTTTAGAAGGTAAACTACTACTACTTCTAACTGGTTTGAGAACAGAGCGACAAGATCGGATGCACCGGTATATAAGTAATTCTATAGCGTGGATAGGAAGTAATGATGATGAAATAATTATGCGTGAAATTTCTGCATTAGTGTTAAATAATAATCTTCAAATACAAAAAATACTAAATTACGCAATAGTTAATTCTAAAGACCCTCGTGAATTTGAGGTTCATTGGACAGCGATTGAGGGATTGATTCAAGTAAGTAGAACTACTTATCAATCTCTTCCTCACCAAGAATTACAAGGTAAAATAGCACGTATATCGGATGCTCGAAAACAAGAATTGGCAGAGACTTTGATGAAATACAATCTTCCTCTAAGAGATGGAGCATTGGTAGTTGTAACAACCGCTAGTAACAAGGATATTCTAGAAAAATCTCGTGTCTGGCGTGCTTTATCAAGTGATAATACTCTCGAAGAGTATTGGCAAGCAACTTCTAAGAATATTTTTCAGGAAATAGCTTCTATTATTTCAAAATGGTTACGCAATTTAAAGCGAATTTTTATCAGCAACTAGTATCCCTTATCAGAAAATTTTATAATTACCGCCTCTAAGAAGACAATAACTTATGAATAATGTGGGGAGTCAAGTATGGATATATACGTAGAAAGCCGCACAAACCATGTTGACTACTACTGGGTGAGTCGGTCAACAGCACCAGAAAAAGTAAATAATGTTCCGAGGATTATCCAGTCAGCAACTAAGTTTAATGAAGATAAGGATTTAAAGTTAATTCACGAGTCCGAACCCTCGATTGTTTTATTGCGATCGCAAGGTGAATTACTATTACTCGTGTCCGGGTTGCGAACAAAACGTCAAGATAAAGACCGTCGTTATATTCGTAACTCCATAGCTTGGATCACTCAAGATCCAGAGGAAGAACTAAAGCTGCGCAAGATTGCAGCATCAGTGTTAAACAAAAATCTGCTACTTCCTGAAAACGTAGTGTCAGAGTCGCCTAATAGTTCCGGTGAGTACTTTGAAGTTAATTGGCAGAATATTGACGAGTTAAGTAGAGAAAATATCGAAGCTACAAGTGATCCTCCAGAACAAAAAGGCAAAATTGCACGTTTTTCAGAGCAACGCCTGCAAGATTTAGGCGATGAACTAAAAAAATACTCGCTTCCCGCAAGAAATGGTGCATTAGTTGCTGTGACAACAGGCTTTAAACCAAAAGCCATTTTTGTCAAAGCTGATGTCTGGCGTGGTTTATCGAATGATACTAGTCTTTCAGATGAGTGGGAACACATATCACAAATTCCCACTCCCATAATTCCACAAAAACCAAAGCTTAACAGAAATTTATTAATAGGCTTAACAGGGGGAGCAGCGGTAGTCGTCATAATTTTTATTTTATTGATAAGACTAGGAAGCGAACCGCCATCAGTTTGTCTGGAAGCATTCCCTAAGTTTACATTTAAACAAGGCGCTCAACCCCAAAATCCACCAACTGAAGGTACTGATGTTAAATTAGGAAGAGAAATATTCATATTCCACAACAAAGATAAAACAGAGTTCTGGTTTAACAATAGTGATAGTAAAAATAATTATATTACATCTATAGTTAACAACTTACAAGAAATTTTAATTGCAGCAAGCAATGAACTAAAGTTTCAAAGTAATATAAAAGATACTTCTAAAGGAAAAATTGATCTTGATACTAAGTTAGCAATTTATCATTTTCAAAAAGCTTATAGTGAGGGCAATCCACAAAATAAGATAAACACATCAAGTAATGTAGATACTGCTACGTGGAATGCTTTAAAAGAAAAGACAAGCAAGCAACATGATTCTTGGAATAATTTAGAGAATACTATATGGGAAGATTGGATTCAGCAGAATAAAGGCAATAAAGCATCTGCAAAAGATGAATTAGAAAAATTTTGTTCAAAGCGCACAAATCAAATTTAAATGATATCGAATTCAAAAATTATCTCGCTCCAACTGCAATAAACTCAAATCTTATACCAGCCATAGGTGTCAGACTTATATCTGAATTACCAGGATAGTTTTTTGAACCAAAAATATCAGATAATTTAATCTCTATAAATCTAAGGATGACGTTTTCTTCTGTTACTTCAATGTTTATTGGGTTATTAAACAATTTATTTGATAGCTCATGATTTTGGGTGATGAATACTGTAGGAGGTTCACTAAAAGGAATATGAAATTTGATTTCATATTCGCCAGCCTTCTTCATTTCAACATCAAAATCTGAACCGCGAAAAATAAATTTTTGCTCTTGTTTTTGTGCTTCGAATCCTTCGGGAAAAGATCCTCTGAGGATCATCAGATTTTCACGCGCTCCAGGAACATAGAGACTAGCACCCAAACCTAGTTTTATATTACCGTTTACTTCTAGCTTTTCGTCGCCAGGTTCCTTATTAATGCCAACAGTTTTACCTGTTTGACGGTAATAAATGCCATGTTTATCGCTTTCCCATTGACTATCTTGGCTTTCAAGAGAAAAAGCTAATTTATCTTTAGTAATAGTCTTATCTTTAATCTTGTCTGCAGTAATAGAATCATTAGCAATTTTAGCGGTAGTAATTGAACCATCTGCTAATTCGCTAGGTAACTGTTCACGCTCCCGCTCTTCTCCCAAATCAATAGTTTTAGACATAGTTATGTTTTCTTTTTCCCTTATTGGTTCCCAAAAGCTTTTAAGTTCTGTAAGAAAATTTAAAAACCTTGATTCTTTTAATTCTTCTAATAGAGACTGTTCCTCTGCTCTTTTCAAGTTAATAAAAAAGACTCTTGTGTCGTACTTGCGCTCGTCAAACAGGTTTTGATTCTTCTTAAAAAGGAATTCTAATTTCCTCTTAAAATACTGGGCATCACTTTTCAAGTCTTCATTGTCTTCATCACCATTGAATTTACTCGTATCTATGATACAAAAAAAATTATTTAAACTAACCTCTTCTTCAAATAAGGTATAGATTTTCTTCAGAAATATTTCATCTTGCTCCTTTAACAAATAGTCACTGCCCAAAACACAAATAAATATGTTATTTTCTGTGCTATTCTTATAATTTTCAAAAATTTTAAGTTTTGATTCAGTGTTTTTATTATTTATGTCTATTAATTTCAAAGCGCTCGGATCATCACTTTCATAAATGAGTATATTTCGTTCTGTATCATTATTTATATTATCTTCATTAAACAGATTTTTTATAGTTCTTTGAGAAAAAATTATTTTTTCTTTTTCTGCGAAATATTTTCTGATTATCTTGATTAATTTATTTATTAGCTGCTGATTGTATCCAAAAAAAATCGTACTCTTATTGCTCATTTAGAATTCTCCTAATATTTTAAACTCATCTAGCTTCAGTGGTTAGTTCAATTTTAGAACATTGACTCCTCATTTTCAATCACTGCATTGATTCTTTCTACATAACTTTCACGGAATCCAGCAACTTTCATTACTTTCCAACAGACAATCTCTTCTCCACAATCATCAAGCTGCTTGATTGCCCACTTACTTCGGCGGATCTGAAACTCTTCTATAGTTTCCGTCACTGATTTCAAATAAACTTTTGTTAATGGCATCCGCTCAAGATGCTTTTCCAGTAGTGCCAACAAACCTATAGTTTTTCCTATCCTGCTAATGGTGATTCTAACTGGTTTGTCTGTATTCAGCAGTGATCGCACAGATTCCTTTACTTTTTCGAGAACTTATGGTAATTTTGGTAACCTAAGCTGCCGAGAAGCTGGCAACGCTGGGCATAAATTTCTAAGTCAGTTACTTGAGGACCCGAACGATTAGCAATTCCCCACTGCCATAATTCTCTAGATATTGGGAGAACATCATTAGCTATCATTGCCTCATCTCTTTGATAGTTATTTTGGTAATGTTCATTGTTGTGGTATAGAATTATTTTGATTACAATTTCAGTAAATTGCTCTATGTCAAGCTTGCTATGAAGCCGATAGTCTCTTGTAGCTTTGATTTTAAAATATCTGCTATCTCAAGCAATTCATCAATATTTATGTCTGCGGTTGCTTCTAACTTATAACTAGAATGAATCCATTCAACATTCTTTACTAGGAGAATAGGAATTTCTTTTTCTGTTCTTTTCTGGTTCTAACCATAAACAGAATCTCCTACAGGTGAACTTATTACTCACCCATAGGAGAAATTATATAACTTTATTATTTTTCCACAGGGTAAAGCTTAAGAGGCTACGTCCTACTCCACAGTTACTGATTTTGCAAGGTTTCTTGGCTGGTCGACATCCAGACCGCGACGTGCTGCAATATGATAAGCCAATAATTGCAACGGAATCACTGTGAGTATGGGTGAGAGTAACTCATCTACAGATGAAACAGGGATAATATCGTCAAATATTTCTGCTGCTTCTCCTTCGTTGTGGGGAGTTACACCAATTAAACGAGAGTCACGGGCTTTAGCTTCTTGGGCGTTAGAAATTACTTTTTCGTAGACACTACCAGGTGTTGCGATCGCCACTACTGGTACTTTAGCATCTAATAAAGCGATAGGACCATGCTTCATCTCACCGGCTGGATAGCCTTCAGCATGAACGTAACTAATTTCCTTTAATTTCAATGCTCCCTCTAAAGCGATGGGGAAGTTAATACCTCTCCCCAAGAAAATGAAATCTTTGGTTTCTTCAAAGTCATGAACTAAATGTTCAATATAACGCTCCTGACTTTCCAAAGTCGCCTCAATTTCTCCAGGAATCTGCCACAACCCATCAATAATTTCTTGTAATTTAGTTGTAGGAACAGTCTGCTTACGATAAGCCAAATCCAATGCCAAAGCGTAAAAAGCCATCAGTTGAGCAACAAAAGTCTTCGTTGCCGCCACACCAATTTCAATTCCCGCCAGAATATTAATATAATGAGACACCATACGACCTAAACTACTTTCAGGGCGATTGGTAATCCCTATCAACCGCGCTTGATACTTCGGCTCTTTCTCGCTACGACGTTCTTTTTCCATCGCTAAAGCTGCCAAAGTATCAGCCGTTTCACCCGATTGCGTCACACCAATAGTAAGTGTATTCGGTGTTAAAGGTGATGGTGCGTAGCGAAACTCAGAAGCATACTGCACCTGAGTGGGAATTCCTACTAACTGTTCTAGTAAATATTTTCCAACTAATGCCGCGTGCCAGCTAGTACCACAAGCGACGATCTGAATTTGCTCTAAATCATTATAAAATTCTGTAGGTAACCCCAGAGTAATGGGAGAATCAGCTACATTACCATCATTTTTAAAGTAAGCTTCTAAACAAGCTCTTACAACTCCTGGTTGCTCATAAATTTCTTTGAGCATGAAGTGCTTGAATCCTTGCTTTTCCACCATTGTTGGATTCAAGCTGAACACGCGGGGGTGTTTTTTCAACCTTTTACCAGCAAAGCTGTAAACCTCAACACCCAAAGGTGTAAGCCGTGCTATTTCCCCATTTTCCAAAGCTAGCATGGCCGGTGTATAGGTAATAATGGCTGGGGTATCGGAGGCGCAGAAAAACTCGCCTTGTCCAAAACCAACAACCAAAGGCGCTTGTTGACGAACAGCAATTAACTCGTCGGGATGGTCAGCAGAAATCACTGCAAGGGCAAACGCCCCCTCTAGTTTGTTAACAGTGTGGAGAACTGCGTCAAGTAAGTCGGAAGAGGGTGAGTCTTTTAAGAATTCAGCAATGAGGTGAGGGATGACTTCGGTATCAGTATCAGAACGAAATTGAATTCCTTTGGCTTTGAGTTGCTCGCGTAACTCACGGTAGTTTTCAACAATGCCATTTTGCACCACCGCCACACGCATTGAGGTATCTGTATGGGGGTGGGCGTTGTATTCCTCTGGTTTACCATGAGTTGCCCAGCGTGTGTGACCAATACCAATTGGTGCGGGAATTTCGACTTGTTCTAACTTAGAACGTAAATTGTATAGTTTACCCTTTGCCCGAATACAATTAATTTCTCCTTCCCATATCGTGGCGATTCCGGCAGAATCGTAGCCTCGATACTCCAACTTTTCTAGCCCAGATAGCAAAATCTCGGTTGCTGCTTGGGTGCCAATATAGCCGACGATCCCACACATGACTCACACCACTCCATTGTCAGGTTCCTCTCTGTATTGTTGTTAGCACAAAGAGAGCTTTTTAGCAAAGAAAAAAAGAAGAGATTATTGCTCAGTTATTAAGTTAGTATCAATTCTTACAAAAGAATTCAGGATTCAGGAGCCGGGAGTCAGAATGAAAGAGTAATTCTGACTTCTGACTTCTGACTCCTGACTCCTGACTTAATTTCTTAGTAAGCTAGACCCATACTACGGGTGGTTTCAGCTCCTAAGTAAACCCTTATGCTTAAAAAGTCTGTAGGACAAGCTGTTTCACAGCGCTTACAACCAACACAGTCTTCTGTGCGGGGTGAAGAAGCGATTTGCTGCGCCTTACAACCATCCCAAGGAACCATTTCTAGCACGTCAGTTGGACAAGCGCGAACGCATTGGGTGCAGCCTATGCAGGTATCGTAGATTTTTACGGTATGAGACATTAAAAAAGCTCCTTTCCAAGTTGTTCTTTTGGTGTGAAAGAATCATAATCAAGGCATAGTTTACCGCAGTGGCTTAGCGTCCGTAATCAAAAGGCTACAGAACTTTAAAGAATGTAATAACCGACGGGAAAGTTTAAGTCTTTATGAAGTTAAACCGGGGAATTTGTTCCCTAACCCCCATCGCCTGGTTTTGCTCGTAAGCAGGTGCGTTACCATCCTAGTAATGTAAACCTAATTACAAAAGCTTATGGAGCCAAATTCTTTATCTACCGAGGTGATTCTAACGCATCCACGTCAATCCCTTGGTAGCATACGTCTCGATTGGACCCCACAGCCGGGAAACTATCTTGATCTTGAAGGCAAAACGTATGCGGTTTTAGAACGCCGTCACCGCTATCAGTTGAAAGCAGGACGCTACTGTTTGCAAAAGATCGCTCTTTATGTACAGTCCGCTAAACAACCAAGCGAAAGAAGCCTTTTCCAAGGACGCTGGGTTATTGGAGATGCAAACTGCCGTTACAATGCTCATTCAGAGATCATTCGTTGTGCAGTTAACCCAGACGGACCATGTATGAATTGCCGTCTTTATGAACAAGCATTGTAGAGCAACATTTCTTAACATTTCTAAACACCACCGTTGTTGAAAACTTCCCCAACTGCTAATCGCGCACCATTCACAAAATCCCATCCCGACTGGGGACGTTTACCAGCCAGCTGAACTTCTCGCAACAGCAATAAACCTTCCCCAGTTTGTGCGATCGCTCCCATTCCCTTGGCAATGCTTACCACTTCTCCTGGTTTACACGATTCCCTCGACAGATCGGGCAATTTATCGACCAACGCCCTTAACTCTGGCGTGAGATCCAGGGCAAAAGCAGTGCCAAGGGGAGCAGTAGCAGTAATTTTCAGCGATTGGTTGCGAAAGGTGGCATTACAGTTAGGGTAAAACCCTCTGATTTGATTATGTAATGCAAGAGCGCTCTTTGACCAATCCAACCAATAATCTTCCTTTTTAATTAAAGGAGCATAAGTAGCTTCAGAATTATCTTGGGGAATTGGTTCAATCTCGTGACGTTCGAGCTTTAACAAAGTTTCTATTAATAAATCTCCACCGACATGAGCCAGCTTTTGCGCCAGATCGTCAGCATTATCCAACAATCCTATAGGTGTGGTAGCTACTAGCAACATTGCACCGGTATCCATCCCAGCATCCATTAACATTGTGGTAATACCAGTTTGGGTTTCCCCATTATACAAACACCACTGAATAGGGGCTGCACCGCGATACTTCGGTAATATTGAGCCATGTACGTTAACACAACCCAGTTTAGGCATATCCAAAATTTCTTGAGACAGAATTTGCCCATAAGCAACCACTACAAAAACATCTGCCCCTATTTGTTTTAGTTGATTTAAAGTTTCTGCATCTTTTTTTACCCTTGCTGGTTGCCATACAGGGATGTTAAAAGATTGGGCAAGCAATTTTACCGGTGAAGGTGTAAGTTGATTTCCACGCTCCCGGCGCTTATCTGGCTGAGTAACAACTGCTAATACCTCGATTTCTGAGTGATTGATCAATTTTTCTAATGTCGGTACAGCAAACTCAGGAGTGCCAAAAAATACTACTTTCATCTAAAAAATTGGGTGGTAATTTACAAAAATGGAGTGTAGTGATTAGTGTATTTTTACACACACAGATGGATTTCGTTGTTTGCTCCTGGCAAAACAATTTTGTTTTGATGGAAGACAAAAGGGCTTCGTGGAGATATAATGTATTGATAGTTAAATTGGCTAAAAAATCTGCATCTACTTCTACCAAGCCTAGCACCGCTGCGCGAAAGTCACTCATGAGCCAGTGCGTTGGGCGGCGTGCCGCTCTTGTTGCACCTGGCGTTCAAAAGTCAAAAGTGTCATAAATCAGCCCTTTTGTCTCTTTGAAATCGTTGCTTCATTTACGCAGATCTGTGCTAGTACATTGGCAATAATACTTAATCTAGTTTATATAGATTATCTGTGGCGAGATATAAGGTGTGCAAAAACAGAAATCATTTTCACCTGAATATCTAACACAGCGCGAGACCAGGGAAAGAAATATTTCAGGTTTTTTCAATAATTTTTGCGGGATTGCATTGCTCTCTCCTGTATCCACATTTGGTGACTGACCCACCAATACCTTTGTAAATAAAGCCCTCCCAACTTAAAAATAAAAAAAGCTGACATTATAAGCTTTTCATTCTCGTTCGTAGACGCCCACAAGTTTTCTTGCAGGAGTTGGTTGATTTACTGACGTTTTTTCGGTTTTCAACCATATTTTAGTAGTTAAAATCATCATTTTCTCGGCTTACCTATTAGTGATATAGCTGTACCATAGTAAATAAATTTTTGCTCAGCTAAGTGTTTTTTCGGTGATTTTTGAAGGACAGTATGGTGATAAATAAATTACATATAACACGGAATTGTTTTGGAGTTATGGGAAATTGTTAATTATTTCTAGAAAAAAATTAGTTCTCTGTTATACATAAATAATCATAGCCTCCTCCATTGTTGTATAGGCATTATTCCTCGCACAGCCACCACCCTCTAGAGAGCCAACAAATGCTTAAACACCTTTTTATATCGGGATGGTTCCGCGTAAAACCATACCTCAACTATATTGTTGTTATCATCATAATTGCACCCCTAGTGGCTACATCAGGCAGCTCTACCTCAGCGATACAATCACAAGAAGTAACTAAAATTGCTTCTAGTACAGCAGAACTGAGAACTGTATCAACAGAAACGGCTGCTATAGATGAACCTGAATCAAATAAAGTATCGCTGGTATCAAATGCGGCAGTCGAGACAGAAAGCATTTTCCCTAGAGTGAATGAGAGAACTATTAGTCGCGATGCTGCTCAACAGCAACAACTATTACAAGATGAATGGGAGCTTTTTTGGACAGAACAAAATGAAACTCTTTCTAATAAAACAACTAACGATGATCCCTTAGCAGCAGTTGAACTAGCACCACTAACAAAGGAAGCTGTTTCTGAATCAAAAACGTTATCTGCTAGTCAACATGATTTAGTGCAAAGATTAAAAACTGCTCAAATCCCGACTCGTTCAGTAACTACAGAAACTACTGCTTTATCAAAACAAGAGGTGCTGACCGCCGAATCATTAAGAACATCTAAAGTCTCTCCTTTACCAGAGGACTCTTCTCCAAATTCCACCAGATCGGTTGCTGTTAACCAATCTAATCAGGAGCAAGCTTCCCAACAAGATCCTTTAGGAAGTTCTTATCCTATTCCTTGGCAATGGATACAGGCGACTCAGGAAGCTATTAGTTCCCGTAACGGTCGTGGTACGCGGTATTATCGTAGTTTGCCAGTGGTTTCGCCGGATGGTAGATATGCTATTTACAGCCGAGTCCAGCTAGAAGTCGAACCAGAAATGTACAATAGCCGGGTCACAAGCGTTTTATTTGTAGAAGATAGGCAAACTAGGAAGTTGCAAGTTATTAACACAACTTCTGCTATGAGCGATCCTTTATTAAAGAGTAGGAAATCTTCTCCAGATAGAGATAGAGCAGGGGCTATTGGTGTACTAGTTCCTGTAAGCTGGTCGAAGAATGGTGCTTGCTTCTTAGCACGTAAGTTTGAAGGAGTAATGAATACCTCGGATCTTACAGATCACGCAGTGATTTGGGATCGCCAAAAAAACCACACCAGTACTGTTGCTCCCTCCCCAGGAAAAAATGATCAGGAAAAAATAGCAGTTTTGTTAGGCTGGAGTACAACTCATCCTGACCATGCATTATTCCGCGCTGGTGAAATGGGAGAAGAGAATTGGTCTTTAGTAACAGTTGCTAGTGATGGTACAAGTATTACGGGGAATGAAGCAGATCAACCGATCACTTTTGGTCAAAAAGCTAGAGAACTTTGGGCGGAGCCATCAGTAGCTTATCGTTAAACAGTTATCAGTTATCAGTTAGCAGTTACCAGTACCAGTAGCAGTTATGTTTTAACACTGCACCATATAGCTTGATCACTGATAACTGTTTACTGTTCACTGATATGAGCTATTCTGATTTTTCGCTAACATTTACCTCAGACTCAGATTCTTTAACTCGACGAATAGGTAAATTGGCAATCAAGGCGGTGGTACGTTGATTGCTTTCTAGGGAAAATTCTAAACCCTCATTTTCAATTTCTACATAGCGACAGACAACTTGTAAGATTTCTTGCCGCATTTTTTCTAAAATTTGAGGGCTTAGATCAGCGCGATCGTGGGCAATAACTAATTTCAGGCGACGTTTAACGTGGTTACGACTGTTTTCAGAACTGCGAAAAAAAAGTCGTTCTAGAAGTTCGAGAATCATTGCACCTAGGTATGCTCCAGACGAGATGAGGAGTTAAATAATCTTTGTCCACAACAGCTTGCGGAGGCGGGAAAAGATGCTGTCACTATTCTGGGAGTCGATTTCAAGAAATTCGACTGTTTCTCCTTCCAATCTACGAGCAATATTCTCAAAAGCTGTAGAAGCAAGAGAGGGGTTCTCTGCTAATACTAAGGGTTCGCCCCGATTGGTAGAGACAATAACGCGCTCATCGTCAGGAATAACTCCTATCAATGGAATTGCTAGAAGTTCCTGAACATCTGGCACAGACATCATATCATTTACCCGTACCATTGCAGGTCTAATACGGTTAATTATTAAATGAATATTCTTGATTCCTTGTGCTTCTAATAACCCAACAACACGGTCAGCGTCTCGTACTGAGGCGATTTCTGGTGTGGTAACTATTAAAGCTTCTTTGGCAGGAGCAGTGGCGTTTTTGAAACCCATTTCTATTCCTGCTGGACTATCAACCAAAACGTATTGATACTTTTGTGCTAGTGCATTTACCAATAACTTCATCTGGTCTGGATTGACCGCATCTTTAGTACGGTTTTGGGCTGCAGGTAATAGTACTAGGTTGGGCTGACGCTTATCTTTGACTAAAGCTTGTTCTAGGCGACACTCCCTAGCCAAGACTTCAACAGCAGTGTAAACGATGCGGTTTTCTAGCCCTAGCAGCAGATCTAAATTTCTCAGCCCAAAATCCGCATCAACTAAAGCAACTTGACGCCCCATTTTGGCTAAAGCCATGCCCAGGTTGGCTGTAACTGTGGTTTTACCCACTCCTCCTTTACCGGAGGTAATGACAATAATGCGAGTCATGATAGAAACGCGCTCGATTAGGGATTAATAGAAAATATAGAACAATAAAGATTTACAGTTCTTGATTGATCTTACTGAATTGAATTCTGGAAAAATCAATAGCCCTAGTGATACGAATTCCCTGTGGCGTAATGTGAGCCACTTCAGGATAATACTGCATCGGCGATTTTTCCGGAGCTCTGGCGACAGCATCTGCGATCCGCAATTGGGTTGGTTCCATTTGCAAAGCCATGATTATACTTTCGCGATTGCCACTAGCGCCTGCATGGGCAATTCCACGTAGTCGTCCCCAAACTAAAATATCTCCATCTGCAACTACGATACCACCTGGATTTAAATCTCCCAAGATAATTACAGGCCCTGGATGGCGAAATTCTACACCCGAACGCACTGTCATTTCAAGATAGAGAGCTTCTGCTAGGGGTTTGGTAGCTTTTGCTTCAGAGGAGAGCGAAGTTTCTGGCTGTAGTTGTTCTACAGAATAGCCTGAACTAACAGCAGCAATCGCAGTTTGACGGCGACTGGTAGAAACTGATCTTAGCTGCATTTGAGCTTCGCTTAAGGTTTCGGCAAGTTCTTGTAGTTGTCTACCATCTAGCAAGCGATTTTGTGCTATAAGATGCACGCTTGTGTTTGGGGAGAAGAAGCGATCGCGACCTAACAGCCGCAATTTCACCTGTTGCCAAATCTCTGACCAATTGTTGTCTGATGGTGGCACTTGCAATTCTGTTGGTAAAATTAATAACAGTTTTTCTCCTTCTGTTTTAAACTGAACTTGGATATTGTTATTCACCGTATTTTCTGGTAGCGGTGAATCAAAAAATTCTATATCTGATTGAGCAGCATCTGACTTTAAATAACTGATGACAGAATCTATTTCTGCATCAGGAAGTATAGGATCTGACTCTACGTCAGTATGTGTAGAAGTTTCTTCTACATCAGAAACAGTAGAGATATCAGACAGGTTCTCGTTTGACTCTATATCAGAGATGGTAGAATCAGAAGTCATGCAGCATTAACTAAGTATGGGAACCGCGTAATTACTTAATGATAGATGAGTTGGGTTTGGCAAGGACAAGATTTTAGGATATTGGGGATTGGGGCATGGGGCATGGGGCATGGGGCATGGGGCATTGGTTTGTAAAAATTATGGAATCCGGTTTTAGCCCCGCAGATATTTTAGAATGTTTTCCCAGTCCTCAGTCCTCAGTCCTTAGTCCTCACCCGCATTTCTCAGTCCCCAATGCCCAATGCCCAATGCCCAATGCCCCATGCCCCAATCACCTATCCTCTTGACTCAATCGTTTGTAAATAGTTGCCAAAGCATCAGCATCACCAACATTTCCCGGAAAAAGCACCACTGGTAAACTAGGATACTGTGGATGGTCTGTTGGCGTTATAACCATCGAGCAACCAGCTAATATTTGACCAAGCAACCGTGCTGAAGTCAAAGCTAGACCAGTACTCAACACATCGTTTGAGGTAATACCTCCTTTGCTGATTAAAAATCCTATATCAGAAGGTAAAGCTCGCACAATATCCATTAATAACGCTGAAACCTTTGTCCCAAAAAGCAACCTTGTCTTGGTATCCTCAAAAGAAAGTTCTTGGCGACTAGTATAAACTACTGGTGTATATCCCGCCTGGAATGTGGCATATACACTTTCTGTTACTTCAGCTAGCAGTTGAGTAAATTGATTGTCTGGATCATCAAGCAACCGTGCTACATCGACTTCAATTCCTTGCGTACCTTCTGTTTGTAAAAGTACCTCTAGCTGCTGAGTTGTCTTTTTAACATGAGAGCCCACAATGACCACACCGGGTTTACCACCTCGCACATACTGAGCCATGTGTTCTGCGGCGATCGGTTGCGGAGGTAATGCTGCCAAAGCTGTTAAGATACTGGCAGCACTACGAAACAGAAAGCGTTTCCCCCGAGATGTTGCTGTTTGTATGTCTTGAGCGAACCGATCCAGATCCGCTTGTGTTTCACCATCTACGACAGCGCACGTATTACCACTCTCTTGCATCAAACGTTCAAAACTACCAGCACGAATATCGGCAAGCAAAAATCTTTCCACAGACTCCGCTTTAATACGTCCTTGGGTCTTTTCTTCTACATATTTCGGCAAGTAACTATGATGATAGCCAAAGACTGAATCATGGGCAAATTCAGTTTCATGTACTGGGGTAGGCACACCGTTGACGATTAAATAATGTACACTATCGCGCGTGATACGTCCGCCTTCAAAAAAAGCTGGGACAAGAAAATGGGCATCAAATGGACCAAGTTCTTCAGCAATCACATCGGTTTCAATAGGGTAATGTCCTCGTAATGTCGAATCAGAACGACTGACAATGACAAACCCCTCATTAAGGGATGGAGATAGTATTTCTTTATTCTTTTCCCCAGATTGGTTTGTTAACGCCAGCTTCAAGTTACGGCAAACTTCTCTAGTGACGGATGCTGCTGACTCTGGTGGAAGAGATCTTGTGTTTGTCAACACAAAGAAAATTGGTGAGTCATCCTGTAATCCCAAGCCCAGAGTGTCAACATCCCAGCGCATCAGTAGTAAGCAACTGTGGACAGTTTGAGAACCTGTAGGATCATCATCTAAAACAATTATTTTTGGTTTATTGGTCATTTTTAAATATACGGTTAAACTTTCCGCAATTTTCTTATCTGTGCTTGCACATTAACAGCTATTTGCAATAATTGATTTTCAATTTGAGCATATTCGGTTGTTTGACTACTGGGCTGTAGAGACATTGCGCCCAATGTTTCTACGTTACTGGCAAATAAATCTTGTTGGTTATTCGCAAGCAATTTCCTATTATCTCGCAAAAGCCGCTCTGTTTTCAAAGCTTGAACTAAATCTTCCCTGACTAATTGTAAAGCAGCAATGACTTTCTGTCTGTCATTTATAATACTTTCATCATTTTCGTCTGTTGCGCGTTGATCGTTAATATCTGTTGCTTTTATTACTGCATGATACTTATCAACTTCATCTAAAAGCATTGACAGTATTTTTGGAGAGGTTAAACGCCACCATAACCAACGCCCAGCTACTACAACACTAAGCACTATAATTAGCAAGATAGCTCCTAATATAATTGAGGAACCTATTGTTGGCACTACAATAAATACGTAAATAACCCCAACAATAATTAGTGTCAGCACTAGGGAAAAAACCATTTGGTTGCGCAAAAATGCTATTTGCTCCTCCCGTGCCATCATAGAAGAGCGAAAGACTTGCTCTGGTTTGAATCCAATTAAGCGTCTTAATTCTCCCTTGGTAATTTCCAAACCCATTAAATCTGGTTGCACATCTCCAAACTCCTAAATTCTCGTGTGGGTTCACCTATCAATCCTACATTTTGCAGGTGCGATCGCCCAAAGAAAAACGTCAAAGCTGAGTAGCTTTAGTGTCAGTCTATACACGTGCCTTTATCTCGTAGGACAACTAGGAGGGGTAGACCCCGAACCTGTAGCGTTAGGTATAGAGGAAATCAAGGTCACTTCCCCCTTGCCATTGAATACCCAACCAGTAGCAGGTATGATGACTATAGGTTTGGCTTTGATGGCTTGTCTAACAGGAACTTTATTGGGTAGATCCTGTGGTGTTGTGGTAGCAGGTATACGAGTATCTCTCCAAATAGCATCACTTGTCAGGGGTCCAAAAGGGCTGGAGGGTAAGCCCCCACGTCCGGTCCAGATAAATTGACTCCCTCCTTCTGCTTCATCAAAAGCTGCACAGCTCGAGGAAATTAGTTTTGGGGCTACCTCACTAATTGTGGACAGCACAACCAAACCACGACTAGGGTCAATATCAGGGGTATTGATTTTTACCGTACCGCTTAAAGTAGGACTTGTTTGGGAGAATGCGGTGATATCGTTTGTTGTTAACTGTTGGGGGTCTAATTTTGTTGAATCCTTAGTTCCTAATAATTTCTCTATCTCTTCCAAGTTAGGTCGATTAAAGTTATAAATACCGAGGGTATTGATTTTTATAACACCTCCAGAGCCATCGAAAGCATTGGCTGTAATTCGATTTTTTTCTCCCTTAGCAGCTATCACAAAGCCGTTGGGTGAACTAATAGTAATACTGCCACCATTACCGCCACCTTGCTGTAGTGTCCCTGCAGATGTAGATATTTGGCTTCCGCGACGCATCAATAACAAGTCAGATACTTGCAGGCTAATGTCACCTCCAGTTCCTGAAGAACTTGTACCTTGAATAACTGCACCATTGTCTAGATAGATTGAACCAGCTTGGACTTGAAGTTTCCCAGCAGCGCCAGAACCCCTGTTTTCTACAGAAAGTTTACCCTCATCTCGTAAAATTAAATTCCGTGTAAAAATGTTTACGTCTCCTGCCAATCCTGTCGCAGTCGTTTCGACAATAGACGACAAACTACTGCTTTGTTTTTTACCAGCAAGAGATTTACCAATAACTGTTATGGAGTCAGTAGCATTAACTGTCAGAGTCCCTCCGGTTGATCGACCAGAATCAAAAAGCCCAGCATTCACCTGTGCGCCATCTCTAACAAGCAATTGACGAGTGTTGATTGTTAGATTCCCTGATAACCCTGTTGATTCAGATTGAGTGGACAACGCACTACCGCTGCCATTAGTGGATGTACCAATAACTTGTATAGAACCAGTAGCATTAACGGTCAAATCTCCTGCCCTTTTTGGGCTATAGGTATCAGTACCAACAAATCCTCCGTCTTTAATAAGTAGCTCGCGAGTATTAATTGTCAAGTTTCCGCCTGAACCCGTTGCACCTGGCTGGGCTTGAGTTCCCAATGCACTACCAATATTATTGGGAAGTGTACCAATAACTTCTACAGAGTCAGCATTTATGTTCAAATTTCCCGCATTTCCTGAACTTTTAGTGCCAGCGTTTACAAATGCACCACCTTGAACCAGCAGTTCACGAGTCTTGATTGTTAAGTTTCCTGCGTTTCCTGTAGAATCTGACTCAGCTTGGGTAGACAAGCCACTCACATTCCGACCGTTAGGTGAGGAGCCAAGAATATGCACGAAATCAACGGCATTAATAGTTAAATCACCAGATGAACCTTTTGAAAAAGTGCTAGTACCAACAAATCCTCCGTCCTTGATAACTAGTTGGTTTGTGTTAATTTTGAGATTTCCTCCAACCCCTGTTGATCTGTAGTTAAAGACTGCCAAGGAACCGCCATCACTCACTTGCACAGAATCAGAATTGATGATCAAGTCGCCACTGTTTCCTGAACCAAAAGAGCCAGTATCGGTAAATCCTCCATTTTCGAGAAATAGGGCGCGCGCATTAATTGTCAAAAGTCCTCCTATTCCTGTAGCAGTGCGATCGCTCTCATTAGCAAAGCCACTACCAAACTTGGAATCACTTGATTTACCTTCAAGTAATATCGAATCAGACGCATTAACAACTAAACTACCTCCTGCTTTTGCTCCGTTGGTAGTGACTTTGACTTCAGAACCTTGTGTTAAAGTAATACGCCTTCCAGTCAGTTGTATATCACCACCGCCATTTGCTAATGCATCAATAGCTGCTTGTTTAGATAATTGAATATCATCGAAGTTTGTCCCAGCAGCATAGTTCAACGAGAACCCTTTGTCTAGAGTCGCCAGGCTAACGAGTCCATTTCCAGAAACACTTCCCAATTCTATTCGTCCAGTTTCTGTTGTTAAAATGCCACCTTCTATCTTGATTTTACCTCCGACTAACGCCAAAGTTTGAGTTGGAACTCCCAAACCTTCGTTTCGATTTAAAAGTGGAACGTTGAATTGAGTATTATCTCTAATCGCACCAGAACCTTGTACAACAATTTCTCCTGGCAACGAACCAAATTGTAAGCCAGTCGGTACACTGATAGTTAGCAATGGTGTTGCTGTTTCCGGAATTGTTGCACTAAACACAAAGCCGTCTGCAAATTTTAAACTGCTGGCAGTGCTAGCAATAAACGAGCCACCAATATTTAGCCTGGCATTCTGTCCAAAAACAATTCCCGCAGGATTAATCAAAAACACATTAGCTGTCCCGTTAGCTTTGATTAACCCGTCAATATTAGAAATAGACCCGCCTGTTACCCTGCTGATAATGTTACTTATATCCAGTCCATTATTAAACGAAGCTGTTGCACCACCAGGAACAGAAAAGGACTGAAAACTATGGAATAAATTGCGTCCTGCTTGTGTTCCCCCAGTGATGTTGAAAATATTTCCTGTTCGGCTAACACTCGAATTATTTGTTAGAGTTCTATCCGGGGTGATTTGAGCGATCGCGCAATTAATAGAAAATGCGTAAGTTCCAATAGCAAATCCCAATAACCTGCACCAAATAGCAGTTCTCCCTAACATTTTATTCTCCTGTTACTGAAAGCTCAATCATGCGTTGCTACTAACGAGTAAAGCATTATTCAAGTTTCAGAAGATAGTGTATATTGTTACATCTTTTTTTTTCTTGATAAAACTTCATTCCTAGTTAAATAGATGCTGATTAAATGATGTCTCAGGGACGAGGACAACTAGCAGGGGTAGACGCCGAGCCAGTAACATTACGTGTAGAGGAAATCAGCGTTACCTCTCCATTACCATTAAATACCCAACCTGTAGCAGGGTTAATGGTTATAGGTTTGCGTTTGATGATTGGTCTAACACGAACTTTTTTGGGTAAATATTGCCGGATTGTGGTAGCAGGTATGCGACTATCTGTCCAAATAGCATCACTTGTCAAAGGTTCATAAGGGCTGGTTGGTAAGCCACCTCGTCCCGTGAGGATAAATTGACTACCTCCTTGCGCTTCGTTGAAAGCTTGACAGCGAGAGGAAATTAGCTTTGGGGTAACCTCGCTAATTGTGGGCAGAATAACCAAACCACGACTGGGGTCAATATTAAGGGTATTGATTTGTACAGTTCCATTTAACTGAGGGCTTGCTCCAGTGGCAGTTATCTCAGTATCATTTGAGCGAAAAATGCTTTGAGCATTTATAGTAACTTGCCCTCCACGAGAGTCCCGACTACTAGCACTGATAACACTATTTACGGCGGCAAGTGTATCAGTGTTAATATTGGTGTTACCACCAATCACATTGCTACCTCTAGCGTCGGTGGTGATGCTACCACCGCGAGTTAAGATTAAATAATCTCTGGAATGCAAGGTAATAGTTGCTTTTTCCTTATTCGTATCACCAGTTAATGCAGCGTTGCTATCCAATAAGATAGAGCGAGCATTGATAGTTAAATTGCCTGCATTTCCTGTTCCGAGACTTCGCACAAGTATTCCAACAACTCCACGGCTCTCAGTGGTTTTAATTGTCGGATTACCACGAACGACTAAATCGCGAGTATCAATTATTAGGTTTCCTGCGTTTCCTGATGAGCCTGCTTGCGCTTCAGTTAAAATGCTGCTCGTAGTTGTTCTATTAGGAGATGTACCAATAATTTTTACAGAATCAGCTTTGATATTTAAATCGCCTCCGTTTCCTGAACTTTTAGTACCAGAACTGACAAATCCCCCACCCTGAACAAGTAACTCACGGGTGTTAATTATTAGGTTTCCTGCATTTCCTAATGAGCCTTGCTCAGCCTGAGTGGATAAGCCACTGGAATTAGTATCAGCAAAAGTACCAATAATTTTCACAGAGTCAGCTTTGGCAGTTAAATTTCCACTGACAGTCAAATTTCCCCCGTTTCCTTTACCAAAAGTACCAGTACCAACAAATGCTCCACCCTGAACTAGTAACTCACCAGTGTTAATTGTGAGATCTCCTGCATTTCCTGATGAGCCGGGTTCTGCTTGAACCAGTAAGCTGCTACCTTTTCCTTTAGCGAATGTACCAATAACTTGTACAGAGTCAGCTTTGATATTCAAATTGCCCCCATTACCTGAACCCTTAGTACTAGCGCTGACGAATGCACCATCTCGAACAAGTAGCTCGTGAGTATTAATAGTCAGGTTACCAGATGCTCCTGTTGCGCCAGCCTCAGCCTGAGTAGATAAACCACTCGAGTTACTACCATTCGGTGATGTACCTATCACATGGACAAAATCACTGGCATTGATCGTCAAATTTCCTGCAGATTTTGATTTAGTAGGACTTAGACTAGAAATGCCTGCACCAACAAAAGCTCCATCCTGAACAAGCAGCTGGTTGGTATTAATTGTTAAATTACCTGGCGCTCCTGTAGCTTTATCCTGAGATTGAGCTAATAAAGTGCTAATAGTACCGTTAGGGTTTGTACCAATAAGTTGCACAGAGCCAGTGGCATTAATAGTTAAATTCCCTGCATTGCCAACACTTTTGGTACTACTAGTAACAAAAGCACCATCCTTGATGCGTAAGTCATGAGTGTTAATAGTTAGATTACCTGCATTTCCCCTGGAACCTTCCTCCGCTTGACTAGATATGCCAGTTGTCTTGTTCGGATTAATTCCATTAATAATGTCTACGGAGTCAGCATTAATGGTCAAAAAACCCCCGTTTGCAATACCTAAAGTGCCTGTACCAATAAATGCCCCATCTGCTAAAAGTAACTGATGAGTATTAATCTTCAAGTTCCCCGCAGATCCTTTAGCATTTGCCTGATTTTGTTGAACAAGCAACGCACTCCCAAAGTTTCCTGTAGTACCAGTAACCTGTACAGAGTCAGAAGCATTGATGATTAAATCCCCGCTTTTTCCAGCACCGTAAGTACTTGCACTGATAAATCCTCCATCTTGAACCAGAAATTTACCAGTATTAATGGTCACATTTCCACCTGGTCCTTGTGTATTAGGAGCAGTTTCCGCACGCAACGCGCTTGGAAACATAGGATTACTGTTAACCCCAGTCACTTGCACCGATTCTTGAGCATTAACAACTAGAGAACCTCCTGGTTGTGAACCTAAAGTAATTGTCTCTATTTGGGAACCATTGGTAAGACTGAGATTTTTCCCCCAAACCTGGATATCGCCCCCACTAGTATTAACAGCTGCTTGTTGTGAAAGATTTATATTGCCGAAGCTTTGCACTCCGGTGTAGCCCAAGGAAAAACCTTTATTTATAGGTGTAAGACTAACCAATCCATTTCCAGCAACACTACCTAGTTCTATACGTCCTCCGTCTGTGTTTAAAACACCACCATCTAGTGTCACTTGTCCTCCGACTAGTGCCAAAGTTTTGTCAGGTTGTACTCTCAGTCCTGCATCTTTATTTAATAACAGAGCCTGAAAATCAGGGTTTCGCACAGCACCAGAACCCTGCAAAAGAATTTCTCCTGGCGATGAGCCGAATTGTAAGCCAGTGGGTAAGCTGATAGTCAGCAATGGTGCTGTTGAAAGTGGAGCCGTCGCACTAAAGACAAAGCCATCTGCAAATTTTAAACTGCTGGCAGTACTGGCAATAAACGACCCGCCAACGTTTAGGCTGGCATTTCTTCCAAAAACAATTCCGGTAGGATTAATTAGAAATAAGTTGGCTGTTCCTCTGGTTTGGATTAACCCATCAATATTAGAAATAGAGCCGCCTGTTACCCTGCTAATAATATTATTTATATCCAATCCGTTGTTAAAAAAAGCTGTTGCACGAGTAGGAACAGAAAAGGACTGAAAACTATGGAATAAATTGCGTCCTGCTTGTGTTCCCCCAGTGATGTTGATGATATTTGCTGTTTGGCTAACACTCGAATTATTTGTTAGAGTTTTATCTGGCGTGATTTGAGCGATCGCACAATTAATAGAAAATGCATAAGTTCCACCAATGGCAATTCCTAATAACTTGTACCAAATACCAGTTCTCTCTAACATTTTATTCTCCTGTTTCTCAAATCTAAATCATGTGTCGCTACTAACAAGTAAAGCATGATTCAAGTCTCAGAAATTAGTGTATTTTGTTACATCTTATTTTCTTGATAAAACTTCATTACTAGTTAAATAAATGCTGATGATTAAATGCTGCACATGATGTCAAGTGCTGTCTCACCGAGTAGGACAACTAACAGGAGTAGACACCGAGCCAGTAACATTAGGTGTAGAGGAAATCAAGGTTGCCTCTCCATTACCGTTAAATACCCAACCTGTAGCGGTATTAAAGGATATCTCTGGAGTTGCTAAAGTGCCTCTAGCCCATGCTGGGCAAGGCTTAGACCGCGATTTGACATCCCAATAAAAAACCCCTATATTTTGAGTTACTACACAACCAAATGAATAGGGGCTTTTTAATGATTAAGCACAAGGGGCCTTCCCCCTCGGCTGACTTGGCTATTATAACAAACGACACGCCACAAGTCGAGTGTTTAACAGATTTAAGTTTAAATGACAAGCCTTGGGATTATCATAAAAAACTGTCTGAAACGGTTTCCCACCATTATTTCCAGTCATCTGATGACGGATTTATAAAATACGGCAAGAGAATTTTATTCTGTGCGCCTATTCTAGAATTTGGGTGGGTTGTTGCAGAACAAATGGCCGTTGAGGTCAAAACCCCCCTCTCGACCACTTGGGGACTGAGCATTACAGGTATTGCAGGATCACTGGGGGAAAGGATACTAAGCTAGTGGGTTTGGTTTATATCGGTTTAGCTGGGCCTAACGATGAAGTGGCTAGTTTTGAATATCGATTTGGCTCAACCCGAAATCGCTCTTTTTTTCGTCATCTGAGCGCCAATACCGCCTTGGATGTGTTGCGCCGTAAGTTATTGACAAGGTAAAGATTGTAACTACTAAATCTAATACTGACACTTCAAAATCTTTTCTCAAAAAAATGCCCGATTTAGCACCAGAAATCAGCAGGCGAAGCAGTCCCTATCCAGGAGATTGGATATTTAACCGTTCTATTTTGGAATGGATGTTTGAACCATCTCTGAGAAAACAGTTGCCAATTTTATATCAAATTTTTAGCCTTTACTGTTATCTCTATGTCAAAATTACTGGAAACACAATTCTCAAAGAAGGAAGAAGACTATTTCTAGCAATTGCAAAGCTTTCAAATAAGTTATCACCCCAGGATTATCTGGAAATTCAGCTACCAAAATATAAAGCATATCTTGTTCCTGGAGATCCACGCTCGTTGCATGTTGTCAACGAATTGTTAAACGATAGTACTGACACGCGAATTTTGTCTACTCTTCTTTCTCAAGGACATACCTTCATTGATGTAGGGGCTAATCATGGTAGTTTCTCAATAATTGCCAGTAAGTTGGTTGGAGTCGCAGGCCATGTAATATCCATTGAACCACAACCAATGCTGGCAAAGGCAACAGAAAAGTCTCTGGCTGCAAATGCATTATCTAGTTTTCAAGTACATCAAATTGCAGTCGGTAACTTTAACGGAGAAATTGAACTATTAATTCCGATTGACACTTCTGGATCTGCTGGTATTTATTCAAAACATTCAGCTACAGACAAGCATCAAAAGGTGAAGGTTCCGATTAGATGTTTCGATGACGCTATAGACTGGCAAAATTTCTCTGGAAAAACTTTCATAAAACTAGATATAGAGGGAAGTGAATATGCATTTTTAACAGGTGCTAGGAAGATGATAACCTCTCTCAAACCAAATCTAATGATTGAGATACATCCTGGTACGCTCGAAGCATCAGGAACAAAGGGAGAAGATTTGAAAAGTATCATGAAAGAACTGGGTTACAAGCAATATGCAGAACTGGATAATCTTGAAGAAACTTTTCCCATAGAAGATTTGAATACTGATATTTACAGAAATCTTCTGGTTTTTCATTAGTTGTCAGTTCCTTTGTAATAGTAATATTTTGGTGTGAACTCACACACAGCCTTGATAAGAAAATCTTACTTCTCAAAAACAAAATTCACCTGAATAACTATCAGGTGAATTAGGGATTTAAAATATTAAGTGGAGCTTATGGGAATTGAACCCATGTCCGCAATGGGTATTAACCCCCCACTCATTCACAGGTTTAGCCTATCTCACCCTCAAGGCGGGGAACGTTCTTTATCCCGAACGGTAGGATGCTCTGGTTAAATCTTAGCCAGCGAGCAAACCAGAGAATACTTGCTAGAGCATCCGTTGGGGTTGGTCTGTAGCCCTTAACGGAGTCAAGCTACAGACAAGCGTACCTTAAAGAGGTTTGTTAGGCAGCTACTGCCACACGCTTAAATGCTACGATGTTGTTCGCATTTACAATTGTTTGAGTCTTTTATTCACGAGAGATGACTCGCTCTCGACCTGAATCATAGAGCAGCTTTCGCCACCACGTCGAAACCGTTAAAGCCCCATGTGGTTTTTGTAGCTATCCCTATTATAGTGAAATATTTTGGGATGTGCTACTTCTATCAGTTATCAGTTATCAGTTATCAGTTATCAGTACGCCTTAACCAGTGATCACTGTTTACTGATAACTGTTCACTGTTTAAGAGCTTTCACTATCTAACTTAACGCTTCGGCACCACCAACAACCTCTAAGATTTCTTGGGTGATTGCTGCTTGGCGTGCTTTGTTGTAGGAGAGTGTTAGGCTACTGATGAGTT
Source organism: Aetokthonos hydrillicola CCALA 1050 (assembly GCF_017591665.1). GTDB lineage: Bacteria > Cyanobacteriota > Cyanobacteriia > Cyanobacteriales > Nostocaceae > Aetokthonos > Aetokthonos hydrillicola. Next base: position 6,454 of record NZ_JAAKGC010000041.1, on the reverse strand, counting down.
CAGCGGCGTTGTCGCTAGCGTTGCTCATAGCTGTCATTCGGGCGGCTAGTTCACTAGCAGCAGATTCTTGCAATGCCCGCAGTAGCTGGTTACTTAGGTACAAAGGTAGTAGAGAATCCAGAATTTGCACTGGATCTTGCTCGAAAATCATGTCGCGGGGTAAAGCGCGAACTTGGGCTGTTACTTTCTCTCGTGTGACTTCAAATTGACCGCCACGAGTTGTTAAGCGGAAAATTTCGTCATCTTGTGTTTCTAAACCTTGGGTATCGAGAGGAAGCAGGGTTTGTACTACAGGCCGAGAGCTTACCAATGATACGAATCTGGTGTAAACTAACTCGATGCGGTCTACTTCTTCTGACAAAAACAAAGAAAGTAGCTCGTCCGCAATGTTAGTGGCTTCTGCTGCTGTGGGAATTTGTTCCAAGCCACTGTAAGTAGCATCAATTGGCTGGCTACGGCGTTGGAAGTACTGGATCGCCTTGCGTCCAACCAACACAAATTTATAGTTTACTCCTTCAGCCTTAAGTTCGTTGGCGCGAGCTTCAGCGCGCTTGATCACGTTGGTGTTGTAACCACCGCACAATCCACGATCGCCAGAAATGACCAACAACCCAACTGTACGAACTTCCCGTTTTTTCAGTAGAGGTAAGTCTACATCTTCAAACCGTAGACGGGTTTGCAACCCATATAGCACTTGTGCTAAGCGGTCAGCAAAAGGACGGGTGGATAGCACCTGTTCTTGGGCGCGACGGACTCTTGCTGCTGCTACCAGCCGCATAGCTTCTGTGATTTTTTTTGTATTTTTAACCGATTGAATGCGATCGCGTATGAATTTGAGATTAGCCATAATTTTTGTTAAGAATTCAGAATTCAGAATTCAGAAGTCAGGAGGGAGCTTTCTTCCGAATTCTGACTCCTGACTCCTGACTCCTCACTGCTGTGTTAGACTGTTGCCTTAAAGGTCTTCTTGTATTCGTTAATTGCTTCTTTCAAAGCAGCTTCTTCTTCGTCACCTAGTGCCTTTTTCGACTGTACTGATTCAGTGTACTGAGGTTTGCTAGTCTTCAAATACTCACGGAATCCCTTAGCGAAAGTAGTGACTTTATCTACTGGAATCTCATCCAAGTATCCATTGAGACCAGCGTAAAGAATAGCTACTTGCTCATACACAGATAGTGGTGAGTTTTGAGGTTGCTTCAGCAATTCCCGTAAACGCTGACCCCGTGCTAATTGGTCTTGAGTTGCTTTATCTAAGTCAGAAGCAAATTGTGCAAACGCTTGCAAGTCGTCAAATTGTGCCAGTTCTAGCTTTAACTTACCAGCAACTTTTTTCATTGCTTTGGTTTGAGCAGCAGAACCTACCCGTGATACTGAAATACCAGGGTTTACTGCAGGACGAACACCGGAGTTGAACAAGTCTGAAGACAAGAAGATCTGACCGTCAGTAATCGAAATCACGTTGGTAGGAATGTAAGCAGATACGTCACCTGCTTGGGTTTCGATGATCGGCAGAGCTGTCATGCTACCTTTACCCAGTTCGTCACTCAGCTTAGCTGCTCTTTCTAGCAAGCGGGAGTGAATATAGAACACGTCTCCTGGATAAGCTTCGCGTCCGGGTGGACGACGTAGCAACAAGGACATTTGACGATAAGCTTGAGCTTGCTTAGAAAGGTCATCATAGATAACCAGAGTAGCTTTGCCTTTGTACATGAAGTACTCAGCAATTGTTGCTCCAGCGTAAGGAGCCAAGTATTGTAGAGTAGCAGGCTCACTCGCGCTGGCTGCAACAACGACTGTATAGTCTAGCGCGCCTTTGTCTTGCAATGTTTGCACGACACTTGCTACTGTGGAAGCTTTTTGTCCAATAGCGACGTAAACACAAATAACATCTTCTTGTTTTTGGTTGATGATTGTGTCGATCGCGATCGCTGTTTTTCCTGTTTGGCGGTCACCAATAATCAACTCGCGCTGACCACGACCAATAGGAATCATCGCGTCAATAGCTGTGATACCTGTTTGCATTGGTTCGTGTACAGAACGACGTGCCACAATACCTGGTGCTGGCGATTCTAGCAGACGGTTTTCTGTTGTTTTAATGTCTCCCTTACCATCGATTGGGCGACCAAGAGCATCTACAACACGTCCGACCAACGCGTCTCCCACTGGAATTTGAGCAATTCTACCAGTAGCGGTTACGGTACTACCTTCTTGAATAGCAAGACCATCGCCCATTAGCACCGCACCCACGTTGTCTTCTTCCAGGTTCTGAGCGATGCCAATTGTGCCGTCTTCAAATTCTAACAGCTCACTTGCCATGACCTTATCTAGACCATAGATCCGAGCAATACCGTCACCTACCTGTAGGACGGTTCCAACGTTCTGTACTTTAACTTGTTCGTCGTATTGCTCGATTTGCTGCTGAATAATGTTACTGATTTCGTCTGGTCTAATGCTAATTGCCATTGGTCTGTCTTCTTTGTTTCAATATGGTTAGTTGTTAGCTAGTTGTTAATTGGTTGTCACAACTGTTTTCGCAGATCACCATCAACGAACAATCAACAACACTTTCTAGGAACTAGTTAAGCGCAATGAGAGGCGACGTAATTGACCTCGTAAACTGGCGTCAATAACTTGAGAGCCAACTTTAATGATCACGCCCCCAATGATCTCTCGGTCAATTTTAGTATCTAATTCTACAGACCGAGCATTGGTCATTGCTAGAACCTTCTGTGTTACTGCTTGCTGTTGCGCTTCCGAAAGGGGAATGGCTGAAGTCACTTCTGCTAAGACAGTTTGATTCAGTTGTCGCAAAAGCGCCAAATACTGTCTACAAATCGGCTCCAGAAATGAAATCCGCCTTCTATCTACCAGCAGTAGCAAGAAATTACGTAAATATGTGTTGGGGTTCTCGCCAAGTATCTGATTAATAACAGCCTTTTTGTCTTCAGGCTGAATAAAAGGGTTGCTGAGGAAGTTCTGTAGCTGAGCGCTTTCACTAAGCAGTCTTTGTAAAGAACGCACATCTTCACCAAACTGCTCTGTTTGATTTTTGGATTGGGCTACTGACATCAACGCCTGAGCATAAGGCTGGGCAATTTCATCTGTTGCTATATTACTTTTCATCCCTAGCCTCCTATCCTAGTAGCGCAATGCTGCGATCAACTAATGTATGTTGAGCATCGTCTGCAATTCCTGTTTGCAGTTCTGCCTCAACTTTTTGCAATGCCAAAGCAACTACTCTTTGCCGCAGTTGGGCGATCGCTTTGTCTCGCTCTGAATTCAAATCAGCTGTTGCTGTTTCTTTCATGCGTTCAATATCAGCAGCAGCTTGAGCTAGTAACGCCTCTCTTGCTTTAACGGCGTTTTGTTCTCCTGCTTGCTTTATTTTTTCTGCTTCTGCTTGAGCTTGTGCTAGTTTTTGCTGCTGATCTGCAAGTGCTCCTTGAGCATCTTTCAGACGTTGTTCTGCACTTTTAATTGCTGTCTCAATTTTTTCACGGCGTTCTTGGAGTGTAGTACCTAGAACCTTCCGCCCGAAAACCAGCAATACAGTAATAATAATAGCAAGGTTAATCAGGTTGGTGTCTAAAATATTGGTATTAATACCAAAACCATGACTCCCTTCGCTTGCTGCTAATTCACCTCCGACGGCGCTGGCTTGAGCCATCAACAGTAAAAAAGTCCCCATATTTTTTTGTCCACTACTGCGCTGCCTGAGCTTCTTTATTCGTTTGTTAGTTGTTAGTTGTCAGTCATATCCCCACTAACGACTAACTACTAACTTATTGATAATTTAACGCCTGCCTACTAGTTCTGCTCCTAAAAGCTTTTCCAATATTTGGCGACTGAGGGCATCTACTTCTTGTTCTAATGAAGCAAGAGCCTGCTGTTTTTGTTGCTCAATTTCACGAGATGTTTGTTCTCTTTGTGCTTGAGCTTCTTTCTGTGCTTCAGCTATTTTTTCAGCAGCAACTTTCTGCGCTTGAGCTTGAGCGTCAGCAATAACTGTTTGAGCTTGTCTTCTTGCGGCTGCTAATTCTTGCTCATATTGCTGCGCTAACTTTTCTGCTTTTGACAAACGTTCTTGAGCTTGTAATTGATTGTTACGAACGAATTCATTCCGGTCATCAATTGCTTTGCCTAGAGGCTTATAAAAAACAGCGTTCAAAATCAGGGCTAAAAGCAGAAACTGGATTGCCATTAAGGGTAGGGTAGCGTCTAAATCAAACAGCCCTCCCTCTTTGGCAACCTCTTCTACAGCTAATAAGGTTATCCAGTGTGTCATGGTTGCTTATTCCTATCTACTATTCAGTCCTGTCAGTCCTTTTTGAAGAATTCAGGAGTCAGGAGCCAGGAGCCAGAATTAAGTTCTTTAGACTGAGCGACAAATAGTCGTTCAAAACTCTCGATTTTAATCGAGGAGTCTTCTGACTTCTGAATTCTGAATTCTGACTCCTTAATCCACTCAGGACTCAGTACTTAATTATGCGAAGGGGTTAGCAAATAACAGCACTAGTGCAACTACTAGACCGTAAATTGTTAGCGCTTCCATGAATGCCAAGCTTAACAGTAATGTACCGCGAATTTTACCTTCTGCTTCTGGTTGGCGTGCAATACCTTCTACAGCTTGACCTGCTGCATTTCCTTGACCGATGCCAGGACCAATAGCAGCTAAACCAACAGCTAGAGCAGCAGCTAGAACGGAAGCGGCAGAAATCAATGGATCCATGATATTTTTTTCCTTTGTACTAGTTGTCAGTTTGTAGGTTTTTGTTGTTTAAGTTATTGAGTTGTAACTCATAACAACTAATGATGTTCTTCACCACCATGATGCTCTTCCATCGCTTCCCCAATGTAGGCAGAAGCTAAGGTGGCAAAAATGAGTGCTTGGATGGCGCTGGTAAACAATCCCAAAGCCATGACTGGCAGTGGTACAAATAAAGGCACTAATAGCACTAGCACCCCTACTACCAATTCATCTGCCAAGATATTACCGAATAAACGGAAGCTTAGGGAAAGGGGTTTCGTGAAGTCTTCGATAATTTTGAAGGGCAACATAAACGCCACTGGCTGGACATAGTTGCCAAAGTACCCTAAACCCTTTTTGCTAAAACCAGCATAAAAATAAGCCAGCGATGTCAATAATGCTAAGGCAACAGTTGTATTTATGTCACTAGTAGGAGCGCCTAATTCGCCTTCTGGTAGCTTAATCAGCTTAAAAGGAACAAGTGCTCCTGACCAGTTCGACACGAAAATGAACAAAAACAAAGTACCAACAAAGGGAACCCAAGGGCGATACTCTTTTTCTCCAATTTGGTTTTTTGCCAAATCCCGAATAAATTCTAGGGCATACTCCATCAGGTTCTGTAGCCCGCTCGGAATTCGTTTAATGCTACTGCTAGCTGCCAAGGACGCCAAAATTAAGACGCCCATGACAAACCAAGAGGTAAGAAACACCTGCCCATGCAGTTTCAGGTTTCCTATTTGCCAGTACAGATGTTTTCCCACTTCCAATTCGGCAAGGGGAACAGAATTGAAGAAGCTCAGAAAATTCAACATTTTCCTCAGATAACAATTGTTTCTCCAATCTTAACTGGAGAATTAAGAGGAGCTATATTGCAGTTTTAAGCCTTTTATGGTTGTCTAGGCTGTGAGGAGCTAGAGACAATCGCCACCCTAATTACATAGATGATGAGCGCTGCTTTATAGGTGAGAAATCCCAAAAATATGGGCAGTATTTGTAGTTGATTCCACCGCGATGCTAGCAGAATTAACCCTACTAATAAAGCTAACCGAGTTTTGCTCAGCTGCTGTTTTTCTCTGCCCAAACGCTCAACATCTTTTGCCAACATTCTCCAGTAAATTACACCTGTACATGCCCCAATCAAATAATTCAGGGCAATGTTCAAGGAATAAGAAAACAAGACGGCGATAAAAATAATCCCTGTCAAAGCAAGAGTGGTGAGCAACAACTCTTGGTAGAGCTGATAAAACTCTTGCATAGAAGAATTTGCTGGCTCTGTATCCTCAAAACCAGATTGACCATCTTGTGGTGTTGTTGACCTAGGTTCAGTTGATTCGTCTGACAAGCTCACAGAACTCGAAACCACTACAGCTAAATTATATTGACTGCTCATTCAGCCAGCTGAATCATACCATGAGCGGGTAACATTACTTTAGGAAAAAACAATTAACTTATAAAAATTGGGCATAGGGCATAGGGCAACGGGCATGGGGCAATGAGTAATAGGTAACGGGCAGCGGGTAACATTACTTTAGGAAAAAACAATTAACTTATAAAAATTGGGGCATGGGGCATAGGGCAACGGGCATGGGGCAATGAGTAATAGGTAACGGGCAAGGGAAAGAATTATATCGGTAAATATGTTCTAGGGAAGGAAGTTAATACTGCATAGTACTTATCTTTTTTTTACTCCTGAAGCCCATTGCCCCA
>NZ_JAAKGC010000221.1 GCF_017591665.1 Aetokthonos hydrillicola CCALA 1050 | reverse complement strand
CAATTCGTACAATGCTTAGGATTGAGGGTAAAGCGGTAGTTGATTGGCTCAAAACTGAAAAATTGGTTAGCTCTCCCGCAGAACTTGACAATACACAGCTAAGTGAATTGGTGCAGTGGATGGGTGTACAGTGGGCTGCAAAACAGGGGATGCAGCATAACCACGCTGCTAATAGTTTTATCAAGCACATACCCGCTATGACTGCTCAAGGGTATGAGGAATTGGAAGCGATTAAGCAGTGGATGAACCATGTGCAGCAGCAGCAAGCTGAGCAAAAAGTTTCTGTGAGTGTGGGGTAGTTATGTCAAAGATTAGGTCTAAAACGGTCATTAGTGTTGGCATAGCGATCGCCACTTTGCCACTTACTCTTGCTGTTGTTATATGCTTACAGCCAGCAATAGCGCATTCTCACAGTACTGGGTGTAAGGCACAAGGGCAATCCTGTCAAGCGCCCAAGAAAAGCAGTAGCTTTCCTCCCGAAGATGAACGCGGTATGATTCACATGCCTGTAGTACCTGGAGGAGGATATACACTAAATCAATGCGTGTTGCTTGCAGCCCTGGCTGATAAAGAACTGGGAGATAAATGGGAAGCACGTTTTGTTACTGTAAACCATGTTACAGGCAGGGGTCACTGTTCACTTAAAAGAGTGAAGGAGAATGAACATGAGTGAAGTGTTTAGTGCAATTTGTTATTACTATAATGGGCAGTTATTAACAAATTCAATTGCACAAACAATTACTAACAAAGAAAGTTCAATAAAGCAATTGTCCGAAGGCTATATAACTGCTCTTAATGTACTAGAAAGAAAGTTAGGAGTTGAGCATGTGCGCATTTTCAGAACTCCTTACAAGGCGAATACTTTCAAGCACATAACAAGAACAGCACAATGGGAACCTTACTTTTTGTCAATTGAATCTCAAATAAATGACTTGGGGTTAACTGATATATTCATTGTTGAATGTATCAAAGATAATCCTGTTAGTGAGGATAAACTCATCATTGACGAATACAGGGATGAGTATTATGTGGGCTTTCTTATGTTGCCAGGAAACTATGAAAGCTTAGAAGAGTTGATCAATTTCTATCGAGGGCTAGGATACAAGACCAAAGAAATCACAGATACTATTGAAAGATTTCTTACTCATGTTTCTCCAATGTCGAGTGAGGATGCTTATCACTTTGACAAGTTGAAGAGACTTGCAGCAAATGACAATTTCAATGCCGCATAGCTAGAATAGGGTTCTGATGATTTACTTTTAGCCTTGTCCAGAAGGGGTAGTGTGCAACTACCTCTTTATTGTTCCAATTTTCTCATGTTTATGACCTTAAGTATAATTATCGCGCAAGGATTTTAGATTTTGACGGATAGTGGTTGTGGTGGGATGATCTACCCCTAAGCTTTTTGAAGTAATTTTTAGTGCTTTTTGATACAATTATTCAGCGTCACTGTAGCGTCCTTGGTTTCGTGGGTAAATGAGCAATCGAACAGAAAGTTACGCTAAAGCTGTAACTCCTGCTAGATAAGCATTCTGTCAATCAATATTTATGCCAATTCTCAACGTACCAATTGACTTATCGTACATTTTGCTTACCCCCAAGGCTATAGAGGCAGTAGGGTACGGCTGTTTAAGTACGGTAATCTCTACATTACTAACTAGTAAATTTATACCTATCAAAAGTTATAATCATAAAAATCTTTAGCCTAGTGTAAGTATAGACAGATTTATTGTATTTTTATCATCAGTGTTTAGCGCCTAATACTTCAGCAACAATGTATTAATGTGCTATTTTGTTAGCTACTCTATTTAATCTTTTCCAAAGTAACCACATCTGAGATGGCGATATATTCATTATTAGGTTGTATTAATGGAGCAGGCAAATAATTTTCAAATCCTTTCCTTAAGCGGAGGAGGATATCTTGGTCTCTACCAAGTTGTTGTGTTATGTGAGTTGGAAGAAAGAGTCGGAAAGCCTGTAGCGCAATGCTTTGACCTTTTAGCAGGAACTTCAATAGGTGGCATTGTGGCACTAAGTTTGGCGTTAGAAGTGCCTGCTGCAACAATTTTACATGCGTTTGAAAAACATGGGCAAAGTATATTTTCCGCGCGGTCAGTACCACGTTCAACATTTGGTAAAGTAATTGACCTCGGACGTGGACTTTTTAATCCTAAATACAAGCATGACGGGCTACGTAAGGCTTTACATGAATTCATTGACCCTGCAACGCTTATTGGCGATCTAAAACACCCTGTGGTGATTCCTACAATTAATTTGACCAAGGGAAGACCTCAAGTGTTCAAAACACCGCATCATGAACGATTTGAGCGAGATCATCTCGTCAGCGTTCATGATGTCGCACTAGCTACATCAGCAGCACCTACGTTTTTTCCTTTAGCACAAGTTGGAAATGAACTATTCACCGACGGTGGACTTTGTGCAAATATGCCTGATGCCGTAGCACTTCATGAAGCAGAGTACTTTTTTCAAATTCCTACTGAGCACGTTTCTATTTTAAGTATTGGCACCACTACTTCACAATTTTCTTTCTCACATAGTACTGGCCGAAATTTAGGAATCCTAGATTGGTTTTACGATACACGACTTATGTCTGTCATCCTCTCCTCACAACAGAAATTGACAGAATTTATGCTTACCCACAAATTAAGCGATCGCTATTTCCGCATTGACTCAATCCAATCAAAGGCTCAAGAACGTGATCTAGGACTTGATGTTGCAACTCCTAACGCTCAATCCACCATTAAGGGTTTAGCAAGTGCTGCGTTGCGTGAAGCAATCTCTAGTCCAGTACTCCGCAGAATGCTACAGCATACACCGCCTACCCCTTATTTTTACTACGGCTCTCATCGAAACTCAGATCATTCATAACATTATGGGAATTGCGGCTTCATTATTTTATAGTATTTCAACAGACAAACAGACACTTCATAGGCGTATTATTCCTACTGATGAACAGAGGGAAGCGCAACAACAACGATGGAATGACCTTGCAGATTATTTGAAAGCTGAATTAAAAATAAGAAGTGGCTACTCAATTTACTCATGGCTACAAGGCTCTTATAAATTTGCCACTCAGTTACGTCCTCTGTCAATAGGTGATGAATTTGATATTGATCTAGGAATTTATTTTCAGTGGCAAGGGAAACCTCATCAAGGTAGTTTTTCTCCCTTGCAATTAAAAACAATGGTGCAAGAGTGTATGGAACTTTATGCACAAGAACAAGATGACATAAAAAAAGTAGCATCTCCTAAAATGAGGTGTAATCGCCTTCATTATAAAGGTGATTTTCATCGTCAAGTATTTACACCTACAATTTTTGTCACCGCAGAACGAAAGAAGCCTTTATTTGGACAAACTAATAATTGGAATAATGTAGATTTTATCGGGCCAATTCCAAAAGACTGCTCTATTACCTTTAAATTGATGAACTCTGCTTTTCTTCCTCCTAATTCAACTGTTGAATGGACAGTAAGAAATGAAGGGGCTGAAGCTGAAATAAACAATGATCTTGGACATCCAGCAGGAAAAGGATTGGTTGCAACAGAACGTTCATCCTATAAAGGAACCCACTATATGGATTTTGTGGTGCGTCAGTACGGGCGAGTCATAGGAGTGAAAAGAGTTAAAGTAATTATAAAGTAGTACTATGCAATCACGCTTCTCCCCCACACCCATCACTCGTCATCTGGCAAATACAACCCACTACTATTTGAAGAACAACGCCTAATTTACGATGAGTACCGTGCGATTACAAGGGGGGCAGTGCCGTAGGCGATCGCTCTTCTCCTCGGCTCACACTTCCATTCAAGGTGCTTTGGCTTTTGCACTTGCCAGTGGACAATCTATTTTAGGTGCAGCAATTAACTAGTTGAATTGGCATCGTTTATCAGCTGTGGGCTTGAGAGTGCTGAAAGGGCGATTCGGTTTCACGTAGTTCCCATGAAACTTAATCGCCCACCCTCTCAATAGCTTAGGTTTCATCGTCGAAATCAGCTAGAATCTTGTCTAGCCTGTCATTTGCATCCTTAGCAAGTTGAACGAACAATGCACTGGAAACTATTCCACTAGCAGCTGTAACACTTCCTTGTGAAAGTTTATTTGACATGAGTAGTCCGGCTCCTGTCAGACAAGCAAAGAAAGAAATCGTGGTGGCTATAATGCTCATGTTGAAGCTGTAACGAGCTTGG
>NZ_JAAKGC010000220.1 GCF_017591665.1 Aetokthonos hydrillicola CCALA 1050 | reverse complement strand
TTCCTGTGCCATTTGGACTATCTTCAATAATCTTGTATAGTCTACCAAAATGCTGAGTAGCATTGACTTCTCTGTTGTATTTGGAAACAACAAAACTGCGAGAGTCTGCGTAGCCATCTCCGCTAGGTGCTCCATCTGTGTAGGAAATGAATACTTCCTTCGTACGTGGATGAATTTCAATATCCTCTGGGCGAGCCGTGGGTGTACCTCCTACTAAATTCGCTGCTTGGAATGCATCAGTTAGTACTGCTCCCTGAGTGGGATAGAAGTCAGCTAAAGTTTTCCCTTCATATTGAGGTAACTCAGTCGCTTCATTAGCTACGGTAACAACATTCGCACCTCCATCTGGGAGTTTGGGGAACCTAGTATTGCCATTGTTAGAGATGGTTCCACGTAGCGCTGCTTCTTGAGAAGATAATACTGAAGGACGGTTGGGATTTGTCGGCGTTTGTAAAGTTAAGGGCACCCAACGTCCTGTTCCATCAGGATTATAAACCGCAACATATAAAGTGCCATCTTCAAACAATTTACTGTTGTTTTTGTTGTTAGGGTTGACAATTGTTCCGTTACTAACAAACTTCCACGTGTGACCACCCCGACGATCATCACCCATGTATACAACTAATTTGTTGCCTGCTTCAGCACGAATTGCAACGTTTTCGTGACGAAAACGTCCTAATGCGGTGTGTTTGCGCGGACGGAAGTTTGCATCTGCTGGATCAACTTCTACCATCCAACCGTATTTTTCCCCAACTAATCCGAACTTTTCTCCAGTGGTTTGAGCTGTATAGCCTGTTTGAGTACCGTTTAGTTTGACTGATTCAGTCACGCCAACAAAAGAGGAACTGCTTCCTTGAAAGTTTTCTTCCCCAGACAAAATGGTTCCCCAAGGGCTGGTTCCACCAGAGCAGTTATAAGCAGTACCAATAATGCGATTGCCCAAGCCATCACTACTCAGGTTAAACACTTGAGTGGCAGCAGATCCAGTACCAATCAAATAGTTTTCATCGCCTTGTTGATAGCTCTTGCTACCCCAAGCAGTGATGTTTTTATAACTGTCGTTACGCTCACGATTGATGCCTAAGCCTGACAGACCATGAATACGTCTGTTCTTACTGGTATCTCTCGAGACAGTATATCTCTCGTTGCGATTTGCCCTTGTAATCCGCACGATTGAACCGCCCAGGTTATACATAAATTCGCCTAGCAGTTCAATGCTGGTTTTGTCGTTAGGTAACTCGTCGCCAATTACCTGCGAGTAAGTGGTGGGAAATCCAGCTAAATCCGCCGGAGTTCCAGGGGCTAGTGGCGAAAAAGGATAGGAAATATATTCGTGATTTACCCAAAGGTAACCATCGTTGAGACTATTGCGATCAATAGGTACAAAACCTGTGTAGTCGTTGTTGTAACCAAAGTATTCTTCTTTGTTAGGGAAGACGCGATCGCCCCAACTGATAATCACGTAGCGTTCATATTCTGGCGGTACAACGACATCATCTATCACGTTATACTCTGTCAGCTTAACGTTAGCACTAGGGACAATGACTTTTCCTTGCTGCCGAGCTGTAGGCAAAAAGCTAGATTGCTGTTGATAAATAGGTAAAGGGTGAGGTAAGCGCACAGGAGTCAGCTTGAGAACTTCTCTGGCGTTTGCAGCATCTGTCGCATTGCCAAAAATTTTGTTTTCTAAAATTGGGGCTAGAACAGTGGTTCCCGCACTCGCTCCAAAAAAGGCGAGTAACTGCCTTCTACTAATATTAGACATTCATTTACTCCGCTTATTTAAGTAAATACAATGAACCATTTAGGATGCTTCCTGTATCGAACAAAACTCAAAAAAGCAATTTTCGGTTCAGAAAATTGCTTTTTTACAGTAATAAGTTACTTGTATAAGATTAAGGAAATTCAATGTTAAGGTTAAGCTTAATGATCTTTGTCAACTTTTCTCTTCGTTGACAAGACCTAGGAGAACACCTTAATGCTTCATCAACTAACCCGTCAGGAGTCCCCCACTGAATCCGGTACTCCGGATCAGTGGTTGGGAGGAATGACGGGGGAATTGTGTCGCATCCTCCGACTGTATCTTCAACACAGTTAAAGGAAGGAAGGGGATAGCGACACAATTGGCTATCTCAAGAGCGGGAAACACATAACTTAGAACTCCTTTGAAGTAACCGGACGTTTCTAGGGTCGAATTGCCCAACCCGTGACCAGTTGTGGTCATAAACTGAAACATTTTTTGTTTTAGCGGTACTGGTAAAGCCGCCAATCCAGCCACGTACAACTCCGCTTTTTTGAGAAACCTCGACATAATCACCAGAGCGAAAACCGAAGGGTGTAACTGTTCCACCAAGGCGCTTAAGAATTCCACCCTTGGAGTAATTTTCTTGGTGCAGTTTGCGGCGAAATAGTTTAGGGCGAGTTAACACAATGAATGGTGATGCTGTTACTTTGCATTCCCCAATCCATTCATGCCCGTGAGTTTTGGCAGTGACAAAAGCTTTGTACTCTATGAACGCGCTGCTTGCAAGTGCTATAGCATCGTTTGCATGAGTCTCTGGAGTCTGTCTTGATTTATTGTTTTTATCTTTAACAAGTCCTAATCGGTCACGATATTTACCTGTATCCAATGAATCAACTTCTACAACATGCGCAATTTTTGACGCTTGAAATCTAAACCATTCTTGACCAACAGTTACAGGTGAAATCCCTTTACCGTTTTTTTTTGTGTTACCCCCACAAGCTTCATCTCTAATCTCTGAAATTGGTAAGATTAAAGCCATAACTCTTAGAATTCTTAGTTCCATCAGTCGGTTAGACAAAACACTTGGAGGAAGTTTCTTTTTCCGTCTGTTATTGAACCTTTTTTCTCTGTGGTTACGTAGCTTGAAAGGTTTAGAACGATCTATTCTTGAAGAGCGACGAGTGCGTCTTAGTTCGGTTCTTTTATCCATCTTTCCTGTTACAGATTGACGGTCTAAAATTTGATTCTTTTTACCAAGATTCTTGGATTTGTAAAACCCAGGCAAACAAGCATGAAACAATGCAATGGTTGCTAGTTTCGACTGAAAAGCAATACCCGTAAAAGCTTTTCCTCTATCTGTTCCTACAATTATTGGTTGTGTTTTGTAGCCAGATGGCTTTTGTTTAAGCTGCACGTAGAACACGCCTAATTTATTGCGTTTACAAGCAGCTTTCCCTGACTCTATCCACTTCCTTGCCCTAGCTGTTGTAGTAGGCATTAGTGGCTTACCATCTGGATCTATTACTGGCACTCTTGTTGCTTGGTTCATGGAGATAATCCAACGAATTGTATTTAGACTTTTGTCAGTCCCTTCGGGCAATTTAGTAAGCTTATCTCCCGTTCACGACCGGGCAATACAGGGGTACAAACTAGGGAAATATTTGTACGTGTAACCTTACTAAATCTCTATGCCCTAACCAACTTTTACATCGCATACCGTGAGCCTAGTTAAACTAGGTGTTTTGCAAGCCCACTGTGAACCCGGTACTCCGGGTCACTGTGGGTAGTTGACGAAGACAGTGTTCCTCCTCATTTTATAAACTGGCAGTATAACCAAGCCTGGTGGGCGCACTTACTTAATAAGCTGATGTGCAGCTAAATTGTATAGGACGAAAAGCTAAAATTATTGTAGTGCGGGCATCTTGCCCGCATCCCATATAAAAATTAAATGCGTAACAGCTTATCTTCTGATTAATTCCTCAATTTTTGTTGGAGTTAATTCCTCTACATTGGTCAAAACAATAGATGCTCCTGCTTGCTGTAGTTTCTCAGCATAAGCATCACGACGTGCTGCTGTTTCCTGGACATGAGGAGGCAAAATCCCGACGCCAACCCAATTACGTTCGGGTGATAGAGCACGTGCTTTCTTTACAGTATACATATCAGCAACTGTGTCCCCTACATATACTATTATTGTCGATTTGTCAATTTCATTTTTCAATAGGTCAACAGTTGCAAAAAGTCCAGTAGGGTCTGGTTTACCTGGTGCATCTTCCATTGCAATCAACACAGGCGACTTCAAACCTAGACGTTTTTCTAAAACGTAGGTAGCGGAAGCGCGAGTCGCACCGCTGAAAAATCCCCAAGAAATACCAGATAAGGTCAATTGTTCCAAGTAGCTTGGCTGTAGCAATAATGGCTCATCGCAAATATAACCCGTCCAATTATCAGGATCTGTGCCTCGGTAACGTGATTGAAAAAAGGCAACAATGGTATT
>NZ_JAAKGC010000219.1 GCF_017591665.1 Aetokthonos hydrillicola CCALA 1050 | reverse complement strand
TAGTTGTTTGGTCACTTGCCAGTACGACTGATGTGCTATTAGTTGAAGATTTGGGACCTAAAGTTGAAGGTAGGCGATCGCGCACCTGCCCAATTGCCACTACTTCAGGTGAGTCGGTGGCTGCAACGGTTCGTGTTGTAGTTGATGTAGTGCTACCACTACCGGTATCGGCAATATTAGATCCACCTGAAACCGAAAGTGGGTTGGTTGAAGAAAATTCTTGCCTAAATGCGCTTACGATCGCTTTTGCTAAAGCTGTGATACTCAATATATTTTCTCCAAAATGGTGGAGTTGTTCACATGGTAGTGTTCACAGCAAAAATCCTTAGCCTTGTTGATTGAGGGACATAGGGCATCATTTTTTAGAATGGCACGTCATCTATATCTGGTTGTTCGTCATCATTAGTTTTTTTCAAAAGTTTGTTGTTCCTCATCAGGTAGAAGATTGTTGAGCCACAAAGAGCAAATAGAATTCGCTCTTTGTGGCTCAAATCTTCCAAGAATTGCAATTGTGCTGGTGTGACTCTATGCAGAAATTTGACACTCTCCGGGCTGAAGCCACAGAGAGTGCCAACGCCAATCATCAAGCAGCATTGCTTGATTTTAAATAATCCAAGAATTGTGCAAGTTGTTCATCAGTAAGTTGTTGTCTTGAGCGCACATTGAACAATTCAAATAATACAGTTTTTGCTTGTTCTAGGGGGATATTTCTACGTTTGATAATCGATTCAATCTCGGCGTTAAGCAGATTGCGGTCGTAGGTAGCAGGAATCGTATACTCAAGCTTAGTTGTATTTTGTTCTGGCAACTGACCGCTATATAACCAGTCTTTCAGAATTCCCGCTACATTTTCTCCTGGCTTATTGATAATTTGACCCGACAATTCAGAACAGCGTGATTTGCTCACAATGAAATTATGGTTAAGGTCAAGGTCAGCTACTACATCAAATTCGTATTCAAGCCCATCTCGCTGTATGGGAGCCATCCCTACTTTACGTGGAGCCATTTTACCTTTTTCATTCGGTTCCAAGACATACTCTGTCTTGGCTCTCATTGTGGCGATTAAATGGCATTTGCTACTCACAATTGCTTCTACCAGCTGGTTGTGGAGTGGCGTTACATCTCGCCATGCTGCAAAACTATTATTAGATTGAGTGCGTTTAGCAATGCGGTCTACTTGTTCTAATGCACCGTCCTTACCCATCCAGGCATGGGATAGGCTATCGACGATCAACACCTCATAACCCGCACTACTAGCTGCTTGAATAGCATTAATGTATTGCTGTGGATGAAAGCTACTAAGTTCAAGTACATCGAAGTTGAATTTATCGGCGTACTTACTGGCTGAACCATGTTCTGTGTCGATTACGGCTATATTTTGGCTAAGTCCAGAGGCAATCGATAAAGCAGAAAAAGTTTTACCACTTCCACTTACTCCAATTAAAGCAAGACGTAATTTTGATTGTGATTTGACAGCTTTTTTAAACATGATTAAAAGTTCTCCTTATCTAAATAAATAGGATTTTCTAACTCAATTTCTGTAGCATGAACGCTAATAACTTCTGGGGGCATTAAATACATTCCCTTGTTTCTATGCTGAAAAGGCGGACAGTGTGAGCGCTTTGCTTTCAGGAGGTAAGCGCTCACACTTTAAAGACTAATTAACTTGGCTTACAAAGCCGCCATATTTGCTTTTGGATGCTGGTAGTAGGTTTTGTTTTAATACCTCGCTAGCTTCTCGGGCAGAAAGAAAAATCCGCACATCACCGTAAGTGTGACCTTGAAAGACATATTCCCAGCCCAAAGAAGTGAATATGTAGTTAATACCGTCTGTCAATTTGTACATAAAATCTACTCAAGTTACGCCGCTACAGTCTGATATAAATCTTTACGAGTTACCCGCGCCAAGGCTAGTCCACACTCGCGCCAATCGTCATATTTTGTGCCATCACTATTAGTCCAATACTCTTGTGATGAATACCAATCATCCCCGTCATCTGCAAGCCAGATGTACCCAATTAATTGATTGTTAATTCGGAAAACGTATTGCTGTCCTTTTTCGTCAATGAAGTTGCAATCTTCGATTGTGCAAGGTTCAGACTTTTCTTCTTGTGCTACCGGCAATGTACCTTGTTTGTAATGCCAGAGGATGTAATTTTCTGCTCTCGCCTGGGTATTGGCGCGGTGTATTTCTGCCCCACTTACAGCTACCACATATCGCTGTGTCAAGTGCTCAGAATCGTAGTGGATGGTGGCAATGGTTTTGCCATCTATAGCGGCTTCCCAGTTGTAAAAGCCGTCAGGTGAGGTGAATTGGATTTGTGGTTCAGGCGCTATCTCTTGGGCTTGCTGCTTAATGTACTGGTTAAGTTCAGATTGGGCGATAGTCGCAGTGATGGACTGCTGAAGATAATCTTCCTGCGCTATTTGATGCTTGCATTTTACCCCTCTAAAGTATGTATCGCCGCATTCGCATCGTTCTTTGGGGTTGGGGTGCTGAGGTCGGACTACATAGTGATTGCCATTGCTGGGATTGCGGACAATAAAAGTATCATCGTCGATTTGCTGGACTTCTAGGGGTCTTGAGCGTTCAATTCGCTCTATGGTTTTTTCTCGTGCTTCTGCAATGACTAGTTTAAGGCTATTGTGAATCTGCTTGGTTAGCTCATTTGTCCAGCCGTCGGGTTTTTTGTAGATCCTAAATAGCGGTTCATGGGTTAGGCTGTCGCTGACTTGGTAAGCATGAAGGTCTTTCTCGCTGCATTGGGGTTCGTATTCTATGCGGTAGCCAGGGATTGAATCTTCCTCAATTGCTTCTGGTGATATATCATCAGCTTTTGTAGTGGCTTTGATCATTGCCCAAGCGATCGCAAAAGCTGCTTGATTTTGTGTCAGCTTGGCTCCCCAGAATATCGCTTGGCAGCCTTTTATTCCTTCTATGGGCTCTTGCAATAGGATGGGTGATTCTAGGTGGTAGGCATAGCAGCCAAATTCAGCATCCCATGTGCAATCTGTAATTTGCGCTGCCCCAATGATTGCGCCGCGCTTAATTGTGTCCTTGGAGATGCCGTAGTCAGCTAGGAAATGGTCGGAGTCTTTCGACCCAGAGGCATGAATCAAAATCCAGCCGCGTCTATCAGTTGGTTGGCTGCGGTATTCGGCTACCTTAATGCCCATGCAAATAGCGTAGGCATGGGGTGCATGAATGCTGATAGCCTTGAGAGATTCAGGATATGATTGTGTCATGATGACCTTACCGGTTTATCTAGAGAGCGATCGCATTTCTTTCCAGGAGGCGCGATCGCTTTCGATTTGCTCTTTCATGGTAAAGTCAGACTTGTCAAAAGTCAAGGGAGACTAGACCGCTTTTGAGAGATTTGGGGAGAGTCGTACAAGTCTCTAACATCAGCCCCAACGACTGAGCAAATATGCCGTAATAGCGCAAAAGAAACAGTTTTAGAGGCTTTTCGGCTTACAGGGCGCTCTAGCATTTGTATATATTGCTTAGTCGTTGAATAATTATATTTTTCTTTAATTTGGTCAACTAAACTTTGCATGGAATGTTTTCCCCGGATGGCTCTTAGCTTTTCTCCGCGTTCTTCATTCCAGTTAACGGTAGCTATTTCATTTAAATCAATTTGTATCATTTCTAGACAAGTTTCACTTGACTCATCCATACTGTAAACGATATAGTGTGACTTGTCTAGGGTAACAATCATGAAACAAAGCACGCGCCAAGCTTTGCTGCAAGCCTATGACGAATTACAGCGCATGGCTGACGTGGAACAGACGCGGCTGACTTCCCAACCACAGAAACACCTGTAGAAGGAGCGATCCGCAGAAGCTATTTTGGCAAGGAGAATTAAGTAATGTTTTACGAAATAGATGAAGACTACACAGATAACCAACTCAGCCGAGAGCAAAAGGAATTTATTGTAGGGCAAGTTGCCACACAGATTGACCGTTTAAGCCTTAAGAAACTGGCACTGATAAGCGAACAACCAACCAGGCAAAACAAAATCAATTACATCGAGAATGAGTTGTATAGACGCTCGATGAATGAAGATACATCAACTGAAGATTTAGTTAAAATTCATGAGGCGTTGGTGTGGTCAGAAACAGAGCAGATAAAGACTGCGATCAGGGATGAAAATTCTCTCAATGCTTGGTTTAACCGCTTAGTACACCTTGGTTTTTCCATCTTGGCTCTGGCGACAATTTCAAGTTATTTAGGGGTAAAAGTGTGTGGGGATAATCGCTCTT
>NZ_JAAKGC010000040.1 GCF_017591665.1 Aetokthonos hydrillicola CCALA 1050 | reverse complement strand
GCGGTAGGGTACGTTAGGCGCATTTTAAAGTATAATTTTTGACAAACAAACCAAATTTGCGCCGTAACGCACCGCTATTCATGGTAAGTGTATTTCAATGGATGTTAATCAACAAAAAGAACAATTTAGCATCACTTATATTAGAGCGATCGCCGCTGTTGCAGGATATTCTTTGTATAGACCAGAGGTTGATAACGACAGCATAGATCTAGGCATAGTCAGCAGAGGTGGTACAGGTAAAATCCTTTCTCCTAGATTGGAGCTACAATTAAAATGTACAGCCAAAGATATTCGCGGTGAAAATTATATTAAATATCCTCTTAACCTCAAAAATTATAATGATCTTAGAATAAATGCCCTTGTTCCTCGGATTTTGGTAGTCGTTTTAGTCCCAGAGAAAGTTACAGACTGGTTAAAACAAACAGAAGAAGAACTGTGCCTTAAACATTGTGCTTATTGGGTATCCTTATACGGAATGCCAGAGACTGAAAATACAACCAATGTTACTATCGAAATACCTCGCAGTAATCTGTTCACCGCAGACGCAGTCTTAGCCATCATTCAACGCATTAGTTTTGGGGGTTTGCCATGAAAGCTACTATTAAAGATAGTCAAATACTTAAAACTGTCGAGCCAGAAGTGTTAGAGACACATTTGCAAGAAACAGGTTGGCATGAAACAGGACGTATTTATAATGGTGCAGGCTCTATTTGGCGACTAAAAAAAGATGCTTCAGATGAATACGAAATCTTACTACCTCTCCAACACAATTTAGGAGACTATGCCGAAAGAATAAGCGATATATTAAAGACGCTAGAGGCAGTAGAAAATCGTTCGCAAGTTGATATATTAAGTCAATTTATTACCAACTATCCAAATTTTAGTTTGCAAGGTGTGGTTATGGAAATTACTACTCCGCAAATCGAGCAACTGAATGGAGAAGTTACTTTACTGTGCGTACTCTTCGATAAATTACAAGAAATTAAAACTCAATTAGCAAACCATGATTATATCTTAGCGATTAAAGCTTATCAAGAACGTTTACTAATTTGCTGCACGGGTGATTTAGTCAAAAAAGATAGTCATTTTATTCTCAATAATCCTCAAAATTTTAAAATTGACCAATCCCTTACTGTACAGAAGAAGTGATTAGAGAATACTTTTTAATCCACGTTTTTGAACGAGCTGCAATAGTTTAAGTGCTGTACCTGTTGGTCGCTTTTGACCACTCTCCCATTTTTGAACTGTTGAAACGCTGGTGTTTAAAATTGCAGCAAATACAGCTTGACTTACGTGAGATGTTTCACGAATTTCTTTAATTTTTTCAGGGTTTAACGGTTGTATGACGGGTAAACACAAACGATCAAATTCTCGCAGTGTGATTTGATCCATTACACCAGCTTTATGTAGATCTTTGGCAGTCTCGTGAACTGCTTCAAGAATTGCTGACTTCGTTTTTCTCATCGCAATCTACCTCTATTAAACCATCATTCTCTATGGATTTTTCCAGATCTTTAGGTGTGAGAGACAATAGGTGAGCAGATAGCTTTTTCAATCCTTCTTCTTCATCTTTGTCAATGTTACTACGCTCATTCTTTGCGAAGCCGTAAACGAAAAACCAGAGGTTTCCCATGTTGGTTGCAATCAGAGTGCGAAAACCCCCACGCTTACCTTGACCTGGACGCGCGACTCGCTTTTTTAGTAGTCCACCACCTAGATCTGCTTCGTAAAGCCCTTGTGTTATTTCAAGCACAGCATTACAAAGACTTGTATCATTTAGCCCTTGTTTTCGCGCCCAACGGTTAAACCATAGGGTTTTATAGATTGCCATGCTTTTTGATCCTCATGTTCATTGTATAGCACTAAGTACTATAAAAGGCAAGCCATTACAGCACAAAAGCAAGTTAATTTGAAGGTGTGTTTTGTTTCTCGCAGCAGGTAAACCCATCGA
Source organism: Aetokthonos hydrillicola CCALA 1050 (assembly GCF_017591665.1). Classification (GTDB taxonomy): domain Bacteria; phylum Cyanobacteriota; class Cyanobacteriia; order Cyanobacteriales; family Nostocaceae; genus Aetokthonos; species Aetokthonos hydrillicola. The sequence goes on along the minus strand of NZ_JAAKGC010000040.1, from coordinate 65,742 downwards.
ACCATAGCTGACACAAACATTTCGGGTGTAATTTCTGGACAATCTGATAAGTCAATGTTGGAATCAGTCGGAGCTTTGCGCAAAAATCTTAATAAAAAATTATCAAAAAACCTGATTTTTCCCGGTGTATCATCAGTATGTTTCCGAAAAAGCTCAACTTAGCGTTGTAGCTAATTTTATTAGCACCACATTTAATTTATTGTTTTCCTAGTTATTAGAGCTTCTATATGCATCCGAGGTTATTTGCTCAAATGTTGGCAAGGGTAGGAACAACTTCTGCAGTTGCAGCTTTGGTTTTCGCAGTCGTAGCCGCTACCACAAGCAACCAACCAGGTTACGCTGGATACGCTGGAAGAAACAAATTCTTTTGCGCACAGGAAAACGGTGAAACAGTTACCAAAGTAATTACCTCACGGGGACCTGAGACATTCATCCGTTGGGTTGTTAAGGACTTTAAACAATTCCCACCTCTAAAACGCTGTAATCTTGTTTCTAATCGATTCCTGCGCTATTACGACAATGGTAGTATTTTCATCACTAGTCGTGATAACTTCAATGGCTATCCGGTATTATGTATTTCTGACCAAAAAGGCGCTCCTTGCACATCAGACAATATCCTAGTTACCCTTAGACCAGGAGAAGATGCCGGACTTGCACTCAAGCAAATAATTGCTTTCCGTCGTGGTACTGGTACAACAACTATCGAACTAAGTGGTAGCCAGTATATCACCTATGAACAGGGTGATTTGTATCTTGATGTCAAGAAACTAGTTGACTCAACTGATAGTAAAGATAACGATCAGTCTTCTGTCACCACGAAACCTCGATCGCAAACCGTCGAACCTCGCTTTTAGTTGCGGAGTCACCTTAGATGGCTTGGAAATTTCTACAGCGAGGACTTAGTAACACAATATTATTGGTTGTTTGCCTCGGTGGTGTATCACTTGCACTATCAAGACCTCAACCAAATTGTACTAATTGCCATAAATCTGCTCTTTCCCAATCATCGAATCCACTTTTAATTCCACAACTACAACAATTGGCTCAAACAATCACAGTGAAAGTGTTGTCAAAAGAGTTACTTGGTTCAGGTACTCTGATCAAAAATGAAGGACAAGTTTATACTGTCATCACTAACGCTCATGTTTTGAGAGCCGCAAAGCCGCCTTATCGTATTCAAACACCAAATGGTCGTGTTTATAGCGCTACTGTTTCTCAAAATGTGCAATTTCAGAATGATGATTTAGCAGTGTTGCAGTTCCGTAGTCCTGATGTTGTTTATAGAGTTGCGACTGTGGGTGATTCATCTAACTTGAAAGTGGGGGAGCAGGTTTTTGTTTGTGGATTTACGTCTAATCTTTCTTCTGGACAATCACAGAGAGAAAAAAAAGACAAGTTTGTTTTTACCCCTGGTAAGATTTCGTTATTGTTAGAAAAGCCTTTAGAGCAAGGCTACCAAATAGGATATACGAATGATGTTCGTAAAGGCATGAGTGGGGGACCACTATTAAATAATAAAGGTGAAGTGGTAGGTATTAATAGCCTACACAAGGATCCAGTTTGGAATACACCAGAAGTTTATCAAGATGGTTCTCAACCGGAAGCCCGCTTGCAGGAACTAATCACACAATCTAGTATGGCTGTACCGATTAGAAAAGAACTATTGCAAAATCATCAGGAGAATCAATCATGAGGGTTGCTGGTATACTAACGGCAGCATTTGTTGGTACAGCAGTTGTCATAGTGCAACCAGCAGCTACAGCGTTGACACCACAGGAAATTGGTGAGATTGCTAGACAAATTACAGTCCAGATTGATGGCAAAGTTCCTGGCTCTGGGGTTATTATTGAGCGTCAAGGCAATATTTATACTGTTGTCACTTGTGAACACGTAGTACGACTTGGAGGTAACTACACAGTAAGAACACCAGACGGGAAACAATATACTTTTAAACAGAGTCAAGTAAAACCATTTCCTGGCGTTGATTTGGCGACATTTCAGTTTACGAGTACCGTAAATTACCGTGTTGCTGAAAAGGGAAATTCTGACCAAGTAACGTTAGGTACAAATATTTCTGTAGCAGGTTATCCCCAAGGAACATTTGACATAAGGTTTCTCAGAGGCGCAGTTTCGAGTCGGGTGACAAACCCAAACGATGGTTATGCGTTTGTTTATGATGTAGGGGGTTTTCCAGGGATGAGTGGGGGAGCTATACTCGATGATCAGGGTAAATTAATTGGGATTCATGGACTTGCTAAAACTCGTCTAGATACGAATGCTACCACTGTTTATGGGATTCCGTTAAAGACTTATTTAACTCTTGCGCCATCTGCGCAGCTGGTTGGAGTTGCGCCAGCACCAAAATTAACAAATAGACTAGTTTCAACTGTGCCTTTAGCAAGTAAATTTACTCTAGTTAAGACCCTAATTGGACATTCCCGAAAGCTGAATTCGTTGAATCAGTTTAAAGGAATAGTTTTTTCAGTCGCCTTTAGCCCGGATGGTAAAACTTTAGCTAGTGGTGGTTTCGACAATACTATCACAATATGGAATGTTGTCACTGGGCAAGAAATTTCTACCCTCAATGGTCATTCTATTTCGGTTGATTCAGTCGCCTTTAGCCCGAATGGTAAAACTTTAGCTAGTGGTAGTTCTATTTCGGACAATACTATCAAAATATGGAATGTTGTCACTGGGCAAGAAATTTCTACCCTCAAAGCTACTTCTAATTATAATTCAGTCGCCTTTAGCCCGGATGGCAAAACTTTAGCTAGTGGTAGTTGGGACAATACTATCAAAATATGGAATGTTGCCACTGGGCAAGAAATTGCTACACTCAGAGTTCATTCTGATCTGGTTGATTCAGTCGCCTTTAGCCCGAGTGGTAAAACTTTAGCTAGTGGTAGTCAGGACAAAACTATCAAAATATGGAATGTTGCCACTGGTAAAGAAATTTCTACCCTCAATGGTCATTCTAGTTCGGTTAATTCAGTTGCTTTTAGCCCAGATGGCAAAACTTTAACTAGTGGTAGTTCGGATAACACTATCAAAATATGGAATGTTGCCACTGGTAAAGAAATTTCTACCCTCAATGGTCATTCTAGTTCGGTTAATTCAGTTGCTTTTAGCCCAGATGGCAAAACTTTAGCTAGTGGTAGTGACGACAATACTATCAAAATATGGAATGTTGCCACTGGGCAAGAAATTTCTACCCTCAAAGGTCATTCTGATGCGGTTCATTCAGTCGCCTTTAGCCCAGATGGCAAAACTTTAGCTAGCGGTAGTTGGGACAAAACTATCAAAATTTGGCAGTTGTCTCAATAGCTGTTTAGGTTGGTTTGAGGAATGTAGACGCTGGAGTAGTTACGTAGGTTGGGTTGAGGAACGAAACCCAACATTTTTAGGATTTTGTTGGGTTTCACTTCGTTCAACCCAACCTACAATTTTCCTATTTAATTCTAGATCTGCTTCAATGACTCGATATCTTTTGCTAAGTCCCTTTCATTATAATGACGCTCTATTTTGTGTTGTCCCAATAGCTTTTGAAATTCTCATACAGATAAGTTAGCTAGCTGACGTGCTTGAGCAAAGGTAAAAATATTTTGTGCATATAGCTGTAAAGCTAATTCCTGACGGATAGCATACTCACCCTGATTTAAGGAGTCACGTGATATTTGCAAGTTTAATGGCTCAATATATTGACTCATTACGTTACTCGATCACCGGTTTGAAGGCTTCTTACATTATAGCAACTGTCGCATGAATCCTATTTATCAAGAGTTGGTGGAATATTTGATTTTTCTCTAATCTCGAATGAGTTGATCATGTCTTCTGCTAAGGATAAATATTTAGAATATTCTGTTACTTCTGCTATATAAGTAATATAGTAAGCTTTGCCATCTCTGACAGTACCTATTTCCATAACCTTGTATTTGCATTGTTCTTCCTGACGAGTATAAATTAATTTGTAAGCTCTAAAATTGGATAAAGTTGTTGATGGCTGTGAGTCTTCAGTAGGTTGTGAATTGGATTTAATTTTCTTAATATTTTGAATCGCGATATTTTTCGATTCATCCAAAGATCTTTTTTCTTGAGTGATATTTATGTGTATTTCTAAATAGCAAGTATTAACTGGATTATGATTAGTTGAAATAAAAGTAATTTCGTACTCATAAGAATCGCCTCCTTCTTGTGGTTTCCAATTTTCAGGATATTTGATTGTGATCCCTTTACTAGGATTGTTGTAGAGTAATAATTTTGGCTTAGGATTAACAATTTGATATAAAATCCATAAAATCAGAGGAGCGATCGCAACAACTACACCCACACCCAACCATACCTTCCAAGATCGAGATGTGGGTGGTTTGACTGAGAGTCCTTTAATAGCCTGCAATGCTTCTTCTGCTGATTGGTAACGCTGATCGTTTTCACGTCGCACCATTTTATCGATGATATTTGCTAACTTGGGACTAACCTGAGTGCGATCGCGCCAAACAATTTCCTTTGTTTGGGGATCTGTTGGTAGTCCTCCACCAATGCGAGGACTGGGATTTATCCCTGTTAAAGCTTGGATAGCAATGACACCAAGTGCATAAATATCACTACTGAGTGTTGGTTGACCTATTGCTTGTTCAACAGGCATATAGCCAGGAGTGCCTATTTGAGTTACAATAGCGGTCTGTCCTTGAGCATTCACGACTTGGGTAGTAATTTCTTTGACTGCGCCAAAGTCAATGAGTAAAATTTTCTTGTCAGACTCACGTCGCCGAATGTTTGACGGTTTCAAGTCCCTATGAATTATATTTTGTTGATGGACAAAGACTAAGACGTCTAAAGTATCTTGTAGAAGTTTAGTTACGTAAACTTCACTGAGTTGTGTCCCTGGTACTAATTCTCGACTGAGGTCGTAACCTTCTATATACTCCTGAACTAAATAGAATTCTTGGTTTTCTTGAAAGTGTGCGAGAAGGCGGGGAATTTGGTCATGATTTCCTAATCTTTCTAGTGTTTCTGCTTCCCTTTTAAACAGTTTTTCCCCAACTTTTAAGGTGCGTGGGTCATTAGACTTTGGTTTAAATAGCTTCACTACGCACCGAGGATTACCTGGTCGTTTTATGTCAACAGCCAGGAATGTAAGACCAAATCCGCCTTCTCCTAGTTTTTCAAGAATTTGGTAGCGTCCATCGAGAATACGACCTATCATTTAAGACACCAAGATATTCTGTAATTTTTATACCATTTCTTGGGGAAGAGTTAGATGTATACCAATTTTACACCCACCCTATTTGTCGATCCATCAACTGTCTCATAACTTTCAATTTGTCAGAGAAGCATTTTTCCCTCAGCCGATCAGTACCATCCGCTTGCACAAAAAGCAGTTTGCGCTTATAACAAATTTGTTATAGGATTGAGGGAGTGATACCGCTGGAGATCAAAGAAGTTGTCTGGCTGGGGGATTCCAGAAAGAACATGCAAGCCTTTCCGAAGCAGGTTCGCATCGATATGGGCGCGGCGCTGATGGCAGCGCAGTGTGGAGAAACCGCAGCGCATGTCAAGCCCTTCAAGGGCGTGGGCAGCGGCGTCTTCGAGATCGCCGAGCGCTACAGCAAGGACGCCTACCGCCTGATCTATGCTGTCCAGATCGGCGATCACATCTATGTGCTGCACGCCTTTCAGAAGAAGTCCAAGTCCGGCATCGCCACGCCGAAACAGGACGTCGATCTCATCAGAAAACGCTACAAGGAAGCACAGGAGCACGCAAGCCATGACTGATACGGAAAAAAGCCAGATTGAAGCTGGTTCCGGCAACGTCTTCGCCGATCTCGGGCTTGAAGACGCGGAAGAGCTTTACACCCGCACGGCACTTGGTATCCAGGTGATGCGGATCTTGAGAGAGCGCAATTATAGCCAGAAGGAAGCGGCGGATCTCCTCCAGATCAAACAGCCGGAAGTGTCCGCGCTTATGCGTGCCAAATTCAGCCGCTTCAGCCAGGAAAGGCTCATAGGATTTCTCAACCGGCTCAATCAAAAAGTGACCATTCAGGTCAGCGATCATCGTCAGGGTGAGCCGTATCAGCAAGTCATCTTCAGTCCGTGAATCGATGCGTTAAAGCTTGGATAGCAATAACACCAAGTACATAAATATCACTACTGAGTGTTGGTTGACCTATTGCTTGTTCAACAATCCGCCTTGTCCGATCTGTTCAAGAATTTGGTAGCCCCCGTCGACAATACGACCTATCATCTAAGTCACCAAAATATTCTGTAATTCTTGTATCCTCTTTTCGAGGGGTAATCACGCAGATTTTTCAAGTTTCTAACCAGTTATCTAATTTCAGGTTGGGAATATTGATAAAATCTTTAATATTATTAGTAACAAGAATATCGTCATGAGAACGAGCTACAGCAGCAATCAAAGCATCAAATTCTCCAGTTGGTTTCCCGATTTTTCTAAGTTCGCTTTGAATTTTACCAAATTCGATAGCTGCATCTAAATCAAAAGGTTTTACTGGTAAGAGTTCTGTGAACTGTGCTAATATCTCTAGATTTTTGGCTACCTGTTGAGAACAATAAATGCCTTTATATAATTCTGACACTACAATGATAGAGAGATAACATTGACTGAAAAAGCGATTAAATTTAGTAACAGCTTGGGGATTCTCGTTCAGCAGTGCAATGCAAATGTTGGTATCTAATAGATACATTAACCGTTATCCTCATTATCAAGTGAGTCTATAGTTCTGCCTTGATAAATATGGCGTTGTTGGTCAATTTCTGTAAAGATTTCTGTTAATTCCGGTTGCGTCTTCCAAGCCCCAAATAATTGATTGAGTCTAGCTAGTCTCTCTGAGTCTGTTAATGATGTTTGTGGTTCTGTAATTTGATTGGCGATAAATTCTACATCTACTATTATTTCTGTCCCATCTGGAATATTATTAAGTTGTTCTAAGATTTCAATATTTTGACCACGCTTGATGCCTCTAACCTTCATATCTAATTATCTCCTGTAATTATTAGTTTACGGTTAATGGTTAAGGATGAACAGTTCAACTATTCCTATCGTCGATTTCCTCATACCAATTTTTTGTGAAGCTGCACATTATTTTTACCCCCCTGTAGTCCCCCCTTGGTAAGGGGGGACGGCGTAGCCAGGGGTCAATGTATGGAGCTTCATATAAAAATGGTATCAGAGCTTACATCTTTAAATATAAATACTAAATTAACGCCACAAAAGTATCGAAGATTGAACGATAAAACATTCGTTTCCATTCCTCTTATAGAGGAATTTAGCTCTTAGACAGGGATTTATAATCCCTGGCTGATTTAAATGCAGTCGCACAATCAGTATCGTCGCGGTAGCATTTATATTTATCATTTTATTGGTGCAAGATATGAGTTTCCCATTTCCCTATTTCCCAATACAAAACTTACTAAAAATCCGATCAAGCACAGACTCCGTCACCTCTTCACCTGTAATTTGCCCTAAAGCATGAATTGCACCTCGCAAATCAATTGTCCAGAAATCAAGAGGTAGTTGCTGAGTAATTGTTGCTTGAACTTGTTCCAAAGAAATTTTCGCTTGTGTTAATGCTGCTGCTTGGCGTTGGTTAATTGCTAAATCTAAATCAGCCGCTTGTACTTTCCCTGCTTGCACTGTTGTTAAAATTGCTGCTTCTAAAGCTTCAATTCCTTGGTTTTGGGCTGCTGCTGTTTTCACAATCTGGTTAATTATCTCAGGATAATGCACCTCATCCGGTGATGCTAAGTCGATTTTATTAATTACGAGAATTAACGGACGATGTTGCACTTGTTCGTAAATTTCTTGATCTTCTGCTGTCCACCCTGCTGTGGCGTCGATGGTGAATAGTACGAGATCAGCAACATTTGCCGCACGGCGCGATCGCTCAACTCCAATTTTTTCGACTTGGTCTTGTGTCTCCCGAATCCCCGCCGTATCTAGAACTTGCACAGGAATTCCGCCTACCACAAGCTGAGATTCCACCACATCACGTGTTGTACCAGGCAAAGGAGTGACAATAGCGCGATCGCTCCTACTCCAAGCGTTCAACAAACTTGATTTCCCGACATTTGGACGCCCAACAATTGCAACTTTTAAACCTGTGCGGAGTAATTCACCTTTATCTGCTGTTGCTAATAACTTTTTTATCTCTGTTGAAATTTTCTCGATCTCTGATATTATGGCACTATGATCCAACGGGGGTAAATCTTCTTCAAAATCTATCCGAGCTTCAATTTCAGCTAAGATATCTAAACAGTTAGCGCGTAACTGTTTTATGGGATGAGCTAATTTACCCTGCAAACCAGCTAGTGCTGTTACTGCTGCTTGGGGCGATCGCGCACCTACCAAATCAGCAATACTTTCTGCCTGAGTCAGATCCAACCGTCCATTCAAAAATGCACGAAGCGTAAATTCTCCTGGTTGTGCTAATCTTGCACCATTTTCCAGACACAATTGTAATACTTGCTGGACTGCCATGATTCCGCCGTGGCAATGAAACTCCACCACATCTTCACGAGTATAGGAACGAGGCGCTTTCATTATCAGCAAAAGTGCTTCATCAACTAGTTCCTGGGTTTGATGATGGCGGATATAGCCATAGAGAATTCGGTGACTTTCCCAAACTTGTTTGCCTGGTGCGTGGAAAAGAGTTTGGGCGATGTGCATTGCTTCTGAACCCGATACGCGCACGATCCCAACACTACCTTGTTGAGGAACAACAGCAGTGGCGATCGCGGTAATCGTTCCAGTTGTGGCGAATATTTCCGACATCAGCGCCCTTTTACATGAACAGAATATACAACCTTGTTAAATTCAGAAGTCAGAATCATTTAAGTTCGCAATTCAAACCCCTTCATTCTGACTCCTGACTCCTGAATTCTTTAAACCAATAATTGATATTTCTCCTGCGCTAAGCGATAAAGGGGACGCCAAACGAGGCGATTTGTCAGTACTACTAACAAAGACATGACTGTTGTTGCTGCTAAAAGTAATGCAAAATTACCACTGGCTGTTGCTTGAGAAATCGTAGCACCAAGTCCAGTCGTTGTTTTTACGTGTCCTTGGAATGTGACGTACTCGCTTACAATGCTAGCATTCCAAGCACCGCCAACAGCAGTAATGATCCCTGTAATTAGGTAAGGAAAAATTCCTGGCAAAATTAAAGTGCGCCACCGTTGCACACGGGAAAGTTTATACACTCGTGCAGCTTCGAGCAGATCTGATGGAATAGATTGTGCTCCAGCAATAACGTTGAACAAAATATACCACATTGTTCCCAGCATCATCAAAGCTACTGAAGCAATATTCAAACCACCAGCAACACGGGTTAACCAGAGCAACAAAACTGGGAATAATGCTGTTGCTGGGACAGAAGCAGCAATCTGTACCACTGGCTGCAAAATTTGAGCTAGGCGAGGATTGCGACCAATAGCGACTCCTACAGGTACAGTCCACAGCAGAGATAACACCAAAGCAACAATAACCCGCAAAGCAGTAAACCCAGCTGCTATCATCACTTGTTGCCATTCAGCCCAATCCAATTTCTTGAGCAATAAAACAGCTTCCCATGTACCCCATAAAACGATCAAGGAAAAACCACTGAGAAACAACCAATTGACCAACTCAGGTACGTTAAATTTTCCTTTTGGGTTGATTTGTAGGGTTCGAACGGGAAATGCTCGAATCAATCCATAATCAAGGGCTGTTCGAAATGGTTGCAAGAAGCGATCGCTCAAAATCCTAAAAGTAGGGGATCTACGCAGAATATCCAATATCCAAGATTGTGGCGTACTTTCTGCCTCAACCATCTCTAACTTAAATTTTTCTGCCCAAGCGATCAATGGTCGCCATACAAAAAAATCAATCGCCACTATTACCCCAATTAAAACAACCAAGCCCCATAGCAGAGCTGTGTAATCTTCTTTATTAGCAGCTGTACCTAAAAAAGAACCTAGTCCTGGTAAGCGGAAATCTCTTTTCCCCAAGGTAAATGACTCAATCGCTATTAAGAAAAACCATCCCCCAGCAAACGACATCACACTGTTCCAGACTAACCCAATTGCACCTGCCGGTAATTCCAAAGTCCAAAACCTTTGCCATAAATTTAGCCGGTAAACACGGGCTGCTTCTAGTAATTCCTGCGGGATACTACGGAGTGACTGGTAAAAACTAAACGTCATATTCCAGGTCATTCCCGTAAAAATCAACAAGATAGATGCCAGTTCTACTCCGATTCTTTGGCCAGGAAACAAGGCAATGAGAGCAAGCACAACTCCTGGTAAAAAAGACAACACTGGAATTGATTGTAGAATATCCAACAGAGGAATCAGAATCAGTGCTGCTATGCGCGATCTATAAGCCGTGTATGCATATACAAGGGTAAACACTAATGAGAGAAAATAAGCAACCCCCATGCGAACTAGAGTTTGGGCAGTGTATGCTGGTAGAGCACTTATGTTTGTTGATATTGTTAAATTAGGGTTAAAAGTACCACTAAAATTAGAGGCAGTTCTAACAATTGCCAAAATCAAGCTAATGATAGCCAGAATCAGCAACCCATCTTGCCAAGTCCAATTTGAATCCGGGGTTTTATTAGCGGGGGTAAGAGGACGGGTCATAATATCTTATTGAATTTTTAATTTAACTAGCTGCTAACTGCTCAACGTTTTCAGGTTGTTGTTCCAGAAAAATCTGTCCTGCTGGCTCATCATAACCATAAATCTCAGCATAACGACCCCAATCTATGGCTGTTTTTAACTGACGTTGAGCTTCTTCTGGGCTAACGTGAGTTTCTAATATATCTAAAACTAATTCTTCGGGAATGCGTTGATTGCGTTTTGCCTGTATGAGACGATAAATTTGCTGAACTAAGCGTATGTTTTCCAGAAGTTGAGTACGCACAATTTCTTTACGTTGGTCGATTCCACCTGCAATAAATTCTTGCCCAACTGGGGTGAGGCTGATATCACCTTCTTCTAGGTCAACAAAATTAAGTAATTTGGCAGCTTCAACAATTGGTAGAATATCATCAACTTCTAATTGCAGTTCTTGTCCTAAACGGTAAAGGTCTGTTTTAGGCCGATCTTCTAAAAGTTCTACCAAACCTGCTATTGATCCAATTCGTACTGGTGGTAAAGATTGATGCTTTTGCTCCGGCGCTGGTTCTTCAGTAGATACCGCCGTTGGTGTCTCGTCGATTTCTTCAAGATCTGGATTGGTGATGATTTTGTAAACCTGATCAACTAAAGCTTGAAAACTGGGGTGTTTGCGATCGCGATAATGAGGTAAAGTGACTGGAAAATCAGCGCGTATTCTTCCAGGATTGCGCCCTAGGACTATGATCCGATCTGCGAGAATCACAGCTTCTTCAATACCGTGGGTAACGATGAGAATTGATTTAGTGGGGATGCGTCGCTCCAACCACAAATCTAATAATTCGAAGCGTAAGTTTTCCGCTGTTAACACATCTAACGCAGAAAACGGCTCATCCATACATAACAGTTCCGGTTCTACAGCTAGGGCTCTAGCAAATCCTACTCGCTGACGCATTCCTCCAGAAAGCTCTTTAGGATAAGCATTTTCAAACCCGTCTAAACCTATAATATCAATCATCCGTAGCGCTTTTTGCTGTCGCGAGTCTGGCGGTTCCCCTTTTGCCTTCAGACCAAGTTCTACATTTTCTAATACTGTTAACCAGGGGTAGAGAGCAAAGCTTTGGAAGACAATTGCCACTCCCGGATTTAGTCCTACCATTGGTCTATTGTGGTATAAAACTTCACCTAGACTCGGTGGAATTAACCCAGCAATCATTCGCATTAAGGTAGATTTCCCTGATCCTGAAGGACCTAACAAAGCAACAATTTCCCCTGGACGCAACTCCAGGTTTATATTCTCTAGAATGACAATTTGCTGACCATTCGGCTGCTGATAGGATTTGGTGACGCCTTGTAAGGCAATCAAGTGTTCAGTTGCTGTTTTGACCGCCACGGCTGTTTCTCTGTATTAGTTGCCCATGATAACGTTATCTTACAGTGAAACGAGCCATTTTCAATAGATCTAAAGGTACAAACTGTCACAATAATTTATCATTTTCCCAATCGAGTTAGCGTTGCTTCTAACTTGATGTATATACTTCGTAGTGTAACACTACATTGGCCATTAGAAAATTACTTGATATTGGCCTTTTGTGGGATATCACGAAGCTAGCCCAGATATCAAAAAGATATTCAAAATTAGACATCTAGAACACTGTCCAGGTAATCGACAAGATACTTGAAGTATCGCCGTAATTCATCAGCAGCTTGATTTGATATTTGGTTTGAAGATTCCCAATTGCTAATGTATTTGCTTAATATCAACTTAAATGCTTTCAAATATATCTCTGCTGGTGGTTGGTCGTGAGTAATGACTCCTTGATACAATAGGCTGGGTTCAATGCCATTTTCCAAACAGTGTCCTAGTAGTTTCAAGTATTGACGGATGTTAAAGCAAAATACCTCCATATTAGGATCTTGTGGAGATAACAACTCCAAAGCTACTGATTGAGCGAGATCTACGCGAGACGCTAATAGCCACTTCCCTGCTTCTAAATCAGTTATTTTTTGTACTTTTATCTTTGGGAATGATGCTGTCAGCTTTTCAATGTGTTCTAAGTCAGTTTGTAGTTCTTCTTGTTTTTCCTTAATTTCTCCTGATTTAGTATTCTTTTGTGCTAGTTCGTGCATTAACTCCTCGACAGTAGATTTTATGATTTGACGAATATACAACTTCTGGGTTAGTGTTTCCTCCACTTGGTTAGGTAAGTCGTGTTTTTTAAGGTTTTCTAGTTGAGTGATTGTATGCTCCTGCTGATTATCTATTTGCTCCTGTAAGTACTGAATCATGGAAGTGAGATGTTCTTCTGTTTCTAAAGAACTCTGACTTCGTATTTGTCTTTCTAGGCTATAGACTTTGTCCTGGAGACGTTTGACTTCTCCTCTATTCAACCAAGGACTGATTAAAAACTCTAACAACTCAGGCAAAATTCTCCCTATCCTCTGTAAAACTCCAGTTTTGTTTGTGTTCTGGGTCATTTAATTTCTCCTCGAATATAAGGTTCCAAGTTTTGACAATTGTCTGATTTGCGAGAAGATAGGAATGAGTTGCCAGCGGTAATACCATTTCTAGCTATGAGCTTTCCTCCAAATTAATAATTCAATTAGATCCAGCTAAGAGTTCTACACACAAGGAAGTGTAGGTACTTGACTAAAAGCAAGCGCACTAAGCATTTTCTGGTATAAAAAGAAACAATAATATTTCTTTAAAGACTATATCATTAGTACAGTATTTTTTACATTTGTTTAACGAAAACAGTACTCATTTTTTGCTTTAGTAAGCATATTACATTTCTTGAGATTTTACAAAATCCAGAATGCAGAGAAAGATCTACAGAACTTAAAACAGTTCATCAGGAAAACCGTACATAATTGGTGCAAAATTTCTACCTGATTAACCTGTGTTTAGGTCGTTACAATCAAAGTGCGACTTGAGTCGTGCTTTTAGTGGCAGAAAATTTGGTTCTTTGTAAAGTATTACAAGGAGAGCAAAAATGAGAAATCAATTCAAAACTGCTGCTTTACTAGCTCTATTGAGCAGTCTTTTGATTGCAATCAGCTACGGGTTAATTGGCGGAAGTAGTGGTCTGATTATAGGGATTGGTTTAGCAGCAGTAACTAACTTATTTGCATGGTATCAATCAGATAAAATCGCACTTGCTGCTTATCGCGCTCAGGAAGTGTCACCACAAGAAGCACCAGGACTTTATCAAATGGTACAGAGATTGTGTACTTGCGCAAATCTCCCTATGCCAAAAATTTATATAGTTCCTAGTCCATCCCCAAACGCCTTTGCGACAGGACGAGATCCAGAACATGCTGCTGTTGCTGTTACTGAAGGCATTTTAAATTTGTTACCAGAGGACGAACTTGAAGCAGTTATCGCTCACGAATTGACGCACATTATCAATCGTGATACTCTGACGCAAGCTGTTGCAGCCACTATTGCTGGTGCAATTTCCTTTGTTGCACAACTTGTTAGTTATGGTTTTTGGTATACTCCTTCACGGGATGACCGCGATGGACCAAATCCCATAGGAATCTTATTGACGGTGCTGCTTGCACCAATATCGGCAACCATTATTCAATTAGCAATATCACGAACAAGAGAATTTGCTGCTGATGCTGGTTCTGCTAGATTGACTGGTAATCCACGCGCTCTAGCTAGTGCGCTGCAAAGATTAGAAGCTACGGCGAAGCAAGTACCCATAGATGCTAACCCAGCCTTTGAGCCACTGTTAATCACAAATTCTTTCTCTGGGCAGATGTTAACTAACTTGTTTTCTAGTCATCCTTCTACAGAAGTCAGAGTAAGGGAATTATTAAAGCTGGAACAACAATTATCATCTAGTTCATCAAGGTTTTCATTTGGACGATAAATAAACTAGGAAATTGTCAGTTATTGGTCTTTGCTTTACAACCAAGAGTTTTTAGCTTGTATTTGGGAGAAATAATTATGACTTATAATAATCCAGACAATGAAGAAAACCTCGTTGTTGTTGAAGTTAGTCCTCAAACCCATGAAATGGTAGAAACTGAAATGGCTGGGGAAACAGATGAAGTAAAGTATGAAACAAAAGCACTGATCGAAGCACTGAAAAGGCGCGCTCAAGCTGAGGCTGAATCAGCAGGTACTCTTACACGAGAAACTTATTTGAATGCAGTGCGTCAAGCGCGCGAAGCAATTGAAGGTGAAAAACTGATCGAGCGCGATCGCTTGGAACGCTCTTGGACAACGATTCAAGAAGAAGCCGAGAAAAACTGGCACTTGCTTTGGAAGGAATTTGGAGAACTAGGCGATCGTTTTCAAGATGCTGCGAAAGCAGCTTGGGAGACATTTAACTCTCCACGTCCTCGTTCTTGAGATTTTGAGGCAATCCTCTTACTCAATCGGGTGTACGGTGTTCCTTTAAATTATAAGGATCTATACTTTCCCCACTACACCCTACACCCTAGTTTTAGTGACTATTTTTCGTTAGTACGCATGATATTGATCATCTTTTTAGCAGCTTGTTTCCATGTAAATGTTTCCAAACAATACTTCTGACCAGCTTCCCCCATTTCTTTCAATTTTTGTGGATTTGAGAAAGCTTGTAAAATTGCCTGTGCTATCATCTCTGGGGTGGGCTCATCCACCAAGAAACCATATTTTCCTTGCTGCGTCATCTGGGGTAGGGCATTTCGATTTAGACCTAGAATAGGAGTTTTGCATGCTAAAGCCTCTAAGTAAACTAAGCCCCATGGTTCATTTAATGATGGCATAGCAAATAGCGCTGAGGTATCGAACAGGTTTTGTAGTTCTTCACCCCAGGACACGTATCCCTTTACAGTTACGTTAGGAATAGATCCGTTTAAATGTAGGTACTCATCTTGACCAACAATCACTAATTTGAGGGAAGGATTTTTCTGTTGTGCTAGTTTAAACCCTTCCAGAAGTATTAAACCGCCTTTATCTTCAAATCGACCTCTAGCTACAAATAGAATATGACCATTTTTGTAGTCCTTGTCACCGGTGAAGGGTTTGAGCCTACCTCTGCCAGAACCGATGACTGTAATGCGATTTGGGTTAATCTTGTAGTAATTTATCAGGTCATCACGCACATAATTAGAAAAGGGAAAAAAGTGCTTGATCTGAGCAAAAGATTGCCATTCCAGTTTCTCAGCAATGTGCATCATTTTTGGCGTGCAGCGGCTAAGAAGACTGGTTTCAACTTTATTCCAGAGATTTCTAGTTGTGTCACAAACTAAGTAGTGGTCTACTGTTGGGTCAATGTTTGGTATGGGAAGACCTAACTGACCCATGTGAAGTACTTTTGTACAGCCATACTTTCGGATCTGACGTTGAGCTATACTACCACTCTTATGCCGAAAAATAGCTCCTCCCATGTAATCTGTACCTAAGCCAGACAGTCGGTGAATAAGTTTGTACAATGGTGCTTGGTACCTATTAATTTGTGAATTTATCCCAATGACTCTGACTCCTAGAGTTTCCATTGCATAGAAAATATTACTAGTAGTCCCTGACCAGGATCTTGGATTACGAGGCTCACCATCACAGTTATTGATAGCTATAGTAAATGGTTCTGCTGTATTCATGGCTAGAACTTTAGATTAATAAATCTGATTTTTAGTTTCAGTATTGAGACTATATCTGGTGGTAGACTGGTGCGAAAATAAACTACCATCCCCAATCTAATGTGGTTAGGACGGTTGTTTGTATCTAACAAAACCTTGAGTAACTTTGAAAGCTTCTGAGTAGAGCATTGTCACAACGAAGGTAGGTAAGAAGTTCCTAAACTACCTTGATGGTCGTAAATGGCCCTATACTGGGTAAATGTTTGTGCTTGATAGAGATGGTCTCTAAAGTAATTAAGCTTCAGGCTATACTTTGTTAAGATAATAACAGACTTTGTCTGTACGAGAAAACCCTCTATTTCCTTTATTTTAGGGACTGGTACCCTAAAATCCAGCAACAAATCTCCAAATTGAATTTCAAAAAACGGTAAGGCAAGGGAGAGGAGGGATCTGAGGAAGATCATTCCGGTTGGAAATTACTAAAATTATTTATGATGCTAAATGACGACGAGAAAGCTTTAATATTTACTTGTTGCTTTCTCTGCCAAGTATACGTAACTTAGAACTAACACTATGCGAACTCTTTATTGCGGCGAACTCCGAAAAGAACAAATTGGAGAAACTGTCACCTTGTACGGATGGGTAGATCGTCGCCGCGATCATGGGGGTGTAATATTTTTAGATTTACGCGATCGCTCTGGAATCGTTCAGATTGTCAGTGATCCCCAACGCACGCCGAATTCATACGAAAAAGCAAATGCTGTGCGAAATGAATATGTTGTTCAGATTACCGGTAGAGTAACGCAGCGTCCCGCCGAATCGTTAAACCCCCGTATCCCTACAGGCGAAATAGAAATCTACGCTGATAATATTGAGCTGCTTAACACTGTTAACAAACAACTTCCTTTTCAAGTTTCCCTCGCTGATAGCGAAACAGTACGGGAAGACTTGCGCTTGAAGTACCGTTATTTAGATTTGCGGCGCGATCGCATGTCGCGTAATTTGCAATTGCGTCATCAAGTTGTTAAAGCGATACGCCGTTACTTAGAAGATGTCGAAGGTTTTATCGAAATTGAAACTCCGATACTTACCCGTTCGACACCTGAAGGTGCTCGCGATTTTATTCTACCAAGCCGCGTTAACCCTGGTGAATGGTTTGCTTTGCCCCAATCACCTCAGCTGTTTAAACAATTGCTAATGGTATCTGGCTTTGACAGATATTATCAGATTGCTCGTTGTTTCCGTGACGAAGATTTACGTGCGGATAGACAACCAGAATTTACTCAGTTGGACATGGAAATGAGTTTTATGTCTCAGGAGGAAATTATTCAACTTAACGAGAAGTTAGTTTCTCATCTTTTTAAGACAGTAAAGGGTATTGAGTTACACTATCCTTTCCCTCGTCTTACGTACTCCGAGGCAATGGAACGATATGGTAGTGATAAACCAGATACACGCTACGGTTTGGAATTGGTCAATGTCTCGGATATAATGAAGGATTGTGGCTTTAAAGTTTTCCGCGAAGCTGTCGTCAACGGTGGCATTGTCAAAATTCTTCCGATTCCTCATGGAAATGATGTAATTTCTAATGTACGGATCAAGCCAGGTGGTGACTTATTTAAAGAAGCCAGCGAAGTTGGCGCTAAGGGTTTAGCTTATATCCGGGTTAGAGATGATGGTGAAATCGATACTATTGGTGCGATTAAGGACAACCTGAGTACTGAACAAAAGCAGGAAATTTTACGCCGTACAAATGCACAACCTGGTCATTTGTTGCTGTTTGGAGCCGGTGACACTGCTACAGTTAATAAGACATTGGATCGTTTAAGACAAGTTATTGCTAAGGAGTTCGGGTTAATTGATCCCGACAAAATCAACTTGCTTTGGATCACAGATTTTCCAATGTTTGAGTGGAATGCAGAGGAAAATCGTTTGGAAGCTTTACACCACCCGTTTACTGCCCCCTATCCTGAAGATATAACTGAGTTAAAAACTGCAAGAGCACAAGCATATGACCTAGTGTTTAACGGTTTTGAAATAGGCGGTGGTAGTTTGCGGATTTATCAGAGGGATATTCAGGAGCAAGTGTTTGAGGCGATTGGACTTTCTTTAGAAGAAGCACAGAATAAATTCGGTTTTCTTTTAGAGGCATTTGAGTATGGTACTCCGCCTCATGGTGGAATTGCTTTCGGTTTAGATCGTTTAGTCATGCTGCTAGCAGGTGAGGAGTCAATTCGTGATGTCATTGCTTTTCCGAAAACACAACAAGCACGTTGTTTGTTGACAGATGCACCTTCGCAAGTAAATCCAAAGCAGTTAAAAGAATTGCATGTTGCATCGACTTACAAGAGAAATACACAAACCTCTCGAGTAACTCCGTAAGATACCTGACATTGTTGGTAAAAACATAACGAGATAGTGTGTAGGGGGGAACATTGGGTTACCCCTACACCAATTTCGCCATTCCTCAAATCTCAAGTAACAATGTGGTGTGTATTGCCAATAAACACTATTGCTCATGAAGTAAATTTTAAAACATTCTTTTTGATGTTAATTGCTGCTAATTAAGCTGATATTTGGAAATTGATCTATATTTATTATCTCTATTTTTGTTTATATTTAGCTTACTAATATCAGTATAATTGCTTGTTATTATTTTAATAGTGTTTTTACATAGAAAAAAAACAGAATTCCCAGTAAATTGAGAAAAATGTATCCGGAATTACTGACACAAATATTACACGTTAATTCATAGCAGAAAGAGGCTATTTGATGTGTTTTGAATACTCACTTTATAGAATCTTTATAATAACTTCACAAAAATCAAAATAATTTAGTAGGGATGCACAATTATGTTATGTATTCTATATAAAGGTAAATTGTTTTCTAGTTAAAGAGGTATATTAGTGTACCAATGTCCCATATAATGAAAACTTAGTATTTGTGATTGTAAGGAGTTGGGCTTTGATGGTCTTTTTGATCTCAGTCCCTCCAACGTAGCCATCTACAGTTATGTATTCATTACTAACTTTAAGATGGTCGAATTGTGGGGAGCGTGTAACTTAAAATCAAAAACTTTTCAGTTCAAAACATGGAACTTAACGTAAAATTTTTGGTAACATTATTACTTTGACAATTCGCCTGGGGGTACTAGTTTTAATACAATGATTTAAGTAACAATTTTTACTGCTAATTTTTAAGTAAAGAGTTAATGATCTTTGCTTATTGCCCTTAATTCTGTGACCCCCAATGCACCCGAATTGTTTTCCTTAAAACACTTTTAAACGCTACTCAAGTAGATTTGTCTTATCTACTGAGACCTAATTTTTTCGCTCTATATACTTACTACTATCGATGAATAGCATTATTCATAAAATGAACTTTAGAAGTATGAGGGGCTTGAGGGATTTGTATTTGTCTTGGTTGTGCTAGTTACAACTATTAAGGTTTTGTAGTCATGCATCAAATAGAGGGTAAATTGCAGAGAAGGTGTGACCGAAATCGGAAACGTTCAAAGCGACGGGCTATTTACTGTCCACTCCACGGATGCTACTTAGAAAGTGTTAGCCAAAAATATTCCTTGTTTGCAGACCGTGCTGGTCAACTTCAGCAACGAGGAATGAGCAGACAGAAAGCTTTAATTTTAGTAGCAAATCAAACATCTGTTCCTTTGTCAGGAGAATGGTTAGAAGCCTTTTGGTGCCCCATATGTCAAGTAACGAAATGGTATCATGTCCAAAGGCGGGATGCTCAAACCTATGCTGTCACCGTAGCACCAAAGGAACTTTGGCAACAAGCAATCGGGGTCATTGACCCAGAGGGAAATCCTTCTGTCGGAGAGTTCACTCGTAAAAGTGCACGGATGATTCATTGTAAAATGAGGGATTTTCAGTTTTATACTTAAGTGTGTAAAAATTGTTTGGGTCCGATACAGATGCAACCTTGAGAGTCTCGGACTGCTTTACATCTACGCAATCACAATTCGTTGAACAAAGCTATATATAAATCCTTTTAATGATTTATAGTTGCATAAAAATGTCCTTCAGTACTTTTAAGGTCTGCTAACATGGAGCCTGTATCAAACTTTGAAGAAATAGATTTTCAAAAATACCTGCAAGTTCTACAAAGACGCTGGGTGCCTGCTGTGGGGACTTTTGGGTTGATTGTTATTCTTGCATTTCTGTATTCGATTTCACTAAAACCCATCTACAAAGCAGAAGCTATTCTCTTAATCAGTAAGAACCAAACTTCTGCCCTAACAGGTATAGGTGAAGCTATAGGACGCCTTGAGTCTTTAAAAAGTGACAGTAGTGGTGCAAATAGTCCCTTAGATACTCAAGTACAGATAATTACATCGATTCCGGTTCTTCAAGAAGCATCTGACGCACTCCAGCTCAAAGACAGCACTGGAAGACCTCTAAAAGGAGGTTTACCAGGTAAACTCAAGGTAGAAGGTGTTAAAGGCACCGATGTTATAAATATTTCCTATACAGATAGAGACCCACAGGTAGCAGCAAAAGTTGTTAATCAACTCACACAAGTTTATATTAGACATAACATAGAGGCAAATCGAGCTGAAGCAGTCTCAGCTCGCAAGTTCATACAACAGCAACTCCCAGGAAATGAGGCTGCTGTAAAACAAGCAGAGTCAGCTTTGCGTAAATTTAAAGAGCAAAATAAAATCATTTCTCTAGAGGCTGAAGCATCAGCAGCAGTTGAAGAAACTACCAAGTTAGAAGACCAAATCTCTCAAGCTCAAGTTCAGCTGGAAAATGTCAGGGCTCAGTCACAAAAGTTACAAGCACAAGCTGCTCTAGCTTCTCAAGAGGCTGTAAGCGTTACCTCTGCTACTGAAATACCTGGAATTCAACAACTAGTTATCCAACTCCAAGATGCACAAAGCCAACTTGCTTTGATGCAAAGCCGGTTTCACACGACACATCCTTCAGTAGTGGACTTACAAGAAAAAGTTGCGGCTCTCAATAAGTTACTACAGCAGAGAATAAAGCAGCAAGGTATTACAACTGTCCCTACAGGAAACTTACAGAACAGTCAATTAAGACAACAACTAATTAGCAATTTTGCTCGTACAGAGGTAGAGCGAGCTGGTTTAGAAAAACAAATCATTACGCTGGATAATAAGTTAGCTGCCTACAAGAAACGAGCAAGTATTTTACCGAGGTTAGAACAAACCCAACGTCAGCTAGAACGTAGGTTAAAAGCTGCTCAAACAACTTACGAAGCACTGTTAACAAGACTACAACAGGTGCAAGTCACAGAAAACCAAAATATTGGAAATGCTCGCGTTATCTCCCCTGCTTTAGTACCAGATAAACCCGCTGCTTCTAAACAAATAGCGATTATTGCGGGGGGGAGTAATTGTTGGTAGTCTGCTGGGTATTATTGCTGCCTTCAGTTTGGATATTATTGACAGTTCTATAAAAACTGTTAAAGAAGCTAAGGAAATGTTCAAATACACGTTGCTTGGGATCATTCCTTCTGTAGGTAGAACTAGCAAAAAGAGTTTATCCAAGAAAAATGCCGAACAACCAATTCCTAAAGTCATTGGTAGAGACATCGCTCAGTTTCCTATTGGTGACGCCTACCAAATGTTGCAAGCAAATTTGAAGTTTTTGAGTTCGGATAAACAGCTTAAAGCGATCGCAGTCACAAGTTCTGTTCCCAAAGAAGGAAAATCTGAAGTTTCTGCAAATTTAGCGATGGCTATGGCTCAAGTGGGACGACGTGTGTTGCTAGTAGATGCAGATATGCGTCATCCTATCCAGCATCATATTTGGAAAATGACAAATGCTGTTGGTTTATCAAATGTTATTGTTGACCAAGTCCCCCTAGAATTAGCTATAAGAGAGCCAATACCAAACCTCCACGTTCTCCCTTCGGGAGTTGTACCACCAAACCCAGTAGCATTGCTGGATTCTCAGCGTATGGCTAGCTTGGTTAACTCGTTTATTAAAGAGTACGATTTTGTAATTTTTGATACTCCTCCTTTGGCAGGCATGGCAGATGCTGCTGTTTTGTCTAATCTCGCTGATGGAATTTTACTCGTAGTTCGCCCTGGAGTTGTTAGTTCTACTAATGCTCGCGCAGTTAAGGAGTTCTTGAATCAATCTAGTCAAAATGTTCTGGGAATGGTGGTTAATGCCGTCAACTTGAAAAATGAGCCAGACAGCTACTTCTACTACGCAAGAGAACACGCCGAAGCTTCTTCTGTATTTCGTGACGCTACTTTAGTCAGATAAAAAATCTTTTGTGGGGTATTGGCGGGAGCTATCTCGCCTTATATTTCATCACTAATTCTAATTGTAGAGGGAGGGTCAAGGCAAATTAGCTAAATTCAAACTATATCGAGTTAGTAAATTAACAAATCAATAACTTAACCTAAGTAAATGACTAGTAAAGAACTAATTATTGAGGCAGGACGTACTGAAAAGCAGTATTGGCTTGACTTGTGGAAATATCGAGAGCTATTTTACTTTCTAGCTTGGCGGGATATTTTGGTACGCTACAAGCAAACAGTTATTGGTATGGCATGGGCATTGATTCGTCCCTTCTTAACGATGATAGTGTTCACTGTTATTTTTGGTAACGTAGCAAAGCTACCAAGCGAGGGTCAAGTTCCTTATCCAATACTTGTATTTGCTGCTTTGTTACCCTGGCAATTTTTCTCAGGTGCGCTAACTGAGTCTAGTAATAGTTTAATTAACAATGCTAACTTGCTTTCTAAAGTTTACTTTCCACGTTTGATAGTGCCTACAAGCGCTGTGATAGTCAGCTTTGTAGACTTTATGATCTCCGGCATGATTATGTTGGCCTTAATGGCATGGTATAATTTTATACCTGATTGGCGTATCTTGACTCTACCAGCATTCATTTTAATTGCTTTTGGCGCGTCAATGGGTGTAGGTTTGTGGCTAGCGGCTTTAACTGTTGAGTATAGAGACTTCCGCCATATTGTACCCTTCCTCGTACAGTTTGGTTTATACATTTCTCCTGTAGGTTTTAGTAGCAAAATTGTTCCAGAACAATGGCGCTTGCTCTATTCGCTTAACCCAATGGTGGGAGTCATTGATGGTTTCCGGTGGGCAATTTTGCACGGCGAGTCACAAATATATTTACAAGGGTTTGCATTATCTCTGGTTGTAGTTGTGCTACTTCTATGGAGTGGTATATGGTATTTCCGCAAGATGGAACGGACTTTTGCTGATGTGATTTAGTGTTTAGTGGATTTAGGGGTGTGATACATTACAGAAGTTTTCGCATGAATAACTCACACCATTGAGACAGGAATTGGGCAGATGTCAGATACTGCGATTAAAGTTGAGAACCTAGCTAAGAAGTACGTTATTGCACATCATCAGGAGAATAGAAATCACTATAAGACATTTGCTGGGACTATTACCAATAAGGCAAAGTCCTTGGGTAAAGCTCTAAATCTCAGTGCAACAAAAGAATCAACTCCATCTCGAGAAGAGTTCTGGGCGTTGAATGATGTTTCCTTTGAGATTAAGCAAGGGGATAGAGTTGGTATTATTGGTCGTAATGGGGCAGGTAAGTCAACACTACTAAAAGTTCTTAGCAGAATCACTCAACCAACGAGAGGAACTATTCGCACTAGAGGGCGAGTTGCAAGTTTATTAGAAGTGGGAACGGGTTTTCACCCAGAACTAAGCGGTAGAGAAAATATTTTTCTCAATGGTGCTATTTTGGGCATGAGCAAAGCAGAAATTCAACGCAAATTTGATGAGATTGTAGCGTTTGCGGAGATTGAAAAGTTTTTAGATACACCTGTGAAGCGTTATTCTTCAGGGATGTATGTGAGATTAGCGTTTGCAGTGGCAGCGCATTTGGAGCCAGAAATTTTGATTGTGGACGAAGTACTCGCGGTAGGGGATGCCCAATTTCAAGACAAATGTCTAGGAAAAATGAAAGAGGTAGGCAAAGAAGGGCGGACGATACTTTTTGTAAGTCACAATATGAGTGCTATTCAATTATTGTGCGATCGCTGTCTTTTAATGCAAAAAGGATATTTACAAGCTGATGGAGAACCAACTAGTGTGGTTCAAATGTACTTAGCCGATGAGTCTATATCCAATTCCTTCGTTCGTTCAAAACAAAAAAATGGAAAACCAACGTTAATTTCGGGAAATATCAAAAATGATGATCAGTCAGTAGCTAGCTATATTCAAATCGATGTCGAAATATTTAGTAGTGAGGAAAAGATCGTAGCTTTAGAGCTGCTCTTGGCAGATGCAATAGGAAACCCTGTAGGATTCGGAACGCTAGGAGCGCTTAACCCTGATCAATCTATTCACCTGGAACCAGGTTCTAACCCTGTATCAGTTATTTTACCAATCAATCAACTTGCTTTAGGTAAATATTATATTAGTTTAGATCTCACAAAACCTGAGATTGAATATTATGATCGTGCTGAAAATTGTTTAGCTTTTGAGGTGATTCGTCCTCCACAAGAAGGTCGAGTTCGAGTATTATCTCAATCCTTAGGGCGTGGTTGTTTAGAAATAGATTTAAAGTCTTTAAAGGATGTAATTAGTCCTGTTTGATTGAAATTAGCACAATCTAAGGCTTTGGCAAAGCATTCTCATAAATTTTCAACAGAGGAACCGTACTCAACAAAGAGCCATAAGTATTTCTCAACTGCTACTGGGAGCGAAGTATTATGGTCAACTAGGTTAAATTCTATGACCTTTGGGTTCGCGTAGTATCTCGTAGAGAAGGCTTGTAACTAGTCAGATGTTAGGTTCCTGCCCACATAAAGTCATAATAAAGTTTGGGTAAGATGCTACCAAAGAATTTCACAATTCCGAAATTATCTCTATTTAAATCTCGTCCTAAACTCCGTGCAGTTATTGCGAATACAGGTTGGTTGGTTGGCGATCGCATTTTTCGCATGGGTGTAGGTCTAATTATAGGAGTCTGGGTTGCCCGATACTTAGGAGTGCAGCAATATGGTCTTTTTAACTACGCGACTGCTTTTGTTTCCCTTTTTAGTCCGTTTGCCGCATTAGGCTTAGATAGTTTAGTAGTCCGGGATCTTGTCCGTGATTCCTCAAACAAAGAGGAGATTCTAGGAACCACTTTCTGCCTTAAATTTGTTAGTGGGGTCTGTTCCCTATTGTTAGCAGTTGGCTGCGTCTTTGTACTACGCAAAAACGAGCCATTAGCGGTTTGGCTAGTAGCAATTTTGTCAGGCGTAGCAATTTTCCAAACTTTCGATACTATCGACTTTTGGTTTCAGTCTCAAGTTCAATCAAAGTACAGTGTAATCTCCAAAAATACAGCTTTTATCATTGTTGCTTTAATCAAAGTCGTTCTGATTACAATGCATGCACCATTGATTGCTTTTGCCTGGGTATCGGTGGCAGAAATTGCTTTAGGTGCAATAGGTTTGGCGATCGCTTATAGATTGAAGGGCTACTCTGTATTGTTATGGCGTTGGAGTTTTCCCATAGCTAAAGCTCTCATAAAAGAAAGTTGGCCTTTAATTTTTTCTGTTTTTGCCATTGCGATCTACATGAAAATAGATCAGATTATGCTGGGGCAAATGGTTAACGATGAAGCTGTTGGAGTGTACTCAGCTGCAACTCGTATTTCCGAGATATGGTACTTTATACCAGTAACGATTGCCTCTTCAGTTGCTCCTACCATTTATCAAGCAAAACAGGCCAGTGAAGTACTTTACTATCAGCGCATGAATCAATTTGTGCGGTTTATGGTCTTGATTTCTCTTACTATTTCTGTGCCAATGACTTTCCTCTCAGGAACAATAATTACAGCACTGTTTGGTAATGGTTATGTAGGAGCAGGTCCAATTTTGGCAATTCATATCTGGTCTTCTTTGTTTGTTTTCATGGGGGTTGCAATATCACCTTGGTATATTGCTGAAGGTTTGACGCACTTGGCTATGTACAGAACTTTGATGGGAGCAGTTACAAACGTATTGTTAAATATATTTCTTCTTCCTACCTACGGTGGAATGGGTGCGGCTCTCGCCACTGTAATTTCTTACTCATTTTCTGATTTTTTTAGTAATGCCACTCATCCAAAAACTCGAAAAATCTTTAAAATTCAAATTAAATCATTGCTATTATTTAAGCAATAGCTATTAATTAATTTAGATAATTCAGTTTGTGTATTTTCTCATAAAGAAGAGTATATTACCATTTCAATATGGATAAAGTTTATATTATTTTACCGGTTCATAACCGCCGCTCAATTACCGAATCCTTTATTAATCTTTTGAAGATTCAAACATATCAAAACTATCATCTAATTCTGGTTGATGATGGTTCTACAGATGGCACAGCGCAAATGGTACAAGAACAAATTCAATCCCTTACAGTTATTAGAGGTGATGGAAATCTTTGGTGGGCTGGTAGTTTACAACAGGGGATCAACTGGTTAAAGCAGAACAATACTGATTCTTCTGATATCGTACTAATGATTAACGATGATGTAACATTCGATAAATGCTTTTTAGAAAAAGCTGTTCAAATTTTAAAAGGCCAAGAAAGAACTTTAATGTTAGCGGCTTCTAGTGGTAACAGTACTGGAAACGCTACAAGTGTAGGAATGAATATTGATTTCAGCAGACCTCTACAAATCAGGCTAGCTGAAGTGCCAGACGAAATTAATTGTTTATCAACTAGGGGGTTATTTTTAAGATTTGTCGATCTAGTCAATATTGGCAATTTTTACCCTAAAATTCTACCTCATTACCTATCGGACTATGAATTCACTATTCGTGCCTTCAAAAAGGGGTATAAGCTTACTGTCTCATATGATTTTAATGCCGTTGTAAACGAAGAAACTACTGGATTTTACAATTTTCAAATTGAGCATCTTGATTTCTTAAGTTTTATAAAAAAAATTTTTTCAAAAAAATCACTAGATAACCCAATTGATTGGACAGTATTTATTATACTTGTATCTCGAAAAATTGTGATTCCATTGTACGTTCTGAAAATTTGGAAAAGATCCATATTTCTGATATGTAAAATTGCCATTCGGGAATTTTATCTGAATTTTCTTTCACCTCAAAAAAGAGTACTTTAATTTGGTATATAACAAACGTAAATATCATGCCTAATGTATACCTAAAAACCCCCGTCGCTTTTATTATATTCAACCGACCACATACAACTGAGAGAGTATTTGAAACAATTCGCCAAGCAAAACCAGCAAAGCTTCTTGTAATTGCAGATGGGTCGCGTCCTGATCGCCCAGATGAGGCAGAAAAGTGTGCTCTTACTCGTGCAATTATTGATCGTGTTGATTGGGATTGTGAAGTAATAAAAAATTATGCTGATACTAACTTGGGTTGTAAGCAACGAGTATCTAGTGGAATAGATTGGGTTTTCAACAATGTTGAAGAAGCAATTATTCTTGAAGATGATTGTTTGCCAGATCCTACCTTCTTCAGATTCTGTGAAGAATTATTAGAAAAATATCGATACGATGAACGTATTATGATGGTCACAGGCTTTAATATCCAGGGTCAATGGAAGCCAAATATTCAAAGCTACCACTTCACTTATTATGGCTCTATTTGGGGATGGGCTTCTTGGAGGAGAGCATGGAAATATTATGATATAAACATGGAACTTTGGTCGAAGCCAGAGACTAGAGAGAGACTCAGGGACGTAATTTGTGACAGTAAGCAATCTTTAACAAGAGAGAAACATTTTGATGAAGTTTACTATGGAAAAATTGATACCTGGGATTATCAATGGGATCTCGCCCGTTTCTTGCAATCAGGTTTATCGGTTGTCCCATCAAAAAATCTGATTCAGAATATTGGCTTTGATCAAGCTGCTTCAAGAACAGCAGAAGATAGAAAAGGTCTTTCTAAGATCCCTATAATTTCTATGTCATTTCCTCTAATAGAACCATGTACTATAACTCAAAACCGAGAGTATAGTTTCTTATTCTATCAAAAAGCATATACTCATACTTTAAGGGATAAGATATCCTGGAAATTAAAAAAAATCTTCTCTAATTAAGAAGGATGATTTAATAGCTAAATTTATTTTGTAGTACTAATTAGCTCTTCCTTTATCTTGATTATGAAATCTATTAAGAAGATAGATAAAATAGCTACCATTATCCTGCTAATGCTAGCGGTTGGAATTTTCCAGCCTCATCCTCGACAAGATCTATCACTTGATCCATATGGAGGTTCTTTAGTTAGTACATTAAATAATATAGGTAGTTATGTATTTATAATGATTTTGATGACCAGGCATTGGAAATCAATCATCTATACGTCTACGAGAAATATACCTTTATTATTACTAGTGGGATTGATTTCTGTGTCTATTTTATGGTCTGCTGATCCACAGCAAACTTTAGAGTATTCCAAAGGGATATGGAGAATATATCTAACAGGAGCTTACTTATCTTGGCAATACAGCGTACAAGAGCAAATGTGGATGTTGTCCTTACCCCTTGGCCTGGCAGCTTTATCTTCTTTGATTGTATACTTCCTTTTTCCGTTTTATGGAGTTAGTGAAATAGGTTTATCTGGTATTTATGGTCATAAAACTGTATTAGGAGCTAATATGGCTTTAAGTGCAGGAATTTTTCTACATCTAGCTCTAAGTAATCGTCGATATTGGTGGATACTATGGCCGGGCTTTGGATTATCAGTAGTTGTTCTACTTTTGTCAAAGTCAGCAACCGCCGTTAGCATCCTAGCTGCCTTTATAGTCCTACTTATTGTATACAAACTTATACAGAGCAATCAATACAAGTTACAGGTAATTTTTATTAGCTTTGCGATATTACTAATTTTTACCGGATCTATATGGTCTATCAATCATGCAGAAACTTTAGTTGCTACGCAAGGGAAAGATCTTTCCTTGACGGGACGTACTCCACTATGGTCAGATTTAATGGTGAAAATTCAGGAGAGACCTTTTCTTGGGTATGGGTTTGGTGGTTTTTGGGGGAGTGCTGAGTCTATAAATATAAAAGCAGATTACCCATGGGCAAGTGGTTCTCATAACGGCTTTATAGAGATAGGGTTATATTTAGGTTTATTAGGATTTACTATTTTTGTCATTAGCTTTTTCCAATCCGTCCTTAAAGGATTAAGTGAAATAGTTTTATGTGCTAAGACATGGGAAGATTTTTGGCCAATGCAATCGTTAGTATATCTGTTTATGCTAAGTTGCTCAGAAGGCTTATTGTTTGTACCATATAATGTTTATTGGTTACTTTATGTGACGATTTCACTCTCTTTATATCTTGAGCCTCGTCGAAGAAATAAAAAAACAGTATAGCTAAAAATTGTGAAAAATAGTTTGCACCAGGGTAGTGGAGATATATGAATGTTTTACATCTTAGCTCTTTTGACATCAATGGAGGTGCTGCCCGAGCTGCATACCGGCTGCATCAGGGATTACTGAATAAAAATGTAACATCACGGATGTTAGTGTTAGAAAAATACAGCCGTGACAACAGCATACTTGAACCTAGAACTAAGCTATCTCAGGGCATAGCTCGAGCAAAAATTACATTCGATGCTTTACCTTTAAAACTTTATCGTCAGCAAAAAAATACACTATTATCCCTTCAATGGCTACCAGATACAGTTGCACATAAAGTTCGTAAACTAAATCCAGATATCATTAATCTCCACTGGATTAGTGGCGGTTTTATGCAGATAGAGACGCTTGCGAAGCTCAATCGCCCCCTGGTTTTCACACTACATGATATGTGGGCTTTCACTGGAGGTTGTCACTATAGTGGGAACTGCGATCGCTACACTGCATCATGTGGTTTTTGTCCTGAATTAGATAGTAACCATCAGTGCGATCTATCTCATTGGGTATGGCGACGAAAAGCTAAAGCTTGGAGAAAGCTTAACTTAACTATTGTTGCTATAAGTTCATGGATAGCGAAATGTGCCAGTTCTAGTTCTCTATTTAAGGATCTGCGGATCGAAATTATTCCTAATGGACTTAATACCAATACCTACAGACCTCTTAATAAAGAAGCAGCACGACAACTTCTTGGCTTACCCAAAGACAAACGATTGGTTTTGTTCGGAGCACTTAACGCCACCAGCGATCACCGAAAAGGATTTCACCTTCTACAATCAGCATTACAAAATCTCAGCCGATCTCGGTGGCGAGACATGATAGAATTAGCAGTTTTTGGGTCATCTCAACCAAACAATCCTATCGACCAGGGATTGAAAGCTCGTTACCTAGGACAGTTAAATGATGACATATCACTAGCATGTGTTTACTCAGCTGCTGATGTTATGGTTGTGCCATCAATACAGGAAGCTTTTGGGCAAACTGCTTCTGAAGCATTAGCTTGTGCTACTCCTGTAGTAGCGTTTAACAGTACCGGCTTAATCGACATTGTGGAACATCAAAGAAATGGCTATTTGGCTAAACCTTTTGAGGTAGACGATTTAGCACAAGGAATTGCCTGGGTACTAGAAAATGAAGAAAGGTACCAAAAGCTGTCACATTATGCTCGTCATAAGGCTGAACAACAATTTACGCTTGAAACTCAAGCAAGTCGTTATCTGGCTCTTTTTAATGAAATTAAATTATAGTACCACTTGATCTTCTAAAAAGAAATATCACTTCTCCGTCACTCTGGTAAAAGAGAAATCGAAGGTAACTTGGCTCTTGCGTACTTAACGTGCTAAAATGTTAGGATATATATTCATTTTTTAAGTAAAATTAATTATGAAAAGAATCCTTACTCAACTATTAAATTTATCTGACGTAGTGGTAGAATCAAGTCTACAGGAGGGGTCAGTCTTAATTTTATCAGTAAGTAAAAAAACTAAAAGTGCAGTATGTCCGCAGTGCGGTAAAAAGTCCGAACATTTACACCAAAATCAAAAATCTTTAGTAAAAGATTTACCAATGGGAGATAAAGAAGTAATATTAAATGTAAATAGACGAAGATTTAAATGTAAAACGTGCCGAAAAACGTTTAATGAAAAGCTTGATTTTGTGGGGGCGAGAAAGGGTTGGGATGAACCCGGACAAAACCGGACAACCTTTGCCCCAGGTTGGGTTTTTAACTCCTTGATCAGGGTGCGAAAAAACGAGCCTGTCTGGCAATGTCCGGGTATTTTTGGGAATTGGCAGGCTCGTTTTTTCTAAGGTTGTCCGGTTTTGTCTAGGAAAAATGTAGCGGATATACGCATCGATACGCGGAAAATATTGTTAAACAAATTATTAGTAGTAATGTAAGTAATGTCGCGGCAAATAATGGATTAACCGATGAAGAAGTTAGTTCGATGCTTGAAGATGTAGCTAAAAATGTGTTGCCAGTAAACCTGAATAATTTGAGAAGGTTAGGAATCGATGAAATAAGTTTAGTAAAAGGGCAAGGAAAATTTATTGTTGTACTTGTAGATATAGATTCAGGGAAATTAATAGGGTTAGTAAAAGAAAGAAAACAAATTGAAATAGCAAATGTTATGAAAAAATGGGGAGAAGAAATTTTAGAACGAATAGAAGAAGTTAGTATCGACCTGACCGGAAATTACAAAAGTTTAGTCGAGAAGATTTGCCCAAATGCTGTCGTAACGGTCGATAGGTTCCATGTTACCAAAATAATACATGAAGAATTAAATCAAGCTAGAATAGCAGAAAAGAAAACAGCATTAGAGTTAGACGTTGAGGACAGGAAAAAAGTTTTTGATAGTTTAAAAGGTAATAAATATACAATTTTAAAAGCAGAAGATAAGCTGACAGATAAACAAAAAATAAAATTAGATACCATCAGAGAAGCATCTCCTTTAATAGCAATAATGCATTCATTGAAAGAAGAATTTCGCAATTTATTTGATACGAGTGAAGATTCGGGAACAGGAATATTAAGGCTACTCAATTGGTTAGAAAAAGCAGAACCTTATTATCAAAAAAGTGTTAAGACGATTAAGCGGTGGTTTGGAGAAATAGCCGGATATTTTGAAAGAAAAACTACTAATGGTGTAGTAGAAGGAATTAATAATAAATTGAAGCTAATAAAACGAAATGGATTTGGCTTCAGAAATTTTCGCAATTTTGAAATTAAAGCTTTACTTTCTTGGCATTATGATATTAATTTAGCACGTTAAGTACGCAAGAGCCGACTTTACCTGTTGTTTAACTCATACTGGTTACTTATTTTTATCATACTTGCTTTTGCTGCTGCACAAAAATCTACTTTTTGCCCGTTCAGAGTATATAAGGAACTGTTTCCATGGATAAATCACAATCATTTATACAAATACCTGTAATTGTGCCATTTTTTGGAGGAAGCCCAAATTATTTAAAATTATCCTTGAAATCTGCTGCAAAATTCAATACTAATGTTCTACTTATAGGGGATGAATCTAATAAAAAAGTATGGGGGAGTTATTGGAATAGTGAGTCTCTAAAACTAGACAAATATCAAGATTTTATAAAAAATTATCAGCACATGTCTAGTAATTCAGAATATTTTGAGACCATGTGTTTTAAAAGAAATTTTGTCTTAGAAGAATGGATGAAAACAGAAGATAAGAAGCAAGTCTTCTTGTTAGATTGTGATGTTGTAACCTTTGCGGACTACTCAAAGGAAATTTTGCCACTTCTACCAAATGATTGCGCAGCAGCTTTACTGGCAACTAAAAATCAAGACAATTTTAGATGGTCATCTTCTCCTCATTGTTCATACTGGACACTTGAAGCATTGGAAGATTTTACTAGTTTCTGCATTAAAGCATATAAAAGTGAACAAATAAGAAATAAATTGAAAGATAAATATCAGTGGCATATTGATAATAACCAGCCCGGAGGGATATGTGAAATGACTTTGCTATATTTATGGTCTGAAGAGAACAAAACTAAAGTCTTTAATTTAGCAAGTGTGAAAAATGATATAGTAGTAGATAATTGCATTAATGAATCTAAAAACTATTTTGATGATGAATATGAAATGCGATTTGGATTTAAGAAATTTATTTTTAAAAATGGAACTCCCTACGGATATAACAATTTGTTAAGCAAACAGATAAAGTTTCTGTCTATCCACTGTCAAGGTCACGCAAAACAAGCAATGAGATTTTTATGTAATGACGGTTTTAAAAACTTTTATTCTGAGTTATATAATCTCGGTCAATTTATTAAATCAAGACTTGTGGCATCAAACATGATACAAAAAGAGCGAGGAAAAGTTATTAGAACTAGAGGAAGTTAAACTATGACAAAGATACGTTTAGCTGTACTAATGACCTGCCATAATCGACAAGCAAATACCTTAGCTTGTTTACAAGCTTTATATAAGCAGGTATTCCTACCAAATGTTGAAATTCAAGTTTACTTAGTGGATGATAAGAGTACTGATGGTACAGGAAAAGCTGTGGCTAGTAATTACCCTAAAGTCAGAGTCTTTGAAGGAAGTGGGAACCTATTTTGGTGTGGAGGTATGAGGTTAGCCTTTGCAGAGGCTATGAAGTCTGATTATGACTACTATCTTTGGCTTAATGATGACACCATACTTTACCCGCAAGCCATAAATACTCTGCTGGCAACTTCCCAAGATTTAACTAAGCAAGGTTACTCAAAAACAGTTGTAGTAGGATCAACTCAAGATGCAAAAACTGGGTTACTTAGCTACGGAGGTCTGGTTCGGAGTAGTTGGTGGCATCCTCTTAAGTTTTGTCTAATTAAACCAGGTAATGAGGCACAATCTTGCTTAACGATGAATGGTAACTGTGTCTTATTCCGTCGAGAAGTAGTGCAAGCCGTTGGTAATCTTGACTCAGCATTTGTCCATAGCACCGGAGATTTTGATTATGGGCTAAGAATCCAAAAACATGGTGGCTCGGTTTGGTTAGCTCCAGGATATGTAGGAACCTGTGAGTACAATGCTTTAAGGCATCAAGCTTGGGATGAAGCAAATCTATCCTTACGTCAACGATGGGAGAAGATTAACCAGCCTAAGGGATTGCCGCTCAGAGAGTGGAGAATATTTGCCCATCGACATGCAGGTACATTCTGGATATTTTACTGGTTACTTCCTTATATAAGACTGCTTGTAAAGTCAGTATTTCACAAATTAGAGGGATACTCATTTCATCTATCAAATCTAAATTCTTAAAGAGTCTCTCTAAGAGAGAGTAGCACATCAATGACGATACCGAACTTTTCAACTTATAACATTCTGGTTTTGTCCCTCGGATTAGCTTGTTAAACTCATCTTGAGGAGCAACAAAATCAATGAAGCTCAAACTTTTAAAGGTAAAAAATTTGCAAGCAAGATTTACGTTTTAGTTCAACGACAAGAGCCACAAAAAATGAACAGTATAAAGGAATGTCGTATTGCTCTGCTCCTTCCCACTGTAGAGTTAGGAACTTACTGGCAACCAGTTTTAAAGCAACTCACGAATTTATCTGAAAAAGCGATTCTCTACACTGGCCGTCCTTGGCCAGGGTTTGATTCACAAGATCCGAACAATTTTACTACTAAAGTAGTTGGAAATACCATACGAGTAACAACTAACACGGAGAAAACCGATTATAGCGGTGGTTTTATGTACCTCTCTCCAGAGATTCTCCATTATTTATTTCAGTTTAGACCCCATGTAATTTTCACGAGTGGTTTCTCTGCTTGGACTATATTAGCATTGCTTTTCAAGCCTTTTGGTAAATGGCGACTTGTCATAGCTTGGGAGGGTAGTTCACCAAATGTAGATTTTAGACATTCAAAAGTCCGTTCGTTGCTTAGAAGCATGATGAGTTGGTTAGCGGATGCATTGATTACCAATAGCCGTGATGGAGAAGAATATCTTATCAAATTTTTAGGGGTAAATAAGGATAAAGTTCGAAGAAGACCATATATGGTGCCAGATGTAAAAACTTTATTGCAAATACCTAGAACTATTGATGCGGAATATATTGGTACTGAGTATCAACGCCCAATCTTTCTGTACGTGGGTCGTTTAGAGCACAGAAAAGGACTTCATCAGCTACTTAAGGCATGTGCCATGCTTAAGAAGCAAGAATATTGCAACTATTCCTTAATGGTTGTTGGCAGAGGAGCAATGGAACAGGAGCTTAAGAGTTTTTGCCATGATGAAAATATACAAGACTATGTTAAGTGGGTAGGATGGGTTGACTATAGCAGTTTGGGAGTATATTTTCGCAATGCTGACATTTTTGTTTTTCCTTCCTTAGAAGATACTTGGGGGATGGTTGTCTTAGAAGCAATGGCTTTTGGTAAGCCAATCCTTTGCTCAAAATGTGCTGGAGCTTCTGAAATGGTGGTTCAAGAACAAAATGGTTATCTTTTCGACCCTCATCATCCAGAAACCCTGACTGAAGTTATGAAGCTCTTTATAAAGGATCCAAATCTCATTTCTTCAATGGGAAAAAATTCGCAGCAAATAATATCTGAGCATACACCTGAAGCAGCAGCCCAATTTTTCTCTGAGATTAGTTTTTCAGTTCTTCAGAAATGACTAACACCAACAATACTATAAAGGAGGAGCTTCGCTAACGCAGACTCTGAAGATTTGCTTAATTGTCAAGTTCATTACTTGGATGCCACAGTCGTACGCGCCCACCAGCACACAGCGGGTGGAAAATAGGGGGAGGAGAAGACTATAGCGATTCTCGATTGAGTGCAATACATTTGTAGGGGCGAACGCCGTACTCTGCGAGAAGCCGGAGGCTACGCCCCCACATTTGGGTGTAGTTAACACAAATGAGAACCGCTATAGAAACGAGGTCGTTTCACTACGAAAATAGACATTCGGTGTGAGGGGAAAGGTAAACCAATAACTTTTATTCTTAGCCCTAGTAGTTCTCCTGTAAGCTGTGATCTCGTATTTGTGTGTCTCACGAATATAACCTCGAATGGTGTAAAACAATGATTAACAAGGGTAAATATCCTATTTTGGGCGTCAATGTACATGCAGTAGACTACGATTTTGCTGTCGAGACAATTGTTTCAGCAGCTGAACAAAAGCGTCCTTGTTCTGTAAGCGCTTTAGCAGTGCATGGGGTAATGACCGGTTTTTTAGATTCAGTACATGCCCGACGTTTGAATGGAATGGATTTGATAGTTCCAGATGGTCAACCCGTACGCTGGGCGATATGGTGGCTGTATCAACAGAAGTTACCGGATCGGGTCTACGGTCCAAATCTGACACTCCTTGTTGCTCAAGCTTTTGCTGAACGTGGATTATCAGTTTTCCTATACGGAAGTCAGCAAGAAACTTTGAGCAAGTTTGCACAGAACCTAAAGCGTTCTTTTCCTGGTCTTATAATCGCAGGTACGGAACCTTCCAAGTTCCGCAGATTAACCGAATTCGAGCGTATAGAACTTGTAAATCGAATTAAAGCTTCAGGAGCAAATGCCGTTTTTCTGGGTTTAGGTTGCCCAAGGCAAGAAATATGGGCTTATGAATATCGCAATCTTTTAAAGATCCCTATCTTAGCGGTTGGTGCGGCCTTTGATTTTCATGCAGGTACGGTGTCGCAAGCGCCAAAAGTTCTCCAAAATGTAGGTTTGGAGTGGTTATATCGCCTTCTTCAGGAACCCAAACGTTTATGGCGACGCTATGTATTACTCAATCCTTTATACTTGTGGAATATATTTTTACAGTATTTAGGCTTGAGAAAATTTATTCCAGTCTTACCAGATGGTAATGAAAAGATAGAGTCGTACGGTTAGTGAATTGTATTATCGATTCTCACCCTCTAAGTTGATTTTTCTATGCTCAAAAACCAGAAACTATTTAGGCGACGGAATTTCCTTTTGACCTTAGGTGCTTTAACGAGCACAGTTACTTTTGCTAAGGTTAAGGGATTCAAGGACTACAATACTCAAGATAACTCTAATAAAACTAAGAAAAATTTTTCTGTAGTTGGTAACTCTTCTTTATCCCGTAGGGCTGCCG
Source organism: Aetokthonos hydrillicola CCALA 1050 (assembly GCF_017591665.1). Lineage (GTDB taxonomy): Bacteria > Cyanobacteriota > Cyanobacteriia > Cyanobacteriales > Nostocaceae > Aetokthonos > Aetokthonos hydrillicola. Next base: position 28,610 of record NZ_JAAKGC010000040.1, on the reverse strand, counting down.
TTAAAGGTATAATCTATGGTGCATATCCAGAGGGGGGTTACAAAACGTTATCTGAAAATAAGCCGCTCCAGTCTATTTTCAGTCGGGAGTGTGGTCTTGTCGTCGCGGGCTTTTTTGCCGGTGTTCGCCCTAGTATCAGTACTTTCGATTTTACGGAGGCTGACTATTTGAGCCAATTTACATCTTCTCGAGGGATACTTTTTCAAGGGACTCCTTTAGTGTGGTGGAAAGAACATCCCAAATGGCTGGAAGATAAATTCAATGACCCAAGAACTCAATGGAAAGAAATTCAGAATATTTTAATCAATCATGTGTCCACGATTGTTAGACGGTATGCTGGCCGAACCCATTCGTGGGTTGTGGTGAACGAAGCAGTTGAGCTTAAAGGTGAACGCTCTGACGGTTTGAGTCTTTCACCATGGTTACAGAAATTAGGTCCAGGATATATTGATCTCGCTTTTCGAGTTGCTGCTCAAAGCGATCCTAAAGCTATGTTGATTTACAACGATGGGGGTTTAGAGTACCCTGAACATGAACTCAGAAGAAAAGCTGTTCTTAAATTGCTACAAAGATTGAAATCTAGAGGAGTACCAATTCATGCCTTTGGCATTCAATCCCATCTCTCACCTTATCACAAAAACATTTTTGAGCCTAAAAAATTCAGAAAATTTTTAGCAGACGTTGCAGATCTTGGTCTAAAAATTATGATTAGTGAACTGGATGTAATAGATAACATTTTACCTGTAGATACCGTTGACCGGGATCGTATAGTTGCCGATATTTATGAAGACTATCTCTCAGTAGCTCTAACAGAAAAAGCAGTCGTTGGAGTAATAACTTGGGGATTAAGCGATCGCTACACTTGGCTTTCAAGCTTTGCTCCTCGCTCGGATAAAGCACCTGTACGTCCTTTACCATTCGACTTAAACTTCAAACCTAAACTAGCATGGAATGCTATAGCGAGATCTTTTGATCAAGCTCCTAAACGTTAAATATAGCTACGTATTAAATATTAGTTCGTGTTTTAGATTGCAAAAAGCTATCACATTCAATCTTTTTTGACTACAAAAAATGACAAAACTTTTAGGTAAAGTATATGACAATCGCCGTCCTGATTCGTGGGCAACGAATTTGAGAAATAAGCGATTATCTTTGTTGAAATCTCTTGTTGCTTCACTACCAACTCCTATCAAACTACTGGATATAGGGGGAACAGTAGATTTTTGGGAGACAGCAGGATTTTTAAACAGCAACAGCACAAATATAGAACTCACTTTAATAAACTTAAGTCTTGCACATATGGGTTCAGTCAATCCTACAATCAAGCAAGTTGTTGGCGATGCAAAAAATATGAAAATGTTTCAAGATAAAGAATTTGATGTAGTTTTTTCCAATTCTGTAATTGAACATGTTGGTGATTATCATAACCAGCAAAAGATGGCGAACGAAGTCATGCGTGTAGGGAAAAAATATTTTATTCAGACTCCTAATATATTCTTCCCCATTGAACCACACTTTGTTTTTCCTTTTTTTCAATTTCTTCCCTTATGGCTTCGAGTTTCGCTAGTATCTCACTTTGATCTTGGATGGAAGCAAAAAGCTACTAATAAACAGCAAGCTAGAGATATCGTTACTGAAATTCGTTTACTAAGCAAAAGAGAATTTATGAATTTATTTCCTGGTTCAAACCTCTATGAAGAGAAGTTTTTAGGACTAACTAAGTCGTTTGTAGTATATGGGGGGTGGGAGAAATTGATTTCTGAGTAAGGATTTTTATGTCAAACGCAAACTATAATTCCTCCAAGGTAATGATGCTTCATTCCTTAATTCTAGGATTGCTTAGATCCTGATGCTTTCTCCTTTAGCCTAACTTGAAATTTCAGCGAGGAGTCTATTGGTTAAAAGATAAATCAGCAACACGTATTTTTTTCCCAATTGATATCGTAACTATATCGCAACGAGAAATAATCATGGCTTCGAAATCTTTATCAATCGTAAGTTTAAAACCAGATTTACGTTCAGCTAAAACCACAAGAATAAAACGGGGCTTAGGCATAAAATTTCTGCGAATACTTACACTCATCTTGCTAGATATCATCGCTCTGACTTCAGCTTGGAAGTTGGCAGTATTTTTCGGAACGCCAATAGCATCTCCTTGGACTGAAAAAACATCTTTTCTTTTGCTAATTTTGGTAGTAGAAATCGGTATGATAGCAGCTAACGGATTATACAATGCTGGTATCCACCGTCGGGACTATCGCAGTCTACTCAAAACAGTCTCCCTGTCAGAGGTTTTCCTTCTACTAATTGCTTTTCTCTACGAACCAAATCACTATCTTTCGCGATCAACTTTTCTGATTTTTTGGGTTCTGTCCGTAACTTTGATCTTTATTGATCGTTTTCTCTTTGATGCTTCTACTACACTTCTTCGTAGGAAAGGAGCGATTCGTTATCCAATTTTTCTCATCAGTGACTTAGAAGAGCAAGAGGGCCATATTAGTTTAATAGAACAAGAAAAGTGCTATGTAGTACAGGGAATTTCTGACCCAAGATGTCTTGATAGATTTAGGCGAGATGAAACTCTGGAGTCTCTTCGTAATCATGGTATAGTAGAAGTTTTTGTTTCTTGGAGTGCAATCAAGAATCGTCTATATGTTTGCTGGAATTTTTATACAGCTGGCATTACCCTGAGAATACTCCCAGAACAAAGTGATATTCGCCATCCTAAATCTGTATTATGGATGATGGGTAACGTCCCATGTTTGACAATTCCCGCACCGATTATTGCTGGTAGTGATTTTTGGATCAAGAAGAGTTTCGACCTTTGTTGTTCAATAATTTTGTTACTGATTCTATCGCCTGTTTATGTCGCGATTGCTGTACTAATTAAATTAGATTCTCCAGGAACTATCTTTTTTAAGCAAGATAGAATTGGCTTGCATTGTAAAAAGTTTAGAATGTGGAAATTTCGGACAATGGTTGTCAATGCAGAGAAGTTGCAAGCAACTTTAGAAGCAAAGAATGAGATTAAAGACGGTGTCTTGTTTAAAGTTAAGGACGATCCTCGCATCACACGTATTGGGAAGTTTTTACGCCGTTATAGTCTTGACGAATTGCCACAACTATTTAATGTTTTACTTGGTGAGATGAGCCTAGTCGGTCCACGTCCTCTCCCTATAAGGGATGTAGAGAAGTTCCAAAAAGCTCACTTTATCCGACAAGAAGTTTTACCTGGTATCACTGGATTATGGCAGGTTTCTGGTCGCTCAAATATTGATAACTTTGAAGATGCAGTGAAATTGGATCTCTATTACATAGAGAATTGGTCACTTCGGCTAGACATGGAGATTTTACTAAAAACGTTCCAAGCTGTTTTACAAAAAACTGGTGCTTACTAAATTACGAAAGTATAACAACTCACTTGATAAACTTTTGGTATTTTGGATAAATAAGCTTCATTGGATACTAACTTCGGGTATTGGAGTTCGATGAATTTTTTGTAAAACGCAAGTATTCTGATAAGTCCAAATACGTGTTTTTTTAATAAAAATAATTTTTTAAGAGTAATATGAGTATAATCTTGGTAACAGGATCAGCAGGATTAATCGGCTCTGAATCAGTCAAATTTTTTTGTGAACGTGGCTTTACTGTTGTTGGCATAGACAACAACATGCGTCAGATTTTCTTTGGAGAAAATGCGTCAACCGAATGGAATCGAGATCTCCTCTTGAAGGATTACAGCGAACAGTACATCCACCACACAATTGACATTCGCGATCACGAGGCGATCTCTAAAGTCTTTAAAACTTATGGCAAAGATATTAGTTTAATTATTCATACAGCAGCTCAACCCTCCCATGACTGGGCTGCTCGTGAGCCATACACAGATTTTACAGTAAACGCTAATGGTACCCTAGTTTTACTAGAAAATACACGACAAAATTGCCCAGATGCTGTATTTATTTTTTGCTCAACGAATAAAGTGTATGGAGATACCCCGAATTTATTACCACTTGTTGAGCAAGATCTGCGCTGGGAAATAGAGCCAACACACCCTTACAAAGAGGGCATTGATGAAACAATGAGTATTGATCAGTGTAAACACTCATTATTTGGCGCTTCTAAGGTAGCAGCCGATGTCTTAGTGCAAGAGTATGGTCGTTATTTTGGAATTAGAACTGCTAGCTTCAGAGGTGGATGTTTAACAGGCCCCAGTCACTCTGGCACAGAATTGCATGGGTTTCTTTCCTATTTAATGAAATGCACAATGACTGGTAAACCTTACAACATTTATGGCTATAAAGGCAAGCAGGTTCGTGATAATATTCACAGTTATGATTTGGTGAATGCTTTTTATCATTTTTACCAAGCTCCTCGTGTAGCAGAGGTCTATAATATAGGTGGTAGTCGTTTCAGTAATTGCTCAATGTTAGAAGCCATTCAACACTGTGAAGCCATTGCAGAAAAGCGTCTGACCTGGAACTATGTAGAAACTAATCGAATAGGAGACCATATTTGGTGGATTAGCGATATTCAGAAGTTTAAGCAGCACTATCCTGAATGGAATTTGACATACTCAATCATAGATATCTTAAAAGAAATTTACATTCAAAACACTAATCGATGGGTTTAAGTATTTGCTAATTGAATACATTTCTAAGAAAGTTTTTGATTGATTTTGTTACTTGTCCCTGTTTAAGTCATCACTTAAACAGAATTTACTTCAATCATTAAATTGATCGTTGTTTGTTTCGACACATACTCAGGGAAGACAAACGTCAAACTTACAGCAAAATATAACGGCTCCTTTATTTAAAAATTTTATTTCCTTTATTTATCGAGCCGTGTTTTAATACTATCGAGTTCTGCAACTTATCCTAGCCTATTAAATATGAATATTACCTTGTACGGATTGCTTCACCTAGTAGAGAACCAATACAATGCTGTAAATGTAACTGTTACAACATTTGAAGAGCAAAGGAATATATACATAAAAAATGCAATAAATCTATCACTTTCACTAAAGAAGCGTGGGATTCCTTTTATTTTGTTGACGAATAGAAAAGAAGAAATATGTGACCAATTAAAAAACCTTGGACATAGTAACTCTTTAAGCGTCCAGTCTCTTAATTTTAGTACTAAAGTTTCTGATGGGACTAGATTCTACTCAGCACACTTCAAATTGGATGTGTTTAGTTACTTTGCTTCACTCGACAATGAACAGTATGTTGGGCTAGTCGATTTAGATATGATCTCTATAGCCAATGTACCTGTATGTTTAAAAAATATTATTCAAGAAAAGATTCCACTTTGTTATGATATATCAGACCAAGTTATACCGGCGTATAGTCATGATGTAATTATACAAGATATGCTAAAAGTCTCTCCACATACCTTTGAAGGTCGATGGAGTGGAGGTGAATTTATTACAGGGAGCCCCCCTTTTTTTGCATCCCTAGACGCTGAAATTAGAAAAATTTACCCACGATATATAGAAATTGCAGATACTTTGCATCATCAAAGCGACGAAATGCCTACATCAATCGCCCTAGAGACTTTAAGAAGGAATGGAAAATATATTGCTGATGCTGGTACGTTGGGAATTGTAGGAAGATTTTGGAGTGTACCCACATTTCATGAGCAAAAATCATTTCGATCCTTCCAAAATTCGTTTTTATTACATCTTCCTGCTGATAAAAAGTTCCTTGCAAAGGTTAGTGCTGAACAAGCTCAATGTCCTAGTATTTTCATAAAAACATATAATGATTATCTTTTCAAAAAGAGTGTTGCAACTCGTCTAAGAAATACCTTAAAATTCAATCGTTAACACATAATTTCGTTTATACCTTAGTTTCTGAATCCAAATTTTCGTTATTTGTATTTCTACCAATCCAACTTACTTCAAAAATAATATAGAAAGAATTTCGGCGTTTTTCTGACCAAAACCTGTTTTTTTTACAACTCCAGAAACAACTCTTTTTTGTATATAAGTTAGTGCGATCGCGCCACCCGTCACGACTAAAAAAGCTAACGTATACTGGCGACTAAACTTGGGTATATATTTCACAACTAAATTGTCCCAATAATATACAAGAAATATATGCCACAAGTATATCCATAAAGTTGATGAACTTACAAAAATAATGCTTCTAGTTAAAATATTATCTTTATTGGATAGATGATACTTCAAATACAATTTGTTAGTTATGAAATAACCTAAAAATGACATAAAAATTCCATAAGAAACATAGTATATTCTCGGCGGATATTTAAAATCTATAAGAGAAATATAATTACCAGAATAGTGGTAATAATAGAAACTGCATATCAAACAAACAATAGAAAAAAATCCTGAAATTAGTAAAATGCTTCTTTCTTGAAGTTTAGGTAAAATAATACCTAAACCAAATAAACATCCATAAGAAACAAGATAAAATAAGTAATCATTAACTAAACTAGAAACTACGGGATACCGTAAATCATAATGTTTAACAAAGTTAAATACAAACTCGTAACCAATATAAATGATAGCTAGTAAAGCTAAGTATCTGGCTTCAGATTTACAAAACCTATACAAATTAATCAGTAAGCTGGCAACAAGAGCAACTAGAGTAAATACTCGAATAATCCACACATAGCCAATTCCCTTTAATAATAGGAATGAGTCAAGTATTTTCTGCTCTGAAAAGGGATAAGGTTGAGAAATTATAGAGAAAATGATGTAAGCTGAAATAAAGAAAAAGATCAAAAATAGCCATACTGGAGCAATAAGACGTGGCAACCTACTTTTTAAGTAGTTCCAAAAAGATATTTTTTTATTACTAGCCGAATACGAATATAACGAACCCGATACAATAACCATTAAGGGCACATCGAAACGTCTGATTTTAAAGAAGATATTTGTTTCAGGTCCAATATGGGCAAAAATAATACATAATAGCCCAACGGTTTTCAAAATATCGAATCTAATATCTCGCTTGCTGTTTGCTGTCTTTTCTAATTGATGTGTCATAAATTGCTCAAGCAAATTGCCCTTTGAGCTATAGCGGTTCTCACACCTAGCTGTAGAGGTATACAGCAGTCTGGAAAATAGAGCCTTCACAAATAGAATCGCTATAGAAGAGAAGGACAGTGTTAATGCGAATCTAATGTAGCATTGCACACTATAATAAGCAACTGTTCTATTGACACTTTCTTTACTGAAGGGGATTGCCCTGAAGGTTCTCTGGCTTTTCCCTTATAAATTACCAAATCTGCCGCTACCGCGATCGTCTCCTGATATCACAAAATGCTCCCTGAGAATATAAATTTTATTTTCTTAGTTCCATCTACAGCTATTAAAGAGAGAAAACAGGAAATGATTTAAAAAAATTGACATAGCTACTAGTTAATTTCCGAAGGGTAAAAATATTCATAATAAAAATCCTAGGCATATATTGAGGGGCATGAAACAACGACGACACAACGGTTTAAATACAATTTAGTGTCACCTAAGTAAGCCACCATAGTTAACCTAGAAGAAGTGTTTCTATTGTGATGTCGTGTGTTTTTTAATGCAAATTAGCATCAACATCTACGATAATCTTTATTTCATCGGCTTAGTTGCCAAATTGCCATTTGAGTTTGTGGCATGAAAAATAATTGTTTTAGGCTGAGGGCTGTGAATTATCCAAATTAGAGTACTTGCTAAAGCGATAAGCGCAGTAACTGAAATGCCTGTTAAATATCTAACTTCAGAACGTAGACGTTTAATCTCTTCTATACTGTTGTTGCGTGTTACTGTTAGAGGCTCTAAGTGAGCTTTTGAAGCTATATCAACAGAAACCTGCGGTTTTTTATCTTCTAGATTTGGGAAACTAACTTGTGAACGCAACCAGTTAGTAGCTAGTCGAGGAACATTCTTGTTAACCCAAGTTATAGCAACAATTCTAAATACTGGTTTAGACATTTTAGCAATTCCCAAAGCTATAGCATTGATAGGGTAACTGCGAATCTTTTTGTTAATTAGATTAACTGACCCAACATCATATAGACAATTTATAATCAATTTGACAGTAACTTCTTCATTTTCAAGTAACTGAGATAACAAAAGAAGAACATCATGCATACGCTCTTCTTCGATGCGCTCTTGTGCTAATTGTTTTTGAGTTTTTACCAGCTTTTGGATAGCCACTGTCAAATTTAGCCTGATATAATGAAATTGCTCGAATCTCACGAGTAACAATGAGAATAACACTTTCTAGACGAGCTTGTCCTCTATCTAAAAGTAATAAATTATTACTTTTATAGATATCTGACCATACGCCTAATGGCAAAACCGCAATATTCAAGCTAATCCTACTTTAGGGCAAATGTATGGTGGCGGATGTGATCCTCAATAAAACTAGAAATAAAATAATAACTGTGGTCGTAGCCTTCTTGATAACGTAGGTTCAAAGGCTGATTGGCTTTAGTGCAAGCCTGTTCAAACACATCTGGGTAGAGCTGATCTTTAAGAAATTTATCAGCAGTACCTTGGTCTATCAGAATAGGGCTATTATACTTTCTCTGACTGACCAATTCGCTTGCATCATAAACACGCCAAGTTTCTTGATTTTCACCCAAGTAGCGGCTAAAAGCTTTTTGACCCCAAGCACAGGACATTGGTGCTGCAATTGGTGCAAAGGCAGATACCGATTTGTATTGATTGGGGTTTCGTAAAGCACAGACGATCGCGCCATGTCCCCCCATTGAATGACCAAAAATACCTTGTTTATCTGATTGAACAGGAAAATGCTTGGTAATTAACGTCGGTAATTCATCAACAACATAGCTGTACATTTTGTAATGGGACGCCCAAGGTTCCACCGTCGCATCCACGTAAAAGCCTGCTCCTGAGCCAAAATCCCACTCATCATCCTCTCCAGAAATACCAGTATTGCGGGGGCTCGTATCCGGTGCAACCAGCATCAAACCGTATTTAGCTGCATATTGCTGAGCACCTGCTTTGACCATAAAGTTTTCTTCAGTACAAGTCAAGCCAGAGAGAAAATAGAGAACCGGTACTGGTTCCTGAGTAGCTTGTGGTGGTTGGTATACAGCAAAGCGCATCTCTCCGTTACAGGTGGAAGAGGAATGACGATAAAAACTGACTTTACCACCAAAGCATTTATATTCAGAGTTTAGGATAAGGTCAACCATCAAACTTCACCACACTCCGTATAGACTCACCCTTATGCATTAAATCAAAAGCATCATTGATACGTTCTATCGGCATCACGTGGGTAATTAAATCATCGATATTGATTTTACCCTCCATATACCAGTCAACAATTTTTGGTACATCTGTACGTCCTCTGGCTCCCCCAAATGCTGAACCTTTCCAAACACGCCCCGTCACAAGTTGAAAAGGACGAGTACGAATCTCCTCACCAGCTCCAGCAACGCCAATAATCACACTCACACCCCATCCTTTGTGAGCGCATTCCAATGCTTGGCGCATAACGTTTACATTACCAATACATTCAAAGCTGTAATCAGCACCGCCTTTCGTTAAGTTAACAAGATAAGGAACTAAATCGCCTTCTACTTCATTAGGGTTGACGAAGTGAGTCATCCCAAACTTTTCAGCTAAAGCTCTCTTTTGCGGGTTAATATCCACACCGACAATCATATTAGCTCCTACCATCCGCGCTCCTTGGATGACATTCAAGCCAATACCACCTAAACCAAAAACCACTACATTAGCTCCTGGTTCCACTTTGGCTGTATTAATAACTGCACCTATACCTGTTGTTACACCGCAGCCAATGTAACAAACTTTCTCAAAAGGCGCGTCTTCCCGAATTTTTGCCACTGCAATTTCTGGCAACACTGTATAGTTAGCAAAGGTGGATGTGCCCATGTAATGATGAATTGGTTCCCCACCAATGTAAAAGCGACTAGTACCATCTGGCATGACACCTCGTCCTTGAGTAGCACGAATTGCTTGACAAAGATTAGTTTTCATGCTAAGACAATATTCACACTGTCGGCATTCTGGAGTATAAAGAGGAATTACATGATCACCAGGCTTGACGCTGGTCACGCCATCGCCTATTTCTACAACAACACCAGCACCTTCATGTCCTAAAATCGCAGGAAATAAACCTTCGGGATCTTTACCAGAAAGAGTGTAGCTATCAGTATGACAAACTCCACTGGCTTTGATTTCTATCATCACTTCGCCAGCACGAGGTCCTTCAAGCTCGACTGTTTCGATACTCAAAGGTTTACCTGGCTCGTAAGCCACTGCTGCTTTTATCTCCAAGATCAGCCCTCCACTTTTGTAATCCAGGTGTTGTAAAACTTCATTAATTTTATAGGCAAGTCTTAACTTAGGTCAGTCGGGAACAATAATATCAACTACGTCAAGTTTTGTAAAATAATTGCTCTGCGCCGATCTACTCATAATGCTATGTAAACTTTTGTGTGAAATTAAGTGCATCCACGAACTCTAGTCTGGTCAGAAAAATAGTATACTTTGCTTGCTTCGTAACCCATACAAAACAAGACTTTACAGGGGATTTTAGAAAATAAATGAGCAAGCGTCCTTCAGGGCTAGTCGCGATCGTTATATACAAGATTTTTACAGCTACATTACTAACTATTGTTTCCATAGCACTCTTAGTGTCAGTTAAGCATCAGCCAGATCTTGAGGAGCTTTGGGAGTCGTTGGTATTAGCCGGAAAACAAGGCTTAATCGCATTACTTCTAGAAAAACTTCTTAACTTAAGTACTAAAAAAGTACTTTTTGGCGGTGTTGCAGCAGGAGTCTATGCTGTTGTAACGGCTATTGAAGCTGTTGGTTTATGGTACGAAAAAGCTTGGGCTAGATGGTTGGTATTAGGAGTCGTTGGTATCAGCATACCAGCAGAAATTTTTGAGTTAATTCATAAGTTTTCTTTTTTAAAGGTGGTCATTTTTTTAATAAACATTGCTGTTTTTGTTTACCTACTGCGGGAGTTCCCAAAAAAATAGCTTGCGGCGAATTTGTTTTTCTACGAATGTATGGTTATTTGGAAGCCCAGAATACGCCGAACAGAACCAACTTTATTTGGTTCTGGGAAAGTATTGGGTGCATAGGAGTTAATCCCATAAGTATTAACAGATAAGGTTTTCCCATCAGCACTGATATCGAGAGTGACGTAGTTAAAGGTATCAGGTGTGTAAAAATCTACGGGCTGTCGTAGTGTATTCGCTTGAGGATCACCTTCACGAAAAACGTTCTGTAGTCCTGGCAATTTTGGATCTAAACCAAAGGGATTAATACCCTTTGCGTTTTGCTGGCTCACAAGAACATCTGTGAACAATTTAATAAAGTTAAAGTTATGGTTAGTTACTTTATCAGGACCACTAGCACCAATAGGACCTGCTACGATAGTGAAAGCACCAGGAACGAGAGCACGTGTTTTAGGATTATTGGGTTCGGTAAAGTATGTGAGTTCATTAATTCTATTTTGATGGTCATCAGTGGAGAGAAAGACGACGTGATCAATTTTATTTTCAGCAATAAATTTTAATATTTCGTTGCGTTCTATTCTATATCCACCAATCCAGGATTTACCTCCATCATCTCCTGTTTCATCAATTGGTGAAGAAATAGCAATAATTTTCCAAGGTACATGATTTTGTTGTGCATTTAACAGCGTTTGTTTGAACCAACTCAGTTGAGTTTTACCTAGCATGGTACGCTTAGGATTATTTGCACGCACGCCTGTGTCGTCAGCACCCATTGTGGTTTTTAGACGTATATCACGATACGAACGATCATCTAAGTTGATGAAAATACTATTTGCCCCCCACTGCTGAGCAAAATACAATTGTTGTGTTTTATCTGTCCGAGGATCACCTGAAGCAGAAATAGTTTTTTCTCGAATTGGCTGGTAGTCGTTGTATGCTTTCAGCAATAGCTTGAAGCCATCGGTTTTATTAATAAAGGTGCCAGTTGTGTTAACATCATTTGCTGGATTGCTCGCATCAGCATCTTTACTAGCAGGTGCACCTCCATTAATAAATCGTTTATTACCTAGTTCATGATTATCGATAAGAGTGTAATTTCCACCAGAAGCAAACAGCCTTTGTAAACTAGAGAAACCCTCTGCTGTTAGGGGTTCTAACTGCTCTCTGTATTTACGGTAGTAATCTGCTAAAGCTTGTTTAGGATTGCTGTCGGGATCAGCACACGCTTCAGATATAGCGCTCTTGGTTTCGTAGATTGTGTCACCGAGAAAAACAAAGTAGTCTAAATTCAGCTTGTTAAAATCTTGAGTTGAAGGGTATGGACGCCACTGACTGTCAGCATCACCGCTAAAACCAAAACGAACAGCTGCTTTCTGAGTTTTTGCAGGCGCAGTTTTGAATGTACCTACTGGACTTAGCTTTCCATCTCCTGTTAAAAAACGGTAATAATATTGTGTGCCACTCTTTAAATTTTTGATATCAAGTTTTAGGGTATAGTCGTGGTCTGGTCTGGTTACTCCTTTTAAGGAGGATACAATTTTGTGAAACGTTGGATCAAGAGAAACTTGAACGGTTAAGTTACTTATTGTACCTTTTTGACTAACAGAATCTGCCGTACGTGTCCAAATAATAGCACTTGTGTTTGTAGCGTCACCAGCAGCTACTCCACTGAATACAACAGCAGCCTGGGTTTTTGAAGAAAAAATTAATAGAAAAGCTGTTAACAGCGCTGGTAAATAGGGAAATTTAAGTAAGTTAAAGAAAAACACGGCTTGATTCTATTTTTTACCTAGCCGTGATTATACTGGAATTTCTGTCAATTACTCTACCCAAAGGGCGATTAGCACGTCACTAAATGACCTCTTAAATAGAGAAAACCCGCCGCTGCGGGTTTAAACACAACAAACTATGAACAACAAATTTCTTTCTTAGCCTATATACTTCATCTCCGCTTCTAACTGGCGAATGAGTTGTTCGTCGCCTTTGGCTCTTGCTACCTGTAAGCGCTGTTCTACGCTTCTTTGAAGATTCTGCCGGTGCAGTTGTTGGGCTTTTTTTGCAGCTTCCATCCTATTTGTAATCATAATCACGGTCCTCTGGTAATCTTTTTTATATTTTCCTAACATAACATAGATTTCGTTACTTATGCTACAGAAAAAAGAAACTTTATAATATTCAAAGTAAACTTCATGTTAGATAAACTTCTTAACAAACGCTCTGATCAAAGAGCTGAGTACGCTGGTATCCTGACCCTGTTAACGGATTTCGGCGATCGCGACGTGTATGTAGGCGTGATGAAAGGAGTCATCACCCAAATCAACGCCAAGCTAACTGTGGTAGACTTAACCCACCAAATTCCGCCGCAAAATATTGCCGCAGCTAGGTTTTGCTTAATGAATGCTTACCCATATTTCCCAGTTGGGACAGTTCATGTGGCGGTAGTGGATCCAGGTGTGGGGGGTGTACGAAGAGCGATCGCAGTTGAATTTGCTCAAGGGTTTCTCATTGGCCCAGACAATGGCATATTTAGTGGGGTACTAAGTCAAAGTCCGGCGATCGCAGCAGTAGAACTAACAAACCCTCAATACTGGCGAACATCTCAACTTAGTACAACTTTTCATGGAAGGGATATTTTTGCTCCAGTAGGAGCTCATCTTGCTAGCGGTGTCCCTTTTGAACAGCTAGGACAAACAATAGATCCAGCAACCTTAGTACAGCTAAATATACCAGAATGCATTCAAACAGAAACTGGTATGACAGGTTGCATTCAATATATTGATCACTACGGAAACTTGATTACCAACATTCCAGGAATTTATGTACAAGGAAAAACCTGGTGCATCCAAGCACCAGGTTTGACTATTCCAGGACGTGAAACTTATAGTGATGTGAAAGCTGGAGACGCGATCGCTTTAATTGGTAGTCATGGCTGGATAGAAATTGCCATTAATAGCGGTAATGCCGAGACTCAATTGCAAATCAAGTTGGAGACGCCCGTACAAGTTTTCCTTAATAATTCTTAACACAAACAAACCCAGCAACTAACTAACCTGCTTAAGCCGATAGCCTAGTCCATGAACTGTCTCTATCAAGTCTTCAGGTGCACCAACTGCTCTCAGCTTCATTCGTAAACTTTTAATGTGAGACTTAACAGTTTCCTCAGAGGGTGGATCTGACAGTGACCAAATCCGCTCAATAATACCAGATCGGCTCAAAACCCGACGACCATTAGAAACCAGTAAATCTAATAGAGCATATTCCTTGGGAGTCAAGTGTAGCGGCTGTTGTTCGTAAGTAACTTCGTAGGTACTTGGATTCAGGCTCAAACTCCCCCAAGATATTGTTGAGATCGCTGTCGCAGCCATACCCCCTCGACGTAACAATGCTCGAAGTCGTGCCATTAACTCTTGCAGATCAAAAGGCTTGACGACGTAATCGTCTGCTCCTGCATCCAAACCTATAATCTTGTCAGCAATGGTATCTCTAGCTGTTAGCATCAGAACAGGAAGTGTAGCATTACGATAACGAAGCTGTTTGCAAAAAGTTATGCCATCTAGCTTGGGTAGCGTCACGTCCAGCACAATCAAGTCATACTCCAAACACTCAACCCAATCAGATGCTTCTTTGCCATCCCTGACAACATCCACTACATACTGATGAGTTGTCAGTGCTTCTGTCAACATTTCCGCTAATTGAACATCATCTTCAACAATTAATATACGCATGGCTAATATGTACTGTATGAATAACTTATCTCCTGTTTTTGTTCAGATATTAACAAAAGCAACAAGAGTCAAACTTGCCAACAAAGTGACTGATTAAGATAGAGCAAGAATTAGAAGATGTTAACCATAACAAAAATATCAGATTGTCTATCCTCTAAAGGTTATATAAAAGAAGTTAGAAAATCGGGGAAAGATCGGGGAGAAATCGGGTAGCAACATAAGTTCTGTACAATCTTGTGAGAGAACATGCATCTTTTTGAAGATTAAAAATATGAATGATTCATACATAAGTCGGCTCATTGCAAGTGTTCACCAAGATCTACTTCCTCAGATAGAAATAGAGAGCGTCAATCCCCATAATCCCGTAAAAGTTCACTATATCCCCGAGCCTTGGAAGCTTGTTGGAGCAGGTAACTACGCAGCGGTTGTGTATCACCCTGACTACCCAGACCAAGTCGTGAAAATTTACGCACCTGGACGCCCAGGTTTTAGGGAGGAGGTAGAAGTTTATCGCCGTTTAGGTTCCCATCCCGCTTTCTCGGAGTGTTTTTATGCTAAAGAGAGCTTCTTAATCTTAAAGCGATTATATGGAGTGACTCTCTATGACTGCATGCACCTTGGTCTACGAATCCCAAAACAGGTAATTCTGGATATTGATCAAGCTTTGAACTACGCACGTGAGCGTGGTCTTTATCCGCATGATGTTCATGGTCGTAACGTAATGATGCAGGAAAATCGGGGTCTAGTCGTAGATGTCTCGGATTTTCTCCATAAAGAAACTTGCTCAAAGTGGGATGACTTAAAGAAGGCATACTATTGGCTATACACTCCCTTGCTATCTCGATTGCGGTTACGGGTGCCTTACTTTGTCTTGGATTTTGTCCGTACCACTTACCGCTTAAGCAAGTTGTTCAAAACCATCTACTCCCGAATTATGAGATTTGGCTCCAGAAGATGAAAAGATTTCCTCTTGAGTTCATCAGTTTATTTGGGTAGAAACCCCGTCCTTCTAGGACGGCTTTACAATTGTCAAACGGCACAACCATACCCATCTTTTCGATGAATGGTTTTGCAGTATTTGTAAGAAATTCCTTCAATTAACCCGTTTTTGGTTGAAATATTAAAGCTACCAGTAGCACGAGTGGCGATCCTC
Organism: Aetokthonos hydrillicola CCALA 1050; assembly: GCF_017591665.1. Taxonomy (GTDB): domain Bacteria; phylum Cyanobacteriota; class Cyanobacteriia; order Cyanobacteriales; family Nostocaceae; genus Aetokthonos; species Aetokthonos hydrillicola. The sequence goes on along the minus strand of NZ_JAAKGC010000040.1, from coordinate 12,752 downwards.
CCGGTGTAAATTCCTACTTTCTTCCCTTTTGTGACAACAGCTTTAACGATGTCACCAGTTGTAAAACCAAAGTGGATTTTCTCTCTTGCACAATGACGAATAGGAAACCCATGCTTATCCGTTCTACATGATTGGCGAGTACCGTGACCAGCAGCTTTAATTAACAGTGGTTTAACACCATTAACCCAAAGTTTGTTAGGAGTTGATTTGCCAACACAAGCCGCATCTATCCAATGGGTCTTATCAAGGCTTTGGGTGGTTCTGTTGAACTTGGTTAATCCACCACTACCTGTTTCTACTGGGAGTCCAAGAGCTTTTAATGTTTCTAGTAATCTAAATCTAGTTGCATTAACAGCAGCAGTATCCACTAATGGTTTCTTAGCTTGCGCTTCAATTTCAGTAAACCGTTTCGGATCCTTTTTCAAGAATTCCTTAATATCTTGTGTTCCTTTTTTGAGGTTGCATTTTTCACAACTTAGAGTGAGATTTGATATTCTATTCGTTCCTCCTTTTGCTTTTGGATGAATGTGTTCTACCTGCAAAGGAACATCTTTGACCCCACAATAAGCGCATTGTCTACCCCACTTTTCAAGTAAGTACTCGCGTGTTTCATAGCCTGCGAGTGTTCCTTGTTGATATTCCTTGCCTTGAATATCTGGGTTTTGCATTAATTGAGTGTCAAACCTAACTAATTCTTGAGATATAGCGGTGATGTTAGCAAATTTGCGTAGTCGCTTGACCCAGGTTTCGATATTATGAACACGACTCATAAGACTAGGTGGCAACCATCCTTCTCTACGTTGTTTAGGACAAGGTTGTTTGTTACCTTTCCTAAACCATTCGTGTTTTGGTGGTTGACGATAACGGGTTTTGCGGTTTCTGCGACCACGCCGAATAGCACGACGAGAGTTCAAGGATTCCTTTATTGCAAAACCTCGGTGCTGAAGTTCAGCCGCCCATACAACCTCTCCTGTTGAATCGTTAACCAGTGCAAAACCAGTTGTTTTACTTCCTGGGTCTATCTTGATTCTTAACGGTTCAACAACCACATCTAACTGACATGATTTCTTGAGCATGATTGTGAAAGGAAAGCGCCTATAAATAGCTGCTTTACCGTTATTTAAAAGTTGTCGTGCTGTAGCAGGATGAATTGGATTTAATGGTTTTTTGTCGGTATCAATTACTAGTACTTTGGACACAATGTCCCTCCATTACTGGGTGATGTTAGCCTTGTCAAAGTTACTGGTCGGTACTTTCCAAACAACACTGGCTTAACCCTATAAACCTGTTTAGCTGTTTGGTTCTAGAGCTACAGACTGGCTGCGTATCTGTAGGTAGGAGCATAAACGCTTACCGGTAACGTAGTGTACGAAACACTTAGACGGGTCAGCTATCCTTAAAGGGGAGGCATGAAGCCCCGTCCTTCAGGTCGGGGTACTGACCAAAACGGTTCTTCTCTAAACAAACGCATAAGACTTGCCTTACTACCCGATTTTTACCCGATTAATTCCCGATTTTTCAACTTGTTTTAGTTAGCTTCAAGATATCGTTAATTTTCACAAATCTTCTCAATGAAATATCAAGCAATAGTAATCTCAAGAAACATTTCCCGAAAGTTGCGTTCACCAATCTCATAGGAGTTGTAACCCTTGTTACTCAGCAATTTACGAAACAATCGACGCACTAAAGTTCCCCAGAATCCGGCTATGTCTTCTAATTCTAATACTTCGTCAACAACAGCTTGGTATTCTTTGGACGTGGAACACACACTGTTATTGCTTGAGAGTGATGCAGTTGATGGTTTAACCTCCGAAGAAGTAGAACATCGCCTAGAGCAGTATGGTACTAATGAACTAGAGACAACAGGCGATCGCAGTGCTTGGACTATTTTACTAGATCAGTTCACGAATATCATGTTGTTGATGCTGATCTCGGTTGCCGTAATTTCTGCCATTCTCGATCTACGAACAAACCAGTTTCCTAAAGATGCGATCGCTATTTTTTCTATAGTCATCCTCAATGGGGTACTGGGCTATCTTCAAGAAAGCCGAGCCGAAAAAGCTCTCGCTGCTCTTAAGCGTCTAGCAGCTCCGATAGTGAAAGTTGTGCGCAACGGCAAACTAGTTGAGGTACCAGCCTCCAACCTAGTACCAGGAGATGTAATGTTTCTGGAAGCTGGAGTGCAAATTGCAGCAGATGGTCGCTTAATCGAAGAATCTAACCTGCAAATTAGGGAATCGACACTAACTGGCGAAGCTGCTGCGGTCAATAAGCAAGCAGACTTAGTCCTAAGTTCCGAGACACCGTTAGGCGATCGCCAAAACATGGTATTTCAAGGAACTGAAGTTCTCATTGGACGAGGCAAATTTATTGTAACTAGTACTGGGATGCAGACAGAACTAGGGCGAATTGCCGCCATGCTTCAGTCTGTGGAAACTGAGCCTACCCCCTTGCAAAAAAGGCTATCCCAACTGGGTAACGTTTTAGTCATGGGTTCGCTAGTCTTGGTTGCTATCGTCGTCATAGGTGGTACTTTCACTCTCGGCTTAAGTCAGCTCGAAGACTTATTAGAAGTGTCCCTGAGTATTGCCGTTGCGATCGTACCAGAGAGCTTACCTGCTGTTATTACCTTTACCCTAGCGCTTTCAACGCAAAGGATGGTGCGTCGTCAAGCGCTTATTCGTAAACTGCCAGCTGTCGAAACACTCGGGAGTATTAACACCATCTGCTCGGATAAAACTGGCACCCTCACCCAAAACAAAATGGTTGTCCAAGAAGTTGACACGCCAAGTTATACATTCCATGTAACTGGCGACGGTTATGTTCCTATCGGGGAATTCTTGACTGAGCCAAAAGTTTCAGGTTCCTCTGACTCGATTACTAGCGAAACTTTAAAGTCAGCACCAATCTCCGCGCTGCTTGCAGATCAAGAGCCAGAACTAGTCCAATTGCTGATCGCTTGCGTACTTTGTAATGATTCTGTGTTGCAGTATGAGAATAATGAGTGGAGTGTTCTGGGAGATCCAACAGAGGGAGCACTGATCGTACTTGGAGCTAAGAAAGGTGTGGACAAAGATCCGCTCAGTCGTTGGCTCCCTCGTGTTGCAGAATTTCCATTTTCTTCTGAGCGTAAGCGGATGAGTACAATTTGTGAAACAGAGGCTAGGGACTGGGAAAGCCCTTACGTTATGTTTACAAAAGGCTCGGCAGAAATCATTTTAGAACGTTCCACTCGTTACAAACTAGGTCATGGTACTGAACCTATGACGAAAGAGCAACGAGCGAGTATCCTGAAGCAAAATAACCAAATGGCAGCTAATGGTTTGCGTGTATTGGGTGTTGCTTGCAAACCTTTGGAAACTTTACCTTTACCAGAAGAAGATGAAGCCACAGAGCAAAATTTGGTATGGTTGGGGTTAGTGGGAATGCTAGACGCGCCACGACTTGAGGCGAAATCAGCCGTGAGCCTCTGTCAGCAAGCGGGGATTCGGACAGTGATGATCACCGGAGATCACCATTTGACAGCTATGGCGATCGCCAGTCAATTAGGTATTGCCAACTTAGGAGATAATGTTCTCACTGGTCAAGATTTGCAGCAATTGAGTCAACGAGAACTAGAGCAACAAGTAGACCAAGTAACTGTTTTTGCTCGTGTTGCACCAGAACACAAACTGCGAATAGTGCAAGCTCTTCAGAAGCGCGGTAAGCTTGTTGCCATGACTGGAGACGGCGTTAATGATGCTCCAGCCTTGAAACAAGCTGACATTGGTATTGCCATGGGTATTACGGGTACTGATGTAAGTAAAGAAGCCAGCGACATGGTATTGCTAAATGACAACTTTGCCACTATTGTTGCTGCAGTTGAGGAAGGAAGAGTTGTTTACGCGAATATCCGTCGCTTTATCAAATATATTTTGGGCAGCAATGTTGGAGAAGTTTTAACGATAGCTGCTGCACCACTTATGGGTTTGGGTGGTGTTCCTCTCGCGCCTTTACAAATTTTGTGGATGAATCTAGTTACAGATGGTTTACCAGCCTTGGCTTTGGCTGTAGAACCTGCTGAACCAGATGTGATGCGACAACCTCCCTTTAGTCCTCGTGAGAGTATTTTTTCCAGGGGGTTGGGATCTTACATATTCCGCACTGGAGTGATCTTTGCCATTATTACCATTGCTTTAATGTGGTGGGCATATAATCATACTCATGCAGCCGGATATCAAGGCGATAAAGACGCTTGGAAGACGATGGTTTTCACTAGCTTATGTTTAGCACAAATGGGTCACGCTTTAGCTGTGCGATCGCATAGGCAGCTATCCTTGGAGTTAAACCCCTTTTCTAACCCTTATTTGATTGCTGCAGTAACGTTGACAATAATTTTACAGTTGATGCTAGTTTACATTGAACCTATGCGAAATTTTTTCGGTACCCACTGGCTTAGTCCAGTTGAATTGGCTATTTGCGTTGGTTTTAGTGCTTTGATGTTTGTTTGGATTGAATGTGAGAAGCTATTCATTCGTTGGTACAAGAATCGAGGTTAACCTCAAGAGCAAAATAAGATGATTTTTGCAGGGAATCGAAATTTTAAAGTACTCTACCAAATTTGTGCACTGAAAACTTTTGTCTACAAAAAGAAAACTTTAATCGCTTATGTACTGAGCATAGGACTACTAAGTGTAGGTTGCGGTTCTCTTTCCAAAGGAGCAGCTGAAGCTCAATCTCAGAGTTCTAGTAAAGTGCAACAAGCAGATAACGTAAAACCTGTTGATGCGGTGATCGCACGCACTGGTTTATTGCGACAACAGCCACAATATATAGGAACTACTGTTCCATTCCGCACTGTTTCACTGCGATCGCAAGCTGAAGGACAGTTGTTGAGTTTAAATGTAGATGTTGGCGACGCGGTTAAATATGGACAACTCATTGGTCAGTTAGATGATGCTTTGCTTAAAACAGCATTAAATCAAGCAGAAGCACAACTAGCAACGCTCAACTCAGAAGTAGCGCAGGCGATCGCGCAAGTGAGTAATGCTCGTGTGGAGGTGGAACGACTGCGGCTTATACAGGTGCAAGCAGAAGCCGACTCACAACGACAGCAACTACTCTCGAAGCAAGGAGCAATTTCACTACAAACAGCTGAAAAAGCACGTACTGAGAGTCTTACAGCAGATCAGGCTGTACGCGCTGCTCAAGAAAGAGTCCGTACACAACAGCAAGCTGTTCGTGCTGCTCAAAATAGATTAACTGTTCAAAAATCAGTCATTGCACAAGCCAAGGAACGTAGATCCTATGCTCAGTTAACTTCTCCAATTACTGGCGTGGTTCTAGCAAAGTCAACAGAGCCAGGGAACCTTCTTCAACCAGGTAATGAAGTCTTGAGAATTGGTGACTTCCGCAGTGTAAAAGTTCTGCTTCAAGTTTCGGAAAAGGAACTATCAAACGTTCGCTTAGGGCAGTCTGTTCAAGTACGGTTAGATGCATTGCCCAACCAAACATATGTAGGAAAAGTTATACGTATTTCCCCAGATGCTGATGCAACGGCTCGCTTAGTACCAGTGGAGGTGATGATTTCTAACAGTCAAGGAAAAATTGGAAGTGGCTTGTTGGCACGAGTTAACTTTAACTCTCAAGCCCAACAGCGGGTTATAGTACCTGAGATTGCTATTCAACAACTGGGTGGGCAAGGGCAAGGCAGTAATACCTCCTCCTTGCAAAATAGTCAGGGGAGAGTGTTTGTTGTCACACAAACAGAGGGTAAGACAGCAGTTAAAGCTAGATCCGTGAGGCTTGGAGAAAGAGCTGATGGCAAAGTGGAAATTTTATCTGGCTTGCAAACAGGAGAGAGATTTGTTACCCGTAGTGGTAAGCCGTTACAAGATGGCGATCGCGTACGTCTGTCGATTCTTTCAGAATCAAATTCCTGATGGGCAGATCTCTTTCTAAAGTCTCGGATTTTCAATCAATATTAAAGGGGCAATCTCGATGCAGGAGGTAAAGCAAGGTGGCGGTTTTAGTATTAGTGCCATTTCGATCCGCCAGCATATTGCCACACTTATGCTGACTGTGGCGGTAATTGTGGTTGGTATATATCTTGGCTCAACAATACAAGTAGATTTACTGCCATCGATTACCTATCCGCGAATCGGTGTTCGGTTAGAAGCGCCTGGTGTATCACCAGAAGTTGCAGTAGATGAAATTACTAGACCCTTAGAAGAAGCTTTATCAGCCACAGAGAATGTTGTACAAGTTTCTTCTCGTACTCGTGAGGGACAAGTTAGTATTGATTTATTTTTCCAACCAGGCGGAAATATTGACCAAGCTTTAAACGATGCTACAGCGGCTTTTAACAGAGGTAGAGGGCAACTACCAGATACTATAGAAGAACCGCGTATATTTAAATTTGATCCTTCTCAACAGCCAATTTACGAGTTAGCAATAACATCCTCCTCTTTACAAGGTAAAGATTTACGGGTATTTGCCGACGAAGAATTATCCCGCGAACTGAGCGTTGTACCTGGGATTGCTGCAGTGGATGTCTCTGGTGCTGCTGAAGAAGAAGTGCGAGTGCTTGTTGACTTAAAGCGTTTGCAGGCACTTGGTGTTGGTATAACTAATGTACTTAATGAACTTACAGCGCGTAACAAGGATATATCTGGGGGTCGGATTTTAGGTCAAAATTCTGAACCGTTAACCCGCACTGTGGGAAGATTTCGAGATGCTAAGGAAATAGAAAACCTATCTTTTACAGTTGCTTCTTCAACCAACGGTGATACATCGAATAACAATTCGTTGTCACCCCGTCGTGTTTATCTACGAGACTTTGCTGAAGTCATAGACGGTACAGAAGAACAGAGAGTATTTGTTTACTTGAACCGTCAACCATCTGTAAAAGTTTCGATTCAAAAGCAACCTGATGCTAATACAATTACAGTTGTCGACGGAGTCAAGCGGCGAATTGAACAATTGCGCCAATCCGGCTTGATTCCATCTGACATGATTTTGACACCAACTACAGATGAATCTCGCTTCATCCGTAATTCTTTAAATGATGTGATTTTTTCAGCTTTTTCTGGAGCATTATTGGCTGCGGCGGCGGTATTGTTATTTTTGGGGTCATTCAGGCAAACATTAATTATCAGTTTGGCAATTCCACTGTGTACTCTGTCGGCGATCGCGTTGATGAAGTTGTTCGGTTTAACCTTAAATGTGTTTAGCTTAGCTGGGCTAACTTTAGGAATTGGTCAAGCAATTGATACGTCAGTAGTGATTTTGGAGAATATTGCTGAAAAAACAGGTATGACTCCCAACCAGAAAAAGGTAAGGAAGCAGAGAGTTCATCGAGAATTTTTTATGGCGACGGCGATCGCGTCTTCTCAAGAAGTAGAATCTGCTTTAGTTGCAGCTACTGCAGCCAACTTGGTTTCAGTAGTACCATTTTTGTTGATTGGCGGTTTTATCTCACTGCTATTTAATGAACTGATTCTCAGTATTAGCTTTGCAATTGCAGCTTCTCTTGTTGTTGCTATCACAGTGGTACCGATGCTGACATCTCGACTTTTAGCCATTCCTTGGTCTAGTCGAGTGAGTGAGTTATGGCTATTACAACAGTTTAATCGACGTTTTGAAGATGCGACAAACGTATATAGCAGGTTTTTAACTAAGGTTTTACGCTATAGATTGCTTGTCGTCATCATAACTTTTTTCATTCTGGGCGGTAGTACCTTGTTCATGGCAAGTCAAATTCCGCAAGAAATCTTACCACGGATCAATACTGGGCAAGCGAATTTAAGAGTCCAGTTTCCTCCAGGTACACCTTTGGAAACGTCTCAGAAAGTTATGCAGGTTGTGGATGACATCTTACAGAAACAACCAGAAACTGATTATGTTTTTACAACTGTAGGCGGCTTTTTATTTGGCAGTAATACGACAGAAAATCCTTTACGCGCTAATAGCACAATCACTCTTAAACCAGATACAGATGTTGAGAGGTTTGTCAAGCGGGCAACCCAGGAATTTAATAAACTGAATTTAGCAGGAATTTTACTTCGCCTTAGTCCGGGGCAAGTACGGGGTTTAATCTTGACGAATACCCCAGCCCAAGGTTCAGAAATTGACGTGATTTTACAAGGTAACGATAATCAAAAGTTACAGCAGGCAGGAAGGCAAGTACAACAAGCCTTAGAGGAAAAAGTCACACTAGCTAGATTTCGACCTGATGCTGATCCTCGTCAACCAGAAGTACAAATCCATCCTGACTGGGAAAGAGTAGCTGCTTTGGGGCTGACAGCGCAGCAAATTGGTGAGACAATTCAAACAGCGATTGAAGGCTCAGTTCCTACGCAAATTCAACGTGGTAACCGTTTAGTAGATGTACGGGTGGAGTTGAATCAAGAGGCAATAGAGCGTCCTTCTCAGCTTGAATTATTACCTTTATTTACAAATAACAATCAACAAATACGCCTTTCGGATGTTGCGCGTATTGAAGAAGGTCAAGCTCCAGGAGAAATCCAACGAATTCAACAGCGTCAAGCTTTTATTATTGCAGGTAATCTTACCGAGGGAGCGACTCTGGGTGAAGCTATAGCCCAGGTGAATGAGGTACTTAAAGGTATAAAGTTACCTGATGGGGTTTCTATTTTGCCAAGTTCTGCCGAACAAACAACTAAGCAGTTACAAAACTCTGTCATAACTTTAGGAGGGTTAGCAACGTTCCTCATCTTTGTGGTTATGGCTGTGCAATATAACTCGCTGATTGACCCGTTGGTTATTATGTTTACAGTACCACTAGCATTGGCTGGAGGAATTTTTGGACTTTATATTACGAAAACAGCGCTTGGCGCAACTGTCATAGTCGGTGCTGTGTTATTAGTAGGTATTGTGGTGAATGCTGGGATTTTAATGGTGGAACTGGCAAACCAAATCCGGGAAGAGGAAGGTTGTGCACGTGAAATCGCCATTGTTAGGGCTGCTAAAGAGCGTCTGCGTCCTATTATGATGACGACGGTGACTACTATATTGGGACTATTTCCGCTAGCCTTGGGTATTGGGGAAGGTTCAGAGTTTTTGCAACCGCTTGGAATTGTTGTTTTCTTTGGAATGGCGATCGCCACGCTTCTGACTTTATTTATCATCCCATGTTTGTACACGTTGCTGCATAATATATTACGCTTCAATTGGATAAAGCCTACTTTATCCAAGCTGGCTAGACTCAAGAAAGGTTACCTATAAACTCCATAATTGTTGCCTGTTTGAAACTGAATTTTTCATGAAGTGGTCTCTTGTTGGAAAATGGAATGTGTTCGGCTTTGGTTTGGCATTGCTACTCATAGGCATTGACAGCATGATCTCTTACCAAAATGCAATTAAATTAATTCAAAATGCCGACAAAGTGAAGCACACCCATGAAGTACTCAAGAATCTGACAGATATTCATGCGACTTTAACTGATTCTGAATCGAACCTCCTTAGTTATACTCTATTCAAAGATGAGTCAGAATTAAAACGCTATAATGCAGCCATTGAAAGTATTTCTCCCAAAATAAAAATACTGAAACAACTGAATGCTGGAAATACAAGCCAACAGCAACGGCTTGCAACTTTACAATCCTTAATTTCACAAAAACAAATCCTATTTAAGCAGTCTATTGATGTGTATAAGGCTGGTCAATCAACTGCACAAAACCAATATCCTTTGATAGTTAGGAGTAAAAGAAGCCGAGACCAAATCAGAATGCTCATCATCCAAATGCAAGCAGAAGAAGAAAAGTTATTAGAGTTATGGGTTAAAAAATCAGAACATAATATACGCTCTAGAATTTTTATAGAATTCTTAAGTATCTTTTTGAGCTTTGCAATTCTTTTTGGAGTCTATGCCTTGCTTTATAGACAAATGGTGAAACGGCATAAAGCAGAAACTCTTCAGATTCATTTATCCCAAGAGAAAGAACTAAGTGATCTCAAGCTGCGTTTTTTTTCAATGGTTTCCCATGAATTTCGTACCCCTTTGAGTATTATTTTAGGCTCGGCTCAATTACTAGCAGAAAATAGTGAGCAATGGACACAGTCAAAGCGCCTTAAAAATTTAGAACGTATTCAATCTTCTGCTAAGTTAATGACTAAGTTACTATCAGATATCCTTACAATAGAAAGAGCAGAAGCTGGCAAGTTAGAATGCAACCGAGAACTTGTAGATCTGGAAGCTTTTTGTCTCAATTTAGTAGAAGATATTCATTTGGGTAGCAACAATAGGCATGAAATTAAATTTCTTAGTGATGATGGATGTACTCGCGCAGAATTAGATGAAAAATTATTATACTCGATTCTTAGTAATCTGCTTTCTAACGCAATTAAGTACTCGCCTAATGGGGGAAATATCTATTTCGTTTTAAGCTGTGAAGCCGAAGTTGTGAGCTTTCAAATTAAAGATGAAGGCATTGGCATTCCAGAGGAATTTCAACAACAACTATATGAGCCTTTTCATCGTAGCTACAACGTCAGAGATATTGTTGGTGTCGGATTAGGGCTAGCAGTCGTTAAAAAGTGTCTAGATATCCATCAGGGAGAAATTTCTGTAGAGAGTCAAGAGGGAATTGGTACAACCTTCACAGTCAGAATTCCGCTGCCAACTAAGTAGATGGGAAAAATAGCCAATGATAATTAATGCCACATCCAACTTCAGCAGGTGGAATGAGCTTAAGATCTATATAAGATAGCGATGATAACCAACTATGACTCAACTACAAGAACCTCAACCCATAATTTATCAAGGTCAGTTTGGGGACTTTACCATAAATCAGGACGATCGCACTGGTGTAATTATCTATCGTGCAGCTTTAATGGTAGCGGCGGTTAGCTTTGCGATCGGCAGTTTATTGGTTTTGCTCAAGAATGACTCAAGCTCTGTCCAGTTTCTAACACCTTTATATGCCTGTTTTAGTCTTGCTTTGGGTGTGAGTTTACTTACTATTCACATATATATGGTGTCGCTGCACCGGCTCCTACAAGTTTGCTGGGCTCTCGGTACCCTTGCTTCGATTGTAATAGCCCTCAACAGCAGCGAACCTTTAGCTCTTACCGTTTACACTCAACCAATTACCTTACTGGGTATAGGTTTTACATTTGTTGCTTTAACAGGAATCTATTTTAAAGAAGCATTCTGCTTTAACCGCCTAGAAACCAAGTTGTTGGCATTTATAGTGCCGTTACTACTATTAGGACATTTAGTAGGAGTGCGATCGCTTCAGTGGGAGCAGGTACTGCTAGGATTGTGGGCAATTTTATTTATGGTGTTTGCCCTACGTAAAGCTGTACAAGGAATTCCAGCAGATATAGGAGATAAGTCTGTATTTACTTATTTGAAACAGCAGCGTTCTGTAAAACCTTGACAAAAAACCTTGCGTTGTCAAGGTTTGTTCGTTCCTTGGCGTCTCATACCAAATGTGTAAATTTATTTTATTTTGTAGTGCGGGCATCTTGCCCGCTTCAGGAATAAACTAAGGAGCAAGATGCTCCCACTACCATTTTTTTGCAAAATTTCGGATGCTCCCTTACTCAGCACGGTGAGCTGTTACTTCAACTTCTATTCTCATTCTAGGATCTGCTAATCCTGCAACAATCATAGTCGCTGCGGGTCTGATGTCGCCTAAATATTGATGGAGTACTGGAAAGCAAGATTCAAAATCCTCTCGCAAGGGGAGTATGTAGCGAACTCGCACTACATCTTTCATAGTACATCCTGCTTGTGCTAGTGCAGCTTGGATATTTTTGAAGCACTGAACCGCCTGTTCAACGACATCATCTGAGATAGTCATCGTGTCGTAGTTAAAGCCAGTTGTCCCAGAAACAAAAACCCAATCCCCATCCACGACAGCTCTAGAGTAACCGATATCTCTCTCAAAAGATGAACCAGAGGAAATTAGACGACGGTTCATTTTTTATTTCTCCTTCACTTACATCTGTAGGACTTACGCACTGTACAAACGAATCATCTTGTGCATTAACGAAAATTCGTCGTTTCAGGCTTTAAACAATGATCTGAGGGATAATAGAGATCGCCAAAAAAGTGCCGAAAAATCAAGTTTAAAGGCTTGAAATCTATACCCCATATGTGGGTCTCCTTGTCAATGCGTAAGTCCTAATCTGATTTTTGTACGGGGGAGCGAGCCTGAAACTAAGGCTCAGGCTATTGACCCCCTACAACGTAAAGGACTGTAGCACGTTTACAAGCAGCACGGATAATGCATGAAAGCCTAACTGCCCCTACAGAAAACTCCCCTTGAGATGGCTTGAGGAGTCTTTTTTCAGATTAAGTCAAGCCTAGAGTACCCGTTTTGGTGCAGAAAATTCCTGAAAGCCTTACCAGAAGCCCAGAAAAAATATTTTGAAAATTTTTTTCCAAAACCCTTGACGAACCTATTTAGGTTTGCTATATTGATTGAAGTGCCGAATGAAACGGCAAGCCGAACCGAGACAAATCAATAGTTTGAAAGCTTATAAACGACCAATCCTCGTCAAGTAAATTTAGTCGAACGGGTTAGCCCTAAGACTCAAACAAAATCATAACAGAGGATTCAAGAATTGTACAAGGGCGATTAATCGCATTTGTTCGTTCTGAACCTTAGAATCAGAATCAAAACGGAGAGTTTGATCCTGGCTCAGGATGAACGCTGGCGGTATGCTTAACACATGCAAGTCGAACGGACCCTTCGGGGTTAGTGGCGGACGGGTGAGTAACGCGTGAGAATCTGTCTTTAGAT
>NZ_JAAKGC010000218.1 GCF_017591665.1 Aetokthonos hydrillicola CCALA 1050 | reverse complement strand
GAAATGTGGTTTATCTAGCATAGTTATTATTATTTATAGGATTTCTATTTATTTAAAAACTCAGTATACTTAATTTTCTGTAATCTTTTTGGGTCTTGCTTTTTACCTTTTGTTTGTGCAGACAAACAATTTCAAGCATTAAACCGGATTCCTATAGTTGACATCATAATCACACTATACCATGATCGCAACACGGGAAAAAAATCCTTATTGGGGTTTCTTTCATTGACATAGTTGTTAACTGATTGATTTCTGCAGCCTGAATACCAATCGCTGAAGACTGGGAAATCGGTTGTTTCAACTCGAATTCAGTCACTTGACTGGGCTGAAATTGTGCGATCGCATTGTCAACTTCAATAGGTTGCATCATGATTTCCTCTAGTTTGTGGTTTGTTATGGGTTTAAATTTTCCTTTTTTGTTTAATGCAACAAAGCTAGTTCCTTTTAAGCTACATATTGGATTGCCATCTTTGGACTCACAATCTTTGTTTTCAGAAGGTTCAGCCTGCCTGTTTGAACCCCATATATTCATCAAACTCCACTGCTAACTGAGTTCAAACCTGAGTTTTACTGACTTCTTTCTGACTTGTGACTAATTTTGTTCTGACTTATCTTGTTGTATAATTCTTATAATTCGATAAAATTTTGCATACTCAGATCGCTTAGAGTCAGCCAGCCAGCCAGCGATTTAAATCGCTGGCTGATAGCTAAAGTCCTCTCAAGAGGACTGCTCAAGGATTTCAGTCCATTTCAATGGACTTAAGCTATTAGCCCGGAACTTCAGTTCTGGGCGGGATATCGGGCTGATTCATCTGGGGTGCAAGATGTCAGCTTCTGTTTTTCACACAAGCTTTGCCACATTTTTTGATATGCTTGTTCCAACTGTCGAGTGAACGCCGCCCCATCGCATAGTGGAGAATGGGAGATGCGATCGCGCAAAGTAGCTCGTAGATCAGCTAATCTCGGCAAATCTGATGCTAATTCCACCGCTAAAGCTTTGTAGTTGCTGGGTGTATCGGCGACCAACTCATCCAGACCTGCATTGTGCAGATGGCTGATAGTATGTCTTACAGTGACGACATTTCCAGGCATGGCAATCACAGGAACTCCCATCCACAGAGCCTCACAGGTGGTTATACCTCCAGAATAGGGAAATGGATCAAAGGCAATGTCTACCTGGTTGTATTTCTCTAGCAATTCGTTGTGACGCACCGAACCACACAGTAAAATTCTGGAAGGGTCAACTCCCCGATCTGCAAACAGAGTATGAATGTGTTGGCGCGGTTCATCTTGTCCGAAAGCTTTAGATTGAAGCAGTATTTGGGAATTGGGAACTTCTTTGAGAATCTCAGCCCAGAGGTCAATTGCCAACCGTTGGATCTTTGCTATGTAGTTGAAGCAACCGAAAGTGATGATCCCCTGGTTGAGAGCAGGTAGGGAACTGACTGGGGGTGCATAAGGCGGTGCTTGATAGATAGCATAGGCATTGTTGAGGCGCACGACTTTTTCCACAAAGAACTGTTCGTATTCTGGTGGTGTGTGGATGCGATCGCTCAAAACATAGTCTATAGTCTCTAAACCAGTAGTCATAATCGGCCCTCCCATCCAAGTCACCTGAATCGGTGCTGGTTTGCGAGCAAAGGCCAGCAAATGTCCGCCTCCTGTGAAGCGGTTCATATCCACAAGGATATCAATCCCATCAGCACGAATGCGATCAGCAAGAGCTTCATCAGTAAGTCCTCGAATTAACTGCCACTCGTCAACATTGGCTTTAATTCGGCGAGAATGCTCATCCTCTTTTTCAATATCTACATAACAGCAAATCTTGAACTTTTCCCTGTCATGATTGGCAATCACCGCACCTAAAAAGAATCCGCCGGGATGAGTCCGAAGGTTAGCTGAAACATAGCCAATAGAAATTCGCCGCTCAGAAATGGGCGGATTCGAGAAATGCACATTTTTGGGAATTAGTGCTTTACTGTGGCGTTGGTTCCAGGCGACAATATCTTTGTGAACTTCCTCAAATTGGCACGACGATAGGTAATGCTGGGAAAAAATCAGGTTAGCAGAAGCCTCAGCCAGTTCTGGATTGATTGATAGTGCTTTTCTGTAGTGCTTCAGCGCCTCTTCGACTAAGCCCCAGTCTTTGAGAATATTGCCTTTTGTAACATAAGCCTCGGCAAGTTCTGGGTTGATGAATAAAGCGCGATCGCAAGCCTCAAGAGCCTGCTGGTATTGGCTCTTGTTCCATAAAAGCGACGCTATATTAGCGTGGGCTTGTGCAAAGTTGGAGTTAAGTACAACAGTTTGCTGATAGGCAGAAAGTGCTTCTTCTACCTGACCGATAGAGCCTAGAGCAACACCAAGATTATAGTGAGCTTCAGGCAGTTCTGGTGCTAATTCTATCGCCCGTCGCAGACTGCTAACTGCTTCTTTTAAAATTCCCGCCCTCACCAAAGTTGCTCCTAGATTCAAGTGTACTTCACCTGACTCTGGTGCAAGTCGTACAGCTTCTCGAAATTGAGCAATCGACCCCTGTAAATCCCCACGATTGCCGAAAATTATCCCCAGAGCAATCCGTGCTTGGATGCTATCTGGAGTAAGTGCAACTACACGCTCAAAGCAAGCTTGCGCAGGAACATCTTTTCCCTGAGAGAATAGAGCGATACCGAGCCTAGTATGAACATCAGGATCATCCGGTGTCAGTTCTACTGCTTTCTCAAAGGAACCCAGAGCCTCTTGTGTTTTTCCGAATGTTTCTAGAGTTTCACCCAGGTTAATGTGTAGTCTGGCAGAGCCTGGACTTAAGCGAATTGCCTGTTGATAGGAGTCTACAGCTTCTGCTAACTTACCGCTTTCTCTGAGTAAAGAAGCTAGATTATTGTGAGCGATCGCTAATTTTGGATCAAGTGAAATGGCACGTCGAAATGATGCTTCTGCTGCATCAGGATTTCCAGAAGCCTTAAGAACATTACCTAAGTTGCAATGGTAACTCGCTTGATTGTTAGATAATTCAATGGCGCGGTTAATCAACTCAAAAGCCGCTTGCAGAGTACCAGATTGAAACTGCAGGGTTCCAAGAAGATGGAGAGCATCGGCGTGTGCTGGATCTAATTCCAGTATTTGTCTGTAAATAACTTCGGCTTGGGATAGTTCTCCAGCCCGATGATGTTCAACAGCCTGATTATAAAGTTGAACTGTTTTCGTAGTTAATGTATCCATTAGCACAAAACAAACAAACTATGTAAAGAAAAGTAAACAAGGCTCAAACCCTTTTTCCTTCTGCCCCCTGCCTTATCCCAACGATAATTATTTACGCCGACCTACTTATAGGTTCATTTTTTAGGAAGAATGCCACCCCTAATAAGGGATGGTGTTCTTGAGTTTATGACCCTACTTTGCTCCTGGAATTAAGCTCAGTTAATTTCACACTTGATTCAACATCTCTCAATCCCAAAGCATAGAGATCAAATGGGGTGCTGTAGTTTAGCCGATGCAATCTACGTAAGGATTATTCCCAGATGCAAGCTATGTAAGGATTATTATTCCTATCGCAGCCTCTGGCAGATAGACCGATAAAACAGTACTTTGTCAGACAATTACTACCGCAGCACTGTGTATTAGTACCAGAGGGGGTGATGCCAGCTTCTACTGTTAAAGCACTCAGACCTCTGAAAATTGGTGCAGATTGGATTGGAAGATTCATGATTTTGTTGTCCTTAATTGTTTAAAGTTGACAGTTTACCAAGCACTCACCATTCGCGGTACTTGCTTGGCGTGCTTCGCCATGTTCATAGAGATATCCTCTTTGTTTGTAAATGGAATGATTTAGTTAAAACATAGACCAAGAACGAAGACGACCAATAGTCACCGGAACTTCATCACTAACATCCACAGTGAAGCGATACACCTTACGAGCGCGTTGATTTTGTCTTTGTGGGTCAAAAAATGCGAGTTTCACATCCCAACACTCAGACTCAGGACGACACAAAGGACTCTTTTCCACCTCAATGGTGTCGAGTTGCATATTTTCACTCGCCGCTTGTTGGAATACCTGTGCTAATTGGAAGGCATCGGTCGCTGCGTAGTTGATGGCACGCTCTTGGGGTGTTTTGCCCAAGTTACGCAGTTCATAATAGATGCGATCAAGGAAATTCTGAATCCCTTCGGCTCCATTGTCGTAATCTTGTTGTGCGACTGCATCTGCTGGACGCTCACCTAAAACGCTCCTGATTAAAGCGGTAGTAGACCAACTGTACATCCCCCGAATTGTCGGGACAATTCGGGGTACTGTTATCCCTGACTGTAGTTTGACACTGCCAATGCTGATTCCGGGAATGGA
>NZ_JAAKGC010000039.1 GCF_017591665.1 Aetokthonos hydrillicola CCALA 1050 | reverse complement strand
ACCCAACCCAAGCGGAAGAAACCTACTCAATGGTAACCGCTAACCGTTTCTGGTCACAGATCTTCGGTATTGCGTTCTCCAACAAGCGCTGGTTACACTTCTTCATGTTGTTTGTACCAGTTACAGGTTTGTGGATGAGCGCAGTAGGGATTGTGGGATTAGCCCTGAACCTGCGAGCTTACGACTTCGTATCGCAAGAATTGCGAGCAGCAGAAGACCCAGAGTTTGAAACTTTCTATACAAAGAACATTTTACTGAACGAGGGCATCCGTGCTTGGATGGCTCCTCAAGATCAACCTCACGAACAATTCGTCTTCCCAGAGGAAGTTCTGCCTCGCGGTAACGCTTTGTAATAATCGTCTAGGATACAGCATTTTATAGCTGAATTTTCCCCCACTATATATATAGTGGGGGTTTTCGTATATAAAAAGGAGTCGAATACGCCAAGACCATGTTGCTTTACCAGTAAGACAGGATTAAATTCTGAATTCTGAATTCTGACTCCTGTATTGTCGAATTGATATGCTACTATAAATAAAGTAAAGAAAAACTCAGAGTTAAAAGCTCTGCCCTTTTGAGACTAAGGCCGCTTAGGCAACAAGGAGGTGATGCCCATGACAGATAGTAGTAAACGCATGGGTCATCAGGTTGCAGCAAACCGGCTGTGTGCTGGAGCTGTTCTCTAAGAGTTAGCTTAAGTCTTCTTGAGAGACTAAGTTAGACCAAGTAGCTAGGCTAGCCTGGAGTTCCTTTCAGCAGTCTGGTTGCAACCCGATGATCCGCTAGACCGCTCTTATTTTAGGTCCCTCGATCTAAAGTAAGAGCGGATAGTTTTTTATGGGTACATTTTTTGTGGTTTCTTAATGAGCTAGCGGAACTTACTGACATCTTCTTACCATTCGTCTCTACAGATGTAGTCTTTTATCAAGCTCAAATCAGCGATAGTTCCCATGCAGCACACTCAATGGTGTGTGACAGTTAAGAAGGCGACACTTTTGTTATGCCATCCCAAGTGGAGCAATTATAATTGCATACTATAGAGCTATGTTTTTGCATAAGTTAATTACATATTTTTTTTACCGGAATTTAACTAATCGTTAGCTTGGCAAAAACTAAAAAATGGTGGAGACAATTATCTCTCATCCATAGGTTTGAGCAAGAAGTTGCATTTTCCCAAATATGTAGTAGCAAACAAAAAAATTGTATAAAAACGGTGTGAGGAGAACAGGTAAAGATGTCTAATCTCTTGTGGAAATCGTTCGTAGCTAGCCCAGCAATTTTAGGAGCAACGCTGCTAATTTCAACGACAGCGCTCGCCGCTCAGAAGCCCAATAATGCACAGACTATTAAGACTGACCTTTCACAAGCAAACAATCAAGAGGTTTCTAAATCCGCATCAGAACTACTAAATTCAACAGCCGTCACAAAGATTGCCCAAAAATCACAAACTTTTAGTCAATCCGAACAAACACAAGTCAACGTTTTAGAGCAAGTTAACAACTACAGCAACGAAGGGAAAAACAATTCTCAGTCCCAAGTAACATCAGTTTCCCAGTTCTCAGACGTACAGCCAACTGATTGGGCATTCCAATCATTGCAGTCCTTGGTAGAACGCTATGGTTGTATCGCTGGTTATCCAAATGGGACTTTTCGTGGTAACCGTGCAATGACCCGCTATGAATTTGCCGCAGGTTTAAATGCGTGTTTAGATCGGGTTAATGAATTGATTGCCACTGCAACATCTGATGTAGTGAAAAAAGAGGATCTAGCCACCTTACAGCGTTTGCAAGAAGAATTCAGCTCTGAACTTGCCGCTCTTCGTGGTCGAGTCGACGCATTAGAAGCGAAAACTGCTGAATTGGAAGCAAATCAGTTTTCAACGACAACTAAACTCGTTGGTGAAGCAATTTTTGCACTATCAGCTCCTCTTAGCAATAGAGCTAGTGACAGGAACCGTGCTGTCTTTCAAGACAGAGTACGTTTAGACTTGCAAACCAGCTTCACCGGTAGAGACACTTTACATACCCGTTTAGCAACTGGTAATGGTGGTTTTACCAATAAATTTGACCTAGGTACAGCAGCTGTTGGTGCCGGTCGCTTCAACACATCTGAAGGTACACAAACCTTCAACATCACTGGTAATGGAACAACCAATAACAATAACAGTGTTTCCATAGATTGGTTGTCTTATTACTTCCCGATTGGACCCGCCCAAGTCTATGTTGCAGCTACAGGTGGTATTCATAGCGATTACGCACCAACTCTCAACCCCTACTTTGAAGACTTTGACGGCGGTAATGGTTCTTTGTCTACCTTTGCTCAAAGAAACCCAATCTATAACATTGGTGGTGGTGCAGGTGGAGCAGTCAGCCTCAAATTTGGTAAGGGTGGTCTTCTCAGACCAAGTTCACTGACTTTAGGGTACTTGGCATCTGATCCTGCTAACCCTGGTCTTGGTAGAGGTGTTTTCAACGGTAACTATGCAGCCCTAGCACAATTGAACTTCAACTTTAGTAGTAAGTTTGCCATAGCTGCAACCTACGTTCATGGATATCACAAGGGTGGTACTGCCATATTTGATCAGGGTGGAGTACTAGCTACAAACGCTGCAACAGTTGGTACTGCACAAGCTAACCAGGTCATTAACGCCGCTGAAAGTAATAACTATGGTATAGAAGCCTCTTTCAAACCCAGCGATAAAATCTCGATTAGTGGTTTCGCTACATATTCCGACGTTTCAGGTAAAGTCAATAGACTTGATAACTTCCAAGCTTGGACATACGGAGGTGGTGTAGCATTCCCCGATCTTGGTAAGAAAGGAAACGTTTTAGGCTTATTCGCTGGTGCAGAACCTTATGCCCGTAACCGTAGAGGTTTCGGTGGTTCTGATACACCAATCCACGTTGAAGGTTTCTATAAGTATCGCCTTAACGACAATATCTCCATTACCCCAGGTGTTATTTACTTGACTTCTCCTGGTCAAAGTAGCAACAACGATGACGTCTTCATTGGTACCTTGAGAACAACTTTCACCTTCTAATGAGTTCAGCTAAAAAAACGTAGTTGCTACAACAACTCGTTGAAACTTATTGCTCCCCACCTAGCGGTGGGGTTTTTGTCGTTTGTGCTGGTTTGATTCCTCAAATCCTCAAGGTAAAATTAAATAGATGAGTTGACACTCTCCTCTAGAGCATAGACGGAGATTCTTGAGAAGATACTGCTTTATCTGTTGCAAGTCGTGTTACTCAACGACAAGAAAATCAGGGAAGCTTGATTGCGATGGTTGATTCTAATTACTATGAAACTCTTAAAGTTAGTCAAAAAGCGAGCCAAGCGGAGATTAAGCAAGCCTATCGCCGTTTGGTAAAAATGTTTCATCCAGACAGCAATCAGGAAACCGCTAATCACGAGGAAATTATACGCATCAACGCAGCTTATGAAATTTTAGGCGATGCTCAAAGCCGCCGAAATTATGACCAAAAGCTGCGCGTCACTTCCCCAAAAATCAACGAGCCTCGCCAACAGCGTAGCGCTAACACGCACCAATATTATAATGAGCGCCAACAGCGTAATGCTAATACGCACCAATATTCTAATGAGCGCCAACAACGTAGTGGTAATACGCAACAGTATCATAATGAGCGCCAACAGCGTAGTGCGGCAGCTGCGCAACAATATCATGCTACACGAAAAACAGGACGCAATGCTGATGAGCAAGTAGAGGAATGGCTGCGGGTTGTTTATCAACCAGTTAATCGCCTCCTTTGTCGGATTCTCAACTCTCTACACCAGCAAATTGAAAACCTAGCAGCTGATCCCTTTGATGATGAACTTTTAGAAGAATTTCAAGATTATTTAACCACTTGTCGAAATTACTTAAAGGAGGCGCAAAACATTTTCCGTTCTCTACCTAATCCTCCTAGTTTAGCAAGAACAGCAACTCACCTATACTACTCGCTTAATCAAATAGGTGATGGATTAGATGAGTTAGCCTATTTTCCTCTAAACTACGATGAAAGTTACCTGCATACAGGGCAAGAAATGTTTCGCATCGCCACTCATTTACACTGTGAAGCACAAGAATCTGTAGTTAGTGGTTAATGCTGATGACTATTGAGCAAGAAATTAGTTTATCCTAGAAGAAGGAAAATCTTAAGAAATATTAAATTCTGATTCCAGTGTACTCATGCAATGCATTATAAATCGTCGTGCGCAGTTTTCGGCAAGTCATCGGTACTGGTTATCAGAACTGAGTGAAGCAGAAAACATTGAAAAATTTGGCGCTTGCTCTCGATTTCCGGGACATGGGCATAACTATGTCTTATTTGTCTCACTAAAAGGAGAATTGGATGAAAATGGGATGGTGCTGAACTTATCCGATGTGAAACAAATCATCAACCGGGAAGTTACAAGCCAACTCGACTCTTCCTATCTGAACGATGTGTGGACAGACTTTCAACAAACTCTACCCACTACCGAAAATATTGCACGAGTTATCTGGCATAGGCTAGCGCCCTACTTGCCTGTAACTCGCATACAGTTGTTTGAAAATCCTGAACTTTACGCCGATTATCTAGGAAACAGAATGGAAGCTTACCTCACAGTCTGCAGTCATTTTAGCGCCGCCCATCGACTAGCTCATCCTCACCTGAGCAGTGAAGAAAATTTCGAGATTTACGGTAAATGTGCTCGTCCTAATGGTCATGGACATAACTACCATTTAGAAGTTACCGTAAAAGGTGAAATTGATCCGCGTACTGGGATGATAGTTGATTTCGTTGCGCTGGAGCAACTGATCAAAGATGATGTGCTTGAGCCATTAGATCACACTTTCCTCAATAAAGATATCCCTTACTTTGAAAAAGTTGTTCCTACCGCAGAAAATATAGCAGTCTACATCACCAATATCTTGCGATCGCCTATCCAGAATCTTGGATGTCACCTTTACAAAGTTAAGTTAATCGAAAGTCCAAATAACTCCTGCGAAATCTACGCTGCTGACTTGGAATTAAACCCAATTCAAGTAGCACAACAAGAACCAGTTTTAGTGAAAAGATAAATTTCTTAACTAGAGAAACTTGGTTTGTCTAAAAGCCAGGTTTCTCTCTTCGCATAAATACTTGATTTATTTGTTTTGGGTAACAATATATTCGAGGCAAATTGTCGTATTCTTTAATCACTTGAATATCTGGATGATTTCCCTCACCTTGTAAGCGACTTTGCAATATTGAAAGAGTACCAAAGAAGACATTTTAATGATCTCCAAGATTACCGCTGAATAATGTGGAATCTATGACTTGATAACCGTTGTATTCGACAGTTTCTTCCTTGGGGGTTAAAGTTTGGCAGAAAACTTCTTGAGGACAATTATTTTCATCAGCGAGCAGTACCAGCGCTTGATGACCATGCTGCAAAACTTCAGCGCGATCACGTTCTTCATTTGCCCAAATAATTAAAGTATCTCCAGGTTGAGACAATAGTGCACCTCCACCATTAGGGCAAATTTGTCTCTTTCCTGCTTCTCCTGGTAAAACATAAGTTGACCAGCGATTTCCATTATCAATATTGACAATTTCTACTTCTTCTAAAGGCAAAATACCGACTTGTATAAGTAACTCTTGATCGATGGTGATACTACCCACATAATGAGGATTAGCCTCAGTCACTCTCACTCGATGTAGCTTGGCATGCATAAGTTTAATTGTAGCCATATAACCTCATTTTCTATTTTGACAATTGGAATTTAGTCGTACAAACTGTTTTCAGTCGTTATATTTTTTGCCAAACAAAGGCATACATAGGTTCTATTTCAAAGGCATTAAATTCCTTCCGAGCAATTAAACGCCATGGTAATTCCTCTAGTACCTGTTTTAAAGATTCATTAATGTTGTAGTAGTCTGCTCGCACCGTCAGGAGAAAATAGCCTTGAGACTTCAACAGAAAAGATAAATTTTTTAAAGCTTGAGGATGAACGTGACCAAAAGTGAACACGCCCACTGAAATAATAGCATGAAATAATTCTGGCTCAAATAAATTTATATCCTCTTCCAAATTTCCCTGATACAGATACCGATAAACTTGTTTTTTTCGAGCAATTTCTAGCATTTCCTCTGAAAGATCAACTCCAACAATTTGGGTATATCCCAGAGCGTACAGTGCTTCTCCTACCATTCCTGTCCCTGCTCCCGCATCTAGGATAGCAGCATCTTTCTGGGGCAAAAATTGGGCTAAAGTTTGCGCTGACTCAATGGGAGAGGACCGATAGGATTGATCTAATTCTCTATCATAAATTCTCGCCCAAGCATTATACTTATTCCTCAGAGTTTCTTGATCATTATTTTGGTAAATCCAAGTTAGGCGATCGCTGACTTTTATACAATGATAAAATGCCCATCCTATTTCCCTTTTGTCAATAGCTTCACACATCTTTGTATAGGCGATGCTTAAATTAGGATATTTCTCTAAAGCCAGTTGCGAGAGTAACTCATAGCTCTTTTTGAGATGCTTACTCAAATCAATTCTTTTCCAAACCAATAAGCCTAACTGACTTAAAAAATCTACATAACTATCAAAATTAAAAGTTGGTTCAAACAGTAATCTTTCATACACATATTGCCAACCTTGTGGACTAATTTCTTTGATAGGTGTAATCAAGTCATCAAATAGAAAATTTCCTTCTTCTTGAAGAACTCGATGAATTTCTTGTAATGCTTTGTCACGTTCTGGGATGTGATAAATTGTAGCTTGACTCCAAACGTGGGTAAACAAATTATTATCAAAAGGTAAGTTAGTCGCTGAGGTTTTCAGGAAAGAAATGTGCAGGTGAGGATAATTTTTAGCTTTTTCTTTAGCATTATTAATCCGTACATTACTCAGATCGATACCGATGACTTCACATCCGGTTTGTTCAGCCAGCCAAATGGCTGTATTCCCATTGCCACAACCGATATCTAAAACTTTAGCAGAAGCATTAATTTTGCTTGCTTCAAGCATATATTGATTCCATCTTTGACAAGCTTGAAGAAAATCTCCAGTCTGAGAGTCTTCTAGATTGTCAAAATATCCCCAATGGAGACTACCCTCTTCATCCCAGAAACTCCGATACAGACTATCTTCACTATTATAATAAGCTTCTGTTTGTGCTTCAGTGAATTTTTTAGATGTCATGATGATTTCTACCTAAAGCTTTCTTCCCATTCATGCAACAAGGACTATACCAAGTATCAATGCTATTGAGTAAAATTGGCACGTACATAGTGAGGATTGTACGCTTTTTAAGGAATTACGCCGTTCCCTTTTACGTCAAGGAGCTTGGTTACTCTATCGACCTCTTGGATCTCGTCTGGAATTACAACAGCAACTTAAGACTGTTTCTCGTAATGCTTACTGTAAAGAGCGAATTTATTTTCAACAGCGTCAGCAATGTTTTCGTTCTCGTTATCGATGGCAGGACAATTCTGATGCTGTCCTTTCCAATCTGGAAACCCAATGGCAACACGCTCAACGTGCCAATTTTACTGAATAGCGTATAAATGTTTAAACTGCCTAAAATTTTCTCTTCCAGTCAAGTAGTCCCAAGCAACATATGAAACTTCCAAATGTCGGTAACCAGAATTTGCATCAAAAGCTGTTCTACCATGAAGTACTCGGAAGTTCTGTACTATCAGGCAATCTCCTGCACCTAAACGAAAACAATATTGATAATTAGGACTTTTTAAAAACCGAAAGAAGGCACAATAGGCTTGATAGAACTTTTCCATCTTTTCAAAAGATATATTCCAGTTACAGGCGTGGGAGTGACCGAAATAGACACCAATAACTTGACCTAAGCAATCTAATTCTATGATTGGACGACTACGACGGTGATAGTATTGCCAATCTGTGTAAAATTGCTGGAATTGAGCAGGGGTTGTCGCCAAAATTTCAAAGTAATCTGGATGGTGTTTTTGAAAATCTTGGGCAATCCGAAACCCATCTACTAACAATGACTCTCCACCTATTGCTTTGTTCTCTACAAAGTAGAGAAATTGAAGTAGGTGGGAGGCATGCATATAACTTTCATAATCAGTATGGGGAGGTAAAGCGTAGCCAGTCTCAGATATATCATTCGCTCCAGGCTTACATTTTACAGTGTAGAATTTTCCTCCCTCTGTATAGTGTATCGGTCCAATAGAACTGATAAAACCATATAACTCTTCTTGAGGCATATTCTTTAACACTGCAAAGCCCACAGTATAGAGATCATTAACCCAAGCTTGGTGATCACATGAATGAAAATCATGTTTTTGTGGTGGGTGTGCTTTTATCCATTTACTATCCCACAAAATTTCTTCTTGTTTACGTAGCTCAATATTATTATGGAAACTATCTTTTCCTACTGGAGCGTCATAGGCGTGACTCATCAACCAAGAGACAGGAAATATGCTCCGATGAGGTTGGTTTTCATTCCAGTCAATTATCAACTGTTGATCTGTTAAGTTTACCTTCAAAGGCTTTGGGGGTTCCGTGAGATCAGAAATATCAAATATTTTCTGAAAAGAACTGGAATGGCGACACTCACAACATAAGCAGTTATCGCGTAACCAAATATAATGAAACCGGTTGCCATCAATTGTTATAAACTTATCGTTTTGCATGGTTTATGATATCGCCCTTAATGAAAGCCGTTCAAGTAAAAGTTTATCGATTAAGGAACGTGTTGAGTCATTAACTGGTTGTCTCGTTGGACTTAAGGGCAAATTGTCGTCCACAATCTTGGCACTTGAATCGTTGTTTTCCATAGTGAGTTTGTCCATTTTTGACTGTGTTATTTGATCTGCATTTAAGACAGTTCATAACTTGATCTTGAACAATACTTCCTTATTTTATCATTACTATGCATCACTACCGTTTTTTTGATTGTCTCACGAGTGGTATCCAATTACGAGTTACACGACAACACGATGCATGTCCAGCTTTGTAAAAAGCTTGATTTATAACCTATGCCACCCCTTTTATGCTTTTACAGCCCTGTTTATTTTTTCCTACTGACTTACTTGAAGCTATTTAGTATTTTTATTTACTTTTTTTATAAAAATATTACGTAACATTAAATGCTACGTTTTGAAGTGCGCAATGTTGGTCATAACATCCCTTGCTTGAATAAGTTACCTTACCTTCAATAGGCTTTTTATTGAGTTTTTCAGCAAACCCTACGGTAGAGATAATGAAAAAGCTGCAAATAATCTCTACAACTGAGCAATGATCGTGCGATGACGGGGGCTATTCTCTCTTATCCTCGGAGGATTAAAGCCTGCTGCAACCAGTGCCTGCTCTATATCCAGGGTGAAATATTCATCCAGATACGGTTCGGTACTTTTGAGCAGAGTTAAAACATAAGGCGGCATTCTTTTAAAATTTTCTGAATTAGGATTCATATCCATAATTGCAAAGTAACCCCCTTTGCGTAGTAAACGCCGCGCTTCAGCAAAAATCTCCATAGTTGGAATTTGTGGGAGTTCGTGACACGTCAAGAAAATAGAAACTAAATCAAACGAAGCATCCGGTAAACCAGTTGATTCTGCTGCAGCGTGAACCCAGTTAATATCATAGTGGCGCTGACGAGTACGGTATTGAGCAACGGCTAAAAAGTAGGGAGATAAGTCTAAGCCAGTAACTTTAGCATTAGGGTATACTTCTTGGAGAGAAAAAGTACTTAGTCCTACACCACAACCCATGTCCAGAATGTCTTTTGGTTGATTGGGAATAACGCTAGTGAGGATATTGTGGTAACTTTGACGCAATTTTGCATCGCCTTGCGCCCCTGCACCAGACCAAATATTAGCATGAACTGCGTGCGCAGCGACTTCTAATTCTAAAGCCGCTTCCCAGCACAGATCACCTTTTTCGTATGCGTGGAATGGGCGCAAGTAGTATTCTGGGTAGGAAAGATTGGGATTTTGTACTTTAGCGATCTCAGTTTCCCAATCATGTGCTTTTAGCATCTGCACTTGCTGCGTCCAATTTATCCCTATTTTCTCAGCGCGCTTGATCATCATTTGCCTAGCTTGATGCTTCGCTAAGTTAGCCAGTGGCTTGATTGACAGTACACCGTTGACTAAGCGAGAAGCTAACCCAATGGTGGGTTTGTAAGTAGCGGTCATAAAAATATTGTTTACTCATAAACCAAGTGTGGAAATAAAGATATCATACTAGGGGCATAGGGCATAGGGTATGCCCCATGCCCATTTTCCACTCATTGCCTATTTTTCAACGCTAATAGAAGTTCCATTTTATTGGTCGATTTATCAGGGCTTGTAGCAGTGATTCCTAGCCCACGAATAGAATTGAGGATAACACTGGCTTCAGGTGAGATTGGCTGCTTTTGTACATTAGCAAAACGATTTAGCACAGCCATGGTTTTGTCCATATCTAAGTAAAAGTAACCGCCGTTTGGCTTTTGCAAAGAGCCAGTTACCGCTTTAAAGTTTTCGTTATTATCTAAGGATTGACCTTGAGGAGCAGTGATCGCATCAGCAACAGGTCCACCAAGAGCCAAAAATACGGTATCTTGATCTAGCCAGCCGTGTGACAATAAAGCTCCTTGTTGCGGAACAACCCATTCTGTGACATCTTTACCGCCAATATTTCTTTGCGCGACGTTAACTTGCTGTGTTTTAGCGAGGGTGTCTAGTTTGCTGAGAGTACTTTCAGCAGTTTGGCGATCGCTTGTATGAAAGACAAAAGCTCCCCCAAAGCCAATTGCAGCCAATACACTCTGATTAGATGGAATAGCAGCAACAGCAAATTCTCCGTTCATCCACCCAAAAACTTCTTTATCTAAGTCAATATTGACTAACTTCATTCGTCCACGAAGCTGATCGAGTGCTTGATTCAATTCTGGATAATCTTTTGACTGCTCCACAAATGCTGACCACCAACTGCTGATTCCTTGTCCACTGATCAGAGCCATAGTGTCAGCAGGTAATTGCGACACCACTTTAGCATCAGAATTTTGATATTGAAATTTTACCAATTGTGGGTCTAAATTAGCAACCACTTTCATCCGTACACCTACATCATCAACACCCACACCTGCCACCATAGATTTGACTTGTTTCGACTGTGCTAAGGTTTGTGGGGGTAGCTGCGCTGCTTGGGGATTTGCAGCTATCAATTTTTGTACCATGTTCCCGTAGTCAGGCACGTAAATTTGTGCCAAGGTGTTGTCTACATTTACGCCTTTTGTTAATACATTTTCTGCACCTTCTTTACTTACAAAAGAAGGCTCTCCCTTATAGGCATCAATAGCATGTTCTACAGATTGCTTTTGTGGAGCTAATACTAAATAGGTATTATTTAAAATCGTGGTGTAAGTTGATTTATTCTTGCTTGTTGTTTCTATAATTTTCTCTCCTTTATAGTCAACTTCGTTAGTTGTAATGTCTTTTTCTGACTTAAGTTTATTCGCAAAATTCAAAGCGCTAAGTTTATCCTTAATCCCCACCACCATAAGCATATTATTCTGTTGTTGTGATGTCACGGGGGGGTTTTGGACTTTTTGAGTTGAACTTGGTGGTAACATAGCAATCATCACACCACCAATCCACGGCTTTATATCTTGTTCATAAGAAATGTTACTATCAGGCAATAGCTGTTTATTTAATTTATTTAGGCTTTCTAACATTACCTGTTGTGCTTCTTTTGTTCCAAACTGCTGGAACTTTGACCAAACTTTAGGGTCAGTGGAGATATAAGTTGCCATTATTGCCTCATTGGGTACAACTTTGGCAGTTTCCAAAGCACCTGATATATCTCCAGCAGGTCCATTTTTTAAATACATGTAACAAGCAATACTTCCAGCAACAACTAATGCTGCTCCAACTACAGGAATTAATAATTTTGATTTCTTTTCAGGCATTGTTATTATCCTCTTTTATTCAAATTGTCCTCAAGACTTCTAACAGTGTCATTCGGGAGTTTGCCTATTTATGATCTAGATAGCACTAATTTATCGGTATTTACTGATGGTACCAGTGATCGTACGCACACGGTAATTGCGATAGTTTTAAACATTACTTCAAAAGTATAAAGAGGGAATTCGGAAAATTTATATTCTTGCAGAAAAAAATCCTTATATAACTTAAAAGATTGTTTTATCTTGCCAAACAGCATATAATCGTACTTTATTTACACGGCTCGGAATCTCCGACTTTTTAAGTGTTTCTTTTTCAAATTGTTACAATAGTGTAACCGCGCTTATGGTAGCATACACGGAACAAGGGGGTGAGTGAAATTTTTGAGGGTAATAAAGGTGAGACTTCACCATATAAGTGAGCATGAATTACCACTCCTGAAATCTTTTGGGTGTGCTAAATGCCATTGAAATTACACTTAAAATGCTTACATTCATCACCATGAAAAAAAAGAAAAGACATTAAAGAAGGAGTCAGAAGGAGCCACTGCGTTGACGGGTTTCCCGGCATAAAATATGTGGCATTCAGAAATCAGAAGCAATCTCGTTGGGGATTTAGGGACTTGCAAGATTAAACACTCCGTATAGAAAGTGGGAATTTGATGCCCCTTTATTCATCAGCCAGTCTCATACAATTAGTGCTGACGCGAGTGAATTTTTTCTTATTAAGACTGTTACTATCTCTAAAAGTTCTACAAACAAGGATTTTACGTAGTTCACTAAAATCCAGCTAAAGTTATCAGGATGACAAGGTCAGTAAGCATATAATGTTACAGAATTATTTTGATACAGAAAATAACCATCATAAATCTTTTGAAGTACCAGGGGCAAAACCACACTACAATCCAGATCGCCCCGGACAGGTAGAACACATTTTTCTAGACCTCAACTTAGATATACCTCAGCAAAGTTATAGTGGTAATTGCATCATCACTCTAACACCAATCCGGGATGGGATTGGGCGTTTGACCTTGGATGCTATCAATTTAAATATTCAATCTGTCCTAGTCGATGACCTGAATCAAAATTTTGACTATGATGGGGAACACTTATCTATTGAACTACAGCAACCGACACAAGTTAATAAGCGAGTCGTGATTGCGATCGCCTATTCAGTAGAAAAACCTCAGCGTGGAATTTACTTTATTCAACCAAACAAACACTACCCTAATAAACCCTCCCAAGTCTGGACACAAGGAGAAGACGAAGACTCTCGCTTTTGGTTTCCCTGCTTCGACTACCCAGGGCAGTTATCTACTTCAGAAATTCGTGTAAGAGTCCCTAAACCTCTGATTGCTGTATCCAATGGGAAACTCATCAATACAAGTGAAGACGGCGATCAAAAAATTTATCATTGGTTCCAGGAGCAACCCCACCCAACGTACTTAATTACGCTTGCTGTAGGGGACTTTGCTGAAATTCGAGACGAATGGGAAGGTAAACCCGTTACCTATTATGTGGAGAAAGGACGGGAAGAAGATGCTAAACGTAGCATGGGCAAAACGCCCCAAATGCTCAAGTTTTTGAGCGAAAAATACGGTTATCCTTATCCATTCTCGAAATATGCCCAAGTCTGCGTTGATGATTTCATCTTCGGGGGAATGGAAAATACTTCTACTACCCTGTTAACGGATAGATGTTTACTGGATGAAAGAGCAGCATTAGATAACTATAACACCGAAAGCTTGGTTGTTCACGAATTAGCGCACCAGTGGTTCGGTGATCTAGTAGTGATTAAGCATTGGTCTCATGCTTGGATTAAAGAAGGGATGGCTTCCTACTCCGAGGTATTGTGGACAGAACATGAATATGGTCCCGAAGAAGCAGCGTATTATCGATTACACGAGGCTCGTAGTTATTTAAGTGAAGATAGTGATCGCTACCGCCGTCCAATGGTAACCCATATCTACCGAGATGCGATCGAACTTTATGACCGTCACATCTACGAGAAAGGATCTTGTGTTTATCACATGATTCGGACGGAATTGAAAGACGATCTATTTTGGAAAGCAATCCAAACATTTGTGCAGGATAATGCCTACAAAGCTGTAGAAACAGTAGACTTGTTAAGGGCAATAGAAAAAGCTACTGGACGTAATCTTTTGTTCCTTTTCGATCAATACGTTTATCGTGGTGGTCATCCTGACTTTAAAGTAGCTTATACCTGGGATGCAGATAGCAAGCTAGCAAAAGTGACGGTTACCCAAACTCAAGCAGCACCAGGCAATAATGGTAGTAAGAGCAATTTATTTGACCTCAAAATCCCTATTGGTTTTGGTTACGTTAAGCAGGGAGAGCAACTGGGGGATTCCCGATCCAAAACGTTCACAGTCCGAGTTCACGAGTACGAACAAAGCTTTTATTTTCCTCTAGAAGAAAAACCCCAGTTTATTAGTTTTGATGAGGGAAATAATTACTTAAAGACAGTATCCTTAGAATACCCAATACCAGAGTTAAAAGCGCAACTGGAATTTGACCCTGATCCCATTTCTCGTATTTATGCAGCAGAAGCTTTGGCGAGAAAAGGAGGATTGGAGGTGGCGAAGGCGTTGTCTGAGGCACTGAAAAAAGACTCTTACTGGGGTGTGCGTGCTGAAGTCGCTACGCAACTGGCAGAAATTAAGTTGGATCAAGCTTTTGAGGGACTTGTTGCTGGGTTAGAAGACGAGGAAGCTCATACCAGACTAGCTGTAGTCAATTCACTCGCCAAAATCAAAACTCATGAAAGCTACCAGGCTGTAGAAGATTTATTAAAAAAAGGTGATCCCAGCTACTATGTAGAAGCAGCAGCAGCGCACGCTATTGGAGCAATTGTTGCTACAGGTGAAGATAAACAACAGGAACAACAAGCACTAGATCTCCTGAAATCTGTTTTGCTAGAAAGAGCAGGTTGGAATGAAGTAGTACGCAGTGGAGCGATCAAGGGTTTAGCTGAACTCAAAACTTCTGAAGCAGCTTTAAATCTTGTGATGGAATATACTGTATTAGGTGTACCGCAACCCCTACGTTTAGCTGCAATTCGCTCTCTTGGAAAGATTTCTACTGGTCAAAACACTGCCAATGTAGAACGGATTTTAGAGCGATTGACAGAAATTTCCCATGAACCGTTCTTTTTAACACAAGTAGCAGCGCTTACAGCTTTAGGATACATGGAGACTCCTAAGGCGATTGGTATTTTGAATGCGATCGCTCTTGCAGCATTAGATGCAAGGGTGCGTCGCTACTGTGAAGAAGAAATTGCTCGCGTGCAAAAGAATGTCGGGACAGAAAGTACACTTAATGTACTGCGCTCTGAACTAGACCAACTTAAACAACAAAACCAGGAGCTTAGAAGCCGTCTAGAAAGCTTGGAAGCTAAATCAAAATAAACCACCTACACTGTACTTAAGCGGAATCCGTGTAGGTAATTTACAAAAAATAAGGAAGTCCCAATGAAACTAGTTTCATTGGGACTTTCACTTAATGGGTAGCTTCGGGAGAATACTGCGTGAGGCATGTACTGTTTGACAGTTGTCCACGCTACACTTATTTGTAATAATACAATATTGGTTTAGTGATATTTTCTTTTTAGAATATACCCTGAGAGCCTTACAACCTCTAGTTTTAAAGCTTTGAGATTTTGACAACTTAACTTGAATTCCCCTAATCATTTAGATTATTGAAATTAATTATTTTCGCAAACATCTGTCTAAAGATTTTGCTCAATATCTATCTCAAGAAGGATTTTTGTTGTGCGAGAAACGTGTGGAATGTATGCAAAAAAGGTATCAGTGATGATAACGTGAGCAAGTCAGAGAATGTTCACATGGGACATTAGAAAAATCAGGAAATCTCTAAAAAATCAGTATTTATTGTTAAATTGAAGAGGAGAATCTGACACTGTCACGCTTTCTTCTAGAAAGATTCCATCAGAAGGATGACATTTTACGTAAAGGAGAATAGCATTTGAAGTATGTATTTAGTTCTACCATGTAGAAATCACACAAATTCGAGTTATTTTTTTAAGTGGGGAATCTTCGGAAGTAATTGTAAAAATTATTGACGAAGTTGTATGATTTTTTTGTATGCATGTTCGTTTTGTTAGTTTTATTTTTGGAATCCAACTATAGGAGGAATTCAGAGAGTAGTTAACTTATTTACTTTTTAAGAGAATACAGTCACAATTTCGAGCTTAGGTGTTTTCAGAAATTGCAAATTAACCCAGTGTTTGTACTTAAATAGTACATAGTGCCTGTTATGCGTAAGCCTGTTTTGACCATCTTTTACCAGTTCAATCCTTGGAACGCCACCATAGGTGGAATTCAGACATTAATAAACACCTTCATCAAGTATGCTCCGAACGAGTTTGAATTAAGACTCGTGGGAACAGGGAACGATCAAAATCAACCTTTAGGGAGATGGCAAAAAACAGAATTCGCAGGCAGAGAAATCAGTTTTCTGCCTTTATTTATATTGGAGAATGACAATGTCAGAAAGCTAATACCTACAACAGTTAAATACACTGCTGCTTTGATGGGCCGTTGTTTAGCCTCAGATTTTATGCACTTTCATAGACTGGAGCCAAGTTTAGCAGCTTTTAATTGGCAGGGAGAGAAAACCTTATTTATTCATAATGATATTCGGACGCAAATTCAAACAGGAAGTAATAAAAAGGCAATTTTGTGGCGGAGATTTCCTGCTGCCTATTTTGCATTGGAAAATTTGTTAGTGCGTCAGTTTAGTCAAATTCTCTCATGTAATACAGACTCTGCACAATTTTACAAGCAGCGTTATCCTAGTATGCAAGACCGAATCGCATACATCAAGAATTCATTTGATAATGAAGTTTTTTATCCATTAAGTAGGGAGGAACGAGAAGCAAAAAGGCGCGAGCTAGCTTCGCAGCTTCTTTTGGCTGAAGAAACACGTTTTGTTCTTTTCGCTGGGCGGTTGCATCCTCAAAAAGATCCTATTCTGCTAGTACGCGCGATCGCCGCTCTAAACGATCCGAGTATTCATTTGTTAATAGCAGGGGATGGGGAGTTGGCAGGAGAAGTTCGAGCAGAAATAGGTAGGTTAGGCTTATCAGATAGAGTAACCATGCTTGGGGCAATTGCCCAAGCAGAACTAGCACCGCTACATCGCATATCTAGTGCGTTTGTCCTGAGTAGTGTCTATGAAGGTCTCCCCTTAGTTGCTCTTGAGGCGTTAGCTAGTGGAACCCCTGTCGTCACAACTCAATCTGGTGAAACTCCAAAATTGCTTTTATCAGGAAGCGGTATTGTATGTGGGGAACGAACGCCCACATCCTTAGCAGATGCTTTACGCAAGATACTACAACACCCGGATGATTATCCAATAGATTCTTGCGTGCAAAGTGCAAAACCTTATGCTGCATCTAATGTAATTCGGGATGTCTATAATGCTATGTTACATCGCTGGGAGAAAAAAGGGGTTAGGGCATAGGAGAATTTAGTTGGCGATTTAAGCCTGATTAGAGTGGGTGAAATAGCGTATACGAAATCGATAAATAAAATAAACTTTGAGCAAGTCTACAAAGTCCACACTCTAACTCCTGATATTGATCAAATCTTACTCTAAGCTGACGGCCAACATGGCTTTTGAGAGAAGCCGCAACATATTTTCAGACATACAATAACGTGGATTCTATCGCCGCCGTGTATGTTCTCGATTGAGTCTTATCAAATAAACCAAAGTAAGAGTGCTTACTATGAAAATTGCTGTGATTGGTGCGAAAGGTCTTCCGCCTAAACAGGGTGGGATCGAACATTACTGTGCAGAAGTTTATCCTCGCATGGTAAATCAAGGCAACAGTGTAGATTTATTTGCTCGCTCCTCTTACACCGAGTCTGGTTGGTTAAGCCGTTACGACTTTCAAGGAGTTCAAGTTATCTCTCTACCTGGGCTCCACACGAGAGGAGTTGACGCCTTCATTACTTCAGGACTAGGAGCGATCGCCGCCACTGCTCAGAAATACGATATTGTTCACTTCCATGCTCTGGGACCTTCTTTATTCACCTGCGTTCCTAAAATCTCTCCGTCTACAAAGGTTGTAGTTACATGTCAGGGGTTAGATTGGCAACGAGCGAAGTGGGATAGCTTTTCCAGCCGCTTAATTCAAATGGGGGAGAAGGCAGCAGTACGATTCGCGGATGAATTGATTGTGGTTTCTGATGCGCTCCAAAATTACTTTTGGCAAACCTATAATCGGAGGACTATTTACATCCCTAACGCTCCAGCAAGCTACGCTGAGTCAGACCCAGATTTTAATTATGGAACCGAGCTAGGTCTTGAAAAAAAACGCTACATCCTATTTTTAGGAAGACTTGTACCAGAAAAACGCCCCGATTTGCTTGTCCAAGCCTTCAGCGCTTTAAAACCTGCCGGATGGAAACTTGTTCTTGCAGGAGGTGTGAGTGATACTAAATCGTTTACCTCACAGCTATTAGCAGACGTTGCAAAAAATCGAGATATTGTATTTGCCGGTGAATTGCGAGGAGATCGTCTTTGGGAAATTGTTCGAGGTTCAGGTTTATTTGTTCTTCCTTCTGATTTAGAGGGATTACCTCTGGCTATGCTAGAGGCGATGCAGGAAGGTATACCAGTTCTCGCAAGCAACATCCCACCTCATCAGCAATTGATCAGTGGAGGGCGGGGAATGTTGTTTGAGGCTGGAAATTTAGAATCTTGTATTTGTTCTTTAGAATGGGCAATGGCTCACCCGCAAGAATTAGCAGTTATGGCGAAGAAAGCACAAAGATCTGTGCAGATTAACTATAGCTGGGATCGCATTACCTCCGAAACATTGAAAGTATATACAACGCTTTTGAACTCTTCTAAGCGGGTTAGTATATCAGAGCATCGTGAGAGCAAGCTAGCTGGTGTTATCGGCAAAAAATAGGTTTTGTGATTAATAACAGGGGTATGTGTAATGGAGAAAGGTTTTTCATCCATACTAGCGGTGTTGAAAAGACGGAGTATACCAGCTGCAGCTACTTTCGTGGCTGTTATTGGTGGAGCGATCGCTTATTTAACGATTACTCCACATCGCTACGAAGCTTCAGCACGACTGATGCTTGATGACAAAAGGGTCAGCGTTTCTGATTTGGGTCGTGATTTAACCCAAGCGTCTTCAGCAACACCAGTTGGTGTCAGTCCACTAGCTAATCAAGCAGAATTAATTAAGTCGCAACGAGTTTTAGAACGAGCACGTCAGATATTAGCTGCTCATGGACAAACTGAAGTACTCAAAGGCACGTTAACAACTGATGATTTGAGTAAAGACTTGAAAGTAAAGATTGTTCCCGCAACCAATATTCTCGAGTTGAGCTATCAAAACAAAGATCCAAAACTAGCAGCGCAAGTGCTTAATGCCGTTTCTCAGGCAATGGTAGAAGATAACATCAGAACTATCAGTTCTGAGGCGACAAAAATCCGACAATTTTTGCAAACAGAGGTCCCTAAAGCACGCGGGCAGTTGCTTGACGCTGAAGCACAAGAAAACAGATACAGACAGCAAAGCGGTCTTGTCTCCTTTGAAGAGCAAAGCAAAAGTTTAGTTGAAAGCTTAGCATATGTGGAAAATCAACAGCGTGCTTTAGAGAGCCAACTACAACAAGCGCGATCGCAGAGTGCATCTTTACGTCAAATCACTGATTCAAAAGGTATTAATAGAGCCTATGCAACCGTACGTGGTGGTCAAGATGAACAACTTAAGGCTTTACGAAGTAAGTTGATAGAGGTACAAACAAAGCTAATCGAAGCTAGGATGCGCTTTAAAGATGATAGTCCGCCTGTAAAGAATTTGCTTGACCAACAGCAATCTCTCCGTGCATTATACACTCAAAATCTCGAACGGGTCTCGCCAGGTAATCGAGCCATATCTTCTAATAGTGTTGCAGATGACGATATTAGCCAAGATTTGACCTCTAAACTGATCCTCAATGAAACTGAGCGTACAGCATTGGAGAAGAAGCTTAAGCTGATGAAATCAGAAGCAGCTAACCTCCGGGATCGCCTCGCACAGCTACCTATAAAACAGCAACCTTTGACAGCACTGACCCGTCATAGGGAAGAAGCAACAGCATCTCTGAAGTTTCTCCAAAGCAAATTGGAAGAAGCGCGGATTACAGAAGCACAAAAAGTTAGCAATGTTCAAGTTATTGAACGAGCTAAACAACCTGCTTCACCTTCTTCACCTAAACGACTTGTTGTCTTAACACTTGCTAGTACTTTCGGCGCTGTTCTAGCTGCTGGTGTTGTACTGCTGCTAGAAATGATGGACAACACTTTACGTGATGCATCCGAAACTGAAGAACTGGTGAAATTACCAGTGCTGGGAGTATTGCCGAAACTACCAGCGAAAACCCTCGTTCTTAAACAAGCTAATCAGTTCTTGGATAACGTTGGCTTAGTAGAGCCTTATCGTTCGTTGTTTAAAACTTTGGAGTTTCGCTCTAATACGTTAAGGGTGATTGTTGTTAGCAGCACTATCTCTGGGGAAGGTAAGTCAATAGTAGCCTCACACTTAGCTGCTGTATCAGCGATGTTGTCTTGGCGAACATTAATTATCGATGCTGATTTGCGAAGACCTGTGCAGCACTCGCTGTTCAACCTAAATCCCAAAGCAGGACTTACTGATGTAATTGAAGGTAGTAAATCTTTGGAGGAAGCAGTTCAGCCTACAAACGTAGAAAACCTGGATGTTTTGCCTAGTGGAAAACTCCACGGACGACCCTCTCAGTTTTTAGAGTCAGTGGGAATGAAGTCTTTGATCGAAGAAGCTTCTCAAGAGTATGACTTAGTTATTATAGATACTCCTCCGATAAGTGCATGTGCTGATGCTGCTACATTGAGCCGTCAAAGTGATGGTTTATTAGTCGTAACTCGTCCTACCGTTACTGTCAAGGAAATGCTCACAAAGTGTGTATCAGAATTAACGAAAAATAGGATACCAGTATTAGGGGTTGTGGTAAATGGAATGACAAGTACAACAGAAAATTATTACCGCTATCCTGTGAATGGCTACCCACCTAGAAATAATTTAATTGGTCTGGGGGGGAGCGCTAAAGAATCTTTTAACGTCATAAGGACTAAGTGACGATGCTCACGAATCAACCTTCTAGTCGTTCCTCTCGTCTGGCGCTGTTGATTGGATTGGCAGGCGTGGCAATTGGTATTGCTGTAGGATTTGGCGCAGGTGTCAAGCCTGTTTATGTGGGCTTATTGTTGGGTGCATTGCCGATCATCTTCTTATTTTTTGCTTACTTCAAGCAAGCAGTGATCGTTTTATTGGTTGTGCGTACCTCTCTCGATTCTTTCTCTGCTCAGCAACTACCATCGGTATATACGCTAGCCATAGATGCTCTCACTTTGCTTTATGTGGTCGTGATGCTATTGACCGGTCGTCGAATACACACCGATCGCTTTTGGTGGTTCTTTGCTGTTTGGGTAATGCTACAAACTTTGTGGCTAATACTCATGCCTTTAGGTGGGTTAGGACTAGATGCTTCGTTGTTACCGCTAGGAATTAGGGAATGGGTGCGTCGGTTTTCCTTCCTGATGATCTACTTGCTGGTGATGCAGCTAAAAGATCACTACCATCCTCAAAGGGTTGTCTCTCTGCTGCTTCTTTCATTAGTGACACCAGTAAGTATAGGAATAACGCAAATTCCCTCAGGACAGAGAGTGGAGAGTACTTTAGGCCACCCTAATGCTTTAGCCACCTACCTATCATTAATGATGGCTTTTGTTTGGTGGAAGCTAAATTGGGCTCAACGCCGTCTACCTTGGATAGTTTTGTTAAGCATACTCACACTTGTATATGTTAGTACTCGTTCACTAGCAGCACTAATAACACTTGTCGTACTTATTTTTGTTTTAAATGCTTCTAAGCTTAATCCCTTAAAAATTATTGGAGCAGTTGTTTTATGCTTGATAGTTTTGGCGCTGTTTGCTAGCACCGAAGCGGGACAAGCGCGCCTTTTACAGTTAACTCAAACACCCCTGCTGAATCCAGACATAGATGTATCCAGAACGATGATTTTAGCAACCGAAGACGGTAATAGTTTTAATTGGCGAGTCACCCATTGGTACTACCTATTACAGTCATGGCAAAAAAGCCCAATACTCGGTTATGGAATTGGAACAGGTCAATACTTAAGTCCACTTAAAGGTCCAGACGGAAACGGTTATGCACCACACAATGATTACATCAGATTTCTTGTAGAACAGGGGCTTGTTGGTTTTGCTCTATTTATTGCTTTTTTGAGCGCTCAGTTTATCCATCTTTGGGGAATTGTGCGACGTGCGCCTCCTAACAGTGCTGAAAGGCAACTAAGTCTCATACTACTGGGTTTTTTAATCTCTACGTTGGTAAATATGCTTTCTAACAACGTTCTAGATAACGGTGATTTTTGGTTTTATTGGTGGGCTGTTTTTGCAGTTGCTGGTTGGGGAACTGACCGATTCACTAATCATCCAGAAGCAATTCAAAAAGAATAAACTTTCGTCTACTAAGTACAAAAATGAAAATTCATTCGACAAGAGGTGTACATAAACAAAGATTAATCGGCATTGACTTATTTAGAGGTATTGCTGCCTATGCTGTTTGCATCATTCACG
This sequence comes from Aetokthonos hydrillicola CCALA 1050, assembly GCF_017591665.1. Taxonomy (GTDB): domain Bacteria; phylum Cyanobacteriota; class Cyanobacteriia; order Cyanobacteriales; family Nostocaceae; genus Aetokthonos; species Aetokthonos hydrillicola. Next base: position 45,869 of record NZ_JAAKGC010000039.1, on the reverse strand, counting down.
CTGATGCAGTGATGACTTTTTCTGGTTTCTCTGTAGACGACTGGATGACTGGACTGACTCAAATGAGCAGATTCGCTGTGCCGTTTTTCTTAGCTGCATCTTTCTACTTAATGACGAATAAATTATATAAAATTGATAGCCATTTTTCATTTTTTGCTAACTTCAAGTCAAGATTTATACGTCTGTTTATTCCTTACCTGTGCTGGAGTATAATTTATATGTTACTTCGATTAATCGAAGCTCTAGGGACACATAAAGGATTAGCTAACCTATTTCAAGATCCAGTTCTAGTAATCCTTCTCGGAGGTTCAGCTTTCCATCTGTATTTTTTACCGCTTTTATTTTCTGGAAGTTTTTTACTTATATTTGCTCAATACTTGGCAAAAAGGAATATAAAAATCATAAGTCTCATTTCTCTATTTATCTTGAGCATTATTATTTATGAAATAATGATAGTCTCCGGAAATGGATTTCAACTTGGGACATATTGCCTTGAAGAAAAAGCGAGTTCTTGCTCTGTTGCATTTCAGGGATTTATACAATCAGCTTTACCAAATTTTCGCAACAATCAACTAGTGAGGCTAGTATTTGTTGAAATATCTTGGCTAGTTCAGTGCTTACCTTATGTTTTTATGGGAATGATTTTAAATTACCCATCAATAAAAGAATATATTCTAAAAATTAATAAAAGAAAGACATTGATTTTTCTTGTTACAGCAATTTTATTTTCTGTGTTTGGTGTCTTAAACAGATTTGATATTTTGTATTTTCCAGTTTCATTGTATGAAGTGGGAACGTCAGTTTTTCTGTTAATATATAGCATTTTATGTTCGAGTAATATGGGAAAATATCACTTCATAGAGAATTTAGGGATATCCAGTTTTGGAATATATCTCATGCATTATTTAACATTGAAACCTTATGCAAATATTGCTGCCAAACTTCCTACTGAATTTACAATTCTATCACCTGCTTCTACGATGCTTTTGCTTGCAACACTGTGTTTTCTGACAAGTTGGTTAATCACCTCTTTATTCTTGAATAATAAACTATTTTCAAGACTTTTATTCGGTCTATAAAGGAAGATCATATGTCATTTGCTTATAAAATATCGGGTTGGAATCGCCAACGTAAATGGAAGTTATTTTTGGCAGAAGTTCAACCAACTGCTAATACAACCGTTTTAGATCTCGGCTTTAGTGAACAAGAATATAGCGATACAGACAATTTTTTAGAGAAACATTATCCTTACGAGGAACAAATAACTGCTCTTTGCATTGAGATACCTGATATATACTTATCATCTCGTAAAGATTCTGATTTTAAAGTCCCAGAAGAAGCAATTTTGAGGAAAAAGAACGAATCTTCAGAACGTTACCCGCACTTAAAAATTGTTAATTACGATGGGAAAATATTTCCATTTGATAATCAAACATTTGATGTTTGTTGGTCAAATGCTGTTTTAGAGCATGTCGGAAATGAAGAAGAGCAAATTCTCTTTTTAAAAGAGATTAAAAGAGTAGCCAAGAAAGCATTTATTACGACACCGAACAAGTATTTCCCTGTCGAACTACATACGCGGACGCCACTCTTACACTTTTTACCGAAAAAAATCTTTGACCGCTATTTGCATTCTGTAGGAAAGGGATGGGCAGCCAATGATTACATGTACTTATTATCTATTTGGGATTTGCATAAGCGGCTGCGTGCTGCCGGAATTACAAACTACAAGATTATCAAAAATAGATTATTGTCATTTGTCATGGATTTTGTGATTATTTTTGAAGCAGATCAGAACAGTGAAAAAGAGAGTATTGCTCAATCGGTTAGCAGAAGCCACTCTTGAGTGAAAAATTTTCCTTAATTGTAGGAGTTGAAGTAAGTTATGCCGAAAGTTTCCGTTATCATTCCTGCTTACAATGCAATGAATTATCTGCCAGAAACTTTAGAAAGTGTTTTGCAGCAAAGTTTCTCTGATTTTGAAGTATTGATTATTGATGATGGTAGCTCGGATAATATTCAGGAATGGGTTTCTCTGATAACAGATCCACGAGTTAAACTCCTAACCCAAAAAAATCAAGGTTTATCCGGAGCGCGAAATACGGGGATACACAATTCTCATTCAGAGTACATAGCATTCCTTGATGCTGACGATTTATGGGAGCCAACTAAACTAGAAAAACAAGTGCGTTGCCTAGAAGAAAATCCAGAAGTTGGTTTGGTTTATACGTGGACTGCCTTAATTGATCATAAGGGGATATCTACAGGTAGAGTGTTTGTGAATTACGCCGAGGGTTATGTATGGAAGAGCCTAATTGAACACAATATTGTTGAATGTGGAAGTGTACCTATGGTTCGTCGCTGTTGCTTTGAAACCGAGGGGGTATTTGATCGGAATTTACGTTCTTATGTTGAAGATTGGGATATGTGGCTTCGGATCGCGGCGCGTTATCCTCTTAAATTGATCAAGGAACCTTTAGTTAAGTATCGACAGCATTCTGCAAGTGCTTCTAGAAACTGGGAAGCTATGGAACAGAGCTTTCGTATCGTGATCGAAAAAGCCTTTAACGCCGCACCAAACGAGTTGCAGTATTTAAAGAGCCGAAGCTATGGCTGTGCAAATCTTTGTCTTGCGTGGAAACCTCTACAAAGTCAACAAAAAGATTTGCAAAAGTCAATTTATTACCGTAGGCAAGCCTTAATACACTATCCTCAACTACGTTTCTCTAAAGAATATCTCCGACTGAGTTTGGCGATCGCTATCCTGGAGTTCTTAGGAATTGATGGCTACAGCAAATTACTGAATCTATTTTACACTTGGCGACGTAACATTCTGAATTTTTTTAGTTCCAAAATCATGACTAAATCTAGTTGAATTTCTAAGTATAAGCGATACAGAACTGATTCTTTACCCTTTTTTCAAAATTTAAACGAATATTCGTAAATTACTATGGAATTCCAACAACAATGCTAACCTCTGAAACCACTGAGTTACAAACCAAAAGTTACACAACACAGCCAGCGATCGCATTACTGCATTGTATGGACTTAATCGACGATTTTTTAGATCAAATTAATATTTCATTTGAAACTTTTTGTAATGAATTTATAGGGAGTTGGATGTTCGGCTACATCAACGCACTCAAACAAGTTGATGTGAGAACTGTACTATTCTGCGTGTCTGCCCGTTTTAAAGAACCGTCACGCTTCACTCATCTACCAAGTGGGATCACAATTTGTGTTTTACCGGCTCCTAAAGGTTATCTTGCCTACCGTGCTATTCGACATAAAGCACTAAAGCTTTACGGTGGAAGTGAAGGAAAAACGTTTAAAAATATCCAGGATACTAATGCAACTCGTCGTTCCTTACTAACAAAAACCAAGAATCTAGCTCAAAGTTTAGGTGCTTATCTGGCTACTCCAGTAGAGTTATTGGCACGTGAGATACGGCGGGAAAACTGCGAGGCTATTTTATGCCAAGAGTATGAGTATGCACGCTTTGATGTTTGTGTGCTTTTAGGGCAATTAATGCATCTGCCGGTATTTGCTACTTTTCAAGGAGGTGACAAAACCCATAGCATTCTTGAATACCCTGTACGACAGTTAGCGTTTCGCGGTTGTACCGGTGTGATCATCTCTACGAAAAAAGAAATTGAACGGGTTCGTGCTCGCTATAAAATACCCTCCGCTAAGATAGCCCGGATTTTCGATCCGATGGATACAGAGACATGGAGTGCTGTGGACAAAAGTGAGGCACGAATGGCGATCGGCATTCCTTTTAAGGCAAAAGTGGTGGTGTGTCACGGGCGCATTGAATTTTATCGAAAGGGTTTAGATATACTCCTAGCTGCTTGGGAGAAAATCTGCCGCGATCGTCCTGAACAAGATCTGCGATTACTACTTGTAGGGACAGGTTCCGACGCAGACAAACTTCGAGAGAACATTGCAAAAATGCAGTTACAAGGTGTGATATGGCGAGACGAATTTGTTCATGATCGCGATGCGCTTCGCCGTTACCTGTCTGCGGCTGACGTTTATACTCTTTCATCTCGACAAGAAGGCTTCCCCATAGCACCACTTGAAGCAATGGCTTGTGGTCTACCTGTAGTAGCTACCGATGCTCCGGGTGTACCAGACATTCTTGAAGGAGGTGAGGTTTCAGGTGGAGTTGTTGTTCCAAGGGAAGATTCCACAGCACTAGCCTTAGCACTTGGTCGTGTTCTCGATGATGAAACTTTGAGGTGCGAATTGGGTAAGCGCGCTCGTCATCGCATAGAGGAGTACTTCTTACCTAAGGTAACAGGTAAGCAACTGCGAGATTTGATGTTGAGATAAAAAGTATAAATCAGCCGCACATATTAATATCAAGGACTTGAAGTATGCCAAAAGTTTCCGTTGTCATCCCAGCCTATAATGCTATGGCTTTCTTGCCAGAAACCCTAGAAAGCGTTCTCAAGCAAACTTTCACTGATTTTGAAGTGTTGATTGTTAATGATGGCAGTTCAGATCACATTGTAGAATGGGCTTCTCAAATAACAGACCCGCGAGTGAGACTAATTACGCAAGAGAATCAGCGTGTGTCTGCTGCACGTAACACAGGTATTGCCAATGCTCAAGGTGAGTATATAGCATTCCTAGACGCTGACGATTTGTGGGAGCCAGCTAAGCTAGAAAAGCAGGTACTTTGTTTGGATAATAACCCAGAAGTAGGTTTGGTATACACTTGGACGCTTTTAGTAGATAAGCAAAACAAACCTACAGGCAGAATTTTTGCCTCCGATGTAGAGGGGAAAGCATGGGATAAAATTCTTGAAAACGACATGATTTCTAGTGGTAGCTGTCCGATGGTTCGTCGTTGTTGCTTTGAAGCTGTTGGAGTGTTTGACCGTGATTTAGCTTATGCACCTGATTTAGATATGTGGGTTCGCATTGCTTTTCGTTATCCGATAGCAGTAGTCAAAGAACCTTTGGTTCGTTATCGGCAAATTCCTAACAGTTTCTCCAGAAATCGGGAAAAGATGACTCAAGATCTTCGCCAAGTCATCGAGAAAACATTTCAATGTGTTCCTCTGGATTTATTGTATTTGAGAAACCGATGTTACGCCAGTATCATTCTCCCTTTAGCTTGGCTCGCTATAGACGAAGGGGACTATAAAAAGGCGATTCATTTCCGCCAGCAAGCTTTTCTACATTATCCACAAGTTTGTTTTTCTGAAAAATTTATACGTCTAAGTTTGGCAATATTTATGATCAGGTGGTTTGGTCCTCGTGGCTACGATGGAGTGCGAAACCTGACTCATATTCTACGTCAAAGCATGTTAGGTGTTTTCAGCTAACTATTTAATATGTATAGAGACATAAGCAATCAAGAACTAATAGTTGATCAAAGTCCTAATCGAAAGCAGTATTGGCTTAATTTATCGAAATATGGAGAGAAATTTTATTTTCCGCCAGTGCAACAAATTGTTCCACACTAAAACTAGCCGATTATTATGAATTTCTTTGCATTATATCCTTACAATGACAGATTCTTAAATTAGATAAAAGCAATATGATCGGTGTGATTACACCAGTGCGTAAATTTGTTGTTTAGATAGAGGAAGGAAAGTGTCAGATACTGTAATCCAAGTTGAAAACTTAGCAAAGAAGTACGTTATTGAACATCAAGAACAGGGAGTATCTAATTACAAGACATTTCGTGGAGCAATGACAGATGCTGCAAAATCCCTTACAAGAGTTTTTCAGGCTCATACAAAGAACGACGCAAAACCAGGGCGTGAGGAGTTTTGGGCACTACACAATGTCTCGTTTGAGATTAAACAAGGTGAAAGAGTCGGGATTATTGGGCGAAATGGAGCAGGGAAGTCAACACTGCTGAAAGTTCTTAGCAGAATTACAGAACCAACAAGGGGATTGATAAAAATTAAAGGACGAGTCGCAAGTTTATTAGAAGTCGGTACAGGTTTTCACCCAGAACTTACTGGTAGAGAGAATGTCTATCTTAATGGCGCGATCCTGGGTATGAGCAAAGCCGAGATTCAGCGAAAGTTTGATGAAATTGTTGCGTTTGCAGAAATTGAAAAGTTTTTAGATACACCAGTCAAGCGTTATTCTTCTGGAATGTATGTCCGTCTTGCATTTGCGGTAGCTGCTCACTTAGAGCCAGAAATTTTGATCGTAGATGAAGTCTTAGCAGTAGGAGATGCAACTTTCCAGAAAAAGTGCCTTGGCAAAATGGGAGAGGTTGCAGAAGGTGGTAGAACTGTACTGTTCGTTAGCCACAACATGCAAGCCATTAGGCGGTTATGTTCTCAAGCAATTTACCTTGAGCGAGGACTTACGAAAAAAGTCAATAATGTTGAAGAAGCAATCCAACTCTATTCTGCACAGTCATCTATGTCAACTTTTGATATTGACTTAGATTCAATGCGTAGAATTAGTGGATTTGGAGAAAAGGTTCGTTTACTTCGTCTTCAATTAGCTGGAGATACGGGTTTTAGCTACGGAGAACCTTTAAATTTAAAATTTACTATACAGTGCTTCCAGAAGATACCCGATTTAGTAATTGGAATTGGGTTTGACACATTAGATGGTAACAGGATCATGACACTTGACTCTGACCACAATCAACCTGCTTTACAACTACCAATAGGTATTCATGAAATTTGTTTGTATTTAGATAGAAATCCACTTCATCCAAATATTTATTATGTTGCTCCTGCAATACATTCACACAATTATCCTTTGGATGCTATCAGTAACCCGTTAATTTGGGAAGTTAGTTCAGGTCCTACTGATTTGGTTGGAGATAGAGGTTATGGAGGTTGTCGTCTACCTCTCAAAGTGTTTACACCAAATTTTTCATATTAATCATTTTGAATGGCAAACTCAAATTACTTAGAGATGTTCAGAACTTTTATAGTAGAATTCTTCTCACACTTACGCCTGTTAATACGTTGGAATTTTATCTTAGTACTCCATCGAGTAGCACAAATCCTTCAGCAAAATAGATCTCACACTAGTAAATATCAACCACGTAAGGTAGTACATATCTCGCCTAAATATTTTAGTGAACATTCATACATCGGTGGTGGGGAAAGATATCCCACTACTTTAGCGCAGACTATGGCTCATTATGTTGAGACTGTACTAATTACCTTTGGTGAAACCAGAAATAGCTGTATTCAAGAAAATCTGAGAGTGGAAGTATACCGCAAAATTGGAACTTTACCTGACTCTATATTTTATCTCTGGGAGTTAGTAAATGCTGATGTAGTACATTGCCATCAATATAAAACAACTTTAACTAATCTCACCGTTCTGATTAGTGCAATTTTAGGAAAGCGCATATTTGTGACAGATCACGGAGGATGGGCAAATAATTTTAGTGAACAACTCCCAATAGATAAATTTGTGGATAGATTCCTTACTGTCTCTGACTTTTCTGCAAAAACTTTAGCATTGACTGAAAGAACAGAGACAATATACGGCGGAGTTGCTCAAGAATTTATAGATGCACAAATCAGTGTTGAACGACAAACAAAGATTCTCTTTGTTGGACGCTTACTACCACATAAGGGAATTGATTATCTTATCGAAGCAGTAGATCAGGAGACACCATTAGACATCGTTGGTAGGATTTACGATGAAATATACTTTTCACACTTAAAAAAATTAGCAAGTAATAAGCGAATACGATTTATCACTCATGCTACTGATAATGAAATCGTTTCTAGTTATCTAAGTGCGACAGTAACAATACTTCCTTCAGTGTATGTAGATATGAATGGAATGAAACACCCAGCACCAGAACTACTGGGATTAGTGTTGCTAGAAAGCATGGCGTGTGGAACACCAGTTATCTGTACAAATGTAGGAGGTATGCCAGAAATAGTTGTGGACGGAGTTACTGGTTTTGTAGTGCCTCCCAATGAAAAAAATGTATTAAAAGATAGAATTAACTATTTAATAAATCATCCTAATATTGCATTAAATATGGGTAAAGAAGGGAGGCAAAAAGTGTTGAAAGAATTTACATGGGATGCAGTAACACAACGTTGCTTAAGTGCTTACAGTGGATAACTTTATCTAAGCTGAAATTACTTATTTCAAAATTCTACTGTGGTCAAACATGTATAACTAATTCCAGGATTTGAAAATGACGAAACTATTGATAATATTACCATCTACTCAACGTGGCGGTACGGAAGAATATGCATTAACCATCGCATCGGCGGCAGTAAAGAATGGTTGGGACGTACATGCAGCATTTCCAGAAATTACGACGACAGCAACACTAGTTCAAACCTTTGAGGAGAAAGATGTATATTATCACAGTTTAAATATTTCTGAAGTTAATAATTATAGATTTAAGACATTGAAATATATTTTGCAATTATTTAAAACGCTTATTCTCTTGTTTAAAATACAGCCAGATGTAGTACAAATAAACCTTCCAGGATTTGACTGCTGTTTTGGCAGTATACTAGCGTGTGGCTGGTTAAGAATACCAACATTGGTTGTGTTTCATTTATTCTTGGATCGTGCTTACTTCTCTGAGCATAAATTGAAACTTTATGCTTGGGCAAGAGCCAGAAATCAGCAGTGGACAGCAGTCTCAGAATACAATCGTCGATTAGTATCTGAATCATTTAGAATTCCCTCCAACGAAGTACTTCTTATCTATAATGGTGTCAACACTAAGGAGGTTGATAACAAAAATAAATCAGAGGGAATTGTCGATATACGTTATCAATTACGCCAAGAAATTGGAGTTCCTCAAAATAGTATACTTGTTTTAACAGTTGGGCGTTTGCATTCTCAAAAAGGCCATAAAGACTTGATCCCAACAATTCCTTATTTGATTAAAGACTTTCCAGATTTAAGGTTTATCTGGGTGGGGGATGGCGAGGAAAAAGAAAATTTAGTGAATCAGGTTCGAAGATATGGTGTAGAAGATAAAGTCTTTTTTCTAGGATATCGATCTGATGTATCAAGATTGCTCAAGTCTGCTGACCTTTTTGTATTTCCGACTCACTTTGAAGGACTACCACTTGCAGTGCTTGAATCAATGGCAAACAATTTGCCAATTATCACCACAGAAGCAGCTTCTATTCCAGAAGTCATTGAGGATAAAGTACACGGTTTGTTATGCAAGATAGGTGACAGTTGTGATTTACTGGAAGCTCTTCGTTGGGCTCTAGAACACCCTGATAAAATGAAACAAATGAGTATCAATGCAAAATTACGTGTCCAGGAATTCTCAGAAGATAGAATGGTTCAAGAAACTTTAAGTATCTTACAAAAGTTGAGTTATACTTTCCCAAAAATCTCACAATCCGTTGTCAAACATGAATTCTAATTATAATGAAGCAAAAAAGTATATATGAATACCCCTATTAAAATTCAGATTGTTAGCAGAGACATTCCAATTGAAAATACTATCGGTAACGCTACTTATATTCTAGATTTCATGCGTTACTTACGAAAGGCAGGTTGTAAAATCGAGTTTGTATTCCTTAATTCCTCACCTAACGGCAGATTTCCTTGGTATATCATCCCGCCTGCAATTGCAGAACTTGCGAATGTTTCTGCTAAAGATAACTTGAGGATAGGTCGTATTTTAGTTAGGTTTAATCCCTTATCTAACTTGGTAGCCGAGCTGCTGCGACCGATTTACAATCAGCTACCAAAAATGTTGAAGAATATTTATCGATCTTATAGAGATAGACGACAAGAAAAACCTATATATAAATATGGGGTTTCCTCTCAGCCTTGGGACACCTTAGCAAGCTTAGAAGAGATAAGTTTTGCCAATTTACGCTTTGTTAAATTCAAACCCGATGTCGTAGTAGTTAATTACGCCTTTTTAAGCGATATCTTATGCTCGCATTTTCTAAACGAAAAAGTATTAAAAGTCATACTTACACATGACGTACGTTCCCAAAGATCTGCTCACTTTAAAAAATTAAATTTTTCGACTTTTGAGTCATATTGGAGCGTGGAACAGGAAATTATAGCCTTAAGCAAAGCACAACTATTATTAGCCATCCAGCAAGAAGACGTAAATATCTTTAAGGAATTAGTCCCTCAATGTGACGTAATTCGTATGCCTATATCTGCTGTATGTCATTCTCACACTGTTAAGCAAATAGCTGGCCGTTGCTTGTTCGTCGGTAGTGCGACAGATCACAACTACTACGGTTTACAGTGGTTTCTTGAAAATGTATGGCCAATTATTGTACGGTTAATACCCAATTGCACCCTCCATGTATGTGGTAGTGTATGTGACTTAATTCAAGGCACTTTTCCCAATGTTCGTTTTTTAGGTAGAGTCGAGGATTTAAAGCCTGAATACAGTGCTGCCGAAGTTTGTCTGGTTCCTTTGGTTGCGGGTAGTGGGCTGAAGATTAAACTTGTAGAAGCGATGTCTTATGCTCGTGCTTGTGTTTCTACCAGTGTCGGTGTTCAAGGATTGCATGAGATTGTAGACAAAACTGTGCTGACAGCAGATCAATCTGAGGATTTCGCACTAGCTATACATACGCTCTTAACCAATCCAGGTAAACGCCAATGGATGGAGGAACAAGCTTATAGATACGTAACCGAAAAACTTTCTCCTCAAGCAGTTTATCAACCTTTTATAGATTATATTCACCAGTACTTGCAGCCAGGATCAAGGAGAACTCAAAAAGTGAAAACTAAGGAAACTGAGGATTTGAGCAACGTCACGTCTTTATTGTAGTCATTTAATCAGTTTGTATTGTTGTTTAGCCATCTCATTATCATGTTTTAGGCAGATAAAAAATAGCAGTCTAAATCTTAAAAATAAACACATAAAAAAGGTAGCAAAGATATGCAAGTAATAAGCAGAGTTCAATTTCCTAAGACATTAGAAGCTTCAGATGTATGTATAAAGTTAGAGACAGATAAATTAATAGATTTTTATGCAGGGAATAACAAGATTATTTTGCACTCAGGTAGCAAAATATCTTTCAACACTTACTTTAATTCAATCTACGAAAAATTCTATACCAAATACACAAGCCTGAAATCGCTGTACTATTTATTAAAGCTAGAGGGTGATTTTGAAATTTGTGCTTATCGGGAAACCTATGAGGCAAGTGAAAAAAAACTGATTTATCAACAAACAGAAAAAGGTTGTCAGGTATCAGATTATGTAAAGGTGGTATTACCAGAACTCAAGGAAAACGAACAAGCAGGTCGAATGTATTTGGAAATAACTTGTTTAAGTTTACAAGGCTTGTTTATAGAAGGATTAGTGGTAACCGACCAAGAAAAGCAGCGAGATGTATCTTTAGCTATTATCAGTTGTACATTCAAGAAAGAAGCCTACATTAAAAATACAGTTCATACCATATTACAAGACAGTTTTTTACAAAACAAGAAGTTTAATATCTTTGTTGTTGACAATGGTATAACTCTTAATGAAAGTGAATTTTTAGATGAAAGAGTTCAGCTTATTTCTAATAGAAATGTAGGGGGAAGTGGAGGATTCACAAGGGGATTGATTTCGGCGCTAGAGCAAGGCGTTTATACCCACTTCTTGTTTATGGATGACGATATAGAGTTAGACAGTGAAGCTATTTACAGGCTGTTTTCTTTATATGAATATGCACAACAGGACTTTGCCGTGGCTGGTAGTATGCTAGATCTATACAAAAAACACATTTTGTATGAAGCTGGAGCATTATATAATACATATTTGAACGAAGAACGAAACTTCCAGTATCATCCATTTTCAATTCATCTTCTTAAACATAATTTTGAGCTAAAAAAAACGACATCTCTTAACTTTCTTCTAGTAGAAGACAAGATAGATTACGGAGCATTCTGGTTTTTCTCTTTCTCCAAAGAAGTTGTAGAAAAGATTGGATTACCACTACCATTTTTCATCAAAGTAGATGACATAGAGTTCGGAGTAAGAATTAGTCAAAATTTTGAGAATGGGATAGTAGCTTTCCCATCGATAGCTGTATGGCATGAACCCTTTTATATGAAAAGACCAGTGTGGGATGTTTACTATTGGTTTCGTAATCACTTAATCTCAAATTCAATACACGGCTCACCTAAGTATTTTAGAGCAGTTAAATCTTTAACACACGGTATTATATATAACTTATTGAAATTTGATTATAACTCAGCACTAATGCTTGCTAAATCTTTTGAGCATTACATAGAGGGGCCTAATTTTATTAGAAATAATGACCCAGAAATTTTACATTCCCAGATTGTTCAACAAAGTAAAAGTCACAAAAGTCAAACTGTAATAGCTTCTAACACCTTGAATAAAGAAGATTATCAATTTACCAAAATTGGAAAATTTAAAAAACTGTTAAGCTTGGTAACACTCAATGGTCATTTTCTTCCCAAATCTCTGATTAGTGAAGAGAGTACAATGATTCGAGAGCGATATATTGCAATGGTTAAAGATGGATCTCAATCACAAATTTTACGTACTCATCGACACGAAGAACGTGACTCTGTTTGTAAAGCATTTGCTAAAAAAAGAATTATTTTTGTTCAGGAGCCCATTCCTTCATCTTATGAAAACGAAATAGACAAGAAAGCAGCTATGAATATTTTGTATTCTTGGATTAAATCTATTATTAAAGGCAGATTGATATGGGCAAAATTAACAACAGAATGGAAACAATCTGCCAAAGATTTAACATCTATTGAATTTTGGAAGTATTACCTTGAACACCAGAAATAACAATAAATCTCAATATACAGACTTTGCCCATATTCGTGGACAGGAAGAACATGACCTTTTGCTAAAACAAGAATTATTTTTATACAGGAAGAAATTCCTTACTCTTATCTGAATGAAATAGATAAGGAGGCAGTTATGGATATTTTATCTTCGTGGATTAAATCTATTGTTAAAGGTAGATTGCGATGGTCAAAATCAACAGCAGAATGGAAAGAAGCTGCAAAATATTTTACATCGAGTGAATTTTGGAAGGAATACTTTGAATATCCTTAAATTAAAGTTTAATGTCAAACTAAGGACTAGCAAATAAATGAAAGTAGATTGGTTAATTGTTGGAGCAGGATACTCAGCCTGTGTGCTAGCTGAAAGGATCGCGAGTCAACTAGCACAACGAGTTCTTATTGTAGAACGGCGAGATCACATTGGTGGTAACGCCTACGATTACTACAACGAGCATGGTATTTTAGTACATAAATATGGCCCCCATATTTTCCATACCAAATCCAAAAAAATTTGGGACTACTTATCGCAATTTACCGAGTGGAGACACTACTTTCACCATGTACTTGGTGTAGTAGAAGGGAAAAAGGTTCCCATACCATTCAATTTGAATTCACTCTACGCACTTTTTCCTCCTCGCTACGCAGAAAAACTAGAAGAACAGCTTCTAGAACATTTTGGTTTTGGAGTCAAAGTTCCAATTCTTAAACTGCGTGAAAGCGCTAGTGGAGATCTAGAATTTTTAGCTAACTATATCTATGACAACATTTTTCACCGCTACACACTCAAGCAGTGGGAACTAAAACCAGAGGATCTTGACCGTGGAGTAACAGGGCGAGTTCCAGTTTACATAAGCCGAGACAATCGCTACTTCCAAGACCCGTATCAAGCGATGCCAAAGTACGGTTACACCGAAATGTTTCGTCGGATGCTCGCTCATCCTAACATCAAAGTGCTCTTAAACGCGGACTATCGCGAAGTCATTAACGACATTAAATTCAATCGAATGGTTTACACAGGTCCGATTGATACGTTTTTTGACTATATGTATGGTGAGCTACCTTATCGCAGTATCCGCTTTCATTTTGAAACACTAGACCAAGAGTCCTATCAGGAAGTAGGCACAGTCAACTATCCTAATGAATACGATATTACTCGTATAACCGAACAAAAGTATTTATCAGGACAGACTTTACCTAAAACTACATTGGTAATGGAGTATCCCCAAGCCTATTTACCAGGTAAAAACGACCCTTACTATCCAGTTCCGCGAGAGGAAAACCGTGAGCGATACGACCTCTACCTTAAAGAGGTTCAAAACCTCAAAGGTTCCGTCATCTTTGCTGGGCGTTTAGCTGAGTATAAGTACTACGATATGGATCAAGCCGCATTACGGGCTTTAAGCTTGTTCGAGAAAGAAGTAGCGACGGTGTGAAATTTGCCGTCATTCCGACCTTCTCCCCACGCGGAGAGGGTTGGAAATTAAGGACTTATTAAACCCATCTTCTTCGCCATCAAAAGCAACAAACCAAGTTTGGCGAGCGAGAGGTGTACCAGCCATTCTACGAGCTATTGCCAATACAACAGCCGTACCTGATGCATTATCGTTGGCACCAGGGGAACCACTTACTGCGTCGTAATGACCACCTAAAATAACCTTAGGTTGGGTAACACCTTCAAGACGAGCAATGATGTTACGCCCTGTTATAACTTGCTGGTAACAATTTACATTCAAAGTAATATTAAGCGGATTTTGTTTAGCGCGATCAATTAATTTATTACCTTCTGTATCTGCTATTTTTTTATCTAAAACTTCTCTGACTTGGCCTGCTCGGCTTCCTTATGTATTTCGTCCATTTAAAATATAAGCAATATTACCCTATGGGATGTTAAAAGTTTTAGCCTCATCTTCGCTGTTCAGTTTTTCTTCATTATGTAGAGAAGCCTATACTAACCTGAAGGTACAATGTAGGTAGTTCATGCAGACTGCCAAATAAAGTGTTAATCGGCAGCGCTATTGAATTACTCAATTTCCAATAGGTGGAGCAAGTGGTTTTCGCGGAGTTCCACCACCACCAATGGATTTTGGTCCATTGTTCTCAATAATATAAACAGCTGAAAATAGCTTCATAACATCTTGATAGAACTTTCCACTTGTACTGTCAAAACCATAGCCGAAGGTTTTGCCGAACTCCTCAGGAACTCCTTTCTCCACTGCTAAATAATGAGTTTCTGGAGCAGCACTATCAACAACATAAGCACCGTAATCTTGCAAAGCATAAAACAGCTTTTTCGCTGTTGATGTTTGTAATCTGAGACTTGCAAGAGTTACCTTAGGTGGAATAGCCAATAAAGTCCCTTGAACAAGAGCAGGATTTTTTCCATGGTAAAGTTTATCTGCGCCGTTATCGGCGTTGCTTGCAGGCCAACGATATCCAGGAATAGACTTTGAGTAATAAAGGTATCTTTCTCCCCAAAGCAATACTTTTAATGCGTGACGAATAGGCTGGTTATTGGTAAGTTCACCCTTGCGAATAGAACCACCGATAGAAGAAAGACCAGAACCAAAATGTGCCCCACCTCTTCCATCTTTATAAATATCAATATCGGGATAACGGTAACCGTAGAGAGGACCTCCTTTTTGACAGCGAGCTAGAGGTGAAAGCTGGACTAAAGTTTTACCATCAGGCATTAAGAATGCTGAGGCGTTGTTAGGTGTATAGTATGGATGGTTCGTTGCATCTGGAACAATTAAATCATCTGGAACTGGTAGCGAAATTCCCATAGATTGAGTACCCGTACAACGTCCCTGAGCCCAGTTACCAGGACCAAAAACTTGACGTAAAGGATCGCCTTGTTTCAGTTTGTAAAAGTATTCCAAATCTGCTGTAAAGTGGGCTGCTTTTCCAATATGTGCCGGTATGTAGCGCGCACGCGAGCCAATAGGCATATTCCAAATTGATGTAGATGCAAATGGCCAAGTAAACTTGTCTCGCGTTTGTGTTTTAGCAGGAGTTGAAAAAGAGCCTAAAGCAATAGTGAGGACTACAACAACCACAAATATAAGTAGTTGAGATAGCCGCTTCCGGTTTGGTAAAAATGGAAAGATGCTCATGAAAAAAGCCACTTTAATAGTGGTAATTGTGTTGGCAGGTATAACTTATCTCAGAAGAGATTGCTTACTAATCACCTAATAGGATATGAGCGAAAACTTTATTGAATTCTAATTTTTATATCTAAAGTTGTACTTGGCTTGAGTGCTAACAGTTTTTGTTTAGCTGACTTTTGTTTCTCGGAAGCTGTTAATACCTTCGGATATAATTTACACCAAGCCTTGGTTCTAATACCGAAATTAACTATTTAGGTTGTTGAATAACAATATATACTTTTGTGTACTATTATAAAAGAATAAGAACAACCATAACAAAGTAAGTTTAGTAAATTTTAACTAAATTACACGAAAAAACAAAGGAAATGCCACGCGTCGCATTTGTAGAGCTTAAAGGCTGCTATGCGATGGTTTAAAGCATGACCTTTTCTGCAACTAAATGAGGTAAATAAGGGAGTGAATTGGCAAACCCTTACACAACACAACAATCGAGAATACGACCCGGAAGCGATCGCTCGTTACTATAGCTATCGTCCTTGGCTAGCTTGGACGCGAGCACTGATCATTATCTTGAGCTTTGCTTGGTTTATCCTCAGTCTCAAGTTAGACGAATGGCAAAACCAAGTCGAGCAGAACAAGTTGAAACGCGCTACCCAACTACGACAGTTGCTCACTCGTCTTGGACCTACTTTTATTAAAGTAGGTCAGGCTCTATCGACACGACCAGACTTAGTACGCAAAGACTTCCTAGAAGAACTTGTAAAGCTACAAGATCAGTTACCAGCTTTTGATAATCACATCGCATATCAGATTATCGAAACAGAACTAAACCAAAACATCAACGAAATTTTTAGCGATCTGTCGCCGATTCCTGTTGCTGCTGCTAGCTTGGGTCAAGTATACCGTGGTCGTCTCAGAAGCGGCGAAGAAGTCGCAGTGAAAGTACAACGCCCTAACTTACGTCCACTATTAACACTAGATCTTTACCTATTGCGTTGGGCTGCTGGTTGGCTAGCGCCTTGGTTACCGCTCAATCTCGGTCACGATCTGACGCTAATTGTGGATGAGTTTGGCACTAAGTTATTTGAAGAAATTGACTATATTCATGAAGCGCGCAACGCGGAAAAATTTGCTCACAACTTCCGCGACGATGTCAGTGTCAAAGTTCCATTGATTTATTGGAGTTATACCAGTAATCATGTTTTAACCTTAGAGTGGATTAACGGTTTCAAACTTACCGATACAAAAAATATCCGTCACTCCGGTTTAGATCCAGAAGCAATTATCCAGATTGGTGTGACTTCAGGTTTAAAACAGCTATTGGAATATGGTTTTTTCCATGCTGATCCCCATCCAGGCAATTTATTCGCCATGCCCGATGGTCGTATGGCTTATATTGATTTTGGTATGATGGACCAGTTGGATGAAACTACAAAAGAAGCGCTGGTAGATGCGCTTGTACACTTAGTCAACAAAGACTACTGCGATCTCGCTGAAGACTTTGTACGCTTAGGCTTTCTCACACCAGACACAGATATTCGCCCAATTGTACCAGCACTAGAGAAGGTTTTGGGTAATGCGATCGGCAAAAATGTCAGGGATTTCAACTTCAAAACGATTACAGATCAGTTCTCAGAACTGATGTATGATTATCCTTTTCGAGTCCCAGCACAATTTGCTTTAATTATTCGCTCTTTGGTAACACAGGAAGGTATCGCTCTTAGCCTCAACCCAGAGTTTAAAATCGTTGAGGTAAGTTATCCCTATGTAGCAAAGCGTCTCCTCACAGGTGAATCGCCTGAATTGCGGCGACGATTGCTCAATGTGCTATTCAAAGATGGTAAATTTCAGTGGCAGCGTTTAGAGAATTTGATCGCGATCGCTCGAACCGATAGCAACTTTGACGTGCTACCCACAGCACAGTTAGGTTTGCAATATCTACTTTCTAATGAAGGGAAATTTCTCTGGAGGCAGTTGGTACTTGCTTTGACCGAAGATGATAGGCTTCATACTGCAGAAGTTCAACGCTTATGGGATTTGGTTAAAGATGACTTGAAACCAAACCGTTTGTTAAGCGTAGCTATCAGCGTTTTAACAGATCTATCGAAAGAAAGCGCTGCTAGTTTTATCCCAGAACTGTCAAATAATTAGTGGTTATTATTACAATAACCACTAATTAAAAACCCTTCAGTATTTCCTTCCTGTCAGACAAACTCCCCCCTGCAAGGCTTAGGCGAGTCCCCTACAGCAAGGCTTCCTTCTTCAAGCCCCTCTCACCAACTAACAAATAAAAATCAAGAGTTTCATGTACTATTATCCTTTACAACCACCGTATATTCTTCTAGCTATAGGAATATTTGCAGCACTAACCTCTGGTGTAGCTTTCGCCGGAACCTTGAAATTAATTGTGGAGAAATGGCAAAAAGACGGCGCAGAAAAGAATTCTAGTTCTCGTTTGTCAAGTACCCAATTACTCATACCATTCTTGGGAATAACTCTTGGTATCGGGTTGTTTCTGTGTTCTGGTTTTGAAATATTTGGTTTTCCGCCCTTACTCGCATATGCAGTTGGTTTACCTGTTGCTCTTTTGACTTCTTTATTAGTTTGGTTTCAGTTAAAAAGTATGCTAGTTTTTGTCGAACGTAAAGGAATGCGCTCTT
Organism: Aetokthonos hydrillicola CCALA 1050; assembly: GCF_017591665.1. Taxonomy (GTDB): domain Bacteria; phylum Cyanobacteriota; class Cyanobacteriia; order Cyanobacteriales; family Nostocaceae; genus Aetokthonos; species Aetokthonos hydrillicola. The sequence goes on along the minus strand of NZ_JAAKGC010000039.1, from coordinate 27,364 downwards.
TAAATCTAGATCTTTAAAGTCAGTTGTAACTCCTTACTTACATCTTGCTCGCCTGCCATCAATCGCACACGAGCAGGATAATAGCCTGACATTTTTAAAGTTGTTTTAACTGATAATCCTAATGACTTTAGCCAACAGGCTAATGTTGTAGCTTTTAGACATCGACAACAGGGCATTTTATGTTACCACGATAAAAGATTTGTGATTGCCAAAGCTTTGTCCATATTTAATTTCTGCATATTCATAGATGCAGATATGCTAATACTGGCACCTATACCAGTAGATATGGATTTTAAATTTTATTATCGATAAGGGAATTTGAAACAGACTAGTTGTAAAAAAAATTAAGATCTTTTAATGCCATTAATTTAGCGAAGTTTAAACGGTAATGATAAGCAAACCTCATTTTCCATTTATCCAAAAATGCTTGCTGATAGCTAAGTAGAGAAGCATCTATGTGTTTAGTGACTTGTTTAATTGCCTGCCAAGCATCACTATCATTATTAATAGTCCACCCCACTTTAGCTGCTGCTAAGCCTATAGTATTCCCTTCCCCAGCGTGAATACCTTTTAATTCCAAGTAACGCCCAATCTTTCCCCACAGATTGAAAAACTCTATTTCTTTACCTTGATCTTTAGCAACAACAAATAAAGATTCCCCAATATAGGTAGTATTCTCTAAAGATATATTTAACTTTGAGGCTACATTTCTTATAGAGTCTAACCTTTCTGGAGAATATTTATTTACATGTTCAAGCAAATTCTCACAGTGATTTGTCGTGATTCCTGGAGCCCATTTGAGCGCATTCGGGACTCCGTCTAAGATTCTTGTATCTGCATCAATAAAAATTGCAGCACTAAAGTCCGACAGCGCTTTGGCTAACACAAAACGTTTATCGTTAAAACAAGTGAGAATACCTTGTTGTTTGTATTTATAAGCTAAAACATTAGCGTTACTACTAAAATGTTCTGGCTCATCACTGTAAACTAATAGAACAACACCAGGGAAATTTTTTTCTAAATCTTTTGCTAATTCCTGCGCAAAAAGACAATATCTTGTTCCTAAAGCTAATGTGCAGAAGCAATAATTTTTTGGTTCTTGATTAATAAATTGTTGCATTAATTTTAGACAGACGCTAGCAAGTACTCTGGATTTTACAAATCTACTCACACAGACAAGCTAGCGTCAAGTTATTACTGTATTAGGGGTAGGGTAACCAGGGGAGAAAAAATTACATCGGTAATTTTACACTTGTGTTGGGAGTAGCACTGAAGTCAAACTTCGACTTTGTAATTAAGCTGATGTTCATCTCCAGGTAAACCTCGAAAACCCCAATTATGTTTTGGAGTTTCAAAAATTGTGATCTCCAAATCTTGTTTTGAAATTCCAAGTGACTGAACTCGCTCAAACAATAAGCGTATTAACTGCTTTTTTGCCTCAACACTACGTCCTTCAAACATACTTAGTTCAATGATAGTGTAACGCTCAGTCCGTCCAGCCGGATAGAAAAAATCACTTGGATGAAGCGGAAAAAACCTGTGCGCACGTTTATCTGCTGGGTACTGTAGTGCTTCCATCACGCAGGAATGAATAACATCAGACAGTTGCTGCTTGATCGGCTCAAGGTGGTCTTTGAGAGCATAAATTTTGACTTGTGCCATACTGAAGATGATTTATCTATGCCGACCTACTCATAACACAGGCAAAAGTTTTTTTTAAAACTTTTGCCTAAAGTTTTCCCTATTCCTATCTATGCGCTATTGCACCATCTCTGAGGATGTTTGTGCTACTTGTTGGGGTTGGGGTTGAAACATGAATAGGGAGTATACCACATCTCGGCGGATATTGGTCATCATATCCAAGAATAGTTCGTATCCCTCGCTCTTGTATTCAATTAGAGGATCTTTTTGACCATAGCCCCGCAGTCCTACAGATTCACGCAAAGCGTCCATTTGTTGCAAGTGTTCCCGCCAGAGGGTATCAATTCGCTGCAAAATAAAGAAACGCTCTGCTTGCCGCATTAGTCCTGGTGTAATTTGATCAATTTGTGCTTCTTTAAGATCGTAGGCAATTCTTACTTGTTCATGCAAAAAGGCTTTGAGCTCGGTAACCTGCATATCATCTAATTGGTTGGGTTGTAAGTCCGCTAGCAGATAAACGAACTCTTTGACTTTCTCAACCAGCTTTTCTAAATCCCATTCTTCAGGTGGTAATTCTGGGTTGATGTAGTAGTTAACGATATCATCCATCGTTTTCTCGGCGTACTTAATCACCTGTTCTTTTAGATCTTGCCCTTCTAGCACTCGACGGCGTTCGGCGTAGATCGCGCGACGCTGATTGTTCATCACCTCGTCGTATTCAAAGACTTGCTTACGGATATCGTAATAGTAAGTTTCGACTTTTTTCTGAGCGCCTTCCAAACTGCGAGTCAGCATCCCAGATTCAATAGGCATATCTTCTTCAACGTTGAAGGCGTCCATTAAACGGGCTACGCGATCGCCTCCAAAAATCCTGAGCAAGTTATCCTCTAAACTCAGGAAAAATCTAGTTGAACCAGGATCCCCTTGGCGTCCTGCGCGTCCACGTAACTGGTTGTCAATTCGCCGTGATTCGTGACGTTCTGTACCAATCACGTGCAATCCACCTAGCCCTACTACCTCATCGTGTTCCTGTTGGGTGAACTGTTCGTACTCCTGCTTAACACGGTTATAGGCTTCCCGCAATTTCTGGATAACAGGATCTTCTGTAGGAGCTTTTTCTGCCGCCACAGCCACTTTATCTTCTGCTTCCAGTTCTGGTAAACTGCGCTCACCATATTGCCGCACAGCCAATTCCACTGCTGCTTTAAGCAGCTGTTCTGTTTCTTTAGAAAGTTGAATAGGGAAAACCTGGGGTGAAGCCTTCCAAGTTTTTACTTTTTTACCAGGAACAAAACCTTGACCGCTACCACTTCCTACAGGTAAACCAGCCGCCCTGTGAATCCCAAAAGTATCTTCATCTTCTGGTTTGACGATCCGAGGCATAAAGTATTCCCGTAGCTTTAGACGCGCCATGTATTCGGAGTTACCACCCAAGATAATGTCAGTACCCCTACCAGCCATGTTTGTAGCAATAGTAAGAGCACCTTTACGTCCAGCTTGGGCTACAATTTCCGCTTCACGTTCTACGTTTTCCGGTCTAGCATTAAGTAACTCGTGGGGAATCCTCTGCTGCTTAAGTAGCTGGCTAAGAAGTTCTGATTTTTCCACACTAGTCGTTCCCACCAACACTGGTCTACCGGCGTTGTGCATTTCGGCACATTCTTTTGCGATCGCCTGCCATTTACCCTGCTCTGTTTTAAACACCATATCAGACCAGTCTTGACGGCTTCTGGGTCTATTGGTAGGAATTATAGTTACTTCGAGTTTGTAGATTTTTTCAAACTCCGCTTCTTCTGTTTTTGCCGTTCCTGTCATTCCACCGAGTTTAGGATACAGCAAGAACAAGTTTTGATAAGTAATTGTTGCTAGGGTTTGAGTTTCTGGTTGAATTTCTACCCGTTCTTTTGCTTCTATTGCTTGATGGAGTCCATCACTCCAGCGTCTTCCTGGCAGAACCCTTCCAGTGAATTCGTCTACAATTACTACTTCGCCATTACGAACAATATAGTTTACGTCCTTGAGGAATAGTTCTTTTGCTTTAATGGCGTTAAAAACAAAGTGCGCCCAAGGATCTTCTGGGTCAAATAAATCTTTAACTTTTAACAGCTGTTCTGCTTCAGCAAAGCCCTCATCAGTCAATAGCACGTTACGAGCTTTTTCATCGACTTCGTAATGCTCATCTTTCTTAAGTGATGATGCTATTTGGGAAGCTTGTATGTATTTTTCCGTTGGGCGTTCTACCTGTCCTGAAATAATCAGCGGTGTCCGTGCCTCATCAATTAAAATTGAGTCTACCTCGTCAATCACACAGTAGTTGAATGGGCGTTGCACAACATCTTCCATTGATGTTGCCATGTTATCGCGTAAGTAGTCAAAACCCACCTCGCTATTTGTGACATAGGTAATATCACAGTTATAGTTTTTCTGGCGTTCCTTTGGCGTCATACTTTGCTGAATCAGACCGACGCTTAACCCCAGAAAGCGATGCACCTGCCCCATCCATTCCGCGTCTCGACGAGCCAGGTAATCGTTCACTGTAACTACATGTACACCTTTACCACTTAGAGCATTCAAATAGCTGGGTAAGGTAGCAACTAGGGTTTTGCCCTCACCGGTTTTCATTTCAGCAATTTGCCCGGTGTGCAGGATAACACCACCTAAAAGTTGAACATCAAAGTGCCTTAACCCCAACACTCGCCGTCCAGCTTCCCTTACGACAGCAAAAGCTTCGCTCAGGATATCGTCTAGGGTTTCACCTTTGCTGAGACGCTGCTTAAACTCTGCTGTTTTGCCCTTTAACTCGTCATCCGAAAGGGCTTTAATATCTTCCTCTAAGAGGCTAATCTCTGTAATAAAATGTTGGTATTTTTTCAGTTTCCGAGCGTTGGGGTCGCCCAACAAAGTTTTTAGCATGGCAGGTTATTTAACAGAATTAAGGGGGATAAGAATTATAGGTTTGGCATTACATGATCAGCGCTTAACCCAACCAAACCTTGTTGTTGTGGATAGCCTGTAAATGAGAATTGGCTCAAAAACAGAGAATAAGACGAGCCACTAGTTTACTAAATGATTGTTTTTATCTGTTAGTTTTATTTAGACTGTCTTCATAGTATCATTTCACCCCCATGTGGAGCAGCGAACCTTAACCATCAACAGGTAGAGATCGCCGAAGGGTTAACAGGGTTGGGTGAACGCCCGACAGGAAGAGGGGGTGAGTACAACATTCAAAAGTTAAAATTCTTTTAAAATTATGGCGAATTCTCCCACTCACTCGTTAGGCTACGGAAGTTAAACTGTGCAGCGCTCGGATGACAGCTAACACAGCTGCCTATTTGCACGGGACGTGGTAGTTTGACTTTAGGATGCAGAGCTTTAAAATAGCGTGAATCGTTGACGCGGTAGGGTGTTCCGTCCTCCTTTAATTGAGTACGAGAGAAATTTACCAGATACCTCCACACAAGAGCGCGGGGTGGATCAATTAATGGCTTTAACTGCACACCATAGTGCTGCGAGTCTTCCAAAAGGTTTTTCCAAGTTTGGGTTGGCAAAACCGCCGGTGGTAAAGCAATATGACAACTAGAGCAGTTTTCCAAATACAGATCTTGCCCTAGCTTATACTGTGCTGGCACTACGTCAACAGTACCAATTTCGTTTGATGGTGCAGCAGCTTGAACGTTATTTGTCAATGCTAACAGCCAGCCCATAGCCAGACTCCAAGCCAGGATCACCAAAAATAACCCAATCGGCTTTCGCCTGAGTTTTCGTTCAGAAAATTTGCGCGTAACAATATTTAACATTCCTCACACCAAGTAAAGGGGGAGCAGAGTAGGAAAAAAGACAAATCTTACCCAGTTTTGACTTTTGACTTTTGAATGCGTGACTTTTGACTTCCCCGCAGGGGTGCCCAATCCTCTATTTCCTTTTGATTACCTGCAAAAGCTGGTTTCCACCTTGCTGAAATTCATAAGGAACATTTTTGATTTTAACCCCATAACCTCGTGCGTCTAATTCTTGTATCACAGGTTCCAAGAAAGGTGAAGTTTCTCCAGTCATATTGACCAACAAAGGAAAAATACGTACTTCATTTGCTACGCGACACATTTCAGTAATTGCAGCTAAATGAAATTCTAATGATAGTTGGTCCGAGTAAGTAAACAATAAATTAGAACACAGTGCTAAATCAAATCGCCCCGAGTTAAAAGACAATGTTGGAAGAGCTTCCTGCTTGTAACGCCCTTGCTGAAGTCCTAAAGAAAAATCCGTTACAAACTGCTGCATTGCTGCCATCCGAGTTTCAACCAAGTGTTGAGGAGACTGATAAATTTTCCAGACGAATTTGTGCCGATTTGCTTCAACACCCTGTAGCATTACAGGGCAAGTTTCTTCAATACGACTGGCAATTTCATCTGCTGAAAACTGGTATATTGGGTCGCAAGAGATAACATTGTATCCTAGCTTGGTCATTTCAGCGTTAAAACTCGCAGGACCACTTGCACAGTCAATAATCTTGGACTGTAGATCATTAACTGTGAGATTAAACATTTGGATGTATTCTTCAAGCGATCGCCCCCACGGAAAAATTTGCTCTAGCCGTAACCCCATATAGAATTAAATTTGTCTCTCATTGACGACTCTCCCTCCTAAAGGAGCGTCCAGTCTTTCACACAGTAACATCTAGTAGAGGGTTCTTACTCGAACCGTTCCAGATTGCTATCCGAGCTAGGGCAGTCAATTGCCCTCTACACACTCCACTAAGATCAAGATCCAGTATCGTGCTTACTTTCTTGAGGATGTTGGCAGCTGCGTTAGCATCTGCATTGATGTACCAGTTTTTTGCTCCCGTACGGTACAGTCCTCTATGTACTCGCCTGCCCGATGCTTCCCATCCTACGGGTTTTTCACCGTGTTTCGGAAGGGTGTCATTATCAAAGAACGATGCTTTTGATGTGTACGCCTCGTCAGTTTCAATGAACTGGATACCGTAAAAATCGCACAGTTGCTTTATCCTGTCCTTGAGTCTGGCTGTGGGAATGGAGACGAAAGATTGATTGCTTTTCCTCCCCATCCCTGATGCTTGCTTCTGTCCAACGTTCCAACCGAAAACTATGGGAAAAAATTAATAGAATCGCTGATAGCCAGAGTATTAGTGCTAGTGAATTAATTGAAAGGTGGGCGCGTGAATTAGAATGAATAAAGCCGTCCTACAAGGACGGGGTTTTAAACCCAGTGATTTTGATAAAGTGAGTAGAGGATCTCTTGAGCAGGGGGAGCAGGGGAAGAATTGAGTGAATTCCTCTGTACCCAATCCCCAATCCCCAATCCCCAATCCCCAGTACCCAATCCCCTATCCCCCAAAAAAAGCTCTCGCAGCATTACAATCTTGATAAATTTGGGTTTTGAGGGCTTCTAGCGAAGGGAATTTTTGCTCAGGACGTAAAAATTTTTCCAGTTGTACAATCAACTTTTTGCAATACAAGTCACCAGTCCAATCTAGTAAATGGACTTCTACAGATGTATAAGTACCATTGACTGTTGGACGACAGCCAATGTTCATGACTCCGAGATAGTCAGCGGCAGTAACATCTGATGCCTCGCCCAAGTTCTTCACACGCACAGCATAAACACCTAACCGAGGCAAAAATTTTTGTTTTGGTACATGCAAGTTAGCGGTAGGAAAACCAATAGTCCTGCCTAGTTGTTGACCTTTTATAACAGGACCAACTAGATTGTAAGGACGCCCTAGGAGTTGGTTTGCTTGTTCAACTTCACCACGCTCAAGATGTTGACGAATCAGCGAACTGCTAATTCGTTCATAGGAACTATGTATAGATAACTCCTCTGAACAAACTTGTAAGGGAACAATAATTACAGGGATATCGTAGCGCGCGGCAATCGATTGTAAATCTTTGGCCGTTCCACTACGATTGCTCCCAAAACGAAAATCTTGCCCCACACTAATTTTGCGACATTGCAGTTGTTGCACCAGAATTTTTTCTACAAACTCTTCAGGGGTTAAAGCACATAATTCTTTATCAAAGGGCAACAGTACTAATTGTTCTACCCCAAGCGATCGCATTTGTTGGCTTTTTTCATCCACTGGTGTTAACAAAGTGTGAGTTTTTCCTGTAAAAAACTCTTGAGGGTGGGGGTTAAAAGTAACAACCGTTGAGTAAATATATTCAGTCGATGAGGCGATAGCTGGGGGTATAGTGTTCTCTACTTGGTTGATATTAGGCAAAGACAAAGAATATCTTGCCGAAAAATCTCCCTGCTCAATCGACTGTTCCCTCAAGTCTGTAACCTGTTTTGGCAGGATATTTTTTTGAGGAAAACCTCCAATAGCAGGCTTTTTCTCCAGGCGACTGCTGTCATATTGTTCCTGCTGTTCGACCTTTTCGTTATTTTCTTCTTGTAATTTGAGAATTGGTTCAATGACGCGTTGATGACCACGATGTACACCATCGAATTTGCCAAGAGCAATAACAGTTGGAGTTAAAGCCAATTCGGTCGAAGAAGTAACCCACACAGAACACCCGTTTTGAGACAGATTTTGGAACACACCGATTTTTTGGGATTTGAGTTTTGTTCAGCTATTTATCAGCTTAGCTCAACCCATTTTTTCAAAAATTCAAGTTACTTGAATCTTAGCCGTTCTTTTAGTTTTGTTTTTAGTTTAAAGCATATTGGCTCTTAATGTTTTTAAGCTGAGGAGCGGTCAAGTATAGAAACCGACTCCGAATAGGAAGCTTGTGTTGATATTTCAAGTGTCATTCCCTCACGTGCCATGATCGCGCCAGAAAATTTCTCAGATGCTTGTTCTCCTACACTGTCTAAAAAGTCGTCGTTGTGAGATGGGTCATGGTGAAAAATTACCAAAGTTTTGACATTAGCTGCTTTGGCTACCTTCACAGCTTCTTGCCATGTAGAATGGCCCCAACCAATTTTAGGCTTACTTGGCAAATGATACTCCTCATTGGTGTACGTAGAATCGTAAATGAGGACGTCAGCATCACGAGCCAGCCACAAGACGTTTTCATCGAGTCTGTCTGGAAAATGCTCAGTATCAGTAATGTAGACAGCCGCAGCGCCAAGCCAGTTAACTCTATATCCTACCGCCTCACCAGGATGATTGAGCTGTGCAGTTTCTACGATTATATCATTGATTTGTATAGGTTCCCCTGGAGTGACATCAAAGAAATCTAAATCTGCTTGCATAATTTGCAAGGGCACAGGAAAATTCGGATGCAGCATCTGGTCATTAAGGCGCTGTTCTACGGTCGAACCATCAGGCGCGATCGCGCCGTAAATATGAAAAGTGTTTCCCTTGATAAACCCTGGAGTAAAGAAGGGAAAACCTTGCATATGATCCCAGTGGGAGTGGGTGAAGAAAATATGAGCTTCTACTGGCATCTTGGACAGCAAAGATTGTCCTAAAACGTGCAGTCCTGTTCCACCGTCGAAAATTAAGCGTTTGCTGCCCACTTGCATTTCAACACAAGGGGTATTCCCTCCATAACGGACGGTGTGTGGTCCCGGGCAAGGTATACTGCCGCGAACGCCCCAAAAATGCACAGAAAATTGGTTCTCTATCCTAAACATGAATATGGCTAGCGGGACTGAGTGGGCGATCAATCAAAAAAATATCACTTATTCTGTTAAGTTTATGCTGTCTTACCAATCTTTGGTAGACGGAATGTTTAGTAATAAAACAGCATATTGTTTTTAAGGCTAGCTTTGCTTTCGGATTAGTCGGGTTTTGACTCAAATTAGCCTCAATGCTTCTTTGCTTATCTTTTGTGGTTATATTCAAAGACGTTCCTACTTTATAACCTAAATTTTGCTGTGATGCATTTTACGCTCATATCAAGAAAAGTCGAATTTCCACTTAGATAATTCTGTTAGTCCATTGGCATAGGTGAGATTGTATTGCAACGGTGTTATACTGATGTAGTTTTTACGTACAACATGTACGTCAATCGGCAGATTTGGATTTAAATTTAAACCTGGTGGCGGTTCAACATCTTCCTGAACTTCTCCGGTTAACCAATAGTAAGTTTTACCCCGTGGATCGACTCGCTTGTCAAAAACATCAACATAACGACGCACTCCTTGACGGGTGATAAGGACTCCTGCTATTTCTGCCGACTCAACAGCGGGAACGTTTATGTTAAGCAACATCAGATCTGGCAGAGGTGTTTGGTTCAGTTGGGCTACTATATTTTTTGCAAAAATGGCAGCAGGCTGAAAGTTCTTAGAAGAGAAACTTGTAAGACTTAGAGCAATACTTGGAATACCTTCAATTACACCCTCCATCGCAGCAGAAACAGTACCAGAATAAAGAATTTCGGTTCCCAAATTAGCACCTTGATTAATGCCAGAAAGGACTAAATCAGGAGGAGAGTCTAGCAAAGCCCATAGTGCTAATTTCACACAATCAGAGGGAGTACCATCGCAAGCCCAGGCTTTGATAGCGGGATGAAAAACCGATTCGATGATTTCAGCACGGATTGGTTGGTGTAGTGTTAACCCATGACCAGTTGCAGACCGTTCGCGATCTGGGCAAACTACAGTAACATCATGACCTGCTTCTGCTAAGGTATTGGCTAGAGTACGTATACCTAGAGCAAATATCCCATCATCATTGCTAATTAGTAATTTCATAACCCTTAGTTGTTGCTCATTTAGTCATTTGTGATTTGTTATTTATTATTTGTCAATGTCATCAGTCACAAACAAAAAAGGAAGAAATAGGGTTAGGTAAACAGTTGTCTGGTGCCATACCATGGTCTACAACACCATTGACTCCCCTTTATTGGAGTGTCGCATAACAAATAACTTCTAAACTAGTAAGTAGGGAGGAGAAGCTCCGCGCTATATTACTTTTAAGGCAGCACCCTGCTCTTAGAGAGACGGGAATCGTGTTACACGGTTTCCAAACGTATCGTAATATTTACACGACTAATGCTTAATGACTAATGACTAACAATTTAGAGACTCAACTTTTAGCATTGCAGGAACAAGGAGAAAAAGCGATCGCCACAGCCGATACGCTAGAACGCCTAGAAGAACTTAAAGTAAGCTACCTGGGTAAAAAGGGTCAGTTAGGGGTGCTGTTACGCAGTATGGGTCAGCTAAGTGAGCAAGAACGACCAATAATTGGAGCTATTGCCAATACAGTCAAGGAAGCTTTACAAAATAGCCTAGAACGGCAACGCGCAGCTTTAGAATCGGCTGAAATTGAGGCACAGCTTAAAGCTGAAACTCTAGATGTTACAATGCCGGGAATTTATCGCCCCCAAGGTCGTATTCATCCCCTAAACGGGATAATAGATCGCGCCTTGGATATCTTTGTTGGTATGGGATATACCGTGGCAAGTGGTCCAGAGATGGAAACAGATTACTACAACTTCGAGGCACTGAACACTCCACCTGACCACCCAGCCCGTGACATGCAGGATACCTTCTACCTATCAGACGGAAATTTACTGCGGACTCATACCTCGTCAGTGCAAATTCGTTATATGGAAACCGAGGAACCGCCCATTCGGATTGTTGCCCCAGGAAGGGTGTATCGAAGAGATAACGTAGATGCAACCCACGCAGCAGTTTTCCATCAGATTGAACTTTTAGCAGTTGACGAGGATCTGACTTTTACGGATCTCAAAGGCACTGTGAAAGTGTTTTTACAAGCGATGTTTGGTGATGTACCTATTCGCTTCCGTGCTAGTTACTTCCCATTCACCGAACCCTCTGCTGAAGTAGATTTGCAGTGGAATGGTCGCTGGCTGGAAGTTATGGGCTGCGGTATGGTTGACCCCAATGTGTTGAAAGCAGTGGGCTACGATCCAGAAGTTTATAAAGGCTTTGCCGCTGGATTTGGCGTAGAACGCTTTGCAATGGTACTACATGAATTAGATGATATTCGCCGCGTGTATGCCAGTGACTTGCGCTTTTTACGGCAATTTTAACTGTTACGTCGGCAATTATCACAATGCCGACAACGCCAACTAGCAGCTTCTTTATCAAAACCAAAAGCGTTTAACAAAAACTGCCAACGGCATTGTCTGGTCGTGAGATAATGATTCATCTGCTTGGCTGAAGCTAATTCTCTTGGTGGCTGGTTTCGTGTACCAGGAATAATACTGTAATGGAAAGGGTCAAGCCAGTGTAATTGACCAGCACTATGCAGTAGAGAAAGGGCGATCGCACCATCAGGAAATTTTTTTTCCACTGCATTAACCTCTCCCTGCTGTGGCAGTTTTTTTACTAACTGTTGTGCAGAAAGATGTAGCGATCGCACCCGCTCTTCAAAAAACCGTCGTCTTTGCTTGTCTTCTGGATCTAACCATCCAGTGGGTTCACTCATCAATGTCAGTGTGTCTGCGGGTTTCCCATCCCGCCCAGCGCGTCCAATTTCCTGTACATACTCAGATAGCAGTAATGGCGCATGAAAGTGTATTACCCAACGAACATCTGGCTTGTTTATCCCCATCCCGAAAGCTGAAGTGCAGACAACAAAAGGGATTTTTCCGCTAAGCCAGCTAGCTTCTACAGCGCGGCGTTCCTCTGCTAAAAGTCCTGCATGATAGCCCTCTGTTGCCAGACCATTCTGTCTCAGCCATTCAGCTAAATTCTCGCTATCTCGTCTTGTCCTAACGTAAACTAACCCGGTTTGTTTTGCTCGATTTTGAATAAATTTTAATACTTGTTGCTTTCTTCCTCGCGGTGTCCATGCTATACGAACACTGAGATTAAGATTAGAACGGTAAGGGTTAATATGAAAAATTGCTGGTTCTTGTAATTGTAAAGTCTCTTTTATTATTCTTTGTCCAGCAGGGTCAGCAGTAGCGGTAAAAGCAGCTAGCGCTATCTTTGTTCCTGGCGGCTTTGATTTTAGAAGTGCTGGTCTTACAGATCCTAATCTTCTATAAGTCGGTCTAAATGTGTCTCCCCATTGTACCAGACAATGCGCCTCATCTAAAATCAAACCATTAATAACAAGTCGGGGCTGAGACAACAGATTCCAGACTGGCTCACTTAATAAAGTTTCCGGCGACAAGTACAATAATCTCAGTTGTTGTCTATTCAAAGCTTGCAAAGTTTGTCTTCGCTGAAAGGAAGGCAATTCGCTGTGTAAAAGAGCCGCTGATAATTTGAGACTGCGTAGTTCCTGTACTTGGTTTTCCATCAACGCTACCAAGGGCGAAACCACTAAAGTTAATCCAGTTTGCAGCAGTGCTGGAAGTTGAAAGCAAATAGACTTTCCCCCACCAGTAGGCATAATAATTAGGGCGTCTTTTTTTGCTAATAAAGTTTCAATAATTTCACCCTGCGGCGGACGAAAATCTTTATATCCCCAAATTTTTTGAAAAGTAGCGCGGACATCATCCCAAGATATTGTGGACGATTGATTCATAAAAAAAGTAGATAGAGAAGTCAGGAATCAGAAGTCAGGAGTCAGAAGTCAGGAGTCAGAATTTATACTGGCTCCTGTATTCTGAATTCTGACTCCTTCTTCTAAAATTACTTCTCCGCTCTATCTACCTTTTCAGGATTGTTTTAGATATTCAGTATTTTCTACTACATTCAGGTAAGCAAGTACTTAAAGAAAGATTCAGGAGCGATAAAAACAGTTTCACCACCAAGGATCAAAAAGCTTATTCCCTGCTCCCTGCTAAGAGCTCCCTCTTAAACTTTTGCTAGTTCTGGGGTAGGACGCTTACTGTTGCGAATGGAGGCGATCGCTTCAGCATAATCCTTTGCGTTAAAGACTGCTGAACCGGCTACAATTGCATTTGCTCCAGCTTCCAAAACTTGCCAGGTATTACTAGCTTTCAATCCTCCATCGACTTCAATCCAGGGATCTAAACCGCGTTCATCACACATCTGCCGTAGTTTGCGAATTTTGGTCACCATTTCAGGAATAAAACTTTGACCACCAAAACCGGGGTTGACACTCATAATCAACACCAAATCGCAAAGTTCTAATACGTACTCAATAAAATCTAAAGGTGTTGAAGGATTGAGTACAACACCAGCTTTTTTACCAAGTTCCTTAATTTGACCCAGAGTCCGGTGCAGGTGAGGCGAAGCATTATGTTCACAATGAACTGTGATATGATCTGCTCCGGCTTTAGCAAAATCTGCTACATACTTTTCTGGCTCCACAATCATCAAGTGGACATCCAGTGGTTTAGTAGTAACCGGGCGAATCGCCTCCACAACCAGAGGTCCTATCGTAATATTAGGTACAAAGCGACCGTCCATTACATCAACGTGAATCCAATCTGCTCCAGCTTCGTCTACGGCGCGGACTTCGTCTCCGAGGCGGCTAAAATCGGCTGATAGGATAGATGGAGCAATTACAATAGGCTTTTTGGGTGTTGTTTGGGTCATGGTAGTGGGTTGTTGAGCATCCTCGTCTGTCTGCATTTTAACAAAAATGGGGCATCGGGTATAGGGTCTAGGGCAATCAGTAAATAACTAATGACGAAAAAATTAACTTGGATAATTTGGGGATTAAGTGCTTGTTGCTTGAGTGCACCAGTGTTGGCTTTAGGGAATTTTCTTGATAGTAACGGTATTGATGCTTTGAGGCTACATCAACCCCCATATAATTTAACCGGTCGCAAAATTGCTATTGGTCAGGTAGAAATTGGGCGTCCAGGGAAGTTTGGCTTAGATAAAGCTGTCTCTAAAAATCATGCTGTCTCTCTAGCGGGAGTGTTTTTACGCACATCAAAAGCAATATCTAATACCAGTGTCGATCCTCATGCTTATAATGTCGCTGGTATTATGGTTAGTACAGATAAAGCCTTAAAAGGAATTGCTCCAGAAGCGCGACTGTACTCGTCTGCCATAGGTAGTACTAAAAACATGAGTCAGTCAGAGGAGTGTTTATCTGCTCAACATATAGCATTGCAAAATGGTAAAGATGTTCGTGCTATTAATTTCAGCTTTGGTGAACCTTTAAACCGTGATCCTCGACCTGAAGCTGTTTTAGATGGCAATGCATTACTAACCCTATGTATAGATTGGTCTAGTCGCGCCCACAATGTTTTATATGTAGTTGCTGGTAACCAAGGTAAGGGAGGTATTTCTATCCCCACTGATAACTATAACGGGCTGAACGTGGCTTTTTCATCCCGTCGTGGAGGAGTGTTTAATAAAGTTGACGTTTCTAATCTAGCGGCTTCTGATCAGGCAATGATCCAGCGACTAGCGGGAAGAGAAATTAATTTAGGTTCACGTAGTGGTATTAGTTTAGTTGCTCCCGGGAGTAATATTCGCTTACTTAGTCCTGATGGTAAAACCAACAAAGTCACAGGTACGAGTTTTGCTGCGCCTCAAGTTACCGCAACAGCAGCGCTCTTACAAGAATTTGGCGACAGACAATTACGAAAAAAACAACCTAACTGGAGCATCCATTCTCGCCGTCATGAAGTCATGAAAGCAGTATTGCTAAATTCAGCAGACAAAATCAAAGATACTGGTGATGGCTTTAGATTGGGAATGACCAGAACGTTAATTGATAAACAAAATCGTGATTGGCTAGCATCTGTCGCCTACAAAAACCCAAAAATTCCATTAGATAGTCAAATGGGAGCAGGGCACCTAAATGCTTTTCGTGCTTACAAGCAATTTAGTGCTGGTGAATGGGATCCTTCACAACCTGTCCCTGCTATAGGCTGGGATTATCATACCATCGATGCTGGGGCCTCTATGGAATATACATTAGACAAAAAATTACAGCAGGGAAGTTTTATAGCCATCACTCTTATTTGGGACAGATTAGTGGAGTTAGAGGATAAGAATAAAACTGGTGAGTATGATGCTAATGATGAGTTTCGCGATCGCGGCTTAAACAACCTCGCCCTTTACTTAGTAAAAGCCGATGCTCGAAATACGGAGGCTGCTATTTGTTCTTCAACGAGCGAGGTTGATAATTTACAACATATTTTCTGTCCCGTTCCTGCTACAGGTAATTACAAAATCCGCGTTCAATTTCCTAGAAAAGTCAACGAAAATACTCAACCCTACGCCTTAGCCTGGTGGAGTGTACCAGCTAAATAGGGCAATGGGCATGGGGCAATGGGCATGGGGGATGGGGTATACATAGGGCATAGGGCTAGGACTTTAAGCACTACCGCGTTTACGGAAATAGTTTCATGTGTGGAAAAATCCTTTGTTGAACTGCTACGAATTCCTACCTCATATCTGATGATTTTTGTCAATGTCTAATACCCCATGCCCAATGCCCAATGCCCCATGCCTATTTCCTCGTTGCCAAAACTGTAACAGACCGAAATTTCTTCGAGTTGAATGCGATAGTCAAGAGGAAGACCTTGCGGATTTAAGGTGGTAAAATGGAGGATAAATTTAGTCCTGCTAGAACAAATTTCCTGCAAAGGCGTTATGGAGTTCGCCTGGGGAGACGTTACGTTTTAGCTGCTGCTGGGGTTGTTTTAGTAAGTGTACTAGGATGTTCTCAACTTAATAGACAGTTGGGAACAATGGATGGGTCAATTAATCCTTTACAAAGGATCTATTCGCTTACTCCACTTGAAGAAGAGCTATAGTAACATACTTTACGAACTATGACCTTCAGTAATTGGAGACGATGTATCTACTACACTTGGTGCATCTACTTCAGTAGATCGCTCATTCTGCTGTAAAACCAGATTACCATCTTGTTTACCGGAAGTACTGCTTTGAGGAGCTACACAAGTCTCTGTAAGAGAAGTAGAGGTTTCCTCAGAGTGAGTGCTATATATACGAGGACGTAATGCACTTAAAACTGTCTTAACAACAACAGCTGTTGGTACTGCTAAAATTACACCCAACAAACCACCAATCCTTGCTCCTGTCAAAACTGAAATTAGCAACCAGACAGGATTTAAACCAGTGAAACTTCCTAAAATTCTGGGAGCAATTAAGTTTTCCAAAATTTGCTGCACAATCACTGCGGCAGATAATACTCTAGCACCCATACTGATATCTTGCAGGGCCACCAGGGTCGTCGTGAGAGCTATCCCCACAGAACCACCGTAAGGAATTAACGCCATAACACCAATAGTTAAGCCAAATAGCACACCGTATGGGACTTTCAACCATAGAAAGGCTGGTATTAGGGCTGATGCCATACAGGTAGAGATAATTAGCTGTGTAATGAAGAAATTTTGAAAGCTAAGGCGTACTGTTTGAGAAAAAGCTTGACGAAATCTTATAGGTAGCCAATCAACTAAGCTCTGCCAGAGTTCATCTCCATGTTGCAGAAGATAAAAAGTCAAAACCATCGTCAATAGAAAGTCTAGCAGGCTAGTAAGTGTAACTACAGCTAGATTCAAGACTTGTCCTGCGATCCCTTGCAATTGGCTCTTGACGCGGTCGTTAATTTGTACTACCAAAGCGTCAAGATTTATTGGGATGCCAAATATTTCTGCTTTCTCGTTCAACACCATTAACTGACGGCGTCCAGAATCAATTAATTCTGGTAAACGAGCCACTAGTTGCTGAGCTTGGGTTAAAGCTAATGGAAATAATGTCAAACCCAGGGCTAACAAAATCGATACAGCGATTAAAAAGACTAAAATAGCAACTTGCTCTCGCTTAGCCCCATGACGCACCATCCAACTTACAGGGTAGTTAAGCAGAAAGGCTAGCACCGAAGCTCCGACTAAAATGACTATCAGCGAGTGAAAGTAAGTAAAAATTACTGAAATTGCCCAACCATTAAGTACCATGAGCGGAGCGAACAGTGCGATCGCGCCCACTCGCGCTATCGGTGTAAGTGTCTGCCACCAGTTTAAAAGCTTGCGTGTCTGCATCTGCTGATTGCGAGATAAAACTCAATAACTTTTTTGCTTATAGTTTATTATCGCTAACTACGTCATTATCATTCATCTGTCTAGCTTAGGATTACACTTATTCAATCATGAAAAATTTCCAATCTGGTGATGCTTCCCAATCAAAATCTAGGGAATACGAAGATCTAGAAATTGATCCAATTGTCCCTTTTTCCTCACTAGTCTGGTATTTAATCCCCATTATCGGCTTTTTTCCATCTCTATGGACTCTCTATCGTCGCCAAGGTAGTCGGGAACAACTTGCAGCTAGTCGTCTGTCAATTACTTTGGGATTTATGTGGCTTGTGGGGGATCTCTTGTTATCGACTGGGGCAGGAACTTCAGAATTTTTAACATTGCGTTTATTAACTCTTAATACCTTTGTGACATCTGGGTACTTTTTGGTTAGTGTCTGGTTGATTATACATGCAGCTAGGGGCAAAACTAAGCGCTTACCTGGAATTAGCAACTTTGCCGAGCGAGTGCTTGGCAAGTACTTGTCTTAAATCCTATACTATTTATCTCTATCTGTAGAATTAAAGTAAATTTGGTTTATTCAACAACATCTACTTGCTAAACTGAGGAATGTTGATAAAAACTGCACAAGCTTTACCTGAGCCGTAAAAATATTTCCCACAGAACTAGTCAAATCTGGTTCATTCTTGTCATACTTCAAGGAAACGTTTCCGGATTAAGCAAAAAATTGCAGAAACAAAGCTACAAGTGTTGTAACTGCTACCAAAAATACAAACTGACCACTGAATATTTGAGAGTTAGCTATTATTGGTTAATTCTTAAGCTGTTAAGCAAGCTGATAAGCGAAAATTTTATTAGATAAGTGTGAGGAAGTCTGTGACTATTCAAAGAACTTCGGCGCAAGAAGATCATTCTGCATCCCAACCCAACCGCAATGACAGCAATTCCAAAGCAGCTAAATCTAAACGTTGGTTGTGGTTTTGGCTATTGATGAGCGGTATAGCAGTAGTTTCAGCAACAGCAGGAGCTCTGTTGGCGGTTTCTTGGACAAGCAAACCTTTGATGCATAGAGAACTTAGTGCTGATGAAGCTGCGGTGTTTGATGGCGATCGCATCGCTGGCGGTGGGCTACAGTTTTCTCAATTAACTCGCCCTGTCAATATTTTACTTTTAGGAATGAGCGTACTCCCACCAGATGTGAAGAACCCTCCTCCTGAAAGCCAACATTTGAGGTATCAGCCTGAGATTAACTCCTTTGATGGTCTGTCTGACGTGATGTTATTGCTCAGATTTGATCCCCAGAAGAAAAAAATAGTTATGCTTTCCGTCCCTAGAGATACTCGCACCGAGGTTGAGGGGCATGGTATTAAAAAAATTAATGCTGCTAATGTAGACGGTGGACCAGCTTTAACTGCTAAAACAGTTAATCATCTTTTAAATGGAGTGGGAATTGATCGCTACATAAGAATTAACGTTTTGGGGGTGGGTAAGCTGATTGATGCTTTGGGAGGAGTGACGGTTTACGTTCCCAAAGATATGAAGTATCAAGATGATTCACAGCACTTATATATTAATTTGAAGGCAGGAAAGCAGCATCTTGATGGCGATCACGCACTACAATTGTTACGTTTTCGTCATGATGCCCTAGGTGATATTGGTCGAATTCAACGGCAGCAAATGGTGATGCGTGCCTTGATGGATCAGACACTTAACCCCGCTACCTTGACTCAACTCCCCAAAATTCTTGATGTTGTTAAAGATAACATCGATACAAACATGACAGTTGAGGAATTAGTAGCGCTAGTTGGTTTTGGAGTACGAACAAATCGCTCTAACATGCATATGTTAATGCTTCCTGGTCGATTTAGTGGGAAAAGGGAGTTTGATTCTAGCTACTGGTTGCCAGATAGCCAGCATATCAAATCTATGGTGGCTCAACACTTTGATGTGGAAACAGCAGCAGCACAATCAAGTCCGACTAATCCAGCCTCGTTACAAGTAGCAATTGAAGATAGTACAGGCAGCAAGAATCGTGCTAGTCTCCGACCATTAATCTCAACCCTGGAAAGAGCAGGTTATCGTAATATTTATATAGCTAAACACTGGGGTGAACCTTTAGATGTGACTCATATCGTCGCTCAACAAGGAGATGGTAACAGCGCTGAATCAATTCGTAACATTATCGGTTTTGGGGAAGTCAGGGTAGAAAGCACCGGGAATCTTGGCTCTGATATCAGCATCCAAGTTGGTAAGGATTGGTTGCGACAAGCAGGGAGCAGGGAGCAGCCCCTTTGGGGAAGTCAAAAGTCAAAAGTCAAAAGTCAAAAGTAAGGGAGCAGGGGAAAAAAATTTCTATATGTTTTAGAGTTATTTGGGGAATTTTGAGATCCAATCTTGTAGAATTGGGTTTACTACTTCAGGAGCCTCATCCTGGGGACAGTGACCTACGCGTTCTAGAGGGATAAACTTTTGTACTCGTGGGAAGTTAGCTAATTCTCTACCTAGCTCAATTGGTTCCCAAGGATCAGAAGCTCCCCATAAAATAATAGCTGGACAAGGTAGTAAAGGTAACAAATCTTCTGGTAAAGGTCCTGCCGAGTATGAAGTAAACGCAAGGAAAACAGCTACAGCACCTTGATCGCGTGCTGGTGACATAAGTAGATCTACTAATTCATCTGTGACAACTTCGGCATTAGCATAGGCTTGTAGTAAAATTTTACGGACGGTTTTTGGCTTAGCTATTTGATTGAAAAAGAACTCCCCGACTGGTTTGATCGATAGCAACTGCTGAAGTAGAGGTGCGCCAAAGCGGCGATGCCAAGGTAAGGTGACTCGTTTGCGATCGTGCAATAGTCGCAGGGAACAGTTAAGTAAGGCAATTCCTAATGCAATATTAGGGTTGCTTACTGCTGCTTGCATTGCGACAATACAGCCAATAGAATTGGCGACTAAAAAAGCTGGTTCACCTACGACTTCGCGGCAAAAATCTGCTAATTGCTGCCCCCAGGTTTCAAATGTATAGGTAATTGTTTCACCTGGCTTAGGTTTAGCTGAACCGCCAAAGCCTATTAAGTCAATAGCATAGACACGGCAATTTTCTGCAAGCACAGGAATATTTTTGCGCCAGTGCCACCACGAAGCTCCAAAACCATGCACCAAGACAACAGATGCTCCAGTTGTTCCTTGGGTTTGATAGCAGATGGAGAAGCCTTGCCAAATCCAGGTTTTTGTTGAGGTATTTGTTGCGGTGGAACTAGAACCAATCATGAGATATCAAGTTATTAGTATAATGGGATAAACGTTGCAGCAACTTGCTACAGCCATAACTACTTTTATTGTCGCAATAACATACATTATCTGTGGCTAAGCGACAGGAATATGTACGGTTGCCTCCTCCTTACCCAATTAATCTTAAGATAGTGTACTCATTGTTCAGATTATGTCAGGATTGGGAGTTAAAGTCATTAATGTTGTAATACAAACAAGGCGTTCATCATGCTGGCAGAAAATTCGACTTGTGTGCTCCCATTTCTAGGTTTTGAGGTTGCTGCTACTTATGAGACAGCTCGTGTAGTTATCTTACCGATTCCTTATGAGGCCACAACTACTTATCGTCGGGGCTGCAAGCACGGCTCCTACGCTATTTTAGAAGCATCTCACCAAGTAGAATATTACGATGAAGAAATAGATAAAGAAACAGGTTTAGAGGTTGGTATTTATACACACGATCCAATTGCAGACACTCGTGAAGGACGCAGTGTTTCATCTGAGGAAATGTTACAAGTCACTGAAGAAACCGTGTCTAAATTGATTGCAGATGGCAAATTTGTTATTGCTTTGGGTGGTGAACATAGCATTACTGCTCCAATTGTAGAAGCGTATCGTACAGCCAATAGGAATGAGCCATTTACCGTAGTACAAATTGATGCCCACGGGGATTTACGCAACGAGTATGAAGGCTCAATTTACAATCACGCCTGTGTTATGCGACGGGTTGTAGA
Organism: Aetokthonos hydrillicola CCALA 1050; assembly: GCF_017591665.1. Classification (GTDB taxonomy): domain Bacteria; phylum Cyanobacteriota; class Cyanobacteriia; order Cyanobacteriales; family Nostocaceae; genus Aetokthonos; species Aetokthonos hydrillicola. The sequence continues at coordinate 5,901 of NZ_JAAKGC010000039.1, read as the reverse complement.
TATGGGTTTACCAACAGTACAAATAGGTATCCGTGCTATTTGTAAAGAAGAAGCTGATTTAATAAAAGAAAAACAACTTACAGTATTTCGCGCACGGGAAATTGCTCATAACCCAAATTGGATTGATCAAGCACTTTCTGCTATTCAGACTGAAAAAATCTTTGTGACGATTGACTTAGACGGGCTTGATCCTACTTTGATTCCAGGTGTAGGAACCCCAGAACCAGGTGGTTTGAATTGGTATGCTCTGAGTACTTTTTTACGAAGGCTATGTGCTGATTATAATGTAATAGGGTGTGATGTTATGGAGTTAGCACCAATAGTAGATTCAGTAGTTTCACAATTTACGGCGGCTAAGCTGGTCTATAAAATTATAGGGTATCAAGCTTTAGCTAAAGGGTGGTTTAAGACTTGAGAACGACGCTGTATATGACTACATTTTTTGTTTTTAGTTCTTGGAAATTCAAAGAAGATGACTATACTAGAAACAATTGATACTCCTATTGGTAGCTACGCACCAGATTTTGAACTGCCAGGAACTGACAATGAAGTACATCATCTGAGCCGTTATCTAGAAAAGTTCCGCGCAGTAGGCGTCATTACAATGTCTAATAACTGCCCTTACGTAAAATTGTATCTGGAGAGGCTCAAAAATATTCAAACCGAATTTTGTGGACAACGCTTCACACTGATAGGGATGAATGGCACTGACGCGATCGCCGATCCAACGGAAAACTTTGAAAAGATGCAAGCTTTTGCTAAAATACGAAACTTGAACTTTCCGTATTTATGGGACTCAACTCAAGATGTAACTCGTAGCTTTGGTGCAACTAAAACTCCAACAGCGTTTTTGATAGATAGAGATGGTGTAGTGTGCTACAAAGGGCAGATTGATAACAACCCCCACAATATCACTGAAATTGTGGGGAAAGATTATCTGAAGCTGGCGATCTCTTCTGTTCTTAAAGGAGAAGAAATTGATCCACAAGAAACAGAAGTTATCGGTACTTACCTAACATGGCGTAAGTAGAGACAGAAAGTCACTGTGCTGCTATCTTTAATTGGAGGCAATTACTTATTTTTTGATAAAGCGTAACTTCATGGGAACAAATTACCGACGGGTTTTACTTAAGCTAAGCGGTGAAGCCCTTATGGGCAACATGGGCTATGGAATTGATCCGGAAGTGGTAAAAGAAATAGCCGCAGAAGTAGCGGAGGTGATAGCAACTGGTGTTCAAATTGCCATAGTCGTGGGAGGCGGAAATATTTTTCGTGGTGTGAAGGCGGCGTCGGCGGGAATGGACAGAGCGACTGCTGATTACATCGGGATGATTGCCACGGTAATGAATGCCATGACGTTGCAAGAATCACTGGAACGAATAGGAGTACAAACGCGGGTTCAGACTGCGATCGCTATGCAAGAGGTAGCAGAACCGTATATTCGTCGTCGCGCCATCCGTCACTTAGAAAAAGGGCGGGTGGTAATTTTTGGCGCTGGTTCGGGAAATCCCTTCTTCACCACTGATACAACTGCTGCTCTGAGAGCCGCAGAAATTGATGCGGAAGTGATTTTTAAAGCCACAAAAGTAGACGGAGTATATGACGCTGATCCTCACATATTCCCCGATGCAAAACGCTATAACACTCTAACATATGGACATGTTTTAGCAAAAGATTTGCGTGTAATGGACAGTACTGCGATAGCCTTATGTAAAGAAAACAATATCCCAATTCTCATATTTGACTTAACCGTGCGAGGTAATATCAAGAGAGCAATCATGGGAGAATCCATAGGCACGCTTGTGGGAGGTTCTTGTGAAATTAGCTGATGCTGAGAGTACAATGCAAAAGACCGTTGAGGCAACTCAACGAGCTTTTAACACAATTCGCACTGGTCGGGCAAACGCCAGTTTGCTGGATAAAGTGATGGTAGAATACTACGGTTCGCCTACATCGCTAAAATCCTTAGCAAACATTAGTACGCCCGATTCTACAACAATATTGATTCAGCCATATGATCGTAGTAGTTTGAGCCTGATTGAAAAGGCAATTTCTCTGTCGGATGTGGGTTTAACCCCCAGCAACGACGGTTCTATAATTCGGCTTAACATTCCGCCTTTGACGAGCGATCGCCGTAAAGAACTAGTCAAAATTGCTGCCAAGTATGCTGAAGAAGGGCGCGTTGCCATTCGTAATATTCGCCGTGATACAGTAGATACTATACGCAAACAGGAAAAGGGTGCTGAAATCTCCGAAGATGAATCACGGGATCAGCAAGACAAATTGCAAAAGCTCACAAATAAATACACCGCTAGAATCGACGAATTGCTTGCAGAGAAAGAAAAAGACATCACAACTGTCTAATTCAACTCAAAAAAACAAAGAATATGAGGAATGATTGTCTATCTTCCTCTTATTCTCTTGCTAGGGAATAGGGATAGCACTTCTCTGGTTGGTCGAGTATTGTAGGTTGGGTAGAACGGAGTGAAACCCAACAATTTTATTAAATAAGTGTTGGGTTACCCTATGCGAAGACACCTTGGGCTTCTACGTTCCCCAATCTACATGCTATTCCTTATTCCCCATTAAGACTTTTTACGAAAACTTTACATATTACCTAAGAACATTGACAAAAAATTTTTGAACGTTAGAACTAATGAATTGTATCTTGGTAAGGTGATTTACAGGAATAAATGTACCGCCGCCGTTGGTTTCGACTTCGCTCAACCAACTGAGAGATCGAGAGTTGAGCGAAGTCGAAACTCGCACTCCCCAGGTATTTTCTTTCTCGGAAATCACCTAAGTATTGCAAAAAATCAAGACGCTGTATCTACTAAAAAATCTTCCTAGTCGTACCAAGACTGACACAGATTTTAACATTTAAAAAACGAGAGGAATCGTATTTAATGTTTGATCAGCCAATACAAACAAATAAAATAAAAATTTACCAAGAAACCATCCTGAGAAAAGTTTATACAAAATAGCTTTCAGGTTGTAGTGCTATAACCAAAAAATTACATATCAGGGAAATTGTTTTTTTCAAACAAGGTAAGCAGCGTTTTTTGCTCCTTACCAAGCTTTGCCCTGTCAAATAGTGTCCGCAAACTATTAAAGAAAAACTAAAAAATCAACTAACAATTAGGAGCAAAGGTTTAGCCATATGTACGACTGCATCATTGTCGGCGCGGGACCAGCTGGTGGATCAGCTGCATATCATCTAGCCAAGCAAGGACGTTCTGTATTAGTTTTAGAAAAAGAATCTTTACCAAGATATAAACCTTGTGGTGGTGGCGTATCTCCAGCTATTGCTGAGTGGTTTGACTTTGACTTTAGCCCAGCAATTTCTATCAAAGCAGACACAATTCGCTGCACTTGGAAAATGGAAGATCCAGTGGAAGCAGAATTAAAAACACCCGAACCAGTATGGATGGTGCGAAGAGAAATTTTTGACCATTTCTTAGTGCAGCAAGCCCAGAAGCAAGGTGCTGAACTAAAAGATAATACAGAAGTAAAAGGGATTGATTTTAAAAGTGATCATTGGCAAGTAAACACAGCCAATGGACCTTTTTCTGGTCGTTATTTAATTGCTGCTGATGGTGCTAAGGGACCAATGGCAAAATGGCTAGGTTTTAAAGATCGCAAACGCCGTTTAGCTGGTGCTTTGGAAGCCGAAGCACCAGCCGATGTACAGAATGGTAACATCGCTCACTTTGAGTTTGGCATGATCAAAAACGGTTACCTCTGGAACTTCCCCAAAGCAGATGGGTATTCTGTGGGTATTGGTACATTTATCGGTGGTGAACCACAAGATTTCAAAGGAAATTTAACCGAGTACGGTAATCTGTTTGGCTTGGATTTGAAAGTTTGCAAACAGTATGGTCACGCTCTTTGTTTATGGAACGGTAATCAAAAATTACATACTGAAAATGCGCTTTTGGCTGGGGAAACTGCTTGTGTTGTTGATCCCTTTACAGCTGAAGGTATTCGTCCGTCGATTTTTAGTGGCGTGAAAGCAGCCGAAGCGATAAATAAAGCTTTGGCTGGTGACAAGAATGCTTTAGAATTTTACTCTGAAACCATTAACGAGCAATGGGGTAGTGATATGGCTTGGGCCCAAAAATTAGCCGGAGCATTCTATCGCTTTCCTGGTATTGGTTATAAAGTGGGTGTTAGACGCCCCTCTGCTGTGCAAATCATGGGCAAGATTTTGTGTGGCGAATTACGTTATGGCGATGTAGCTGGTAGGGCGCTTAAGCGTTTAGTTCCAGTCCCAGGTTTTGGAGGATAATAATTCCTCAAATAATCTTCGTTTCCAGCTTGTAGGGGCGAACGGCGTTCGCCCTTAGTCTAAACGACCATACATCTGCTCAATAATAAGCTGTTACGCATAAAATTCTTATACAAGAAGCGGGCAAGATGCCCGCACTACAATAATTTTACGTTTTTGTCTTATACAATCTAGCTACTTGAAATCCGGTTACAATTAAAGCTAGACAAAGCCAAGATATAAACTATGTCAGTTGTTGCAGCTAAATCTTACGTAGAATATCGGAACGAGGCTTATTGGATCGAAGGAACTCGGATTTCCCTCGATTCCGTTGTCTATGCCTTCCGAAATGGATTATCTCCTGAGAGCATTGTTCAGTCTTTTCCGTTGCTGACATTGGAACAAGTTTATGGCGCGATCGCGTTCTATCTCGCAAATCGTGATGTGATCGATACTTATTTAGCAGCCGAGGAAGCAGCTTTCGACGCAATGCCTCAGCCCCTACAAACCACTGATCCAGCTTTGTATAACAAATTGATGGCAGCTAAGGCAGCAAAACAGCAGGTAGAATCGTGAGTATTCGTTACCAAGCCGATGCTGATTTAAACCAGGCGATCGTCACAGGGGTTTTACGGCGAGAACCAACAATTGACTTTCAAACTGCCTTTGCTGCTCGGTTGGAAGGTGTTAAAGATCCACAAGTATTGGCGATCGCCGCACAACAGGGACGTGTTCTCGTTAGTCATGATCGGAAAACAATGCCATTAGAATTTGCTGAGTTTATCACCAGCAATCAAAGCTCAGGAGTTATAATTGTCTCCAGAAAATTACCGATTGAAGTGATTATCGAAGAACTGTTGCTGATTTGGGCAGCATCCAGCGCAGAAGAATGGGTAAATCGAATTGCCAAGTTACCCCTTTGACGCCAGACTAACGAAGAATTTATGGCGGTGCGTTGCGCTGCGCCACAACGCACTCTACATTAACATTTCTTAACATAGCTTGAAATATTAGCACAGACTTAGCTTAATTCATATCTTGCACCAATAAAATGATAAATATAAATGCTACCGCGACGATACTGATTGTGTGACTGCATTTAAATTAGCCAGGGATTATAAATCCCTGTCTAAGAGCTAAATTCCTCTAGAAGAGGAATGGAAACGAATGTTTTATAGTTAAATCTTTGATACTTTTGTGGCGTTAATTCAGTATTTATATTTAAAGGTGCAAGATCTGAGTTAAGCAAATTAGTATAAAAGGTTTGTAGTTGCGCTTTAGCGCACTAAAGTGCAACTACGAACCAATAACGGTTGATTTGTGTAGCCATTCACAATTTACAATCCTCACGGTACTCTCCAAATCTTGATAGTCTTGTCCCAACTACCACTGGCAAGAGTTTTGCCATCTGGACTGAAAGCGACGGAACGAACCTCGCTAGAATGCCCCCTAAGGGTGTGGATTTGCTCTCCAGTTGCTAGATTCCACAGTTTAATGGTGTGGTCATAACTACCACTGGCAAGAGTTTTGCCATCTGGACTGAAAGCGACGGAACGAACCTCGCTAGAATGCCCCCTAAGGGTGTGGATTTGCTCTCCAGTTGCTAGATTCCACAGTTTAATGGTGTGGTCATA
>NZ_JAAKGC010000005.1 GCF_017591665.1 Aetokthonos hydrillicola CCALA 1050 | reverse complement strand
AATCTGTATGTCACAAAGTTTATGAGAACTTCAAATCTTTCAAACAGCTTCTAGATAAACACTACGCGGAAGGTACGAAAAGACCAAAGTTGCCTGGATATAGAGAAAAAGGAGCAATGTTTGAAGTTACTTACCCAGGTCAAGCAGTTAAAATTGAGGTAGAAAACGGAATAAAATTTGCAACTATTTCAACAGGAATACAATTTAGAAAGTTACGTAAAGAAGATGTGGTTGGGACTAAGTTAAATGAGTATATAAAACTTAGGGTTCCCGATGCTGTAGACACGTTAGCACTGACTGAGTTGACAATTACATCAAAGCACAGACAGATTTACGCGCACTGGGTATGTAGAAAGAAAAATGAAGTTATTGAAAAATTAGATAATTCAAATGTTTTAGGCATTGACATCGGCTTGAATAACTTTGTAACTTGTATTCCTAATACAGGAGAACAGGGTTTTATTATCAATGGGCGACCTCTCAAAGCTATAAACCAGTTTTACAATAAGACTGTAGCCAAATTGAAAAAAGGTAAAGACGAAAATTTTTGGAATGGCAGTTTAGCTAGGGCAACACAATCTAGAAATAATCAAGTGCGTGACTTTATTAAGAAATCAGCACGCATTGTTATTGATAAATGTGTTGAGTATGGCATAGGTAAAATTGTGTTTGGCTGGAACAAAGGCATCAAGAACGAAATAAATAACGGACATAAAAACAATCAGAATTTTGTCCAGGTTCCGTTCACCGCACTGCGTGACGCGCTCAAATATTTGTGTGAACGAGTTGGTATTGAGTTTGTAGTTACCGACGAATCTTACACCAGCAAGAAGTCATTTTTTGATAATGATGAATTACCAGTATTCGGCAAAGAAACCGAAGCCCAGAAGTCACAAAAACCTTCGGGTAAAAGAACAAAACGCGGTGAGTACAAAACTGCAAACGGAACAACAATAAATGCTGATGCCAATGGGGCGGCTAACATATTGAGAAAGGCGAAAGTTGATGTTTCTAAAATAACCTTTCGGGTATGTCAAGTTCTCACAACAATCAATATTTGGGTAGGCAACAAAAGTAAAGGTACGGTTCAAGAAGCGTCTTGATACACGACTATTAGGAGCGACTGAACCCGCTCTGTAAATTAGAAACCCCATCCGCCATGCGGTGGGGTGGTTCATTAGAAGCTGCTGTGAGCAAATTGCAAATGCCACCTGAGTCTATTGTCATGCTAGGCGATACGCCATACGACATCGAGGCAGCAAAAAAAGCTGGAGTTGGTACAATTGTCTTTCGTTGCGGCGGTTACAGTGATGCCGAATTAGAGGGTGCGATCGCTATTTACGATGATCCTGCGGCACTTGTAGAGCAGTACGATCGCTCTCCCTTTGTGAAAGAAAGATAGCTCTATCAGACTTTGTCAATTTAGCCAAGGACGGCTTACTTCCTCTAATTGATCGACTTCATCCGAACTGAGCCTCCAACCCAAAGCACCAGCATTTTGCTGTACTTGCTGTGCTGTTTTTACCCCTGCTATTGGTATTACATTACCTTGTGCGATTAACCAGTTAAGAGCAACTTGTGCAGGAGTGCGGTTGTACTTTTGTCCTAATTCGCGTAGCAAGGATACCACTGGTTCAATTTTCTGCAAGCCTTCTTTACTAAATCTTGAGTCTAATTTTCTTGCACCAGAGGGAGTTTCGCCATTTAGGGTCGTGTACTTGCCTGTAAGTAGCCCCTGAGCTAAGGGACTATATGCTAAAAGTGTTACACCTAATTCACGAGCAGCATTCGAAATTCCTTTACTTTCTATTTGACGACTGAGCAAAGAATAACGTACTTGATTCACAGCTAAAGGCACTCCGCGCTTAGCTAAAATTTGGTGTGCTTCCCGCATTTGTTCCGCTGAGTAGTTGCTGACGCCTACTGATGCTATCCTGCCTCGCTTTACTTCATCAGCCAAAGCATTCATTAAAGTTTCTTGACTCATAAAGAAAGTGAATGGCCAATGGACTTGGTAAAGAGTCACTTGTTCTACTTCTAGGCGTTTAAGGCTCTGTGTTAAGGCATCAGCAACAGACTCTGCTGTAAATCGCCAGGGAAATGGGCCGAATTTAGTAGCAATTTGCACCTGTTTATCTGTTTTGTGCATAAATTGCGCTAACAATTGTTCTGAAAGCCCTAGACCATAAACCTCAGCTGTATCAAAGAAGTTAATCCCAGCTTCTAGTGCAGCGTTAAAGGCCGCTTCTAACTGCTCTGGACCATAGTCATTGCCATAACTCCAAAAAAGTTTATCACCCCAAGCCCAAGTACCAATGCAAAGGGGTGTAACCGCTGGACCGTTTTGCCCTAATGTGATTGTTTCCACTAGACTTATTTTTATTTACTTTACACTTCTTTACCTTTTTATTGTAACTGTACTGCCCAGCAGCGATCGCAGTGTAATACTTCCTCTAGTACTTAGCACGATTGTTGAGAAAAGCTTATCGAATAATTGCCATTCTAGTGATCAGGGTTTCTAGGCGTGTTTTACCACAAGGTTCAGCGCTCTGACAATCGATAACACGAACTTTGCCATATGTTAGGCGGACTTTCTTATTTAAGAAAGTCTTTTCCTTACCGCAAATCTCGAATCTAGCAGGGACTTGTTGATAATATTTGCCTTTTGGATCTCTCAAATCAACGTAACAGCTAATATCACCATTAATCATACTTTTCACAGTAGCAACAGTTGGTCTTGTCATTTGCTGCTGTGCCTGTCCGGACGGAGTGTTTATCAAAAACCCGATTGTAGAAGCAATGGCAAGAGTAGTTGCAGTAGCAACAGTAGATAAAATGAAGGTAGATTTCATTAATTTTATCCTGAAGATTTTTTTGAGAATTAGCTAGTCAAATTTATCTACAAGCCCAGAAACAAATGTTTCGCAAAAATATAATATTTTCCGTAATATTAAGGTTTAAAATACCTGTCGTAGTTAATTTTAGGCTACTCTTTTGGAAACTTTTGCTCCCTCACTTCCACCGCGTAATCTTGTACAGCTTTTGTAATTGTCTCACGTAAGTTTGTATAAATTTTAGCAAATGGAGGCTGTCTTTCCGAAAGACCGAGGACATCAGAGGTAACTAGAACTTGACCATCACAGTGTGGACCTGCACCAATACCAATAGTAGGAATACTGAGGTGATTTGTAATCTGTTTTGCTAATTGAGACGGGATATGCTCTAATACGATGGAAAACACACCTGCTTGTTCTAGGGCGATCGCTTGTTGAAAAATCTTCTCTTGAGCTTCCTGTGTCTTGCCTTGTTGCTTTAATCCTAGCTGATGTATCGATTGGGGCGTCAAACCTACATGACCCATCACAGGAATACCTACTTGCACCAAACGAGCGATAGTTTCCACCATAATTGGATAACCACCTTCCATTTTTACCGCTTGTGCTCCAGTTTCTTTCAAGACTCTGCCAGCTGAGTGTATAGCTTGTTGGAGACTTTCTTGATAAGTTAAAAATGGCAAATCCACAACCATCAAGGCACGTTTCACACCACGGCGCACAGCACTAGCATGGTGTAACATCTCCTCTAAAGTGATTGGTAGTGTTGTCGGGTACCCTAACACAACTGCCATGGTATCTCCCACAAGTATTAAATCTACTCCAGCGGCATCTAATAGCTGAGCGATCGCGTAATTCCAAGCGGTCAATGCCACAATAGAACGTCTTTGTTGTTTCCATTCAATTAATTGCTGAGTAGTGACTGGCATTGTTGGAGGGTGATGGGGCATGGGGCATGGGGCATGGGGCACAGGGCATGGCTTCTGTAGTCCCGGATTTTGTTATTTTACTAACAACTTGCCCAACTACTATTTTACTGCTCGACTGAAGGCAATATGCGGGTGTGCACCTACCATTTTAGGCATTAACCAAGCTAAACCTTCACTGGTACCAATCCATAACTTGTTACCGATATCTGGTGCTAGAGCAAGAACACGGCTAGAAGGAAGACCAGGTACTTGGTCAAGTAGTGCTCCAGTGTTTGGGTTTAATCGCATCAAACCATTATCAGTGCCAACCCAAACACTACCATCTTTAGCAAAGCGAATAGCAGTCACATTACGTCCCCTTAAAGGAGTCACAGATCGTAGTACTATCCCATTTTTCGGGTTAATGACTAACAAATTATTCGGCATTCCCGCCCAGATTAAGCCTTGTGGACTAATAGCTAGAGCTTGTACAGTAGTCCCTGGTAAATTGTCAATCCGCTTCATAATCAAAGCACTAGCAGTATTGACTCGTACTAAACCATCAAGCGTTCCAACCCAAAGCTGTCCTTCAGCATCTAAAGTTAGAGCGTTAGCACTCACACCTGGAAGATTTCTTAGTGTTGTCATTGTTAAGCCTTCGTCTGGGCTAACCAAGACTAAACCATTATCTGTCCCTGTCCACAGATAACCCCGCTTGTCAATTAATAAAGATAGCACTCGTTTAGAAGGCAAAAATAAATTCTCTGCTGTAACTTCGGCAGTGCTGGGGTCTACTCGCTTTAGCCCCTCATAAGTTCCTACCCACAATCTTCCAACTTTGTCTTGAGCTAAAGCACCAATGCTGATATTCGGTAAACTAACACGAGCTAAAATTTTACCTGTGTTGGGATCGATGTGGGACAACCCCCGCCCATAACCTACCCAGAGATTACCTGTAAAATCACCCAGCACTGCACTCACACGATAATCCGTTTCTTGCAAATTTTCTTGGCGTCGTCTTTCTCTTGGCAACGGGTCTTTTTTGGGAGGTGGCGCAGATGCCGGATAACCTGGGGTTAACTCAGAAGGATCAACATCAGGAGTTTTTTGAGCAATTCTTGTTTCGGCGATAGCCCCTAAACCACCTATCCCAGGCACAGTTACGAAAGCTATAAGTAATAAAAATAAATAACTACACTTGTGACACGATACCACAGTCACCGTTCTCCTAAATTTGTATAAACAATAAGCTTAATTACATAACGTTAGCGACTGAGCATCATTTTGCTGCTTAAAAGCCGCATCACCTTTTTTGAGTGCAGCATAATATTATCTCTTACCTTTTGTAAAGGTTCCTTAATAAAATGTTAAAAAATCTATTCCTATAAGAAATTTAAATGAAAAAGTTAAGAATCTTCAAAGGAGAACTTATCAAAATCTTGATATATTGTGAAATAAGTTACAAATTACGTGGAGTGCAATTTTTGTCTAGAGCTAATCACTCTCTATCGCCTTTGTCAAGACTATAGTGAGAAAATTTTAGCGATGTGTCAGGAATAAAAAATTATTTTTAATTTTCCAATAGAGGAGAAAACGACGCTGGTAAGGGCATAAGACCGGGAATTTCAAGGGCAGAAGCCTTAAAACGGAATTATCGTAGAAAATCCATGCTTGTGTCTGGAGCAGAAAAACTGCGAACTCTAACACAGACAATACCTGACAAAAATGTTTCCGATGGTCACTCTGGAAAGAGCGGGACATATCGGAGATAAGGGGGAATTGCACAGGACGTAATTTGCAAGTACAAAGAATGACTTCTTGGAAGGGAAAATATGTCTTACGCTCAAACGAAGACTCAGACAAAAACAGGGTATCAAGCAGGGGTTAAAGATTACAGACTGACTTATTACACCCCAGATTACACACCAAAAGATACAGACATTTTAGCAGCATTCCGTGTTACACCCCAACCCGGAGTTCCCCCCGAAGAAGCTGGCGCGGCTGTAGCGGCTGAGTCTTCTACAGGTACTTGGACAACTGTGTGGACTGACCTACTAACAGACCTTGATCGTTACAAAGGTCGTTGTTATGACATCGAGCCAGTTGCAGGCGAAGACAACCAGTTTATCGCCTACATAGCTTATCCTCTGGATTTATTTGAAGAAGGCTCTGTTACCAACATGTTTACCTCGATTGTAGGAAACGTGTTTGGTTTCAAAGCTCTAAAAGCTTTGCGCCTAGAAGACCTTCGGATTCCTGTAGCGTACCTGAAGACGTTCCAAGGACCTCCTCATGGTATTCAAGTAGAGCGTGACAAATTAAATAAATACGGTCGTCCATTGCTAGGTTGTACGATCAAACCCAAATTGGGTCTGTCTGCTAAGAACTACGGACGTGCAGTATACGAGTGCTTGCGCGGTGGGTTAGACTTTACAAAAGACGACGAAAATATTAACTCAGCACCATTCCAACGTTGGCGCGATCGCTTTAGCTTTGTTGCTGATGCAATTCATAAAGCACAAGCGGAAACTGGTGAAATCAAAGGTCACTACTTAAACGTTACCGCTCCAACCTGCGAAGAAATGATCAAACGGGCAGAGTACGCTAAAGAACTCAAAATGCCCATTATCATGCACGATTACCTAACAGCAGGCTTTACTGCTAATACAACATTGGCTCGTTGGTGTCGTGACAACGGTATATTGTTGCACATTCACCGCGCTATGCACGCGGTTATCGACCGTCAAAAGAACCACGGTATCCACTTCCGTGTATTAGCAAAAGCTTTGCGGATGTCAGGTGGTGACCATATCCACACTGGAACCGTTGTTGGTAAGCTTGAAGGTGAGCGCGGTATCACAATGGGCTTTGTTGACCTGCTGCGTGAAAACTACGTTGAGCAAGATAAGTCTCGCGGTATCTACTTCACTCAAGACTGGGCTTCTATGCCTGGTGTAATGGCTGTTGCTTCAGGTGGTATTCACGTATGGCACATGCCAGCACTAGTAGAAATCTTCGGTGATGACTCTGTGCTACAATTCGGTGGTGGTACACTTGGTCACCCTTGGGGTAATGCTCCTGGTGCTACTGCTAACCGTGTTGCGTTGGAAGCTTGTATCCAAGCTCGTAACGAAGGTCGGAGCTTGGCTCACGAAGGAAATGATGTCATCCGCGAAGCCGCTAGATGGTCTCCTGAACTTGCTGTTGCTTGCGAACTGTGGAAAGAAATTAAGTTTGATTTCAAACCAGTTGATACCGTCTGAGTATTTTGGATTGCGGATTTTGGGTTTTGGATCAATCTAAAATCTAAAATCCAACATCTAAAGTTAATGGGGCTGGGGTCAAGCATGAATATAAAGCAAATTGCGAAGGATACAGCCAAGATGCTTTCTAGCTACCTGACTTATCAGGCGCTAAGAACAGTGTTAGCTCAACTCGGTGAAACAAATCCTCCCTTGGCGTTTTGGTTGCAAAACTTTTCTGCTGACAAGGTTCAGGATGGAGAAGCTTACCTTGAGCAATTGTTCAAAGAAAAGCCAGATTTAGCTTTGCGAATCATGGTAGTTAGGGAACACATTGCAGACGAAGTGACAGATTTTTTACCAGAAATGGTTCGCACTAGCATCAAGCAAACCAATATGGAACACCGTCGCCAGCATCTAGAACGCATGACGCAATTAGAGGTTCAAACCGCTAGCCCAGAACCAGAATCAGAACACCAAGCAACATCAGATCCTAATTCAGAAAGTAGTTAACAACTATCATTCAGCTATGCAAACCCTACCAAAGCAACGCCGTTTCGAGACTCTTTCCTATCTACCCGCGCTCACCGATTCACAAATCGCAAAGCAGGTTCAGTATATTTTGAATCAGGGTTACATTCCAGCTATTGAATTCAACGAAACATCTGATCCAACAGAAGCTTACTGGACACTATGGAAGCTACCTTTGTTTGGTGCTGGAAGTACTCAAGAAGTACTCAACGAAGTTCAATCTTGCCGTTCTCAGTATCCTAACAACTACATCCGTGTAGTAGGTTTTGACAACATCAAGCAGTGCCAAATCCTCAGCTTTATCGTTCACAAACCCAATAGATAAAGCAGGTTTTGCTTGAACTTATTTATTCTTTAATACGTAAAGGCAGACCAATCTGCCTTTTTTTATTGAATCGACTTGATGGAACTTGAGGTAAGATCAACAGAGGAGTAAATACCTTTGGGTTTCTCAACATCCCCCTACGATGAACTATTATATCTCTCCCCGGTTTCTTGATAAAATTGCTGTTCATATCACTAAAAACTTTTTAGACCTTCCTGGTGTACGAGTACCTTTAATTTTGGGTGTTCATGGGCGTAAAGGTGAGGGAAAGTCTTTTCAATGTGAGTTAGTCTTTGAAAAAATGGGCGTGGAAGTCACTCACATATCTGGCGGAGAATTGGAAAGTCCAGATGCAGGAGATCCAGCACGCCTTATTCGGTTGCGTTATCGAGAAACAGCAGAACTGATTCGTGTACGTGGCAAAATGTGTGTATTAATGATTAATGATTTAGATGCTGGTGCAGGGCGTTTTGATGAAGGCACTCAGTATACTGTTAATACACAGTTGGTAAATGCTACGTTAATGAATATTGCTGATAATCCTACCAATGTGCAGCTTCCTGGTAGCTATGACGCAACACCTTTACATCGTGTGCCGATTATTGTTACAGGAAACGATTTTTCCACGCTTTACGCACCATTGATTCGGGATGGTCGAATGGAAAAATTTTACTGGGAACCAGACAGAGACGACAAGGTAGGTATTGTCAACGGGATTTTTGTTGAAGATCGATTGTCACGCCAGGAAATTGAACAATTAGTTGATACATTTGCTAATCAGTCAATCGACTTTTTTAGTGCTTTGCGATCGCGTATCTACGACGAACAAATCCGCGACTTTATCCATCAAGTCGGTATTGAGCGTGTATCGCTAACCGTAGTTAATAGCGTAGAAGGACCACCAGAATTTAAAAAGCCTCAATTTGGCTTGTCCCATTTAATAGAGATGGGTAATTTAATGGTTGCGGAACAAAAACGCGTAGAAAGTTCTCAGTTGGTTGATGAGTACAATCGCTTAAATAGAAAAAATTATCAACTTGCTCCTACATCTGGTAATGGTACAGCAATACCTAGTCAATCAGTTGACGACGGAAGCCAAAAAGTAAAAGCTAACGGTTTTGACAAACAGATATTAAGCCCTCATTTGAGCTTAGAAACCCAAGAACAGATACGTCATATTCTTTCACAGGGCTATAAGATTAGCATTGAGTATGTAGATGAGCGCCGTTTTCGCACAGGCTCTTGGCAAAGTTGTTCCACTATTAATCCCAGTGATGCAAAATCTGATGCAATGACTATTGTGGATTCATGTTTAGCTGAGCATAGCAATGAATATGTTCGCTTAGTAGCAATTGATCCTAATGCAAAACGGCGGGTTGTAGAAACGATTATCCAACGTCCGAAACGAAGTTCATAAAACTTCAGTAGTAAAACAAAATTAATCACACAAAGTTGCATTATGTCACCTGATCAATCAAAAAACATAATGTATAAATGTTTGTTTGAGGTCACAGTCAATACTACTGTGGCGTAATACAGGAAGCTCTAAAATCGATAAGATTTTGATTAGCAAAAGTAGACTGATATAGGTGAGTGGCTTCACTTGATAGACCTATGGGATAGATATCTGTCAATTTAATTTTCTGAAAAATCTACTATAATACTGATGAAACAAGAGCGGGTTTCATATAGTCCTCATTAAGCATTGAAAAGATATTATCTTTAAGCAAAGGATATTAAAGTTGAGATAAAGATTTTATGAAATCTATTACAACTTTAGCCCCCATTGATTTCATGAACTATACGATATATAGGTATAGTCGTTTCAGATGAATCTTGATTTTCTTATAACAAGGTAGGACTTAATCAAAAAAGTAGCCATTGTTATACATTAAATAAAAATGGTTACAGTAAGCTTTTTCGAGTTTTGCCTAAATGCGTATACATCAAATTCCCGAGTCTTTGATATGTTGAGAAAAATTGATATGGTCGAGAATTTAAGTATAACGTACAGGTGTATAATTACACAAATCTATTCAAGTTCTATGAGTAGAGCAAGTTGCTATATACAATAGTCTGTATATATTAATTCTTCTCACTTGAAATGTGAATTGGCTACGTGCATAGATGCAAGTAGCTATATATTTAGCGCATTTTTCTCGGAATGCTAAATAAATGTTTACGTTGGATGGAAAAGATAAATTAGACTCTTTCTTGAAGCTTTCGTATTCATTAAAATCTCTAGTACTTACCTAAAGCTTATTTCTCACTTTCAAGATATATATGAGCAGTGTTTCTAAAACAACAAAACCAACATTTATTGCTCCTCGGAATGATTTAGAGCGTGAACTCACGAAGATTTGGGAGAGACTTTTAGGTGTTCAACCTATTGGTGTAAGGGATGACTTCTTTGATTTGGACGGAGATTCGTTACTAGCAGTCGATCTATTTGCTGAGATAGACAAGAAATTCGGCATAAAGTTTCCAATAGCCACACTATTCCAAGCAGGTACTGTTGAGACTCTTGCCCAAAGGATTGCTCAACGCGAAAATACAGCATCTGGTCAAACTACGGTAAATCTCTCCTCAGCTGCTTTATCACCACAACAGGAGGAATCAAAAGTTTCTTGGTCATCCCTAGTAGAAATTCAGCCAACCGGTTTCAAGCCACCTTTATTTTGTATACATCCACTCGGGGGTGAGGTTTTATGTTACCGTGAACTGGCATTGCTTCTAGGCTCAGATCAACCAGTTTATGGTTTACAACCGCAAGGGCTAGATGGAAAACGCTCTCCCTACACTCGAGTAGAAGAGATGGCATCTCACTACGTTCGGGAAATTCAACGTTTTCAGCCGAATGGTCCTTATTTTTTAGCAGGGTATTCCTTTGGGGGTATAGTAGCTTTTGAAATAGCTCAGCAACTCCACCGCCAAGGAGAAGATGTAGGTATTATAGCAATGATTGATACCTGCCGTCCTGGTTATATTAAACGGACACCACTTTTCATACGAGTTTTATTACATATCAAGAATACTATAAAAATGGGGCCAGCTTATCTCTGGCAAAAGGTTAAAGGCTGGAGTCAGCACAGTAATTACCATCTTAAACAGCATTACAAGCGTTACTTCGATGTGGCGCAACATGCAATAAGTATTACCAGTAATTTCAATGGTGATAACGAACATTTAGAAGTTATAGATGCTAACGTCCAGGCTCTTGCTGAATATGTGTTTCAAACTTACGCAGGTAATATAACTCTGTTGCGAACCGAAGATAAAAATCGAGACGATGCTGTAGGGGTAGAATATGATCCTTATTTCGGTTGGAGAGATATTATTCTCGGAAAATTAGATGTCGATTACATCCCTGGCTCTCATATGTCTGTACTCCAAGAACCTCATGTACAGATTCTTGCTGAAAAATTGCGCGATCGCCTAGAAAAAGTTTACAAAATCAACTCTCTCAGAGCAGATAGCTGACGAGTAAAAGGGGTAAACAAACCAATTCTATTCCGCGCAGCGATCGGCGCTTCAGGTTGCTGGACTAAACTCCGATCGCTTGTGTGAGTAGTTCAGTGAAAAACATGACAGACTTGCGCCTCAAATTGATAAATCCACTCATAAATTTCAGTAAGAGTGGTTTTGTCATCTCTCTTAGGTTGCCATCCAGTCACACTCATCACTTTACGCGAATCTGTAATAAAGATAGGAATATCACCGATTCGGTTTTCTAAAACGGGAATGATTGGAACTTCATGACCACTGATTTCCTGACAAAGCTGAGTTGTCTCGCACAGCGAAAGTGTGTTATTCACTCCACCACCCACATTAAAAGTCTGTCCTTTCAACTCCTCTAAACTGTCAATCTGTAGATCGATAAGGTCTAGTAAATCAGCCACATGCAAAAAGTCTCTAACTTGTTTACCTGTTCCTCCATAGCCTATGTATTTTAAGGGTTTGCGGAAGTAATGACATGCCATCCACAAGGCGAAAATACCTTGATCCACTTTACCCATTTGCCATGGACCTGTTAACACTCCACAACGATTAATAAGAGTTCTTAACCCGTAAGCATCAGCGTACTCAGCAATCAGTAATTCTGAGGCTAGTTTAGTTGAACCGTAGAGAGAGCGTACTTTATCTAAAGGAAATTCTTCTGAAATTCCATGATCAGATGCTCCTGGTAAGTACTGCTGTTGTAAAAGTTGAAAGCGTGTTTCCGTTTCTATAAAGCTCAAATTGTTAAGGTATGCTATGGGATAGACTCGACTCGTAGATAAAAAAATAAAATCAGCCTGAGTATGCCGAGCTAATTCTAGACAGTTAATCGTTCCTACTAAGTTGGTTTGCAATACATATCTAGGAGAAGTATATCCTGCCAAAACGGACGGCTCTGCAGAACACTCTAAGATTAAATCAGGTTGAAGTATTGCTGGAGCTAAATCTTCTGGATTTCGGACATCTCCATGAATAAATTGAATACCAACTTCCTTGAGAAAAGGTACTTTTAGTTCAGAACCCCGTCGCTTCAAGTTATCTAAAGCAATGATTTGCCAGTCAGGATAGCGTTCAGCCAGTCCAATACCTATCGAACTACCTACAAAACCGGCTCCTCCGGTAATCAAAATACGTTTACTCATTGAGTTTTATTTTGGATTATTATCTGAGAGTTTTTGCGAACGTAATCTCCTCTAGCAAGAGTCTTTTCTAAGAAGACATAACAAACAATAAACAAATACCGGCTTCCCATTTCTTGAAGCTTTAGCTTAGAAATCCCTGTTTTTCTGTTACGCCAAGTAATCGGAACGGTTGTGTAGGAATACTCTCTAACAATTGCCTTAAGAGGCATTTCAACTGTTAAGTTAAAGTGATGAGATAGCAGTGGTGCAATCCCTTCTATTACTTCACGACGATAAGCTTTAAAAGCATTAGTTGTGTCATTAAACTTTAAGCCAAATAAAATTTGAATAAATAAGTTAGCTAATCGATTTATAATTAGTTTGTGCGAAGGGTAGTCAACGACTTTACCTCCTCTTATAAATCGTGAGCCAAACACACAGTCATACCCTTCTTGCAGCTTGTAATAGTAATCCAAGATATTTTCTGGTGCATCAGAATTATCTGCCATAACAATTGCTACGGCATCTCCTTGAAAATTCTCTAGACCACATCGCACTGCAAAGCCAAAACCATTCGGGTAATAGTTATTGACATAACGCACTTTGCTATTTTGACAACAAATCTGCTGCAACAGTTTTTCTGTGCCATCTCGGCTGTTATCGTTAACAACCAAAATTTCGTAATCAATCTTTTGTTCTAGACAGGAACTAATAGATTGAATCGTTTCACCGATACAGCTTTCCTCATTGTGAGCAGGTATCACAACCGACAGAACCTTTATCTTTCTCAAATTTTCGTTCTCAAATTTTATGGTTAAAAGGGTTTTGGTAAACGAGAGTTATTTTGACTGAATTAATGGAATCACTTCCACCTACAGCTTACAGATTGATTTTTTGTTGAAATCATTGTTTGATACAAAAAATTTATGCATTACTGAGCAGTTTTTATACTAGGGTAAAAAGTCTTGATACTAAGTAACCCTAGAAGAAAACAAGAAATTCCAGCTTTGACGCCTTTTCCCGCTTGTTTGTTAAGAACAGATTCTGTTTGCTCCGGGCACATCCCTGTACTCAAACTAACTCTACCAAGAATGAAAGCAAATTAGTGTTTAGATTTTTAAGATTATACTTAACATGATATTTTTTCTATGATAATCTCTCTTAAGATAGATATTTACTATATTATAATTCCAATCTTTTATTTTGTGATAACTTAAAAAGTCGCTAAAGTTATGCATAGTAAGTATTGAAAAGATGTATTAGGTTTTCTAAGATAACAACATTGTTGCTTATACTTTTACGCATATCATAATAATTGTAAGTATTATTACTTGGAGCAAGGAAAAAGGCTAGATATGTTTTTTTGATACAATTTTTACTTCAGTATTTACTCATGAAAGTTTACAACCGAGGAAGCGAATAGGCTCTCTAATAGTCAACAAAAAAATAAACTGTGTACTTAATTTATTCTGTCTGACTACTCATATATTATGATATAAAATCCTTGTAATTTCGCTGCAAATTACTGAACTGCAATTACCACAAAATGTAAATTTAGATTCGTTTTTAATTACAATGCATTCAAATAACAAATTGTTTTTTAGAAGATATTTGCTTATTGCTTATGTGTTACCAGTTGCTCTAATAATGTGGTTTGTTACCAACTTTAATGTAAATATCCCTTTTTGGGATGAGTGGAGTTTAGTCAGTTTTTTTGATAAATTTGCATCAGATAATGCAAAATTCGGAGATTTTTTTGCTCAAAATAATGAGCATCGCCTGTTTTTTCCAAAAATCATATTTATCATTTTAGCCTTTACATCAAGTTGGGATACAACTAGGGAAATGTACTTTAGTATTTTCCTAGTCATCGTGTCTTTTTGTGCAATATATAGAATTGCATCTGATAATCCAAATCAGGATAAGATACTATTTCACTTATTTAACATTACGACGTGTCTTCTACTGTTTTCTTTAGTTCAATGGGAGAATTGGTTATGGGGATTTCAACTGGCTTGGTTTTTTATTAACACTTGCGTAATCCTATCAATTTTCTTTCTAGTCGTACCCAAAAAATTACTTCCGATCCTCCGACTTTCCATCTCAGCTATCCTGTGTTTCATTGCTAGTTTTTCTTCAGCTCACGGTTTATTCTCTTGGATTTCCCTCGTACCTACAGTAGCTTCTGTTGAAGGTAGTAATAGACAAAAGAAAGTTCGACTTTTGGTATGGATACTGCTTTTTGTCTTATCATTATTTATTTATCAAATCGGGTATATAAAACCGAGTAATCATCCAGATATATTTTTCTTTTTTAAAAAACCCTTAATTGCTATAACTTACCTATTAACTCTTTTAGGAAGCTCTATTGGCAAGGTATTTATTCCTGTTGCTATCCTGGGGTTTATCATCACGTTTAGTTTTGTATTATTTAATATATACTATCTAAAAAACTACAAATCGGACTTTGCCCGTAATGCTACTCCTTGGTTATCATTAGGTTGGTTTACGACTTTATTTGCCTTACTAACAACTTTAGGTAGAGCAGGCTTTGGTGTTGAACAAGCTAAGTCATCTAGATATACAAGTGTGACAGTATTACTAGTGATAGCCCTACTACAAATTTTGCGGTTATTAATTTACTATAAACTAAATTGTAAAATCAGAAATATTTACAAACGTTCATTATGCATATTTGTTATCATTTTTTTGATATGGGTTTCTAACTCTGATCAAGAGATTGGAAGAGGTAGAGGAACTTGGATCGAAAGAACTAGTGGTAAAACTTGTTTCGAGATAATTCATTTTATAGATCCATCTCTTCGTCAACAACCCAATAACTGTTTAGACTCCATTTCTCCCAGAGAATTTCAGCTTATAGAAACCTCTGAAATCCTTCAAAGGATAGGTTTTAGAAATTTCCCCAGAGATATAGCGTTTACAGAGAAAACGATAAAAAATTACGGCTATATTGATAGCCCCACCAAAAAAGATAAGCCTTTAATAGTGGATAACAACGAGGATATTCGGTTTTCCGGATGGGTGGTATTACCAGACGGTAAGGAACAACCACAGTTAGTTTTACTATCTTATAATGATAAGAAGTCATTTTTTGCAAATGCTGTCGTTAAAGTAAAAAAACCTGTTGTAGCACAGCTTTTGAACTCAAGCGATTATCAGAAGTCACGATGGTCAGTCGATGTTTCTCTTAGTTCCATCCCCGTGGGTGAAAGTGTTATTAAGGCTTGGGTTTATGACCCAAATCATAAACAATTTGTGAAGCTAAATAACGAAATAAAAATTAAAAAAGTACACCAGCTTGCTACCAAGGCGATAGCAGCTTATTGAACAAGCTCATTGATAGCAAATTTCAACTGAATGAAGTATATCCGTGGGGGCTTACGGCTGTTTGCCCTTACAATGTGGTTACACTCGCTCAAATCAGTGGGTTATTCCTTGAAAAAAAGCAAAAATTATGCATATGAGTAATGACTAATAAGTGCTCAGCAGTTAGGATAAAAAGAGTTTCCCTGAAGTTTTGGTAATTTTTCAGTAAAGTTATACACCGCTAGCCATGACACGCCGCTATTATCCTCCCGCCTTTTTACGCTATCTTAAAGCTAGATTGTGGAATTTAGCACGGCCTAGCTTTTGGGTTACAGCGATTTTTCTGTCTGTATTAGGGTTAGTCATCAAAGAATATTGGACTGATCCAGACTTTTTAACTAAGCGAGAGCAAAAACCAGCTGTTTCAGAGCAATCTGGGGACTCTTCTGTTTCAAAAGAAGACAAAGCGGTAAACCAAGGGCTTGATGCTTCGCGTACTGCCGCAGACATTGATAACTCCGCAGTACTCTATAATACCGCTCCTCGAGCTAGTTTACAGCTACCGGCGGCAACTACTGAGCAAAACAACAATAGCAAAACCTCATCAAAGGATTTAGCTAGCAAAAACCAAGACACTAAATCTATGAATAGTGGGGAAACAACAAATTCCTCATCCACTCTAAGGACAGAAAATCCATTTTTGGTACAGGCAGACAATTTATTGCAGGGTAAAAATCTTCAGACGGAAAGCAAGTTATTAGGTGCTAATTCCGCAACGACATCATCTATATTGTCTGGATTAACTTCAACATCCCTGGGCTCAAGCGCAGGAGTAGGATCACTTAATCAAACCAACTCTAGTCAAAATACTGCTTCAGTTAACCCACAAATCGCACAAAATCAATCGGTAAACCAGTACCCGCAGGCTTTAGATGGCAGCAACGCTTCAATGCAGCCAAATTCCTTTGCTGGACAATCATTACCTATTAATAACTCTGCTAGACAAATTAGCCCATTAACTACTGGGGTAAGTACAAACACAACTAACCTTCCTAGTGTAACAACAAATTACACTCAACCTCAAATAACAACCCAGCAGCTAAACCCTTATTCTAGTATTAATCCTTATCCCTATGCATCTGCTCCATCTCGTTATAATGTTAATCGAATTTTGAACAGATACAGTAACTATAGTAACTTTACTGTTAACCAACAACCATCTAGTCTGGTGCCATCAACAACACTAGTCTCGCCCACTACTTCTACTACATCTACTTACACAACGCCTTACTATACGCAAACCCGGAATCAAGGAGTTACCACACCGTATAACTCCGTAACCACTAATAATTACACTACTAATAGCTGGCAACAGTCTCCTCAGAGATATCAGTATAATTTGTCTTACCCTACTCAGAATATAAGACAGTATCCAAATAACGGGACATTTAATAACTACTCATATCCATGAAACTGAAAACTGTTCGTTGATGGTTGAGTGGTTTGGCAAAAGTATTGTACAAATCGCCGACTGATCCTTTTAACCTACTAAATGTAAAATAAAGTGAACCTTTCTTACCACCCGACCAGTCTTAATAAATATAAGCTACGCAACGGATGGATGGGGGTTGCTCAGGTGTTAGTTGTGCCAACTAATGTTTCGCAGGGCGGTCAATTCAATAGCAAATCGGAAGGCGAGTCTGATCACGACTTGGTACAGCAATGTCTTAAAGGCGATTCTCAAAGCTTTCGTAAGCTCTACCGTCGACATCAGCACCGAGTAAGGTCTATCCTTTATCAACTGTGTGACCAATCCAGCTTAGATGATTTGGTGCAGGAGGTTTTTCTTAGAGCTTGGAAAGGTCTGCCCAAATTTCGGGGTTCAGCAAAGTTTTCTACTTGGCTTTACCGCATTGCTTGGAATGTAGCTTCTGATCAGCGACAAAAAGTAGTTCAAGGAAGGACTCAATTGCAGAATATCACTGAAAAAAGTCCTACCCAACAGGACGCACCTGATCTTATGGAGCTCCATTATCAGGACTTGGTGCAACGAGGACTAGACAGCCTGAGCTTTGACCATCGCACGATTCTGGTTTTACATGATTTAGAAGAAGTGCCACAAAAAGAAGTTGCCCAAATTCTAGATATTCCTGTAGGAACAGTCAAGTCACGCCTATTCCATGCTCGTGCTGCTATGCGTCAATTTCTCAAGCAACAGGGAGTACAACTATGACCCTATTTCCTAAGGATGACAACGACCTAGTTAATTTTCTCCGTCAAAATCGCCCAGAAGTTCCATCAGCCTCGCTAGATTTAGAACAGCAGATCCTAGACAATATAGCGATGTTGCATCCTATATCGCCACCAATACAAATTCGGAACCGCCGTCCAGTGCTTTGGCTGATTCCATCAATGATTGCTGCTTCTTTAGTGGCTGCTATCGTTGGTTATCGTGCCTTAATGTCTACCCAAGAAACTACTAGTCCCGCTGAACTTGCGAAACTAGAAAGATTTATGGAAAACAATTGGCATGGGACAGTTGGTCAGTCCCCAGAAGGCGATGTATTTTCTGTTTCAGAAATGAATTAATCTACTTATTAACAATTATTAGGAGATAGGTGCTATGTTACTGCGTCGTGTTTCCACAGTGGCAGCTACCATCATTGCTTTCTGTGGTATCAGCGCTCTTGCTCAGCCAAATTTGCTCTTACCTCAAGTTGTTGCCCAAAACTTGACAACTTCCCCACGTCCACAACCGCGACCTTCTGGTTGGCTGCAAGAGCTAAACTTAACACCCCAGCAGTTACAGCAAATTAAAGTGATTCGCAATCAATCAAAAGACCAGCTTGAGCAAAAAAGACAAGCGGTACTTCAAGCACAGCAAGAATTAGAAACGCTCATGGCGGGAACAGCCTCTAAAGACCAGGTGCGCGATAAATATAACCAGCTTAAGAAGCTCAGACAACAGTATGCTGATGCTCAGTTTGAAATTACACTTGCTACACGGGAGATTCTAAATGCCCAGCAACGACAAATGTTTACTGCTCATATGTATAAGCAATAACTAATTTTACAGGATTGAGGCTAAAATCTTCTTTGCATAATCCTATAAAAATTAAATTCAAGTATTAATTGCTACGGTAAACATCGAGGCTTGAATGAAAACTACGCGGGTGAGTTAATGAAACTACGCTCGCTTGCTCTTTACGCGATCGCAAAGGTTTGGTGGTTTTTACATTTTGTTACATAGCTAGGTTTATTCCTACTTACCTATTTAGAGTTTCGGGTTCTTTTTCACCGCAAACGCAAAGTGCGATCGCGTCCAGTCTACCTTATGACAAATGTATATTTAATTTTGCACAAGTACTTAGATGTCTGAGTTTGGTTGCACAGTACATGACAAATGGTAATAGCAGTACTAACCAAGAATGTGGAAATATGATGTGGGTTTTGGGCTGTAAAGTACCTGGTGGTAAGGTTGAAGCAGAAACTGCACCCTATTGAGGGCATAAACCATAAAAAATGCTTTTGATATTTGTGCAATTTAGCGAGAAACGCAAGTTTCTATTAATAGAAACTTAAATAACTTAATAGTGATTGAGTAATTCAATAATTAAGCATCAATTATTAGTAGGTTACTTGAGTGATCAACATTAATTTTATCTGTCTATATAGGAAATAGTCATTTAACTTTAAATACCTAAATTTACTTACTAAAGTATCAGTACAGCACCCTGAAAACCCAGTTTGTTGAAGTTAAAAGTGCAAAAAATCGGTACTTGTTGGCAAATAAACCAAGCTTTATTTGTGGAAGTTTAATTTATATACCAGTGCTTTATTTAACATTTATAGTTTAGATCTAATAGTTAAGAAATGTGTAATATTTGTCTGCATGGCTTTACTTTATAACGCCTTTTATTGAATACTAGCTTTTGAGAAAAATGATTGAAGTTAAGGAAGCAGGATTCAGCTAGAGGATTCTGTATTAATTGCTAATGACTGAACGAGTTTAAATATTTATTGCCTACACAATGTACTCTATGCAATTGGGTAAGATCGACTATGGAAGAAACTTTTGCTTCTAAGTCTTTATTGAAGATAGAACAGCGTTAATGGGTGCAAATTAGTGAAAAATGCTTTGATGGTTCCCATCCATTTGGATGCCTTGTATCAGAAAATTGACCGCTCGGTGGTCGAGGCTATGGCAGATTTTAGCCGCCTTCCTTATTTTGATGGGAATAAGCGGGATGTAAATCCTATTGCCAATATCAGCGAGGAAATAGTTTCTCGACCTTTTCAAAATCAGAATCTTTATCTAAAAGCAGGAATTCACTTGCATTGGGCTTTACCAGATGCTTTGACAAAAGGGATCCAAACTAAAGATAGAGATGCGTCTCAAGAGCCTCAGAGTGCTACAAGAACAGTCTTTCCAGCAGTTCCCAATCGTTGGCTTGTCACTCGCACTAAAAACAATCAGATTGAAAAGCAATGGGTTGTAGAGAGTGATTACGTTTATCCTGAAAATGAAGGAACACAAGCGGGCAGTATTGCCTATCCAGTAACAAAGCCTCAACCTTTTTGCTACTTAGGGCGCAAATTACCCCTACAAAGTTGGTTAAATGAGAATCAAGTAAGCTCTAATTATTTAGATTCAATAACAGGGAAGCCTCTGACAGCAGTCGGTTATGGAGAACCAACTTTTGCAGCTTTTTATCCTAACTGTCATAGTGTTTTTGGGTTCCATGATGATGACTATACTGCCGCAATTCCAGATGGACTACAGTACGAAGTTATTGGTTGGTATAGTGACGCTCAAGAAACTTATTTACAAGCTTTTCTAGAAACGCTCAAAAATACTCTCTCTCAGCAGGGACATCAAACCTCTAATATCGATCAAAAATTTATAGAAGAACAATTTAAGTGGACAGTAAATCTTGGGGCGAATCAGAAATTTCCAGAATCAATTGGTTTTATTTGCTACGCCCGCTTAAAATTTAACATCCAGAAGAATAACGATAACCAGACAAATTCTGTAAACGTTACTGTTGGTAATACGGGTACAGAAGCATTGTCAGCGTATCTAGCCAAATACATTGATGGCGATCGCAAACCCATCATCGAAGATCAGCTAGAAGCCTTGCTCTTATCTTCTCGCCTCGAAAATAGTCGGTTGGATATGACTTACAAGTTAAAAGAGGCGCGGCACGAGAAGGGCTTTAATAGTATTGGTACGGGTACGCTGTGGACAATACGCTCACAAACTGTGGGGACAACAACAGCTAATGCGGAGGATGGACAGAATCAAACACAGCTGACGTTACCTGATGACATCGCTGACGCACTTGATGAGTTAAACCTCTCTCAGCAAAGATATGATGGCGCGTTGTACGAAATTGAGTCGATGCGTCGGCAACTTTTTGCAGATTGGTACAAGTATATGTTGAGTGCCTATCCGCGAGAAGCAGGCGTGGATCAATATCCCGACATTGATTTAGTCAGACATTTTATTGAGGTCAAGGGAATTATACCCTTGCAAGCAAAGCTGACAGAGGCAGGAAATCTGCTGTTGTCAGGGGATAATTCTGGTCAGATTACAAGCGCTTCTGCAGGGGATTCTTCCTCTACCTCTATAGCTTCTATCTTAGCTACAGCAATTAATCAGTTACTCCAAAAAATAACAGATCTCAATCAAAAAAAAGAGACAAAAGAAGCTAAGGTAACTTACACTCTCCAGCAAATATCAAGTCCGCGTTACTGGCAACCTAAAGAGCCTGTTTTGTTGATGACAGGAGAAGGTGTCAAACCGTCTCCCAGACATGGACAGGATGGACGATTGCGGGAGGATGGTTTACTAGAATGCCAAATTTTACAGAATGTCACTACCTTTAATAGAGATAGCTTTGCGGCTATAAGCAAGGTAATTGATGGGATAGAAAACAACCAAACAGCGGAGCATATCGCTTTTAGTATCTGGCAAGAACAACCTTGGCATCCTTTTTTACTGGAATGGGAAGTGGAAGTCTTTCCCATCCGTGAGGGAAGTAATCATGTCACTAGCAACAATAACTATGACACTCAATATATAACCAATAGTTATATTCTCAAAGAAAACGAACCCGACCTTTCTTTACAGCCAGGAAAGGGAGCTATTGTTAAAGTGGCTAACGTTTATAGTGGTCGCAGTATTTTAACCCCTGATGCAGGGATTAAGCTTAACGAACAGTTAGAGGTTTATTTAAAAAAAGAATTACTGGGTGAGTACTGGGAACTGAAACAGCCAGACACAGGAAAAGAAGATTATTTCAATAAACTTAAGAACTGGTATAGTAGCAAGCCCCCTTCACCTGCTTTGGATGAAAAACTTAAAAAAGTTGCTGAGAACCAGTCACGTTCACCTGTGTTAGACAAGAGTCAAGAAATCAAAGGGGAAATTCAGCAAATCCAACAGTGGTATACAAATAAGCCAGTCTATAAAATAGATAACTCTAATTTTACTTTTTCTAACTTATCTGCGGAAGAACAAGCTAAAGACCCCATTTATACAGCAATTCGAGCTTATTCAACTCTTCAGGACTTTAATTGCTTGGCTCAGTCTTTAGGTGGCTTTAACGAAGCCTTGTTAATGCACAAACAAACCTTACAATTACCCATTGCTGACCCCTTGGGATTTGCAGACTATCGACCGTTTACGGAAGCGATAAGAAACGCTGTAAAAAATAGTATTCGTAGTGCTCCGGAACCTTTAAACGATTTTAATCCAATTCGTTCTGGAGCGATGAAAATTCTGCGCTTGCGGTTAGTCGATACTTTTGGACAAGTGCAAGATTTAAATGTGAGTGAGATTATTACCACCGAACAAATGACGACTCCAGGAAGTTCCTATCTAGTATCTTTACCTCCGCGCTTCGTCCAACCAGCTCGTTTAAATTTTCGTTGGTTGTCAGCAAATCAAGGCGAACAAGAAATGAATAGTCACCCAGTGACAACTCCTATTTGTGGCTGGATACTTGCAAATTATTTGGATAACAGCCTTGCTATTTACGATAACCAAGGTAAAGCGCTGGGTTCGATTAATAATGTTAGCCATCAGGCTAGATGGGAGTCTGCACCAGGAGACGATTTGCCTTTAGCAGTTGTGGATATTGAAAATATACATTTAAGGCAATTAGTCAACCATATTATCTCTAGTAATAACAATGGAAATACAGACTTTATCCAAAGTCTTATTACGGCTTTAGATAGCGGGTTAGAAAATATTGAACCGGAGAACTTTGCTCAACACCAAGATTTAGCACTGTTAATGGGGCGACCGATCGCAGTGGTTCGAGCTTCTCTTAAGCTGGAATTACAAGGGCTTCCTAGAATTAATCAAGATTGGGATGTATTTTGGCATGACTTGAGACGAAATACTAGAACAACAGATGATTTCGACAAAGTTCAAATCCCCGTTCGCCTTGGAGAATATCAGCAATTAAACGACGGTTTATTAGGCTATTGGTTAGAGGAACAAGATACTTTAAGTCAGGTATTTTACGCTTGCCAAAGTGATGCAGATGGTGTTGAGCATCCTGGGATTAAATTGCATGAGCCAGACAACGCTTGGCATATTGATATTAATGCACAAGCTCCTGCCCAAACGTTTACTATGCTGATTGATCCTAGAGGAAAAGTTCATGCTACCAGCGGAATATTGCCCACAAAATCTATTGATATTCCACCAGATAAATATAAGGATGCTTTAGCGAAGATAGAAATTAGTTTCCTGTCGGCTCCTATTCTTAACCCTCTGAGAAATTTGCGAGATACAACTAGTTTGGATAAGAGAATTTATCTACCTTTACCAAACGAAGAGAGTTATGAATGGTCTTGGGTAGAAAAAGAAAAAGAGGAATGGTTAGTAGTATCTTCTGAAAACATTACTCAGCCTGAACCTAATGCAGTATTTTCTGGAAAACAAGTAATTCGAGAAGGTTGGATCAAATTAAGCAGAAAAAAAGCTGATTCAGATTCAAATAGCTAAAACACTCCAATTATACCATTTCACGAAAAAAATGAAATAGATGGGTAGGTTGGGTTGAACGAAGTGAAACCCAACAAAGACAAGGCTTTGATGTGTTGGGTTTCGTTCCTCAACCCAACCTACGTTTGTATCAATCATTTTTTAAATTGGTATTAGTTCAGAAAGCTAAAACAATCAACAAAATTAAGACGTAAAAATCATGAGCAATGCTAACTTAATTCTGCATCTAAAATTAGATGAAACTGTCAACAATCAAGCCCTTGATAGTTCTAATTCTCAAAACAATGCAACAGTCACAGGAGGAGTTAAACTTATTCCTGATGACTCATTTGGCAGTTGTCTTAGTTTTGATGGAGTAAATGGTGAGGTTGTGGTCGCTCCTTCAAAATTTACCACAGTAACTAATAGCTTTACCATGAGTATGTGGGTCATGCCTACTACAACTACCGGTAACGATACCCAAGCAGCAACAGGTACAACAGGAATAAGCGGACAAAGGTATGCGATTTTTCCTACTCAAGGGACAGTTAACTATGGTGAAGGAGCCTCAGGTGCAGGGATTTCTGTGGCGACGAATGGGGTGAATGTCTATGAACACGCAGCCAACTCTCTCACGCCTTTATTAGTGTGGCAAGGTAACGGCAATTTGAGTTCTAGCGACTGGAGCCATATTGCAGTGGTCTATACTAATAAACAACCATCTTTGTACGTCAATGGCAAACTGATAAAGACAGGATTAACCAGTCAACAAACAAGTATTTATCCTTCTGCTGCCATCGGAGGTGGACAATATGGTCATTTTCCAGGCAAGATTGCCAATGTTCGTATCTACAATAAAGCTTTATCCCCTGAAGAAATTCAAGGGGATATGGATAATGATTTAAGTGCGATCGCTTCTTTTAACAAAACCCATCCTCTTGATTTTAACTTGTATGAGGGTGAGGATAAAGAGCCAGTCATCTTTATTGAAAATGGTACACAGGGAGAAGAACTGGTATTTGAAATCTCCAATAATTCAGGGCAACAAATTATTTTACCTTCAAAAAGTGGATCGGTAACTCCAGATAATTATCATTTTGAGTTGAGATTTAGACCAAATACTTTATCTCCTACTTCTTTACAGCAATTAGCTTTAGCTCAGAAACCGAACTGGAGTATGAGTTCTCCTGTTTCTCAAGCTGATGGTACAGTTTCTCTGTATTTTTTAACGACTAATTATCAAGCTTTAGCAGCGAATCAAAGTGTTGCTTTAACCCTTCAACAGATTAATGGTGCGGCAGATGGAGGTGCAAGAACAACCAGAGCAGAATTCCTCTGTCCACAGTTTAGCTATCAGAGCCAAAACCTGAGTAACTATTATCGAGAAAAGACTCTCAGTATTATTAACCATCGGGGTAAAAAGAATATACCCCTTCATGTGGGTTTTATAGGCTCAAATCGCATTTTAAATGACGGCTCAAATCAGACGTTAATACTCCAAATCAACAACGTATTAAAAGGTGAAAGTATTGATTTTAATCCTAAAAATAGCCCAAATCCCTCTCGGTTAATTCTCTACTTTGATGTTGATACAGATTGGGCTTTGGGAACTAAATCTGAGGTGCAAAATATAGGAATTAAAGTTGAAGATTGGCAGCCAGGAGGAAAAGTCGAACAGGACTGGGATATATATCTAGAAACACAGGCAGCACCTAATGTACCAGTAGAAGGACTATCGGCTCCTTATTGGATCTTAACTCATCAAAATGTAATACAACCAAGATTAGCAGCAGGACATACTATCCAAATTACCTTAACAATTAAGTCTTTTTCTAGTAAATTGGGTCAGACGAATCTCTATCTGCGCTACGAAAATATCCCAGGATATTGGGATGGAACTTTTGTTTGTGCCGTCGAAAAATCACCTGTTCTATTTGATAGCAACGGTAATGTTGGCATCGGGATTTCAAATCCAGAGGCAAAGTTACAGGTTATTAATATCAATCAAGATCCTAATGGCAATACCTTCATTCTCGGTCCAAAGGGTCAATCTAACCTGCGATTAGGATACCACCAAGACTATAGCTGGATTCAATCTCATGGAAGCAAGCCATTAGCGATTAATCTCATTGGTAATAACGTTGGCATCGGGACTTCAAATCCACAAAACAAATTAGATGTTAAAGGTGGTGCTGTTATTGGAAGTACCTATGCAGGAACCAGAACTGCTGACGCTAATAGTCTTTTAGTAGAAGGTACGGTGACAGCGACAAAGTTTGTAGGTGAAGGTGCTTTTGTAACCGGTATGATTATTATGTGGAGTGGAACTGTTGACAAGATTCCTACTGGTTGGGCTTTATGTGATGGCAAGAACAAGACACCTGATTTATCTGGTAAATTCATAGTTGGTTATAAAAACGCAGATTCATCCTATGGAAAAATAGGCAATACCGGAGGTGCTGAAACTGTTACTTTAACTCCAGACCAAATGCCTTCTCATTCCCATACAGGTACGACAGATAGTCAGCCACCAATTGTTTTAGGAGTGGGGGGGGGAGCTGGAGGAGCTCCCTGTTTAGCAGCGGTGAACCGCCAGGCCGATTTTTCTATATCTCATACTCATTTATTGACAACTTCTAAATCAGGTGGAGACAAGCCTCATGAAAACCGTCCACCTTACTATACTTTGGCCTATATTATGAAAACGTGATTTTAACAAGAGTAAACACTCTTAATTTACCCTTGATTATATAGGGTAGAAGTAATCAAAATTGAAAAGCGATCGCACTCCATCTCACCCTTAATTCAAGATACATAGAAACGGAAAAGCGATCGCACCCAATCACGCCTTGAATTTTAGCCACCGAAAGTGATGGAATGGGAGACGCGATCGCTCCAATTCCAGCGTTAATTCTAGAGGTCAAGATACATAGAAACGGAAAAGCGATCGCCTCATTCTTATGAGCAAGTAACGCCCAGATATTTAATCAATCATTCAGGACAAAAATCATCATGTACGAAGAAATTATTTATCTTTTGGATTTGTGCATTTTTTCTTACCATCTACATGCACAGACTCTAATTTGGCCGATGGATCCCTATTATGAGGAATTGCTATATTACTCAAATAGGGGGAGCGCTCCGGAAGTTACTGCCCGGCGCAAGAATTTCATGGATGGGGTACGGTCGAACTTTAAAGCGCCTAACACGAATGAGACTGTTCCCCCAGGTCAAAATCTGCCCAGTCACATTTACCGTGGCCCCGGTAGTTTGTACGGTGAGAATAACGGTTGGAATAATAATAACACGTTAGAACCAATAATTAGCGATTATCGTCGGATTTATCCTTGGCGACCTACCTTTACTAGACCCGATAAGAATAACGAACCATGGATTGTATATAATACACCCGAAATAATCACAAACCGCATTCAGGAAGTTTGGATGATGCGATATTCCACAGCTGCAGGGCCTAACGGAAACCAGCCTAACGTAGTGGGAGAAAATAATGCATTGTATAATCAGCGACCTGAAAATATAAATACTAGAACAGTAGCAACTGATTGGTTGTATTGCTTTGAAGGGGGTACAGGTGCCATTGCAAAACAAGATGCCCCTACATATCCCTTATGGAGCATGATGGGTTTTGCTTTAGCTGTAAGAACTTTAGATGCTAACGGTAATTTATTATTTTATGATTTGTACATTGTATTCCGTGGGAGTCGAAGTGGACGACTTAGACCAAAGGAGGCGATGATTCAAGAAATAGGAAATCCGGATTGGGTAACTGATTTAGATTCTACTGGTATTGCAGTTACTGCACGGGTATCAGATCCCAACATTAGCTCAGTCGGAGAATTAAACCGAGGCTTCGCAACAAGTATCAACACGATGTTTCCTACTATCATGAGGTGCTTGACAGAAATTCAGAGGAGAAATGATCGTGCGCCTCGAAACATATATGTAACAGGACACAGTTTAGGTGCAGCACTGGCTACTCTTTTTTCCAGTTCAATTAAACTTGGTCAATACAACCCTACCGGTGACAACACACAGTTACCTGCAACAATTAGAAATTGGCCATGGAATCAGATGAAATTGACTACATATGCTTCTCCTACTGTTGGTACAACGGCATTCTGCGATGAATTTAATCGAAGGATGCAAAACTGTGTGCGAGTAGCCCTCATAACGGATGTTATAACGGCAGGATTTAATCATGTAGGTACACGTTATGAGATAAAGATAAATACGAAAGACGCACTTGGTCCAAAGAAGGCACACGATCCCCAATTTATAAGACAGCGTTTAATTCTAGATATTCGGGAGAGACCACAAGGACTTCGACTTTTAGTGACTGTACCTTCTAACACAGGAGAAATAATAGGAGAAAAAGCATTGTTTGATCCGTGGAAGACGTTTACAACAAGTCGAGCAGTATTGGAGCATCTCAGTAATGTCTATTTGTCTGGGAACTTAGGAGATTGTCTTTTTGAATTCAATTCAAACTTTTTAATATATATGATGTTACTCCGAAAACCCGTATTTTTGGATCAGCCGATAACGGCAAGAGAGTTACAAATTATTGAAGATAAGATAAAAGTCAAAGGCAGTTTTAATAACAACAATAAACTTACTGAAATATTAATGACTTTAGATGAATCACTAAAAGAAATTACAGAGGGTGACAATCTGCGTAAATTTGTTGGCATTGGTATCATTCTATTTTATATAAGTGAAAATCGAATAGCTCTAGATTCAATACTAAGCAATAAATTTGTTCAGAAGTATTTGGAAACCGTTTATTAATTCTGCACAAATTTCACTGTCTCAATTAAGCAAAAGGTGGTAGATAATGTCTAGTAATGTCATTCCTTTATCAAGCATAAAGACTAATATTGAACAATCCCAAAATCTTGTTCTTAGCGAAGATATCTTAAGAAAGAAAGTTCTCGATTTTTTAAAACTTTCGTTTCATTGGCGGCAAGATTATTCTCCAAAAATATCAAACATTCAAAACATTAAAGGTGCTGATAATTATTTAATCTTCTCTGGTACTTTTGAAGATTTTTCTCCTTGGAAAAATATAACCGTAAAGTTTTGTCTTTTCGAATCTTCTGAATTACCAGCAGAAAGACATACTATTTTTCGCATCAATCTTCCTGAAGATTCCTCTGCTGAAACTTATCTAGGTCAATACAGTTTAGCTGTAGACGAATCACCATCTCCCTCTGAAATTACTTTCAATATAAACCTACACAGATATCTTGGTAGTATCAACTTTATCAACCCCAAAGTCATTATTTTCTCATCTTTAGATTATAGTGAAGATGAGAACAGTAATTATCCAAAAATATCAATATCGCAAGAACAAATAATTACCAATCAAGCCACGGGGAAAAAATTATACAAGGGTGTTAATTTTATTGCTGATATCGCCCTAACAAATGAACTAAGTAGCTATTTATACGCGCTGAACAATAATCAAATAAGCATATATTTTGACGCATTATTGACAGGTACTGAGAATACAAGCAATTTACTTGCTTATGAAAACCAATGCCTTTGCCTTATTTACTCAATTGAATATTATAGTTTAGAGACAGAGTCAAATGAAAACATTCCTCATTTAAAAATCAGGCTCAACCCTCAAAATATTACCTCTCAAACGATTAGCTTTCTCAATCTAGAATATCATGAGATAAGTCTAATTATTCCCTTGGTTAACAGATATAGGGATGAGTTTCAAATCTTGATTGATGGGATTGTTAAAATTACTATTAACAATCAGAGTGTTTCTTTTAATGTACAAGGAATATTAGAATCTTATTATCAACAACTTTACCTATCATTCTATAACTTTCCTACCCTACAGCAAATAATAGAACTTGTAGAACAAAATACAACACAAGGCAGCTTAGTTAAAGATTATTTTCCAGAACCGCTTAATCGGTTGCTTAATATTAAGTTAACTGAATTGAGAATGGGGCTGAGTCTTGGCAATCAATCTATTTCTCAAATTGGCTTTAGTTTAACGGCTCAAAATGATATTGATTTAGTTGAAAATATTATCTCATTGAAACCTAGTTTGAGCATGGATATATATGCTCCTCTAGAATCAGAATTTCGTTCTATTAAGGGTCAATTACAGGGAACATGGCACCTTGGAAAAACTGATTTTATAACCACTCTGGATTATCCAGACTTTAATTTCTATGCAGGAATGGCAGACAACCAAAACCTCGACGTAGATGCTTTTGTGCAGCTGTTATTGCCTGGTATTCTGCCAATCGGTTCCCGTATTACCTTCACAAAAATGGAGTTGTATGGTAATTTTTACGCAAAAACGTTTTCTGCAGCAATCGCTGTAGATACTAATAGTTCATGGGAATTTACCTTAGCTGGACGAACTTTTGCTTTAAACAGTATCGATATGGGTATGACTCATACGGAGCAAGGTAATTTTTATGCAATGGAAGGACAATTAATCCTTGCTGACTTACCTGTTTTTATCTCAGCAGCATATGATACTGTCCAAGGTTGGAGACTTTCTGGTGGAACATCTCCTAACGGTATCATTAATATCACGAGCATTATTCATGACTTATTAGAAGGTATAGCCTTACCTGATAATTTACCAGATCTGAAGTTGAAAAATATTCTCTTCTCTGCTGTTCCAAAAATTGGCGAATATTCCATCAGAGGAGAAACGGCAGAAGACTGGAAGTTAATCGAAGGATTAACGATAAAAGTTGACCAATTTACTGGTAATAAGACTCAAGGAACTGCCCTCAGTGGTATTTTATGGGTAAGCATCACTATTGAGAGCGTAGTGGTGATATTAAAAGCACAAAAATCTTCTTCTACCAGCGGTGGTTGGCAATTTGAAGGGAGTACATTCCCTGGACAAACTATCAATTTTGACGTTCTTATTAAATGGTTAGAAGGTAGTTTTGGAACCACACCAACGCCGTCAGCCATAGGAAATTTGCAGTCTCAAAATAAGCAAATTGAAAATATTCAAGCTTCATTCAATACTACAACTAAAAACTTTACATTTACCTGCGATTCTAAGTTATCCATTGATGAAGCAACAATAGCTATTACCGTTGCCATCAATATCACCCAACAAGCTGATGGTTCTTATAATAAATATTTTGCGGGTCATATCACCATTGGCAGCTTAAAATTTGCCCTTATCTTCGGTACAGATACAACCTCCACCACCTTCCTTGCTGCTTACCACGATGACCAGACCATCAGTGTTAAAGAACTGATTGGTTATATTGCTCCAAATCTCCAAAATGATATACCAGAAGGGCTAGAAATAAGCCTGAAAGATGCTCTATTTGCCTATTCTCAAAAGAAAATACAAGCAACAACCCTAACAAACTTCCTCTTTGGCTTAAATATTGGTAGTGGAATCAACCTCTCTAACCTCCCGTTAGTTGGTCAACAATTCCCGCCAAATCAAACCATTAAATTGTCATTGCAAGTCTTAGTTTCTAAGTCAGACTTCACCACAGACGAGATTAAAAATCTTAACAAACTTTACCCCGAAGGCGGAATTAGCTTACCCCAAGACCAAGCTATTACCAGCAGACTCAGCCTTGCCACCTTAATACAACTGGGTAACGAAACCCAACAATTGCAATTACCCGTCGCCATCAATCAAACAACTGGTCAACTACAAACAACTACACCCAGCATTAATACCCCATCTTCCCAGGATACAACCCAATGGTTTAAACTACAAAAAAGCTTTGGTGCAGTCCACTTTGAAAGAATCGGCTTAAACTACAAAGATTCAAGAATCTGGGTTTTGCTTGATGCTGGTTTCTCCCTCGCTGGACTTAGCCTCTCCCTGGATGGACTGTCTGTCAACTCTCCCCTCACCAAATTTGAACCCCAATTTGACCTCAAAGGGTTAGGCATCGATTACAAAGGTGGAGACACCTTAGAAATAGGCGGCGCATTTTTAAGACAACAAGTCACCCAAAACGGGATAACCTATGATGAATACAATGGTGCGGCTGTCATTAAATTTAATGTCAAAGGCAAAGCTCTAAACCTTTCTGCCATCGGTTCCTATAGCTACATCGAAGGACACCCTTCCCTCTTCATCTACGCCCTACTTAACTATCCCATTGGTGGTCCCTCCTTCTTCTTTGTCACTGGACTCGCCGCAGGTTTCGGCTACAACCGCGCCCTAAAAATCCCCACCATTGATCAAGTTGCTACTTTTCCCCTCGTCGCTGAAGCCATTAGCCCTCCTCAAACCAGTACATCCAACTTAGACAAAGCCACACAACTCACCCAAGAACTCACAAAACTTCAACAATATATTCCCCCCGAAACTGGGCAAATCTTCCTTGCAGTTGGAGTCAAATTCACTTCCTTTAAAACTATCGACTCCTTTGTTCTCCTCACCGTCGCCTTTGGTAACCGTTTTGAACTGAATATACTGGGCTTATCCACCCTCATCGCCCCTCCACAAGCAGGTGCAACCCCTGTTGCTGAAGTACAATTGGCACTCAAAGCCAGTTTTCTCCCCGAAGAAGGTTTCTTAGGAATCAACGCCCAACTTACACCCAACTCCTATATCCTTTCCAAAGCCTGTCACTTAACCGGGGGCTTTGCCTTTTATAGTTGGTTTGCACCTAATGAACATGAGGGAGATTTTGTCCTTACTCTAGGAGGGTACCATCCCCGCTTTCAAGTTCCTGAACATTACCCGAAAGTTCCTCCCCTCGCCCTTAACTGGCAAGTTAACAATGAACTGCAGATCAAAGCCGATGCTTACTTTGCCCTTACAGCTTCAGCGATCATGGCAGGAGGACATCTCCAAGCTACCTGGAACAGTGGTGCTCTAAGTGCATGGTTTAACGCTGGCGCAGACTTTCTCATGTCATGGAAACCTTATCACTACGATATTTCCATTTATATAGACATGGGGGTGTCCTACACTTTTGAATTTTTTGGTACTCAACACATTACCATAGAGCTAGGAGCAGATTTACACATCTGGGGGCCAGAATTTTCCGGTCTAGCGCAAATTCATCTTTGGATTATCTCGTTTGATGTTCGCTTTGGTAGCAATGCTTCGCAAGCACCAACCCCGATTGATTGGTCAACTTTCAAAACGTCCTTCCTGCCAGGGAATAATGATATTTGTAGCATTGCAGTGAAAGATGGATTAGTGACGAAAGTCAATCAAGATGATAAATCAGATTTAGGGGTTATTAATGCCAAAAACTTCTGCTTAGTGACGAATTCAGTGATTCCCGCGAAAAAAGCTGTTTATCAAGAAACAGATATAAAAACCGATGGAATTAATGCTAAATTCGGTATTGGTTCCATGGGAGTAAGTTCTGATAAATTAACTTCAGATCTAATTATTAATGTAACCAGAAATGAGATAGCGATAAAAGCAGAGGAATTTGCACAAGAATTTGCCTGCACTCCTGTAGTTAAAAAGGTACCAGCTGGACTTTGGGGAGAATCGTTAACACCTGATTTGAATGGGGCGCAATTTGTAGAAAATACGCTATCAGGTTTGGAAATAAAGCCGAAAGAACAACATAAAGCGGGACAAAGTCATGTTATTGACCGCACAAATTTACCATTTTCAACTGAGTTAATTAATAACGCTTACAAATGGGAAAATATCCAAGCCTTTAACGCAATGCCATTTGATAACACGAAGACTGAAGAACAGAATAATAGTGCAAGAAAGCAAAGAATCTCTGAGACTATTGTAGACAATAGGGTAAAAGTAACTAGAGAAAATTTGTTGAAAGGACTCAATTTAAATATAGAAGAAATTGACATAAGCAAAACAATTGCCGATGATTTCTTCATTTCGCCAGAAATTGCACAGTTAGTTAAATAATTATTATTCTAGGATTACAAAATGGCAGACACTACCACAAACGAACCAACAAAACTTGAATTTATTCAATATCACCAGCCAGCTTTAAAGGACGGTAACTATAAAATTACTATTCAACAGAAAATTACTACCGAACAAGTTAATGAATCCTTTTCTATCACTAAAACCTTTTCTGTATCAGG
This sequence comes from Aetokthonos hydrillicola CCALA 1050, assembly GCF_017591665.1. Lineage (GTDB taxonomy): Bacteria > Cyanobacteriota > Cyanobacteriia > Cyanobacteriales > Nostocaceae > Aetokthonos > Aetokthonos hydrillicola. The sequence continues at coordinate 134,377 of NZ_JAAKGC010000005.1, read as the reverse complement.
AGAACGCTTTAATTTAAACCCGACAGATATCCATGCTGTATTCCCTCCTAATGATAGCTTAGGGGATCATTCTAAAGTTTTACCTCATATCATTCTTAATCGTAGTACCCTTCCTTGGGAACGCCAGGCTGATAATAATAGCATCAATATCCCTTGGTTAGCGCTTCTATTATTTGAAGAAGGAGAGGTAACAGAACCCAAAATTATAACCCTCGAAGCCTTACAAGGTATTAATAGTACTGCTAAATTTCCGAAAGTCGTCCTAGAAAATGGACAACTTGATGATGACAAAGTAACGGTTATTGATGTCAATAAAAAAATATTAGGAAAAATTTTACCAACTAAAGAAGATTTAGCATATCTTGCTCATGTACGTCAAGGAACAGATAATCAAGGCAATTTAGTTGACGATGAATCAGCCCTAGCCGTCATTATTTGTAACAGACTCCCTAAAAAAAGTGCGAGAAACACAGTCCATCTTGTTTCTATAGAAGGACGCTATAACGATAATGGCTTCAACTTTCAAGGTGCGGGAGATAACGACAATATTCGTTTAGTTAGTCTCAAAGCTTGGAGTTTTTCCTGTATAGATGATAAGCAAAGTTTCCAGGGATTATTAGCAAATCTCAACCGTGAGCCTAGCACATTAAGATTACCTAAAATTGATAATACCGAAGCGGAAAAATATCTCTCAATGGGTTATGTTCCCCTACCGCATTTTTTACGAGAAGGAAGCAAGACTTTTTCTTGGTATCATAGTCCTTTAACAACTGGGAACAATCCTACTGATAATATCACCTTACCAATTCGTGTAGCCGATGAGCTAGTGCGCTACAATCCCAATAACGGTATGTTCGATATTTCCTATGCTTCGGCTTGGGAATTAGGACGATTACTAGCTTTGCAGAGTAAAAACTTCTCTGTCAGTCTCTACAACTGGAAACGCACCCACAAACAGGGACAAATTATTCAAAATACAGAAAACCATTTACCATTCTATAACAATCAGCCTAATACTGAACTACCTGATGCGATCGCGTCCTGGTTTACAGGCTTAAGTCTTCTCAAAGGTGTCCCCTTCAACTACCTCATCCCTGATGAAAATCTCTTACCCATAGAATCCATCCGCTTTTTCTGGATCGATCCCGTATGGATAGAATGCTTATTAGATGGAGCATTCAGTATTGGACGAGTAACCTCATCAGACCATAGTCATGATAGTAGCCATAAAGCAAATAACAATAGTCCTGCTACTAACCCTCATGAAATAGTCACTGGCTTTTTACTGCGATCTGATGTAGTAGCAGGCTGGCCTGGTTTAATCATAGATGGTTACAATAAGGTGATTGATAATAATTCCTCTATTTCTGACCAAGATAAACTTCCCATACTGCGACAAGATCGGCTTTCAGCGAATGTGTTGATTTGTCTATTCAAAGGAGAAGTAAAAACACTCCAGATTCACCTAAAACCAGAAACACTACATTTTGGACTAGATTTTGATAGTATAAAGAAAACCTTCTCAAAACAATTAAAAGACTTAAATGGCCAACAAACAAATATATTGTTGGACAATATAAGCTGGAAAAATAACGATGCAGCCACAAGAACGCTCGATATCAATCAACTTGCGGCAAATATTAAAGCTAAGTTGAAGACAAACAGCTTTACCTCTGCTGAATTTGCTTTAGAGATGATTGAAGGCGTAGATAAGGTGAGTTTTAGCATAAACAGATGAATTGAGGGAGTATCCCAAATAGCCCTCATCCCCTAACCCCTTCTCTCATTTATGGGAGAAGGGGAACTAGAACCATTTCTCCCCTCTCCCAAGTTTGGGAGAGGGGACGGGGGTGAGGGCGCACAGGTTTATGTACACTCATTGGGATGCTCCCTGAATCGATCTCATCCATATAGTTTGTTGCTGTTAAAAGCTCTGGATTTCACATTTCGTTACATAGTTGACAAAATTCCTCCCATTCTTAAGGCAAAAAGTATAAAAATTGCTGTTAATATCCGTGCAATTCAGGTATAAAATCAAGTTTGTATAAAAATCAGTTTCACTTTCCGAAACGAGGCTGACAAATCCTGTAGAGAAAGGATAAGTTAATTAATAACTTATACCGGTATGTCACCAGCTATGGGAAAAGAACTGGCAATTTGCACTCGTGGACTGACTAAGCAATTTGACAGACATGTTGCTGTTAATGACATTGATTTAGAGATCCAGACTGGTGAGGTTTACGGACTTATAGGTCCCAACGGTGCAGGTAAAACGACGCTGATTAAAATGTTAGCGTCGGCTGAAGAACCAACTACAGGTGAAATTTATATTAATGGCGATCGCCTTGTGTGCGACCAAAGCAACCATACCTTTAAGCGTCACTTAGGTTACTTACCAGACGATTATCCTCTATATGATGAGCTCACAGTTTGGGATTACCTAGATTATTTTGCACGCCTGTACTATATACGAGAACCACGTCGCACACAGCGTCTGCATGAAGTTTTAGATCTCATTCAATTAGGCAACAAACGCAAAAGCTTAATATCTACCTTATCTAGGGGTATGAAGCAGCGTTTATGTCTAGCACGAACGATTATCCATGAACCGATTGTACTGCTATTAGATGAACCTGTTTCGGGACTTGATCCAATTGCACGGATGCAGTTTCGTGAAATTATCAAAGTGTTGCAAGAAGCAGGGATGACTATACTAATTTCTTCCCACGTTCTTAGTGACTTAGCACAGTTGTGTACCTCAGTGGGAATTATGGAACTGGGTTTTTTAGTAGAAAGTGCCTCACTAGAACAACTTTATCATCGTCTTTCCCGCCAGCAAATTGTCATATCAACACTAGGGAAATTAAAGGAACTTTTGGGTGAACTCAAAAATAATCCCTTGGTAGAAGAGTGGGAAGTGCTTTCTACAAAGAACAGTGTGCGTGTGAACTTTTCTGGCAAGCAGGAGGATTGTGCTGATTTATTGCGATCGCTGATCCAAGCTGGAATTCCCTTAACTGATTTTCACACTTCCCAAGAAGACCTAGAAACTATTTTTCTCAAACTAGGTCATAAACAGGCTTCTTAAAGAGGGAGCACCTTAATCAGTGAACAGTTATCAGTAATCAGTTATCAAGAGGGGTTATGGGTTAGGAAAGCAAAGTGTTTAATTAATTGTGTCAGTTATTTGAGGAGTTTTTTATATGATGCTCAATTTTATTGATAGGTTAGGAGATTGGAATCCGCAACTGTTTCGAGAGATGAAAGGGCGGCTCAAAGTTTTATCTGTAGGTATAGCAATCTTTGTATCATTGCTTGTTCAGTCTTTGCTAGTACTATTTCAGTTAGGTAATGTTCCTACACAGGAATATTCATTTTATGGTGAATACTGCGGGTTAAGACTATCTTATGAACAGCAAAGAAATCAACTGCAAGAACAGTATCACAACCTACAAAACCAGTTTTTTATCAATAGCCAAGAGAAGCAACTTAATCTTGCCAATCTTGAGGATATCAGAAATAAAATTGCTCAAACTAAAGAGAAACTAGATGACATTAATCTAAACTTTTCCCAGCCTTATTGCACATTAGATGCAATTAATTTTCAGAAATGGTGGCAAGACCATTATGGCTACTTATTTCTATCACTTAGTATCATTTTTGTCTTTACGCTATTCTTGGCAGGAACCTACTTACTTATCAACGATTTAGTCAAAGAATATCGTCGTGGTACATTGAATTTTATTCGCCTCAGTCCTCAGACAGCAACAAGCATTTTCATCGGGAAGTTGCTAGGAGTGCCAATTTTAATTTACCTGGTGATTGCAATAGCAATACCTTTGCATATTTTCGCAGGAATTAGCGCAGGAATTCCCTTAGTTTCGATTTTAAGCTTTTGGGCTGTTTTAATTGCAAGCTGCATTTCATTTTACAGCGCTGGGGTACTATTCAGTTTACGTCCTTCTTGGTTTAGTGGTTTTCAACCTTGGTTAGGCAGTGGATTACTTTTACTGTTTTTAATAGTGACGCTGCATCTATCTGACTATCCTAGCGCTTACTCAAATTATGTCACAAGTTGGCTGGTACTGTTGAGCCCTTTTACTACCATGGCATATTTGTTGCCAACATTAATGCACACACATGATGGGTTAAGCTTAAATCAATTGCAGTGGTTTTATTTACCGCTTGGTTCTAGTAACCTAAGTTTTGTAGCATTCAGTCTCATAAATTATACGCTATGTAGTTTTTGGATTTGGCAAGCAATCAAGCGCTGTTTCCATAATCCAAATGGGACAATGTTGACTAAGCAGCAAAGTTATACGTTGGTGTTTCTTTTTGAGATCATGATTGTAGGATTTGCTGTCCAGGGACGAACCACTGCTGATAATTGGCGGAATATCGCGTCGACGAATTTTATTTTGATATCTTTCTACAACTTAGTGTTGTTGATGGCTCTAATTATCATGCTTTCACCACAGCTTCAAACTTTACAGGATTGGGCGCGCTATCGACACCAAGAAAATTCTGGACGTCGGGGTTTCAAGTCTTTGTTCCACGATTTAGTAAAAGGCGAAAAAAGTCCTGCATTAATAGCGATCTCTATTAACCTTATTATTGCAAGTCTTCCATTGCTAATTGGGATTGTTTTACTACCAGTAGATGCTGTTAATAGTAATATTTTTCATACAACCACCAAAATCAAGTTGATTTTAGGTGTGGCTTTATTCTTCAGCTTGATGATGATTTATGCAACGATATTTCAGATCGTCATGATGCTCAAAAAGTCTAAGCGAGTTGCTTGGGGAAGTCTAGCTGTATCATCAATTGTTTTGCAACCGATAATTGCTCTATATCAAGGCAGTCACATACAAAATAATCCTGTGCCGTGGCTATTTTCAATTTTTTCCTGGGCTGGTATAGAATATACCACAACGACAACAATTTTCATGGCCGTCTTAGCTGAATTAAGTGTCTTGACGTTATTAATCTTTAAGTTAAAAAACCAGTTGAAACTAGCAGGGGAGTCAGCTACAAAAGCACTAATTAGTCAGAAATCCTGACAAAGCCCTACAGGGAGAGGAAGCAGGGAACGGGGATCTGTTAGCAGTGATGGGAGATGGGAAAACCGACACTCCCTACCGCCTGCTCCATGTTTTTGACTTTTGCGCAGCGGTGCTAGTCATCTCAAAGCTTTTCTCACCAATTGGGGAATTTGAGAAGGGCGTTCAGCTACTGGTACTCGTATTTCATTAAAAGCAGCGACTTTGCTTTTTGCTGTACCGAAATCGGGATCTCGCCCCACAACTGCTGCTAAAGTCCCGGTGTGACGCCAATGTTTTACTGGTGGTGCTTTTGTACCTGCAACATAGACAATGACAGGTTTATCGATCGCCTCAACAATGTACCTTGCTGCGGCTTCTTCTTGACCACCACCTGGTTGACCAACTAAAACGATAACCTGTGTAGCTTCATCTTCATCAAGAATTTGTAGCCATTGAATAAATGACGAACCAACAACTGCATCACTACCAATACTGACACTAATTGATTGTCCCAAACCAGCTTGAGTGAGTTCTCTTGCTATTTCGTAGGTAAGAGTGGTGCTACGACTGAGGATTCCCACAGGACCAGGGGTATAAAATTCGCTTGGTTGAGTCCCTAACAGAATTCTCCCTGGTACAATAATTCCTGGGCTATTTGGCCCAACTATCAAAGTTTCTGTAGCCTCAGCCTTGCGAAGTAACTGCACCATATCTAAAGGTGGTACCCCTGGGGAAATAATGATGATTTGACGGATACCAGATGCGATCGCTTCTAACGCTGCATCTAAAACCTCGTAAGGATCTACACAGATTATTGTGGTATCAATCATTCCAAATTGCCCTATGACCTCTTCTACCAAATCAAATATTGGCAGATCGTATGCTAGTTGCTGTCCACCAGATCCTGAAATCACTGCAGCTACCAGATTTGTACCGTAGGATTTCATTTGAGCCACATTAGTTGGTGTTATAAATTCACAGAAGCCTTGAATTAATACTTTGCTGTTTGGCGTTAAGTTCATAAAAAAGCACCGAAATTGAATAGCCCAGTAGCTAAAGCTTCTGAGAAGAAAAGGCAGAATACAACGCGTCAGACGGATTCAATTTGTAGTTTTGTAGTATTTCTTAGCTCTCAAGTTTAAGTTTGCAATTCCTCCTAATTAAGTTAAATAGATTACAACTCAACCAATCAAAAAACTTTGTAATTACGTAAACTTATGTACTATTATGAACTATATATATTCAAATAAACGCTCTACTTTAAACTCTTAAGAGAAGTAAAATAATCTACATAGAGGTAGATCCAAATACTAACCGATTTACTGATAAAATTGTTAAACTCTTTTGTAAGCTGTTGATTTAGCAAGACGGACTGCTTCTGCGACCGCTTCATCTAAATTATCCACTACAATAAGCGCATCACCGTAGATTTTGAGTTTTGCGAAATATTGTCTAGCTTTATCAAACTCAAAACCTGCAAGACGCAAAACCAAACGAGGAAAATTTCTCTCTCGGGGGTTTATACTGCTAATAGAACTTATACCTTGTGGCTGGAATTGACCTGTGTGCTGTTGCACAAAGTTATCAATCACTTCAACTACACTTTCAGCTTCAGCAATATGACTAAGAAAGTTAACAAGTATCACTTGAATGCTTTTGTCAGCGGCTAAATTCTTCAAGGCTTCGTCTAAGCGACTTTTAAAAGTTGTCGGTGAGGTATTGATAGGAGAAGCATGTCGTAGATTTACGCAAACACCAGGCTTTCCACCAGCACTAGCAACTAAATCTAAAGTTGCCATGACTGAACCAGCACCATTGCCTAAAATCCCAATTTTACCGTTGAGTTCTACTCCATCCCAATCGCCCCAGTTCCTGATTGTTTCACTACTAGTGTAACGATTTACCATTTTTTTCGCTATTTCCGCAATATCAGGATGACGTCTGATTGCTCTTTCATTAATGCTGACACTACCATTGAGAGTCATCACTTGACCAGAGTCTTTCACAGCTAGAGGATTAATTTCTACCAAATCTAGGTCTTTTTCCACAAATAGGTGGTACATTTTTTCCACAACAGCGCTTACCGACTGCATTAAGTGACCCTGTAAGCCCATTTTCCAAGCCAACTGTCGCGCGTAAAATGGAGAGAATTCCTGTTCAACAATAACATGCTGCATTTTCTCGCCTGCGGACTCCCAATCAATGTCTGGTTCTTTGCAACCTAAAAGTACCGGACGACAAACAGCAGTATCTAAAACCACCGCTAGATAAAATTCTTGTTCCGCATCATACTTAGCTTCTGCTAGTAATACTTTTGGTAGTTCTCCTAAAATTGGTAAATTGAAAATATTTTGTGCGGTGGCGATCGCATCAATAGTCGTTTCTACGGCTCTCACCCCACCAGCTTTTTCTCTTCCACTCGCATGAACTTGAGATTTCAGTACAATTGGGTAGCTAATTTTTAACCGTTTTAAATCTGTAGGATGGCTAATTCGTTGGGAAGGCAATACAGGAATGCCTATTTTCCCAAACCATTCTTTAACTTGGTATTCTAACAAATCCATCGACATACACCTTTTTTTACTAAATTTACTATGTAGCTACGGTGCTGCCCTTAAATATAATTGCCGCACCCTGCTTGAAAAATAAAGTATTATTACTGTTATCTTTAAAATCAAAAATTACTCATTGGTAATTCCAAATCTGTTTTTTATCAGTATTTCCCAAGAGAATAGATGGTAGATTTATTTACGCCTATGATTATCATAAGTATTACTTAACCCGGAAAAAATATCTTCCTTTTCTCAATTTTATGTAATTTAGTAGATTAGATTAATTATTTTTTCAAATTAACCCACTCTTGTCAAGTTAACAATATTTTAACAAAAAAAGATCCGTATTTTATCTTATTTGAATCTGATATGCAAAGTTAAAAAATTGACGAGATAAACCGCGAGTGATTAACAGCGTCGTCAGTACATTAGCAAAAGTAATTATAAACATGATAACAATTTGGTAGGATGCAGCTTCGCGTGGATTAACACCGCTTAATAACTGTCCCGTGAAAATTGGCGGCAGCGACACCATGCCTATAACCATCATTTGATTGAGGGTAGGAATTAATCCAGCGCGAATAGCCTCTTTGCGATATTGAGCAACTGCCTGTTGTGGAGTTGCACCTAAGCTCAAGTGAGTTTCTATTTCCATCTGGCTACTGTTAATTACACTGACAAGACGTTCTCCTGAAATAGCGGCGGTATTCATAGCATTACTAAATACAATCCCTGCCAAGGGAATTACATACTGCGGTTCATACCATTTATCTGGGTGAATTATCAACAAATGACTATAAACCAGTGTTAAGACAGTACTGACCAAAATTGCTCCCCACACTAAGAGCAACGTCTGAGGACTTTTTTGAGTAATGCGATTTCGTGCGACAATCGCTGCAATTATCAACAATACTGCTAAAATCGCCAAAACTGCCCAAGGATTGTCAACAGCAAAGATGAAGTCTAAAACGTATCCTAAGACCACTAGTTGTAAAATGCTTCTCCCCGTAGCAAGAGCCAAATTTAACTCTAGTCCTATTCTTTCCCACGCAGATAAACCAATGGCTATGCCCATTAATGCTACCGCACTAGCCAAATTCACTAAATCCAGTTTAATTAGATCTTGCATAGGTTTTTTATCTTTTTGTGGTTCAATAATAGTAATTTATGAGTGAGATGGCAGTAGTATTACTAACAATTCTCTACTCAAGAGCAGAAATCGAACACCAGAGGAACTTTCATCGTTGGTATTTGTCCTTGTTTGTTATATCTTAGATCTTCCCTAGCAAATGGTAGCTTCGTTGATAATTCACCTAAGTAAAAACTCTTACAAAGGTCAATTTGAGTAGACATTCTGCCAGTAGCTTTTTCATTTCAAGTCCAATCTGCAAAGGCTTAGCATTGGCATCTATCTTCAAAAATTAAGATAAAAACTCATGATTCAAAGTGTACAGTCCATTCCTGCTTTTGATATCAAGCAACAATACGCAAGTATTGAAGCAGAAGTGAGTGCAGCCGTATTGGAGGTTCTAGCTTCTGGTCGTTATATTGGTGGTCCCTCAGTCGAAGGCTTTGAGCAACAATTTTCTGCTTATATTTCTGTCGCACAATGTGTTGCCTGTAACTCTGGTACTGATGCACTCTACCTAGCGCTCAGAGCATATGACATTGGTGCAGGCGATGAAGTTATTACTACACCCTTCACGTTTATTGCCACCGCCGAAGTTATCAGCACTCTAGGTGCAAAGCCTGTATTTGTCGATACTGATGCCACTACGTTTAATCTAGATATAGAGCAAATAACAAAAGCAATCACACCCAAAACCAAAGCTATTATACCAGTGCATTTGTTTGGGCAGCCTGTCGATATGACAGCACTAATGGATATTGCAAAAGTCCAAAATTTAGCAATCATCGAAGATTGTGCGCAAGCAACAGGAGCAAGTTGGCAAGGGCAAAAAGTAGGAAGCATTGGACATATAGGTTGCTTTAGTTTTTACCCTACTAAAAATCTTGGTGGTTGTGGCGATGGTGGAGCAATAACCACAAATGACCCAGAGCTTGCTGCTAAGCTAAGGATGCTAAGGGATCATGGGCAAAAAAATCGCTACATCCATGAAGAAATTGGTGTCAATAGCCGACTAGATGCAATCCAAGCTGCTATTCTTCAAATTAAGCTGCGTTACCTAGATGTTTGGAATAACCAGCGCCGGACGATAGCAGATCGTTACCACCAATTCTTGAACCAAATTCCTGGTATAATTCCACCCCAAGAATTAGCTGGAGGGTTGGGAGTATGGAATCAATATACCATTCGGGTTTTAGGTGAAAAAAGGGACTGGCTTCGCGCTCAATTACAAGAGCGAGGCGTAAATACAATGATTTACTATCCCCGCCCTCTACATTTGCAGCCAGTTTATGAGAGCCTGGGTTATAAAGTCGGACAATTAGCTGTGGCAGAGCAAGCCTGTCATGAAGTTTTATCCTTACCCATGTTCCCAGAGTTATCATCTGAACAGCAAGATCAAGTCATATATGGCTTGAAAGATTGTTTGGCATAAAGGGCAATGGGCAGACGTCATAGGGCATAGGGCATGGGGCATAGGGCATGGGGCATAGGGCATGGGGCGTGGGGAGTAATCTTTCTTTTCTTCGCGACGGGTGACGCTCCGCCCACCGCCCGCTTTTAAGGCACAACATTTACGAAACCGAATTGCCGAAAGTGATGATCAAACTTCTAGAGGCATGGCAGCAATTTCCGCCAGAATTTCTTTAGGAGTTTTGTCTTTAGGTGTTAGAGTTACAGTGACTTCAACACGAGTTCCCTCAGCTAATTGAATTGGCTGTAATAGCCTAAGTACTCCCTGCTCATAAACAGCTTCTATACTTATAGTCATCTACAAACCTCCCGATACGTTTACTGACATCTTGCACCCGGACTGAATCAGCCCGATCCCCCACCCAGAACTGAAGTTCCGGGCTAATAGCTCGCATTCCGTTGAAATGGACTCAAATCCTTGAGCAGTCCTCTAAAGAGGACTTTAGCTATTAGCCAGCGATTTAAATCGCTGGCTGGCTGACAGCCCAGGTGCAAGATATCAGTTTAGAAACCATGTGTCTTTAGGCCACGGAGGGAAACGAACGGGTAATGTATTACCCGTCCCAAATTTTTAACACACAGGCATACCCATATTGTTTATGGATAGCTTTACAGAATTTTTGCGAAATTCTTTTACAACAAACCAAGCTTTAACCGACTTTAATCCCAGTTGCTAATGCTTCCACTAAGCCCCGCACAGCAGCAATCATTGCCACTTCGCTGTTAAGTTGGTTGATGGCAGAACCAACACCAACACCAGCAGCACCAGCAGCAATAGCAAGGGGTGCTGTCACGCTAGAAATACCGGAAGCACACAGCACTGGTACTGATACTGCACGAGAAATTTCGTAAGCTGCTGCTAAGGTAGGAGCAGCTTTTTCGATGAGTCCTAATGCACCAGAGTGAGTTGGATGGCTACTGGTACCGCCTTCAGTTTGGATGATGTCCGCACCAGCTTTTACTAGATCATCTGCTAACTGTACTTGTTGATCTAATGGGAGAATGTGGGGAACTGTGACAGAAAGGGTAATCTCAGGAAGAAGAGCACGAGTTTGATGAGTTAATGCCAAAACTTCCGGAGCTTCAAATCTACGTCCTTGGGCATAGAAAGAATCGAAGTTACCAATTTCAATCAAATCTGCTCCAACGGCTACAGCTTCGACAAACTTCTGAGGTTCAACTGCTGAAACACAAATAGGCAGATTTGTCAATTCTTTTGCTAATAGAACTAAAGCGGGATCGGCGGCGATATCTACAAAAGTCGCACCGCCTAGATCTGCTGCCTTAACTGTTGCAGCTACGCGATCGCTATCAAAATTATTCAACCCACTGATAACCTTGAGGGCGCGGCGCTCAATAAATGCACGTTTGAGTAGAGGATGCATCGTCATATTTGTATGAGTCAAGCTTTGAAAATTAGGATTATTGTACCGCTTCCCTGCTGATAGGGCTAACTTCTCATTAGCACTTCCTTATCAATGGGGAAGTGGTCTATTATGTAGACAAAAACTTTGTCGATGAGCTATAGCGCTATGTATTCCCCAGTGCTTGAAAAACCTGCCACCCCAAAGACTTCATATGTTCTACTAGATAATGTTAGTTGGGATCAACTTGAAAAGCTGGATGTGGATCTAGAAGGTACAGGCGCGCGACTAACTTATTTGGATGGAACTCTAGAAATCATGTCCCCACTTTCTGACGATCATGAAGATTTTAAAACAACCGTTGCAATGTTGCTTGAAACCTACATGCGAATCAAAAATATCCGTTTTTACGGTCGGGGAAGCGCTACACTAGGTCAAAGAAAAGACGGTACGCGAACAGAGCCTGATGAGTCTTATAACTTAGGGACTAAGAAACCCATTCCTGATCTGGTCGTTGAAATTACCGTTACCAGTGGTGGAATTGATAAACTACAGGTCTACAAACGTCTCCGAGTTCCAGAGGTGTGGTTTTGGGAAGATGGGACGCTTTCTGTTTACTGTTTACATGAAGAGGAATACCAAAAGGTGACAAAAAGTTCTTTACTTACAAGCTTAGATTTAGAATTGCTGGCAAAGTTTTCGCGTATGGGAGATCAGTATGATGCTGTGAATGAGTTTAGCCAGATTATCACGGAACAGTAGGAAGCACAATTAGTCTCACAAAGAACTTTGTGTGTCAATAGACTTGGTCAATGGGTAAGTCCTAAATATTGGAATTAGAAGAGATGTTCTAGAATAGTTACATGGTCAACCTGATATAATACCTGCTTTATGGACATCAGTGTCAGCTTTCCTGAAGAATTGTTGATTGCCTCTAGAGAGACCCCTGAAACATTTTCGCACTTGGTGATGATTTACACTCTAGGACATCTGTACGAACAAGGGAAGATTTCGTCTGGTATCGGAGCGTCAATCCTAAACTGTAGCCGACAGGAATTCTACAGAAAGCTTAGTGACTATGGATTTTCAGTTATTGACTTAGATCCTGAAGAACTTGATGCTGAAGCTATTAGCAGTCGAGAAATTGCGACTCGGACGAAAAATTTGTGAAAGTTGTTGTTAACGCCACTCCACTGATTGCACTTTCACTCATCAACCAGCTAGAACTGCTGAATAAATTGTTTGATGAAGTGTTTGTTCCCCTTGCGGTGTATCAGGAAGTTGTGATTCAAGGTTCAGGTCAACCAGGATCTGCCGAACTCGCTAGTGTTCAATGGATTCAGGTACAAGCTCCTCGAACTTCACCAACAATTGAACCTTTACTGTTAGGGTTAGATAAAGGCGAATTGCAAGTGTTACTTTTGGCTAAAGAAATTCAAGCAGATTGGGTAATCATCGATGAACGATTGGGGAGGCGGATTGCACGAACGATGAAGTTACCTGTAAAAGGGACTGTAGGAATAATGCTTGCAGCTTGTCAGGCAGGACTAATATCGAAGACACGAGCCATAGAGGCTGTTCACCAGTTGAGTAAACAAGGAATTCACATCAGTTCTCAGGTCATGGCATGGTTTGAAAGTGAGCTACGTAAGAATTAAGGCGAAAGCCGCCAAATCTTGATAGTCTTATCCGCACTAGCACTCAAAAGCTTCTTCGCATCTGGACTAAAAGCAACAGCAAAAACCTCGCCTGAATGACCTGTTAAGGTTTTTACCTCGGCTCCTGTGCGTAAATTCCAGATTTTAACAGTTTGATCATCACTACCAGTAGCGATCATTTTACCATCTGGACTAAAGGCGACAGCTTGCACATTAGCTGAATGACCTGTTAGAGTGCGTATTTCCCTACCTGTGTTTGGATTCCAGACTTTAATCGTTTTATCATCGCTAGTACTAACCAACAGATCACCATTTGGACTAATAGCAAGGGCATTAACATCACCTGAATGACCTGTCATAGTGCGTATTTCCTTTGCTGTATTAAAATTCCACACTTTTATTTTCCTATCCGCGCTTCCACTGATAAGGGTTTGACCGTCTAAGCCGAAAGCAACACATAAAACAGCACTAGAATGGCCTTTGAGAGTGCGAATTTCACCTCCAGTTTTTAAGTCCCAGATTTTGATAGTAGTGTCATAACTACCACTAGCAATATTACGACCATCTGGACTAATTGCCACAGAATTAACAAAACTCTTATGCCCCCTAAGAGTTTGTTTTTCGTTTCCAGTGTTCAAGTTCCAAACTTTGATGGTGTCGTCTTTACCACCGCTAACAATAGTTTGACCATTTGGACTGATGGCAACAGAATAAATCCAGTCTGAGTGTCCTCTAAGGGTCCGGATTTCCTTTCTAGTGTTAAGATCCCAGAGTTTAATGGTCTTGTCATCACTGGCACTAGCAAAAGTACTAGTTTGAGGAATTAAAGCGAGGGAATTTACTTCGTCTAAATGTCCTGTCAGGGTTGTGAAAGGTTCGAAGCTTTGCCAGTAGCGATAACCTGCTAATCCTAAAACCAGAATGGCAATCCCGACTACCGCTGGATTTTTTAACTGGTTTATTTTTTGAAAAAAACCTCTTGAAGAAATTAATGTTTTGGGGATAATCCGTGATGGCGGTTTTGTTGCAGAAAAATTTCGTGGAGTTGATCCCGATAATTCATGTAAAACTTCGTGCGTAAACTGGTAGCGCTTATCTAAATCTTTTTGTAACAGCTTGTCTAGCACCTGCTCCAATTGAGGAGATATGGGAGATTTTAGGTATTTTCTCCAATGGGTTACCCAGCCATAGCCCTGTTCCAGGTACAAGTGAAATGGATAGACTCCCGTTAAGAGATGAAAGCAAGTCACACCTAAACTAAATAAATCACTCGCTGGCGATGCATGACCATATTTCATTTGCTCCATCGGAGCATAACCTTGTGAACCAATGCTTGTACCTGGTTGGGTTGGAGCGGTTCCTGTTAACAGTTTGGCTACCCCAAAATCAATTAGTACCAGATCCCCTTGGGGCGATCGCCGAATAATATTTTCTGGCTTAATGTCACGGTGAACAACGTGGTGTTCGTGGACAAACTGGAGAACTGGCAATAATTCACTTAAAAGTCGCCAAATCTTTTCCTCGTTAAAACTTCCCTGCTGTTTCAGTTCCTGTTGTAAGGTTTGCCCTTTAATGAGCTGCTGAACCAAATACAGGTAATTATCTTGGCTGAAGTAAGCATACAAAGTTGGTATTTGTGGATGTTCTCCTAACTCTTGTAGATGCCGTGCTTCTTCTTGAAACAGCTCAATTGCCTTACGCATAGCACCAGTTCCATGAACCTGCGGCACTAGCTGCTTGACTACACACTGCTCTTTTAGCTTGTCTTCATCTTCTGCCAAAAAAGTTCTGCCGAATCCACCACCTCCAAGAGGTTGGATAATGCGATAGCGGTTCCGCAACAAAGACACCAGTTGTGTCCCGCAACTTTGGCAGAAGTTTGATCTTTTAGGATTTAACGGCTTCTCGCAACTGGGATAAAGGCAGTAGACCATAGTTAGGGATCTATCAGCCGTGTGATTATATCATGAATTTTTCTGCGATATTTGTTAAGTTTTGGTATTTTATCAAGAAGAATTCAGGATTCAGGAGTCAGGAGTCAGAATGAAGTTGTTGGTTTAAAATCTCGTCTACTCGTTACCGAGACAAGGGTTGAAACTTTTCCTAAAACACCGTTCCTTTATGGGTGGTGTATTCTGGCTCCTGTATTCTGACTCCTGACTCCTTTTAATAACTTTGCTTGTCGTTACCAACATCTTTTTTAGTCGATGCTGCTCATAGCCTCGTATGATTAAAATATAACGAAAATATAAAGTCGCGAGATTTCTCGGCATAACATGGGCAGTATTTGGGAACTAGATTTTTACTCGCGTCCTATACTGGACGAAAATCAGAAAAAAGTTTGGGAAGTCTTGGTGTGCGAAAGTCCCTCAGATACGCGCACGAAAATTGATTCTTTATTTCGGTATGCTCAGTATTGCCCGAGTACTGAGGTTAACTCCGTGACATTGCGTCAGGCATTGGAAGAAGCAATCAGCAAAGCTGGAGAACCGCCGAAAAGAATCCGCTTTTTCCGACGGCAAATGAACAATATGATCACAAAAGCTTGCAAAGACTTGAGCATACCCGCTCAGCCTAGCCGTCGCACTTTAATACTTAATCAATGGCTAGAGCAAAGGATGGAGGAAGTGTACCCGAATGAACCAGGGTATCAAGCAGGCACTAATCCCTCAGTACGGGTAGAAAATCCTTCACCCCAACGCTTACCAGATGCGTTGGAAGGACAACAATGGGCATTTGTTACCTTACAAGCAAAAGAACTGGAGGAAATGCATGAATGGGAAATAGGCTTTGGCGAAGGTTTTCCGTTAGAAATGGCACAGGTTTCTCCTGAAGATCGAATTCCTGGTATTTTGATTTTCTCTCCTAGAGCATTGCCAATAGCTGCCTGGATGTCTGGTTTAGAGTTGGCTTGGTTAAAGTTTGATGACAGTCAAGGCGCAAGATTACTTTTAGAGACTGGTTTTAACGAAAGCTGGATTGTGGCAAGTATCAAAAATCCCCAAACCTTAGCAGAAGCGAAAGGTTTTGAACAAGCAAAGCAAAAAGCAAATGGCGTGCATTTTATCTCAATACAGTCTGATCCGCAAGCAGAATCTTTTACTGGGTTTTGGCTGTTGCAAGAGGTCAATCTGCCGTAAATTTGGGAATGGTTAGTGGTTAGTCATGAGAGGGGACTGGGTAATGGGTACTGGGTACTGGGGAAAAGTTCTTTCCCAATCACCAATCCCCAATCACCAATCCCCAACAATTAACAACTAACACCTAACAATTCGAGAACCGACAACAACCATGGTGCCTGAAAACTTACAAGAAGATCCATTAGCAGAACAACTCCTAGAACTAGCTACAAAATCTGGAGCAGAAGCCGCAGAGGTTTATCAGTCGAGATCGCTATCGCGACCAGTGTTTTTTGAAGCTAACCGACTCAAGCAGTTAGAAACCAGTCAAGCTGAAGGCATAGCTCTACGGCTGTGGCGAAACGGATGTCCTGGACTAACTGTTGCCTATGGTCCTGTAGAACCACAAGCAATGGTAGAGCGTGCTATACTCCTGAGTCAGCTCAATCAACCCGAAGTCGTGGAATTAAACGGTGATTTTAAGCCTTCTTACCCAAATTTAGGGGAAGACGTGCCAGTAAAAAAGTTGGTTGATTGGGGCAAAGACGCGATCGCCCTTATTCGCTCAGTTTATCCAGAAGTTGTCTGCGCTGCTGATTGGGAATGTGATCTTGAAACTACCAGACTTGTTAACAGCAAAGGTTTAGATTGCTACTATACTGATACGACTCTTAGCTGCTATATAACAGCAGAATTGGTAAGGGGTGACGATTTTTTAAGTGTTTCTGATGGTCAAATTGAACGTAGTCAACTCCAATCAGAGAAAGTCGCCCAACAAATTATACAGAGGTTAGACTGGGCAAGAGAAAATGTGCCTTCTCCAACAGGGCGGGTTCCTGTTTTGTTCACTTCTAAAGCAGCCGATATGCTTTGGGGTACTGTCCAAGCAGCTTTGAATGGTAAGCGAGTACAGGAAAAGTCTTCCCCCTGGGGAGAACGCCTCGGTCAACTTGTTACATCACCCACCCTTACCCTCTACCAAGATCCTCAAGCAGGACCATATAGCTGCCCATTTGATGACGAAGGTACACCAACCCAGCACCTAGTCTTTATCGAAAATGGCGTGTTGCAAAATTTTTACTGCGATCGCACTACTGGACGCCATTTAGGTATGACTTCTTCTGGTAATGGTTTTCGTCCTGGTTTAGGCAGTTATCCCACTCCTGGGCTATTTAATTTTTTAATTGAGCCAGGGTCTGGATCTTTACAAAACTTAATTGAACAACTAGATGATGGCTTGGTTGTGGATCAAATGCTGGGAGGAGGAAATGGTATTTCTGGCGATTTTTCCATCAATATTGATTTGGGCTACCGGGTCAAAAATGGTCAAGTCACCGGGCGAGTTAAAGATACCATGGTCGCAGGAAATGTCTACACAGTTCTTAAACAATTGGTTACACTGGGTGGCGATGGGGACTGGAATGGTTCTTGCTATACTCCGTCTCTCATAGTAGAAGGATTATCAATCATTGGAAGAAACAGTTGAACAGGATTGTTGTAACTAACTAGGAATGGGGTTTACCACTTTTGAAACCTGAATCTTGGATTTATGTATCACCTCTTTCTGTTGTTCATCGCTTTCGTACTCTATGGCACCCAACAAAAGGTTTAGCGATCGCAGAAGCGTCTGTTATTGGTATCGTTGCTGCTTTATCCGCTGTTTTACTGAAATTTGGAACACAATGGCTAGGAACATGGCGAGTAGAGACTACTGAGTTTCTACCGGCTTGGGTTGCTTTACCGACAATTGGTCTTTGTCTTGGCTTTTTGGCTGGTTTACTAGTAGAAAGGTTAGCCCCAGAGGCTGGTGGTAGTGGTATCCCCCAAGTCAAAGCAACTCTAGCTAACATACCCATGAGATTATCCTGGCGTGTGGCTATTGTGAAGTTACTAAGTGCCATCATTGCTTTGGGTTCAGGCATAACGCTAGGAAGACAAGGTCCCACAGTCCAAGTAGGAGCCGGTTTAGCAGCAGGAATCAGTCGTTTGGTTCCCACGTCCCCAGACCATCGGCGACAAATGATTGCTGCTGGTGCTGGTGCTGGTTTGTCAGCGGCTTTCAATGCTCCAATTGCAGGTGTATTGTTTATCGTCGAAGAGTTACTTCAGGATTTATCAGGACTCACCCTGGGAACAGCAATTATCGCTTCGTTTATTGGTGGGGTGGTATCTCGGCTATTGGGTGGTAGTGCTCTCCAACATCTCCTGCAATCAACAGAATATACTAGCAGTTTTTCAGTTCCAGAAATCCCTTTTTACCTAGTTATGGGGATTTTAGCTGGATTGTTTGCTGCATTGTTTAATAAAGGTGTTGTCTCGAGTATTAAGTTTTACAGAAAATTCCGCATGAGCTTACCTATGCGGGTAGCTTTAGCCGGAATGATATCTGGTGCTGTAGTTGCTCTGCTACCTGTCTCTTTTCGGGATACTACTAAGTGGGGAGATTATATAATTAGTGGATCTGCTAATCCTACTTGGGCAGCGATCGCTTTTGTTGCCGAGTTTATCCTTACCTTGGTTGCCTTCGGTTCAGGAGTTCCCGGAGGATTATTTGCACCTAGTCTTGTATTGGGCTGTACTCTCGGCTACTTAGTAGGTGTCTGCCAGTCTTACGTTTTAGGAGCTGCTTCCCCTATTACTTATGCTTTGGTAGGGATGGGAGCATTCTTTAGCGCTGTTTCCAAAGTGCCAATCACGGCAATTGTGATTGTATTCGAGATAACAATGGATTTTACTTTGGTGCTTCCTTTGATGATTGGTTCTGTAACATCCTACTTAGTTGCTGACAAGCTCTTGCCAGGATCACTTTATAACAGAATTTTAAATTTAAATGGCATCGATATTGAAAAACGAGTCTCCGATGAAGGGATTTTGACGAAGTTAAAAGCAAACGATGTGATGCAAGAGCGGGTAGAAACCTTAGAGGCCAATATAACTATAGATGAAGCCGTACAAGCTTTTTCATGTTCCCATCACCGAGGTTTCCCGATTGTAGAAGATAACAAATTAGTAGGAATTATTACTCAAAGTGATTTCCTAAAAATACGTGATCGAAACTTAGCAGGCAATACTCCAATAACCGAAATAATGACTAGCAGTCCATTGACTGTGAAGCCTCTTGATAACCTAGGCAATGTACTCTATTTACTAGACCGCTATAAAATTAGTCGGTTACCAGTTGTCGAAGGACGGAGGCTGGTTGGGATTATTACCCGTGCAGATATTATTCGTGCAGAAGCAAATCATCTTAATTGCGACAGCAAGCAAACAGGACTGAGATCAGATCCTTCTTATGTAGTCTATCAAACGCGATCGCCTAGCACTGGCAGGGGTAGATTATTAGTACCGATCGCGAATCCCGACACAGCAGGAATCCTATTAGAAATGGCAGCAGTTATTGCTCGCGATCGCCATTATGAATTAGAGTGTGTGCAAATCGTGCTTGTCTCCCGCAACACAACTCCGTCAGAAGCACAAGTTAGGACAACAAAGAGTCGGCGCTTGCTGCGACAAGCCGAATTTATGGGAAAAAAGTGGAAGATTCCTGTTCATACACAAATACGAGTTGCTCATGATGTCGCACAAGCAATTCTAGAAACCATCAAAGACCGACATATAGACTTGATTTTAATGGGGTGGAAGGGTAACACTTCTACTCCTGGGCGTATTTTTGGTGACGTTGTCGATACTCTAATTCACAAAGCAACCTGCGATCTTGTGTTAGTGAAGCTGGGTACAATCAACTTGGTAACAGAACAGATAACAGATCTTTTTCCTGCAGAACTCACAAATAAAGTAACTCCTAAAAAATCCTCTGCAACTCACTCGTTTAACCGTTGGTTAGTCCCCATGGCTGGTGGTCCTAATGCATCGGTAGCACTTAAACTCCTCCCTGCATTCATAACTTTAGGTAATAACCCACAACCAGAAATTCACCTCGCTCAAGTATTTAAGCCATCAGAGTCACAAGCAAATCTGACACTGTTAGAACAAGCGAGCCGTCAGCTTCTTCATCAGCGAAGACTGAATAACACATCAGTCACCATGATCCCACTTAAAGCAGATTCTGTTTGTGATGGAGTTATTAACTTGGTGAGAAGGGAACGTTACGATGTTATCGTTTTGGGAGCTTCTCGTGAGGGAATGCTACAACATGCAATTAAAGGTAATATCCCAGAGGCGATCGCATCTGGTGTGGAAAGCACAGTGATTTTAGTTAGAGGAGCGCTTAATAATTAAAGGAGGAGCATAGGAGCAGCGAAATGAGTAGATACTCAACCTATGCCCTATGCCCCATGCCCCATGCCCCATGCCCCATGCCCCATGCCCCATGCCCTGAAAAGCGTCACGGTTTTGTTCACTTTGAACGATTATACGAAATCTTAATAGTTCTGAAAAAATTATAAAGTTGGTTATTTTAGCACGAAATTAAGTTACCACTAGTACATTACTTAATGTAATTCATCTCTATATGGACATAAAAAAACGACCAAATACTAGTACCCCTCCCTGAAAAAAATTCTAAATCCTTATCCTTTAAGGCTTTAAACAGTTGAGTACATGCATAATAAAATATGCTACACAGAGGTGAGGTAGCTGATATAACCCTGTTTATATACAAAATCTTTATGAAGAAGGTTTGTGCAATAGACATGGTTCAGCTAACTAGTCCTGTGATGAAACCGAATCTCTTGAGGTTTCTGACAGTCTGTTTATTAACCTTAGTAGTGCTTTCTCCAGCTTTAGGAGTGATAAGCCTGGTTTGGATGCATCATCTTGATTTTATCGCGACACAGCATTTACTCTATGCAGTTAAAGATGCTCAGCAATTAAGTACTAATCGGGAGAATACAACTATCTATGTGCTAGTATGTTTGATGTTTTTTGCCCCCATTAGTCTTTGTTCAGGAATTGCTTTGCATAACAGATATGTTCTTTATCGTGCTGCTGTGTTGCGAAGACAAGTTGAAATCTTAGAAAAACTGTGGCAGCGAAATACTTATCCAGAGGAAATTTATTTATGAAAGAAATTCCCCTTGGGGTTTTCACCCTAATTGCTGGCATATTAGTGACTCTCATTAGCTTGTGGGTAGCGCAAAATAATTCTCTTCTGCCAGAGCAAGCTTCTCTACAAGCGCCATTAGTAGACAATTTCTTTAACGTGATGGTAGGCATTGGTACTGCTTTGTTTTTAGTAGTACAAGGGGCAATCGTATATTCTCTGATAAAATTCCGTCGTCGTCGCGGTGATAATGGTGATGGACAGCCCATCGAAGGTAACTTTCCTCTGGAGATTTTGTGGACTCTAGTACCAGGAATCATTGTTATCGGGCTAGGAATTTATAGTGTAAATGTTTACACTGAAATGGGAGGAATTGAGGTGAATTCCCATCACATGATAGCGCACGATTCAGAGCCCAACTCTAGCTCAATTGGTATTGGTTCTGCACCTGCAAACGAAGGCAAACCACCATCTCTAGTGGTGAACGTGAGCGGAATGCAGTACGCTTGGATCTTTAATTATCCTGATAGCGATATAAATGCTGGTGAATTACATGTTCCCATTGGACAAGACGTACAGCTTAATATCTCTGCAAATGATGTCATCCATTCGTTTTGGGTGCCACAATTCCGGTTAAAGCAAGATGCAATTCCTGGACAACCGACACAGTTGCGGTTCACTGCAACAAAAACAGGAGAATTTCCGATAGTTTGCGCTGAACTTTGTGGCGCGTATCACGGCAGTATGCGTTCTTCCGTGGTCGTCCACACACCAGAAGATTTTGAACGCTGGCTGCAAGAAAACCGCGTTGCAGAACAGCCAGAAACCGACCAAACCGTTGCAGTACATTCATAGCCTATTTTTCCTATGACACAGTTAGAAGCTCCGAAAGCAACAAAGGTCGTTACTCATCACCAACTACCCGAGAAGTGGAAATGGTACGACTACTTCACCTTTAACACCGATCACAAAGTCATTGGCATTCAATACCTAGTTACAGCCTTTGTGTTTTATCTGATTGGGGGATTGATGGCGGTAGCCATGAGAGTTGAATTATATACGCCAGAATCAGATGTCCTCGACCCCAGTCTTTATAACGCCTTCATGACCAATCACGGTACGCTGATGATCTTTCTTTGGATTGTCCCTGCCGCAATTGGGGGGTTTGGCAACTTCCTCATACCGTTGTTGATTGGGGCGAGAGATATGGCGTTTCCGAAACTCAATGCGATCGCATTTTGGCTCAATCCTCCAGCCGGAGCACTCCTGCTGGGAAGTTTTGTGTTTGGCGGTTCGCAAAGTGGCTGGACAGCTTACCCACCTTTGAGTTTAATTACGGCGAATACTGCCCAATCAATGTGGATTCTTAGCATTGTGTTGGTGGGTACATCCTCAATTTTGGGATCGTTAAACTTTGTTATCACGATATTGAAGATGAAAGTACCTAGCATGCAGTGGACTCAAATGCCATTATTCTGCTGGGCAATCTTGGCAACTTCATTCTTAGCTCTGCTTTCTACCCCAGTGTTGGCGGCGGGACTGGTGCTGTTGTTATTTGATATCAACTTTGGCACTTCTTTCTTTAAACCTGATGCAGGTGGAAATGTGGTACTTTACCAGCACTTGTTCTGGTTTTATTCCCACCCTGCGGTATACTTAATGATTTTGCCTATCTTCGGCATTATGTCGGAGGTGATTCCAGTTCACGCACGGAAGCCGATTTTTGGCTATAAGGCGATCGCTTATTCCAGCTTGGCAATCTGCGTTATAGGTTTATTTGTTTGGGTACACCACATGTTTACCAGTGGTACACCCCCTTGGATGAGGATGTTCTTTACTATCTCCACTCTGATTGTTGCTGTTCCTACTGGGGTCAAAATCTTTGGTTGGGTAGCTACACTTTGGGGTGGCAAGATCCGCTTTACCAGTGCCATGCTGTTTGCTATTGGCTTGCTGTCAATGTTCGTTGTTGGCGGACTCGGTGGTGTGACATTGGGTACAGCGCCTTTCGATCTCCACGTCCACGATACTTATTATGTAGTTGGTCACTTCCACTACGTTTTATTTGGTGGTTCTGTATTTGGCATCTACGCGGGAATTTATCATTGGTTCCCCAAGATGACCGGGCGTATGTTGAATGAAACTTGGGGACGGGTTCATTTTGCCCTGACTTTTATTGGTACTCACCTCACTTTCCTACCAATGCACCAGCTTGGATTGCAAGGAATGCCGCGACGAGTTGCAATGTATGACCCTCAGTTTGCCGGAATCAATCATATTTGTACCTTTGGGGCAATCATTTTGGGAATATCCGTGCTGCCATTTTTCATCAACGTTGTCTGGAGTTGGATGTATGGTACTAAAGCATCAGATAACCCTTGGGATGCTCTGACTTTAGAGTGGACAACCGCTTCGCCTCCTGCAATTGAAAACTGGGAAGTATTACCTGTGGTGACTCACGGTCCCTACGATTACGGCAAAAGCGATGTTGCAGCTAATGGAACAGCCCAACCTGCTGTTTAGCGAAATCAATAATTGGATCTGGAAATAGGAATTTATGCAGGATTCAACTTTTAACACGCCAAGAATATCGTCGGATTCAGTCACACTAGAGGAAGTCGGTGTTTCCCATGAAGAACACCCAGACTTGCGGGTGCTTGGGCTGCTAACTTTTCTAGTTTCCGAGTCCTTGATGTTTGGCGGTTTTTTTGCGAGTTACCTCTTTTTGCGCGGTAGTAACGCAGTTTGGCCACCTGAAGGTACAGAAGTAGAATTACTTGTGCCAACGATTAACACCATCATCCTGGTTTCTAGCAGTTTCGTTATCCACTTAGGTGATACAGCGATTAAGAAAAACAATGTCGCTGGAATGCGATTGTGGTATGCTGTCACTGCTCTGATGGGAGCTATTTTCCTTGGGGGTCAGGTATACGAGTATCTGACGCTGGGATATGGGTTAACGACTAACGTGTTTGCCAACTGTTTTTACTTAATGACAGGCTTTCATGGTTTGCACGTATTTATAGGGTTGTTGTTGATACTCGGAGTGCTGTGGCGATCGCGTCGTCAAGGTCATTACTCTGCTAGTAAACACACTGGCATTGAAATGGCAGAAATCTACTGGCACTTTGTAGACATCATCTGGATCATCCTATTTTCCCTACTGTATATCCTGACTCTGTTTTAGTGTTATGGCAATTCTTTAAAAGAGACACAGAGATAGAGATCTAGAGGCGTACCCTTCAGAAACACAAAGGGTACGCCCTTACAATATATATGTCAAATGATCTTCACAACCCCTGTTGCTTGAGCCAATTGAATAACTGTTCATGGCATAACGCCAGTGCACCAACTTGGCAATGTTCTTCCGCGCCCTCAGTGGCTGAAAATAGCAAGTAATCTTTCGGAGATATCAGCATATCGTACAATTGCTTTCCATGGCCAGGCAAGAAATGATCTTGTTCTCCATCGATAATTAGGACTGGACACGTAACACGCTGAGCTAGGTTTTTCAATGTGAATCGTTTGATTTTGGCAACGAGTTCGGCACCAGACGATACCCCCATCACATACATACCATGACCAAGCAATGCATTTGCACCAGGATTTGCTGTCATGACGGCACTCACAAGCTGATTAATACTGGTATCATCAGCAATTGATAATTGAGCGCTTAATTCTGGTGGAAACAGTTCTAGAAAAGAGTCGTACAAGTCAAAGATGCCACCATGAAAAATGCAAGCAGCAAATCGAGAATTATAGGCTACCGCACGTATGGCTAATAGTCCACCAAAACTTTGTCCTAATAAAATGAGTTGTTTTGTATCAACTTCAGAAAGGTTGGAAGCATAATTAACCACTGAATTTACAACTGTTTCCCAGTCTGGGCGAAAGGGAATGTTCTGTTTGCGAATTACACCGCCTTGTCCTGGACCAGCAAATGTCAGACAATTATAACCTTGCGCTGCTGCTGCCGACGCTCCAAAAAAATGCAATTCTTCTAACGTTGAGTCAAAACCTGGATAGAAAATTACGGTTGGACAGGGTTGATTAGTTGAATTATTGCGATAGAAATAGCCAGGTAAAGTTGTCTCTTCGAAAGGAATTTCAATCGCTTCGATCTGAGGCGTAAATAGTTCAACCGCTTGCCGAAAACAGGTTTCGCTTCGTCCCCAAGTCTCAAGGATACGTGGATCCTGTTGGTTACTGTGCAGGAAGAATTCAGCAGTACGGTAATAATTACTGGCACGTAAATAAGCTTGACGAGCACTGATGGGATTCCCTGTTTTCAAACTCTTAGACGCATGGTGTTCCACCCGTTGGGCAGTATTATGCCATTCATTGTACCAGTGTTCATAATTGCCGTCTTCGATCCGAGCGACTGTTGCTAAACATTCACCAATATCAGCACCACCATAAACACTATGTCCAACTGTCCGCAGTAAATTATAAGAGAAATTTTGATCAGTAAAAAATAGCTTCATGAGGCTTTCGTCGCTCGTATTGGAGAAGATGGTGTGAGAAATATTCTCTAGTGCAACCCTACTTAAGAGAATATATACTGTAGCTGATCACTTGCATAGAGGTGTAACGTGGATACTATTGAAATCCCTGCTCTGAATCGCCCAGTGGATGCCACAGTAGAGATTCCTGGGTCTAAAAGTATTACTAATCGGGCGCTGCTCGTTGCTGCTTTGGCACAAGGCGATTCTATATTAGAAAATGCCTTGTTTAGTGAAGATAGCACTTATTTTGCCAAATGTTTAGAAAACTTGGAGATTGCCATTGTACTAAATTCTGATCTAGCTCAAATCCAGGTAACGGGAAGAGGGGGCGAAATTCCAGCCAAGCAGGCGGATTTATTTGTGGGTTTATCTGGTACAACAGCAAGGTTTATCTCAGCGTTGGTTGCGCTCGGTAAGGGCAAGTATCGCCTAGATGGTGTTCCTCGAATGCGGGAACGACCAATGGGCGACTTACTCAAAGTTTTGCAAACAGGCGGAGCAACCATTAACTTTGAAGGTAATCCTGGTTTTATGCCCTACACTATCGACGCTCAGCAATTCTCTGGGGGGCATTTTTGCTTGAAAGCCAACCAAACTAGTCAACAGCTTTCAGCATTACTAATGATTACACCATATGCTCAACAGGACACTACCGTTGAGGTTGAAGGTACGCTGGTTTCCCAATCCTACGTTAAAATGACTTGTCGCCTTATGGCGGATTTTGGCGTAGAGGTGCTGCAAACAGAAGAGAATCAATTTCAGATCAAAGCTGGTCAGCGTTATCAGGGTAATAATTATACCATAGAACCTGATGCGTCAAATGCCTCTTACTTTTTTGCTGCTGCTGCGGTTACAGGTGGAAGAGTTCGGGTTAACCATTTAACAAAACAATCATGCCAGGGTGATATTCTCTGGCTCAATGTTTTAGAACAGATGGGTTGCCAGATTAATTGCTCTAATAACTACACTGAAGTGATAGGACCCAAACAATTGCAGGGGATCGACATTGACATGAATGATATGTCGGATTTAGTGCAAACGTTGGGAGCGATCGCGCCCTTTGCTAGTTCATCAGTCACAATTCGTAATGTAGAACACATTCGGTATAAAGAAACTGAACGTATTCGAGCCGTTGTCACTGAGTTACGTCGGCTAGGAGTCAAGGTTGAAGAATTTGCTGATGGATTGAAAATTGAACCAAGCCAAATTACCCCAGCAGAGATTGAAACATATCACGATCATCGAATGGCAATGGCTTTTGCTGTGACTGGATTGAAAGTGCCAGGGATTATTATTAAAGACCCTGGCTGTACCGCAAAGACTTTTCCAGATTACTTTACCCGGTTCTTTCAAATGTTAGATTTATCGTGAGTGCTAAGCTGACACCTGTGAAAAAATTTTCTAATCAAATTGAGGTTATAAATCAGCATTGACTGGAAGGAATTGTTGCGTGATAAACTAACTTTATTTCTACCAAAACATCTGATTTGCCTAGTTGGAATAAGCTTGCATTGAAATGCAAAAGAATAATTTAATTGGGTTCGAGAAAATCTTTAAGAATTCGTTTAATTGAAGGTTTCTTAACTCGCCTAATAGCTTTGTTTATATCTAACCATTGTCTCTGTCTTTGACCTACTTCTGGATAATCTTCTAATACTGTTTCAACTGACAACAAAAACATCTTAACCTCGTATTTCTTGCCTTTTTTACGATATTTATAAGTGTCAAGTTCATGGGTATATACTTGCCCGACAACTCCAGCTTCTTCCCATGCTTCTTTTGCTGCTGAGATGGCTGGGCTCATTCCATCTATTACGCCACCTTTGGGAACTACCCAATTTTGGCGGTTGCGGGTTGTGATCAGCAAGACTTCGAGGCTTCCATTTTGTAATCTATAGGGGATAACTCCAGATTGCTGAAATACTTTGCTTACTTTTCGACTCATCCGGCTTAGATCCTCAAGAATTTAATCTTTTGTAAAAAAATTAATTCAAAGAAGTAGATTGAACTTTGAAAGCACTGCCAAAATTGAGAGCTAATCTGTATGTTAGCCTACATTCGTACTGTAAGTTTACTGATTTTGAGTGTCGAAGAGTAATACCTACAATGCTTTGCAGGTAAGTGAGGTACATTAGTAAGGGCGTCGGGCTTTAGCCCTTCGCGAAGGGTACCCGATATCTTGCACTAGGCTGTCAGCCAGCCAGCGATTTAAATCGCTGGCTGATAGCTAAAGTCCTCTCAAGAGGACTGATCAAGGATTTCAGTCCGTTGAAATGGACTTAAGCTATTAGCCCTACACTTAAGTGTAGGGCGGTATATCGGGCTGATTCAGCCGGGGTGCAAGATGTCAGGTACGCCGATCGCTGCCGATATTTACCGATAAGTGATTAATGATTCTTCACGAGTGGTCGATAACAGTAATGGTGGGCGCAAACAAAGATAAGCAAGAGAACCCAGTAAAGGAACAAACACAACTGCTAAAAATACCTCGGGATTATTCCATCAGCGA
The DNA here is from genome assembly GCF_017591665.1 of Aetokthonos hydrillicola CCALA 1050. Classification (GTDB taxonomy): domain Bacteria; phylum Cyanobacteriota; class Cyanobacteriia; order Cyanobacteriales; family Nostocaceae; genus Aetokthonos; species Aetokthonos hydrillicola. The sequence goes on along the minus strand of NZ_JAAKGC010000005.1, from coordinate 106,027 downwards.
CGAGCCATATCATCACCAACAGCAGTAGGAAATAAAAGGTAAAATACGCAAACTGCTAAGCTCATGCCATGGATAAAGAGATCGCTTTGAAACTGCTGCACATAATCTCCCCAATTACCAAAGACAAAACCATAGATAAGCAGCACAATTGTGCTTAAAGTCAAGACGATACCGTAAATGTGAGAATCAAGCAAATCTAAAAAAGAATCTTTTTGTCCCACAAATTCTTGATTAGATTCACGAGTAGCCAAATTCGGATGCCTTCATTGGTTTCGTCGCCGCCGCAAAATTCATCTCACACTGATCCGGAGTACCGGATTCAGATGTGAGGCTTCTTTTGGTGCTAGCTAAACGTTCGACCAAACAAACCACGTTTTGAGATTAAGCAATTGATCCCATGTTAAGTCAGCGTCTTGATATCCCCAAGGATTTTTAACTCTAAATGTTCCTTGTGTTGCATTGTAAGCAGTAACGGTATAGGCATGATTGTTAACTACACCATAATTAGCACCGTTAACAAAGCCAGCAGTTAATACTTTATTGGAGTTGACTAAATTAATAAGCTGAGTTTTCGTCATATTGGCAACTTGTTGTTTAGTTGCCTCTAAGCCAGTGACTTGATTAGTCACATAATCCATCCAACCAGCTTCAATAGAAGTATAAGCATTTTTGGTATAGCTAGGACGGCTCCAACCTAACTCACCCAATTGAACGTAGGCTTTTTCAGCTAGCGCTACCCATAATTCATTCTTAGAATCATTGTAGGAACTACCTGGATTACTATATATTAAACGTCCGTAAGCATCAGTCGGTAAATATCGATCAACTGTGACGTAGTTAGCTACACTATTTTTAAAGAAACGAACCGTGAAAGTATTATCACCATTGTCTATAAACATATTCTGGATGTAGTCAGGCTTTTTCTGAGCTATGGAAGATAGAGTAGCTAAATAATAACAATCTCCCAAAGCGCCTTGCTTAATATCATCTGCACTAATACCATTTTGGAATAAAGAACCACTGATTGCTTGATAGCTGGCATTATTAGATGCAGTAGGGCGATCGCTTCCTAAGAACCACTTGCCAATCAATTTTTCCATTTGTGTCGCACTACTACCACCATAAAGATTTCCTAGTGCTGTCTGAGTTGTGCCACCTCCTGTCCACCATTGGTTCGCTGTATTCCCATTCACTACATCGTCTGAGAGAACACGAACATAATCTAGCATAGTAAAGCGGCTAGCATTACTAACAATCGTGCGAAGATCAACTAATTCAGTAGTATCAATGACGCTATTATCTTCAGTCTCTTGGAACACAGAAATCATATCATTTCTACTTAAGTTTCCATCTGCTCCCAGAGAGCGAGTTAAATTAATCAATCCTGCATCTTTTAGATTTTGACTATACCAATCACTATTAGTCTGTTGTAGTGTAATAGCTTGAGCAGCAATATTATTACTTTCATTGCTCTCAGGGACATAACTATAACCATCAGCTTGAGACAACAGATAATAGTTCCCAGTAGCAGTACTATTAGCAATAGTCAGTGAGACTGATTCATAACTGATACCACCAACACCAATGCTGGAAACGAAATCAGAGTTCAAGAACACATCGTCACTGCTAAGAGTGGTATCTTTGGAGAGATAGAACTTAGAGTAGCTATAATCTGCACTAGCATTGCCTTGATTCTTGACTTGGTAGTTAAGTTGAATAGTACTACCAACTGTTGCACTACTTGGTGCTGAAACATTTTGAACTATTAAGTCTGGTGCCAATTTAGTCAGAGAAATGGCATTAGCAGCAATATTATTACTTTCATTGCTCTCAGGGACATAACTATAACCGTCAGCTTGGGACAACAGATAATAGTTCCCACCAGCAGTACTATTAGCAATATTCAGAGAGACTGATTCATAACTGATACCATTAACACTAATGCTGGAAACGAGATCACAGTTCAAAAACACATCATCACTGCTAAGAGTGGTATCTTTGGAGAGATAGAACTTAGAGTAGCTATAACCTGCACTGGCATCGCCTTGATTCTTGACTTGGTAGTTAAGTTGAATAGTACTACCAACTGTTGCACTACTTGGTGCTGAAACATTTTGAACTATTAAGTCTGGTGCCAATTTAGTCAGAGAAATTGCATTAGCGGCAATATTATTGCTTTCATTGCTTTCAGAGACATAATTATAACCATCAGCTTGAGACAACAAATAATAATTACCACCACTAGTACTATTCGCAATAGTGAGTGAAACTGATTCGTAACTGATACCACTAACACCAATGCTGTAAACAAAATCAAAGTTCAAAAACACATCATCGCTGCTAAGAGTAGTATCTTTGGAGAGATAGAACTTAGAGTAGCTATAATCTGCACTAGCATTGCCTTGATTCTTGACTTGGTAGTTAAGTTGAATAGTACTACCAACTGTTGCACTAGTTGGTGCTGAAACATTTTGAACTATTAAGTCTGGTGTCAATTTAGTCAGAGAAATTGCATTAGCCGCAATATTATTGCTTTCATTGCTTTCAGAGACATAATTATAACCATCAGCTTGAGACAACAGATAATAATTACCACCACTAGTACTATTCGCAATAGTGAGTGAGACTGATTCGTAAGTGATACCACTCACACTAATGTTGGAAACAAAATCATAGCTCAAAAACACATCATCACTGCTAAGAGTGGTATCTTTGGAGAGATAGAACTTAGAGTAGCTATAATCTGCACTAGCATTGCCTTGATTCTTCAGTTCGTAGTTAAGTTGAATGGTACTACCAACTGTTGCACTAGTTGGTGCTGAAACATTTTGAACTATTAAGTCTGGTGTCAATTTAGTCAGAGAAATTGCATTAGCGGCAATATTATTGCTTTCATTGCTTTCAGAGACATAATTATAACCATCGGCTTGAGACAACAGATAATAATTACCACCACTAGTACTATTCGCAATAGTGAGTGAGACTGATTCATAACTGATACCACTCACACTAATGTTGGAAACAAAATCATAGTTCAAAAAGACATCATCACTGCTAAGAGTGGTATCTTTGGAGAGATAGAACTTAGAGTAGCTATAATCTGCACTAGCATTGCCTTGATTCTTCAGTTCGTAGTTAAGTTGAATGGTACTACCAACTGTTGCACTAGTTGGTGCTGAAACATTTTGAACTATTAAGTCTGGTGTCAATTTAGTCAGAGAAATTGCATTAGCCGTAATATTATTGCTTTCATTGCTTTCAGAGACATAATTATAACCATCGGCTTGAGACAACAGATAATAATTACCACCACTAGTACTATTCGCAATAGTGAGTGAAACTGATTCGTAACTGATACCACTCACACTAATGTTGGAAACAAAATCATAGCTCAAAAACACATCATCACTGCTAAGAGTAGTATCTTTGGAGAGATAGAACTTAGAGTAGCTATAATCTGCACTAGCATTGCCTTGATTCTTCAGTTCGTAGTTAAGTTGAATAGTACTACCAACTGTTGTACTACTTGGTGCTGAAACATTTTGAAATATTAAGTCTGGTTCACCAGTAACAGAAGAACTGCTGGCTGATCCAACCATGGGTTCATAAACTTGGTAACTAGAAGTATAGTTATTACGGTTTACATCGGATAGATAGCTCTTATCAGTGCTATATAAATTGGTATTTAGATTATTTGCGATAAGACTATCTGTCTTAATGGGATTATTTTGGCTAACAAACATAGATTAATCCATTCAAAGTTAGGTATTTCGACAGAATGAATACGATAGCCTTTGGAATTTCAAAGGTTGAAATTAAAATATTAGTTTTTGAAAAATTAAACAGACCTTCGGGCAAATCAGAGGGCAGAAGATTTGATTTAGTGGACAAGATCGAGGATTAATGCCATTTGCTCTCCCTTGCCTAAACTGGATTCAGCCCCCTACTAAACCCAAGGTGCTGGCTTTCGATTGGATGGGGTGAGAATCCCCATTTAAATCGCCTTCGGCTTTTCTTCAAATGAAAAATACGAATGCTTATACAGTACAAAGTTTTTCTCAAAAAAACCGTAAATCTAGTACAAAGAAAATACTTTAAAGACTATATCTACTTAAGTAAAAAATCGTTAAATGAATACATAAAGAGCGAGAAAAATTGTTTTGAATTAAAACAAAAAGGCTTAGTTAGCAGTTCTTTTTATTGATTTTTAATATATAATTAAATATTTAACAAAATGTCTTCAGTATAAACTCGTTTTTTTGTGAAAAAATAAATATTTTAGTTGATTTGGCACAGATGCGGGTTTGCAAACTCATGTACTTCCGACTTTTCACGGGATGTGGAAAATCAGAAGTGGCGAACCACTTCAACAACTCTGTTGAAGAATTCCTGAAACGTTTATAATTTCCTGAAGGTAGCACGTTTTGTCCAAGGTTGTGCGTGGAATGTGTACAGTACGGAGCCCCTTCGGGACGCGATCGCATCCAAAGTGACTAACTTAACTAGTCAGGAAGTGCGATCGCCCTTCTTGTCCTGAAGAGTAACTTTTGGGAAACCCTTCCCCTGTGTCAGAGGCACAGGGCAACCAAGGGAAGCTTGGTTGGGAGCTAGGGCGCGCTACGCTATCGCCTAAATTGATGGGCAATGTTGCAGATGAGTTGAAAGCGCAATGTAGGATCAGTTTTACTGACTCAAGAAGGAAAAGTAATATTTATTAAGTTACTGCAAAAACCTTGACTATGAGAAAATTGTCTGTGATTCTCCCGTTAGCTATCCTAGCTTTTGATAGTGTAGTTATTAACAGTCAACAGACCTCACAAGCCAATACTTACACTCAATCTGTCACTCGTGAAGTTTTAGCTAATGGTTATCCAACTGTTGATAAAAAGCAAATTCTTGAGCTTGTACGTTATACAATTGCACCAAAAACAAAACTTCCTACTCATACTCACCCAGGAATGCAGATTGAACGAGTAGAGGACGGAACTTTAACTTATACTGTAGTGGAAGGAGAAGCTAAAGTAACGAAAGCTAACGGCACACAATTGATTCTTCAAAAAGGGGAAACAACACAGCTGACAGTGGGAGATTCTTTAGTCGAACCTGCGGGAATGGTTCATTATGGAGAAAACCAAACGAACAAATCGGTTATTCTGTTGTCAGCTTCTCTATTTAATGCTAATCAACCAAAAGCTATTTTAACCAATCCTCAAAACAGGTAAAAGCTGCCCAGTAAACATGGTTTGGGTATTGTTTCATTGTCTCTATGCCCCATGCCCCTCTTCCTCTGGCTTCTCTGTTCTCTACCTCCACAAATAAAATTGATTTTGCCCAACTACTTAACAACTGACAACAATGACAATTTCACAACAATTGTGGGAAGCGAATCAAGATTTGGCACAAGCGTGTCTTGAGCATCCGTTTGTTCAAAGTCTTGGGGATGGTAGTCTTGACGAACGGAAGTTTGCTTACTATGTAGGACAAGATGCTTTTTTTTTGGAAGCTTTTGCGCGTGCCTACAGTATTGCTGCTGCTAAAGCTCCCGATTTCGAGGGATTTACAGTCTTTCACAATCTAGCCTCGGGGGTATTAGAAGAACTACGATTGCATGAAGGCTATGCGGCGAAATGGAATGTTAACTTGGGCACTGTGGAACCAGGTACAGCAACTCGCCGCTATACTGACTTTTTGTTAGCGACTGCTTGGGGTGGGGATGTGGGATTGACTGCAGCTGCTATGTCTCCTTGTATGCGTCTTTATGCTTTTTTGGGAGAGCAGTTGGCTGCTGATGGCATACCCAATCATCAGTATGCTGATTGGATCAGGACTTATAGCAGTACAGATTTTGCTCCACTGGCGCAGACATTAGAAAATCTGGTTGAGCGTTACGTCACTCAGATAACGGCAGTACAGTCAATCTATCGGTATGCGATGTTATGTGAGCGAGATTTTTTCCAAGCTGCATGGCTCAGTTAAGTAAGTTGGCAGGAAAAAAAATTTACTTAAATGTTGCTACACATCTATGAGGGGGTTGCCCTAAAGGGGTTCCCGACAGGTATGCTGTACCCTGGGGGTTCCTAAAGGGTGTATTTGTTAAATTCCTATTACTCTGTGGTTCCACTGCTCATTTGTTCTCGCAGTGTAGCTACTTGTTCAAGCATCGTTTTCTCTAGCCCTCCTGACTCCATCGTAGCGATCCACCGGATTGAAGACGAAAGGAACAGTTCTTTTAGGTACGCGAATGAGAAGCCATCAGTTAGTTCGCTAACCTGAGTCATAGCTTTTTCTCCAAGGAGCATATCAGCTTTGAGTGTTTGATTCCATAGCTTTATGTAAGCTAAGCGCTCTTGTTGATTCGGCAGTTCAAAATGATACTTACGGTCGAAGCGGCTAGGTCGATCAACAATAGCTGGATCTAAACGCTCTGGATGGTTCGTGGTGGCGATGGTCACAATTCCTGAATTGGATGCAAAACCGTCAAGTTCATTCAAAAAGAACGAGCGGTTCTCTGCATTCACAAGAGAGTCAAGATCTTCTAAAACCAGAATACATGGGGCTGATGTACGTGCTCGATCAAAGACTTTACGAATGTTTTCGCTCTCGTTATCATATCGGGCTTTGAAGCTTTTGACGTACAAACATGGCTGCTGCATTTTATTGATCAATGCCTTTACTGCATGAGTTTTTCCATTCCCTGGTGAGCCAATCAACAAAATACCTCGTTTCCAGAGAATACCGTATTCCTGATAAGTATTTTGTGATGAAAAGAAGTTACCTAAGTCATCTTGAATATCTTGTTTAAGAGAACCACGCAACACAAGATTATCAAACGTTGCGCTCTTAATAGCTCTAAATAGTTCCGGGCTTTTCGCCCAGTAACCTTCTTCAAAAACCAAAACCTCCTCCCGAATCTGCTCGTTCCACTCTGCAACGTCTGCAAAAAAGTTTTCGGCGACTTCTTTGGTTTCAGCTAAAATCCAATAATATCGAACTGTAGACCACTCAGTACCCCAACTCATGAGGAGTACATCAAGAGTATGTCTGTGCCATGTCACCTTCAAATAGGCATTGGAGACTCCATGATGTACTACCTTAGACGAGCCATCCCACGAAGTTTTGACTTGATTGTGGATAATCTCTTGCTGTTCAATGGTACACTTATGTGCTCTTGCATAACTCTCCAGGTTAAATGAGCAGTCGCTACCTTCGACAAGTGCTAATTCTGGATAAAGTTCTGCTAATTTCTGGCTAACGTAGTAGGAAGTAGCGTTAATTGGAAGGCTAAGTGCTTCTAAAATTAGCTGTTTAATTTCCACGAAAGTTTGATCCTTTAATAAGGGAGAATCATTATCAAAATGTGTTGGTTGTCTAATTTGTTGGGAAGATTACTCTACTATAGGTCAGATTTATTACATTTTAATTCCTAAGTCTAACGTGATCATGAGAGATGGTGTGTTGACCTTGGACAAAAGACATTAGGATTGTCCTGCTGCCAAAACTTGTGCTGCTGTCAGTTTTAGCTCAGGGAAAGTTGTTGAGGCTATGTAATCACTCCCTTGAAATACAGCATCTTCGTATAATCCGTCTACCAGGGTAAGGACTGTAACTACGTCCTTACCAGGATCAATAATCCAATATTCTGGAATTCCCCGTGCAGCGTACTCTGATCGCTTGTAGCGGTAGTCCCTGTCTTCGTTAACTTTGCCAGGAGAAACGACCTCAACCACCAGCGCAGGAGATGGCATATCCTGAGTAATTGTAGCTCTTCCGCTACCGATCGCTGCGAATAATTCCTCAGTTAAAATCATTAAGTCTGGCAGGCGGACGCGAGTGCGATTACCTGTAACAACAATTTCCGTATCTTTATGACAGATTAGGTATAAAGGTACTAGTTTGATAAATTCTGACAGCAGGTATAGGGCAATCCGGTTATTCCTATTGGTTTCTGGTGGCATTTCCACTAACTCTCCGTCCACTAGCTCATATTTAGTGTCTGTCCCGTCGTCGTAAGCGAGGTATTCTTCTAGGGAGAGTTTTTTGGTTGCTGTTGTCATGGCGATCGCCCTCTCAAACCCTTTGGTTAGAAATACTTCTGAATATCTGAAATTATAATGTAACACTTTATGAACGATTGGTAGGCGAAAAAATACCTTGACTTGGTGTTAATATGTTGTCTGGGTCAAAGCGGCGCTTTCGTTCCACGAACTCACTCCACTGCTTCCCATATTGGAGTTTTTCATAGTTCGTATGTACTACTGTATTAATCATATAGTAGAGTAGGGAGAACAAAAAGATCCTATCTGAGGCAGCGATTGTTCACCTTGCAGGACAACTCGTTGGAGTACTGTTAGATATAGCATTAGACACTGAAGAAATAAGGGTGACTTCGCCTTTATCATTGAACACCCAGCCAGTAGCAGGCACAATTTCTATTGGTCTGGATTTGATTTTAGCAGCATACCTGTTAGGTTGAATTTGGTGTGCCTTGATTAATAATTCGCGAGTGTCTGTCCAAATAGCATCGCTGGTTAGGGGTTCGTAAGGGCTGGGGGGTAAGCCGCCGCGACCTGTGATGGTAAAACTATCACCACCTGAGTTAGCAAAGATCGAACAATTAGAGGCAGCTAGCCTTGGCGGTGGTGCTACACCTGTGGATAAAGTAAACAAGCTACGGCTAGGGTCTACATCAGGTGTGTTAATAGTTACCGTACCGGCTAAGCCAAAGTTAGAGCTAGCATCAATATCATTGGTAATATTTGGTGGAGTTGCCTTTTGCTTTGCGATCCCAAAGATACCTTGTGTTGCAATGTCAATTGCACCACCTTTACCTTGAAAAGCGTTTGCAATAATGTCATTGTTTTGATCACTAGCAGCCGTAACAACACCTTTTGCAGCATCAATCTTGATGGTTCCACCATTGGCATTGTTGAAGGCTTGAGCAGAAATCAAGCTTTGATTTTGCAACAATAATAGGCCTAAGTTTTGTAGTGTGATATTCGCTCCCTCTCCCGCATTGGTTTCAGCAGTGAGTCTTCCTTGGTTAAGGCGAAGGTCGTTAGTAGTAATGCTCAGGCTGCCAGCAGAACCAGAACCTTTGCCACTTACACTCACTTGCGCCCCATCTTCAACATTCAATCTTCTGGTTGTAATATTCAAGTTACCAGCTTTACCAGAAGCTTCAGCGGCAGCAGACAGAGTGCTGACAACGGCGGTAGAACCAATAGTTCCTTTACCAATGACTTGAACAGACTCCGCATCTGTTACAGTCAAAGTTCCTCCAGAACCTTCAGCAAAAGAACCAGATTGTACCAACCCCCCGTTTTGAATCGTTAACTGTCTAACATTCAAGTTGAGGGTTCCGCCTTGACCTGTACCTTCATTCTCTGCGGCAATTTTAGCCCCATTTTTGACTGTAATCTGCCTACTAGTGATGTTAAGATTACCCACATTACCCGTAGCGTTAGGCGATCTAGTAGAAACAAAAATGCCACTGCTACCTCTACGAGGAGTCGCGTTTGGTAAAGCACCACTCAGTTCAATCGAATTAGAGACTATGGTCAAATCTCCCCCATTTCCCCTTTTCCGACCAGTCGTAGCTATTTGTGCTCCATTCTTGACAGTTAATCGTTCAGTCTCAATCCTTAGAGTTCCTGCATTACCAGCGTTATTTATGGCTGTATCTGCGACTTGAGCAAAAATGCCACTGTTTCCACTTAATGTTGGTGCAAACCCTTCCAGTTCTACATTAGTTGCTTTAATTACCACATTCCCAGCTTGACCCGCCCCAAAAGTTGAAGCATCTACACTTGCTCCATCTCTGATTGTCAGTTTTCCAGTTTCAATAGTCAGGTTTCCTCCTGTACCTGTTGCGGTTGGTTTAACTTGCGCAAATAAGCCACTAGGGTACAAACCATCGGCTGTTGTTCCTGATAGTTCGATAGCATCAGTAGCTCTCACCTGTAAATTCCCAGCAGAACCCTGACCAGTGCTGGGAGTTTGTATGAATGCACCACTATCAACTGTTAGCTTTTTAGTTGAGATGATTAAGTTACCAGCAGACCCAGTATTGAGAGTGGAAGTAGATAGTAGAGCGTTATTTCTCAAGTTTACAAACTCAGCTGCGTTTACTATCAAATTTCCGCCAATGCTGGGACTTGCACCTTGAGTGGTAGAAAAAATAGCAGCGCTATCTGTAAGGCTGATGTTCCTACCTGTAAGGTGAATATCACCGCCCCTCGGACCGCTTGTATCAATCTGAGCACCTTTGGAGAGTTGAATATCTTGAAAGTTTTGCACACCTGCATATCCCAAAGCATAGCCTTCGGGAACCTCAGTTAGATTAACCAAGCCCGTCCCAACGCTACCTATCTCAATTCTGCCACTTGCTACTGTTAAATTGCCGCCATCAAGGGACACATTACCACCTACAAGTGCCAGGGTTTTCCCGTTACGAACTTGAATCCCACCCGGAGATTGATGATTATTGACACCGCTCAGACTTGCTTGGGATTGGTTAACAATGTCTCCACGATTTGAGCCGAATTGCAGTCCTGTCGGGACACTTACCGTTAACAAAGGGGTAGCTTGGGGATTGGCAGCACTAAATTCTGTGCCATCAGCAAACCTTAGACTGTTCGCTGTACTCGCTATAAACGAACCTCCTACATTCAAAGAGGCATTTGGTCCAAAAATAATGCCGCTAGGGTTGATAAAAAAGAAATTAGCAGAGCCATTAGTTCGGATTACACCATCAATCTTAGAGATTGAGCCACCTGTTACCCTGCTGATAATATTCTGAATGTCGATAGTATTGTTAAAGTGAGCTTCGCTACCAGAGGACACAGAAAATTCTTTAAAGCTGTGAAACAGGTTACCTCCAGCTTGCGTTCCACCAGTAATGGTGTTGATTTTACCAGAGGATGTAACGATAGAATTTTTGGAAAGCGTTGTATCTGGAACTATTTGTGCTGTTATTGGGTGTAAGGTAGAAAGCCAAAACAAGGCGGTACTTCCACTCAAACTCCACCATCGAAATAGGTATTTAATAAGCCGAATTTTCGCCATTCTCAAAACCTGTTAAAAGGCGATATCCCAATTATAGGTGAAAACCTTTATCACATATTTGTTTGTAAACATTATATTGCCTCGCTTTTCCACCTATGTTTAAAAACATACCATCATCAAGTGGTAATGTCAAAGCTATTAAAAACCGTCCTAAGCATCAAATTATACACTAAATATTTTACTAAAAGCCTGAAATAGCTTTAAATATCTTTAAATCTATAACCCAAATCCATATTTTTTAGCAAGCTTACTGGCTCCTGAAAACTGAGCGCGAACATTATTATCATTATTGCTAGCAGAAAGAAACAAAACGTAATCAGTGTTCCCTGCTTGGGGTTGAATGTGTACGTAGTAAGTACCTGGAGACAACAAGACCATTTGAAGCGGGTCGCCTATAAAACTAAAATCCGAATTGTACACTGCACTATTTCTTGAGTAGATAACCTCACCTTTACTATTAAGTATTTGCTCACTAACGCTTCTAGAATGTCCATAGTCATATATACTGACATAGGAGGCTTGATTCAAATCAAATCGATAGTAATCATTAGGATTAGCAGCTCCAACGAATTCAAGTACCCCAGTATAACTTAAACCTAGATTGAGTTTGGGAGCAGTGCTTAAGGTGTCTCCACCGTATTTTCTAGCAGCAAGACGTCCTTCAAAAACACCATAAGTATCAAAGTGTTCCAGCAATTGAATCCCTTTTAAAGAAGCCAAGTCCGGATTATTGGCTTTATAGTAACTAGCATCAAAGTAGAGTGAAGACTGACGCCCTTCATTTATCCCATTAATTTCAAAGTGCTGCAACAACTGATTATTATTCAGATTAGCTAAATCTTTATTGTTAGCACGATAGTAGCTAAAATCAAAGTAGGGTGAGAACTGACGCCCCTCGTTTATCCCATTGATTTCAAAGTGGTTTAACAGTTGAGAGCTATTTAGGTTTGTCAGATCAGAGTTATATAACTTATATAATCCCAAGCCGAGGAGTGTTGAAAACTCGCGTCCTTCACTAATACCATAGTTTTTCAAATGATTAAATAGTTGCTCATTATTAAAGCTTTTGAGGTCACTGTTATAAGAACGATAGTAGTTGAGTTCAACAACAGGAGAAAAACTCCGTCCCTCTGCTACCCCGTAATTTTCTAGATGATTTAAAAGTTCACTGTTGTTGCTGTTTGGCAAGTCGGGATTGCTAGCTCGGTAAAAGTTCAAATCAATCAGCGGTGAGAAGCGACGACCCTCATTTAAACCATAAGCTTGGAAGTGTGATAAAGCTTGAGTATCGTTTAAACCAGCTAAGTCACTATTGGCTGCACGATAAAAATTGGCATCGAACACGCTTGAGATACTTAGAGACATATTTCTAAACCTTTTATTTAAACGTTTATACTCTTCATTCTCCCAGCAAAAGGTTACTGTATAGGTGCTCGATATGATGGTGTTTGGAATTTATTCGCGCAAATAGCTGATGGTGCGACAAAGTACCCTGAAAAGCTTGTAAACTAAAGAATACAGCAATTCGAGCTATCATCTGGTAGAGCTACTGAAATTAGGACAAGCAGGCTTAGTAACAAGAAAAGCAGTAGTTTTAAAACCGATAATTTCCATTATCGATGGAGCTTTTCGCTTCAATTTTATCTAAAACATCTTTCCTTTTATGGAAGCTAGCAGTATCTAAGATAATAACTATTTTCGCTGAACCCGTGTAGAAATTCTCGATTGTATTTCCTTGTTCTATCCATTCTTGTATTAGAAAATTATTCAAGGACTTAATATGTTCGTAAAATACATCTGCATTTCCTTTTTTAATAACAAAGTTAATAGATATCTTTAAATCTATAACCCAAATCCATATTTGTTAGCAGCCTTACTGGTTCCTGAAAACTTAGCGCGAAGATTATTATCATTATTGCTAGCAGAAAGAAACAAAACGTAATCAGTGTTCCCTGCTTGGGGTTGAATGTGTACGTAGTAAGTACCTGGAGACAATGAAACCTTTTGAAGCGGGTCGCCTATAAAACTAAAATCCGAATTGTACACTGCACTATTTCTTGAGTAGATAACCTCACCTTTACTATTAAGTATTTGCTCACTAACGCTTCTAGAATGCCCATAGTCATATATACTCACAGTTGAGCTTTGATTCAAATCGAACCGATAGTAATCATTAGGATTAGCAGAGCCAACGAATTCAAGTACCCCAGTATAATTTAAACCTAGATTGAGTTTGGGAGCAGTGCTTAAGGTGTCTCCACCGTATTTTCTAGCAGCAAGACGTCCTTCAAAAACACCATAAGTATCAAAGTGTTTCAGCAATTGAATCCCTTTTAAAGAAGCCAAATCCGGATTATTGGCTTTATAGTAACTAGCATCAAAGTAGAGTGAAGACTGACGCCCTTCATTTATCCCATTAATTTCAAAGTGCTGCAACAACTGATTATTATTCAGATTAGCTAAATCTTTATTGTTAGCACGATAGTAGCTAAAATCAAAGTAGGGTGAGAACTGACGCCCCTCGTTTATCCCATTGATTTCAAAGTGGTTTAACAGTTGAGAGCTATTTAGATTTGTCAGATCAGAGTTATATAACTTATATAATCCCAAGCCGAGGAGTGTGGAAAACTCGCGTCCTTCACTAATACCATAGTTTTTCAAATGATTAAATAGTTGCTCATTATTAAAGCTTTTGAGGTCACTGTTATAAGAACGATAGTAGTTGAGTTCAACAACAGGAGAAAAACTCCGTCCCTCTGCTACCCCGTAATTTTCTAGATGATTTAAAAGTTCACTGTTGTTGCTGTTTGGCAAGTCGGGATTGCTAGCTCGGTAAAAGTTCAAATCAATCAGTGGTGAGAAGCGACGACCCTCATTTAAACCATAGGCTTGGAAGTGTGATAAAGCTTGAGTATCGTTTAAACCAGCTAAGTCACTATTGGCTGCACGATAAAAATTGGCATCGAACACGCTTGAGATACTTAGAGACATATTTCTAAACCTTTTATTTAAACGTTTATACTCTTCATTCTCCCAGCAAAAGGTTACTGTATAGGTGAGCGATATGATGGTGTTCGGAATTTATTCGCGCAAATAGCTGATGGTGCGACAAAGTACCCTGAAAAGCTTGTAAACTAAAGAATACAGCAATTCGAGCTATCATCTGGTAGAGCTACTGAAATTAGGACAAGCAGGCTTAGTAACAAGAAAAGCAGTAGTTTTAAAACCGATAACTTCCATTATCGATGGAGCTTGCCAAATTCATTGAGCCGTTTACTAGTAATCACATCCACACAAAGACTACTGGTATTTTAATAGTTTTATCATCCAATCAACTTATTTTTATACTGGAGTTTGGACTAAAAGCTCAGACAGAAGCAAAGCACGGATAGAATAACACATAAAAAACAGACATTAGTACTGAGGCGTAGATTGATTGTTAGAAAGGAAAGCAGTCAGAAGTTACACTGACTGCTGTAAAGTCAATGAATGTAAACAAAAGTTCATTGACTTAGATGATCCTGACACAATTAGAAGAATTCCGGCAAGCAATCTATGATGGTCTAGGTAAAGCAAGAGACGCAGTATTTGATAGGCATGGATGCAGTGTTGACCAGCCCAACGATCCAATCATTTGTCAGCCTATCTCAAAATAAGGGTGTTTAGGCGGTCTTGGCCAAGTATTTACGCTGCACTGCATGACAGTCGTCCTCAAAGAAAAAAACTGATGAATCTGCTGGTAACAAAGGTAAGAACTGATGAGCAACCATTTCTCGCAGGAGATCATACCTTTTGGCCCAGACCAGACGCAAAGACGCTCAAGGAAAGGACTTTTAGTGGGGGGAAAGGCGTTGGTGTCAGTGTGGGACTTTCGTTACAGCACCTTGGCGTGGATACCAGAGACAGATGGGAGTTGGGCATTACCGTTAAGACACGAACGCATTACCAGCTTTGAAACTCCAACTTCTAAGGCTGCGTTTCAACTAAAGCAAGTGAGTCGGCAGTTAGAAACTAGACCGCTTGCCGCTTATGACAGAGGTTATGGCAACGCGAAATTTGTGACGGCTACCATTGGTATAGAAGCAGACTTATTACTCAGATTAGCATCTATAGCGGTTCCCATTTGTGTTAACTACATCCAAATGTGGGGGCGAACGCTGCTCGCCCCTACAAATGTATTGCACTCAATCGAGAATCGCTATAATAGATGCCTTTGGGGTAAACCTGAGGCCAAAAAAGGTCGAGGTGCACCACCTAAGCATGGTCATAAGTTTAAGCGATTGGGACCCCACAACCTGGCCAGAAGCAGATGAGACTTTGGAAGTTTCGGATCCAAAGGTAGGTCAGGTCAAGCTGATGCGTTGGAGTGGATATCATTTTTTAGAATCTCCCACCCGAAACATGGAGATCATCTGTGTCGAGGTGATTCAACCCGTGGGACGGAAGCGGAAATTCAAACCCTTAAGGCTCGCGCTTGGCTGGGGCATCGTCTGACCGAGCCATGCAACATTTATCCAATACTTTCGCGCTGTAGCAGTGCGGCAACAATCGGTACAAAACAAATGTAACCCGATATGCAAGAACTATTGAGTTCACTCCTATACCAGAGGTCATTTATTCTATGCAATTAGATGAATTAGAATTAGACTTGCCACCAGCTTTTGAAATTGGCTCAAAAGTAAGAACTCGTAAGCTGATCCGCAACGATGGCACATATCCCGGTCAAGAAATTGGGGCAACACTAGCAAACAAGAGAGATACTGGCTACATAGTCAGTATCGGGACATTTTTACAAAATTCCTATATATATGCAGTACATTTCATAGACAAGGGCTTTATTGTTGGTTGTCGCAAAAAAGAACTAGAACTTGTTGAGGAACTTAATTAAATGAAAGTGATGCTCCGTCAAAATGCTACCGGACATTTAATGGTCTATATAGCCAAAAAAGACCTTGAGGAAGAAGTAGTGAGCCAAACACAGGGATCTGAGGGTAAGATTTTTACCCTAGCAAATGGTTGGGAACTAGCAATCCCAGATTTGCCAGAACCCTTAAAATTACCGCAAACTATAGAGGCTAAAAGATTAGCTTGAAAAATTTGGGCATGGGACATTGGGCATTGGGCATCGGGAAGAAGTCACCAATGCTTTATGGTATCCCTCTCTACCCTACATAATAGTTTGGAGTTTCCTAGTGCTTTGTATAAAATTTTCTGTGCACCTTTGGGGTACTTCATACAATATCTTTCCTCTTTTGTAACCACAACGTCACACCCAAGAAAATAAGAGTTTGCAGTCCAAGAATACCCCAATTTAATCCGAGGTTCCGCCACGTGGGTTCATAAACAGAGGAGGTTGTAACGAGTTTGTCCAAAGGCGGTAGTCCTGGAGTCGGTGTTGTTTTTGGCACCATCGCGTTAACGTTTACTAAAGTTCCATAAGCTCCCATAGACCATCGACTAATTGTTACCCATCCCAATTTACCTGGTAATCCTTTAAGTTCAAAAAGCACCCCAGATAAAATGATTTGTGGTATCATAATTAAAGGAAGAATGCTGTTTCCTTCGTTCTCAGTCTTGACAAAGGCTGAAATCATTAAACTTAAGCTGATGCTAGCCAGAAGTGTTAAAAAGCTAGTAATGCCTAAACCTAAAAACCAAGGTATGAGGTTATATTCGGGAGATTTGAAACCGATTAAGATGGTTACAACAATCAACGCAGTTTGAAGAATTGTTAAACCAGAACGAATTAGGATCTTAGAACCTAAGTAAGAAAATAAGCCAAGATTAATTAATCTTTCGCGGGCATAAATGCCTGATTCTTTCACAATTTCGCCGACAGAGCTAGATAATCCAATCCAAATTCCAATACAACTAAAAATAAATAGCACTTTAAGTGCTAGGGGATTTTGGCTAAGTTCTAGAGGATTAAGTTTTTTCAGGGGGGTTTGATCGTGCAAGATCCAAGCGGTAAGTGCGATCGCAATCGGACCCGACACTAATGAGAAAATTAAACTGGAGCGATCGCGTAGCGCCAACTGGAAAGCCCGTTGACTCAACAACCATAGCTGTTTAAAAGGGGATATTCCAGTATGGAGCTTATCAGTAGCATTAGAGTTATTTTGATTACCAGGACTTAGAAGAGATTTTACGTAGGTTTTATACTCCAACGATGCTAAATATTTCTGCGACCAATTATCGACGTTTACTCGAACTTCGTCCGGAGTCGTGCCTTGGTCTAATTTAATATAAATATCTGAGAAATATTTTAAATCAGTAGAAGGCATCTCAAAAAAGTTTAGTGCTTGCTGAGGAGGGCCAAAATAGCACAGCTTTCCTCCCCTACCCATAAAAGTTATGCGATCGCAAACCTCAATATTGGCAGTAGCATGAGTCACTAACACTACTGTTCGCCCTTGATCTGCTAACTCCCTCAGTAGTTTCATCATTTCTTTGTCTAAACCAGGATCAAGACCAGAAGTTGGTTCATCAAGGAAAAACAGTTTAGGATCTGCTAATAATTCAACACCAATACTGACACGTTTACGCTGTCCACCACTAAGGTTACGAATAAAGTTAGTTTTAACGTGGCTCAACTTGATTTGCTCTAACGTGGTTTCAACCACCTGCTTCACATCTGTATCTGGTGGTAGTCGCAGTTTACATGCGTAACTTAAAACTTCCTCAACAGTCAAGTCAGGATGTACAATGTCATCTTGAGGGACATAGCCAATCTGCGATCGGTAAACTGCCCAATTTTGCCTTAAGTTATCTCCATTCAGAAAAACTGAACCGGAAGAGACTGGTTCAATTCCTAAAAGAGATTTCATTAAAGTTGATTTACCAGCACCGCTACCGCCAACCAAAGCAACTAACTGTCCAGGTTCAATCACCAAAGACACATCATTTAGGATAACTTTTTCACGTCCCGTTTTATCTTTAACTCTCCGTAGGAGTTTGTGAACATCAAGACGAATTCGACTTCCATTATTTAATAGTTCTAAGTATTCACGGTGATAAAGCAGACTAAAAGGACCTATCTGAATTGTGCTACCCTCTCTCAAAGGGAAGCGTTTCAATATCCTTTTGCCATCAACAAAAGTTCCATTTGTGCTAAGGTCGTGTAGGATGTGTCCACCGTGGCTATCAGGATAAATCGTGGCGTGCAATCGGGAAACTGTAGGTGCTTCTAATTCCATTGAGGAATATTGATTTGCTTTGAGTGCACGACCTAGTTGCACAGGCCATTCCTTCAAATCTTTTAGAGCCAAACGACGCTTGCTGGGCATTACTACTTGCCCTTGACCGCTCTTGGAGGGATTATAATAAGCTAGTAAGACTCGACCGTGAGGATTTTGTCCTATTTCCAGATGCATTCCATTTCTTAAAAGACACCCTTCGTGACAGTTAATCCGCGTTTGGTTGATGAATATCCCATTGCTGCTGGGCTTTAAACCATCACCATCGTAAATCCGATAGTCATCTCCTTCTTGTTTTAAAATTAATTGCCTTCTAGAGACAACTTCCCAACCTGTATCTATTTGTAGATCTGCCCAAGAATGATCCCGCCCTAAACGATGTTCTTGTTTATCAAGTGGAATCTGAAGGATTTGTCCTTGATTATTCAACAGTAAAAAAGTTTGAGGATTAACGTGCGTTTCTTCTTCAAATCTATTCTTCATAATTTATTCCCGAAAAATCCAACGCTTTCTACCCCTACGAATAGAAAAATCGTCTGGTATTACTCCCAACACAAGTATAAGGTTACCGATGTGATTTTTTATCTTTTGCCTAGACGGTAATCTTGGCGGGGAAAGGAGTAAGCGGTCAAGCAAAATTATTGTATAGCTGTTAAGACTTACGTGTTTCCTATCTCTACAAAGTTTTAACTTTGCACAGGTACTCATCAGTCCAATACGTATAATTTTTTAAGATAACACTTTCTAATAAACTTGGGCTGAAAAATTTGTAAAATTTACTTCGCGATCTTCTAGCAGCGTAAAGGACTTTTATCTACTGCCACCTATGCTATAAATTACTCTACGGAGGTCACCCTCTGAGGAGTCTTGCATAACATTTTTATTTTCATGACTCGTACAGCTTTTAGAGTCTTGTGCGCTGACTTTTTTGTGACATCTGCCAAATGTTGATGGTTTTATCAAAACTTGCTGTAGCAAGGGTTTGGGCATCGGGTGTGAAAGCGACAGCCCAAACTTTATCAGGGCTACCTCTGAGAGTGTTAATTTCCCCTCCCGTAGTTAAATCCCACAGTTTTATAGTCTTATCCCAACTACCACTAGCAAGAATTTTTCCATCTTGGCTGATGGCAATATTCTGCACTTTACCTGTATGTCCTACCAATGTATGAATATCTTCCCCTGTTGACAAATTCCACACTTTTATACTATTGTCCCAGCTACCGCTGATAACGGTTTTACCATCTGGACTAAAAGCAAGGGAATACACAGCATCAGAATGACCTCGAAAAGAGCGAATTTCTTTTGCTTTGCGTAAATCCCACAATCTAATGGAATTATCGAACTGATTGCTGCTGACTATCATTTTGCCGTCTGGACTGTAAGCGATCGCATTAATTACGTCACATTCACCCTTTAATGTGCGAATTTGTGTTCCTGTTGACCAATTCCATAACTTTATGCTCTGATCCCAACTGCCACTAGCAAGGGTCTGACCATCAGGACTGAAAGCTATAGATTGAACCGAGGCTAAGTGTCCCCGAAGTGTACGAATTTCCTTACCTGTTGTGATATCCCACAGCTTAATGGTATTGTCAGTGCTACTACTAGCAAGGGTTTTTTCATCAGGGTTGAAGGCAAGAGAATTAACCCAATCTCCGTGCCCAGTGAGGGTGTAGAGTATCTTTCCTGTAGCAAGATTCCACAATCTAATCGTCTTATCTGTACTCCCACTAGCAAGTATTTTACCATCAGGACTAATAGCGAGTGCTAGAACTGGACTAGAATGTCCTTTAAGGGCTAAGCTAAATGAAAAATCCCCCAACACTATTTTTCGAGACCCATTAAGAGGAGAAAATATAGTGATTGCCGCTGGGGAAGATTGCCAATACCAAAGCCCCCCGACTAATAAAAGTCCCACTACGGCACCTGTGATAACTGTTCTCATTTGGATATGTTGCGATGCAGTCCTCATAGGATAGTGTATAATCTGTTAGTGTTTATCAGTGTTCGACTGGAATAATTTGTAATGCCTAATTTATTTGAGAATTACGGTCTACAAACTATTTCGGTGTTTCTCTGTATAAACCTAGTGAGGGATTATACCAAAGAATAGAGACACACGTCAGCGTATTCTCCTGCAATTACACCGATTCTATTGTGCTACTTTAATACAAGTAAAACATCTTACTCTTGTAAGATAAACTTAATTACCGATTCTCCAAAAGATATTCCGGATTTTTTTAAATTTTATAGAAAAATCAATTTGTTCTTTATACACTTGCATTAATTTTAACTTTTGTATTATTGGCAGCCCTTAGTTCGATTCACCATCACTGCCAAGGTACTCTCGATAGCCACAAATTTTGTCTTCACGCACATCAAACGAAACCGCTATCCGATTTTTGTAAGGTTTTCCCAAAAATGTTCCCTCATCACGGAACTCAAAAACGACAGTTGTCTGATTGCTAGTAACACGGTCTAAAGTTAGGGTCAGTCCACCTTCGAAGCATTCAGAAACGTATTGGAAAAAAGCTTGAGCTTTATCTTTTCCCACATTTAGTCCATGGAATTTTCCTATAGGAAACCAGAAGCTAAAGTCTTCGGTAAGCATATTGAGAAACAAATCCCACTCACCTGTGGCTAAACCATCAGTGAAATACTTAAATGCCTCATGTCCAACTTTCAACGTATTGTCTGCTTCCATCGCAACCTCCAAGTAATAAAGGGGTTATTAGTTGTTTTTTACACATAACACATAGCAATTGTGTTAGTGTATTAATTTACTTTAATAGGACGATTTTCAGCTAAGTCTCAATCTCATTGATTATAAGTAGATTAGCGTAAATATTTATAGTTGGGAAGCCTGACGTGACAACAGAAAGAGCTTGACTTTTATTTGTATTTGTTTACACACCTTAACAGTAATTCTGTCTGATTACAATTAATATAAAACGTTTAGAAGTATATTAATGTCACAAATTTGGCGTTCTTATTTGGGCAATTACATCATAGTAACTTAACAGAAAAATAACACACCTCTAAATTACAAAAATTGAGTTTTATTTCGTTCACTATGCACTAAAACAGCTAATTGATATTTAATATAAAGTTATTAAGAGTGTATTTAGTGACTAGCCGTGAATTTATTCATCATTTTCATCAGGAAATTTTAATAAATAGATAACTTTACCTCCGGTTAGTACCTAATTTTCCTCGTAAAGGTAATTATGGGGCGCATCCCTGATTCCTAATAGAGCAGGTTTCCATCATGACACGTATTATTGTCATTACCTCTGGCAAAGGTGGGGTGGGTAAAACCACAGTAACAGCTAATCTAGGTATGGCTTTAGCTAAGAAGGGGCATCAAGTCGCATTGATTGATGCTGATTTTAATTTGAGAAATTTAGATTTGCTGCTAGGTTTAGAAAAACGTATAGTCTACGGTGCGTTAGATTTCCTAGCAGGAGAGTGCCGTATAGAGCAAGCTTTGGTTAAAGATAAAAGGCAACCTCGCTTAGTACTTCTACCAGTCTCACAAAAATGCTCCCAAGAATCAGTAAAACCAGAGCAAATGAAATCATTGGTAGATGCCTTAGCACAGAGGTATGAATACGTGCTAATAGATTGCCCAGCAGGGATTGAAATGGGGTTTCAGAATGCGATCGCCCCTGCGAGTGAGGCGCTAATCGTTACTACACCAGAAATTCCTGCTGTTCGTGATGCTGATCGTACACTCAAGCTTCTAGAAGAAGAAGGTATTAGAAAGATTGAATTAATTATCAACCGTGTCAAACCCTTAATAGCACGGCTTTTTAATCTGATGACAGTGCAAGATGTTCAAGAACTTTTGGGAATTCCCTTATTTGGAGTAATTCCCGAAGACGAAAGTGTGATTGTTTCGATAAATCAAGGTGAACCATTAGCCCTAGCACAAGATAAATCAAAAACAGCTATAGCGTTCGATAATATTGCTTCCCGACTCCAAGGAAAAACCGTCGAATTCCTTGACTTTGAAGGGTTGTACAATGAGTTGTTGGAAACAGAAGAAGAAATCGATCCAACGACTAGTTTTGCAAATTTATGCCCGTATTTTTGACTAAAAACTAGGATGCCTGAAATTTACTTTCACACCTAGTAATACGAGGATGTATATGCTTACTATAAACATGGTAAGCATATTTTATACTTAGGATTTCTGACCTTCACTTTTATGGGATGAATTCCTTTTCCTAATTTTGGAACTTGAAGCATTACTCCGGATATTAGGTGTATCTGTGAGAAGTACAATAAATCCACTTAATCCTGTCTCCAGAGTAGTATCGCTTAGTAAATCTAAGACAGAGACTTGTAAAATCTCTTCAATTAGTTCCTTAATTTTAGGTTCGATGACGTTACCTAAGTCAGAATGAACTTGCTTTGCTAGTTCTTGGCGACCTGCTTGAGTAAGCAATTGCTCTGGTTGGGTGATAGCATTCTCTAATAATATTACTAAGTTTTGATCTGACAGTTGGCAAGTAACTTTACTTGGTTGGTGTCCTAAATACTCGCGATATAAAGCCTGGATGCGCTGCGCTAAGGTTCTTTCTACTTGACCGCGTGTTGGAGTTAATCCTGTAGACATATATTCTTTAATTGTTTTCAATGAAGATGTGGAGCTCAGGGAACACTATACAAGGAAAGCTGAGTTCCGGTTTCTCAAAAATCAAATACGAGTTCTATGGTACTTTTATTTGATTTCATTAACCTCTATCATGTTGCCTATCAAACCCTCAAAGTTGTTTTGGGAGATACACGGTAAATACACTCCCCTTGCCTAGTTCGGAGGAAATATCTATTTTGCCTTTGTGTGATTCAATGATGCGGAGGGATAAATGTAGTCCCAATCCACTACCAGAACGTTTATTTTTTCCTTGACGAAACCGTTCAAAGAGTATTGCTTGATCCTCTGACGCAATCCCATACCCAGTATCTTCTACTTGAATTATTGCCCATTTTTGGTCGTTAGGAGGCAGAAATTTCTCAAAAACACGAATATTGACACCACCTGTATCTGTAAACTTGATAGCATTTCCGATCAAGTTGCTCACAACTCTTCTTAGTTCTAGGCGATCCCCCATCACTATACCAGCATTTGCGTCTTGTTGATCTAAGTTACTTGCGTCTATATTCACACTTAAACCTTTTTCTTTAGCAAGAGGAGTTAGTTCTTGAACGACTTCCTGAACGATTTCTCCTAAATGACAGTTTTCAAACTGTAGAGTCTTTTTACCTGCCTCAAAACGGTAAACCTCTAAGAGATTGTTAACCATTTGTAACAAATTATGGTTGCTACGAATCATTGCGGCGATCGCCTCTTTCATTTCCGGGGAAATCTTACAAAAAGTTTCTGTAGCAAACAAATTTAGCATACGATCTGCAGCAACTAAAGGGGTTCGCAAATCATGAGTCATCCGTGAAACGAAGTCCTCACGTTGGCGTGTCATCTTTCGCTGTTCGTCAATGCTATGTTTAAGACGTAGGAGCGATCTTACCCTTGCCAATAGTTCATCTTGATCAAAAGGCTTACAGATAAAATCGTCTGCTCCTGCATCCAAACCTTCAACAACGCTAGCCTCTTTAAAAGCTGTCACTAGCAGAATAGGGATATAAGGTAACTCGCTATTATTACGTATTCTACGTGTTACCTCATAACCATCCATTCCTGGCATCATAACATCTAGCAAAATTAAATCGGGCGGAGCTTGTACGATTTGCTGTAGAGCGTTTCTCCCATCAGATACTATTTGAACTTCGTAACCTTCAACCTCTAAAATTGCTTCTAGTAGAATCAGATTGTCAGGAGTATCATCTACTGCTAAAATACGCTCTATTTTAGAATTTTCGCTATATAACATAAGATCTCAGCGATTTGAAAAACTCATATATATTTTTTGTTTTAGAGATTATAACGTTTTTTCTTTCTCTTACTTTAGTTTTTCTGAGTCATAGTACCTTTTTTTAGGTGCTAAATCCCTTAATGTAATGCTTGTATTTAGAGTAATGAAATGCAGGTAGCTTGCTATATTAATTTTGAAAAATTGTGCTTCTTTCATATTGTTTATGTAGCATGAATAAGAGGGGCATCTCATCCTCTATTTTAATTATAAGATTAGACACGAAGCAATGAAAGGTTTGGAACAGTGAGGCAGTTAGGTTACAGCCTGTAACATATCTTCGCTTTTTGTACTTCTTTTTAGAAGACGGTCTAATACTAGCGTCATTTTAGATGCATCGATCCGCCTTGTCTTCAACCGTTAGTTATAATTTTTTGCCAACTTTTACCTATCGTAAGTTAGAATTCTCAGACGTAGAGACGAGGAAAAATTTTCACCGTTAAACATGGAAGTGGTCCTGTTAGTTTGCCTTTTTGGTCTCAAATCGTGGTTGCAAGAGATTAAGGTTAAGTGCCAAGCAAACAAGAATATGGTCAAATAAAGATAAAAACTAGTAGGACTAAGGTACTATACAAATTGAGCATTATATGTATTAAGGATAAGGAATTTTGTCTTTCCATACAGCCTGAAAACAAGAAGGCGTAGGTCAAAACAATTGTGTTCTTAGCTTTTACCGTATTTTGAATGGTAGGTTTATTTACGCACTCACAGTAGTATCGCCCTTAAACAATCACTTGTTGATTGTGAAGCAGGTTATAATCTTTTAAGATCATGTCAGCTAGCTATATATCCCAGGCTAGATAGTGGTTAGGTGCAACTGGCAAAAACTCAGAGAATTGTATATCTCTATCGATGGATGAAATTTTGATAAAAGATCATCTATCTTTAGTTTTGGAAAAAGAAGAGAACCGCAAAATAATGGCTATCTACACCTGGATATCTCACTATGATTTACTAAAAGCTTATGAAACCTAGAAGATTAGAGGTAAAGTAAGGCGGTTTTGGAAGTTCTGCCAAAACTCCTATTTCTATACAAATCTCAAAAATATACTTTGGGTCAAGGTCTTAACAAGTGAGATAGCAAAGCGTAAGTGGCTAAACTTATGAAAAATGCGGGGATTAATGCAACTAGGAGTCAGAGAGTATTAATGATGAGTGAAATTAATATAGTTTTAATTGAAGATCATGACCTGACAAGAATGGGGCTGAGAGCTGCACTACAGTCCAACAATGGGATAAAAGTAATTGGGGAAGCACCCAATGGAACTAAAGGATTGAAACTGCTGGAAACGGCTAAGCCAGATGTAGCGGTTGTGGACATTGGGTTACCAGATATTGACGGCATCGAACTCACACGGAGGTTTAGGCAATTTCAAACAGAAAGTGGGGACACAGCAACTAAAATTCTTGTGTTGACGATGGATCATACAGAGGATGCTGTACTTGCAGCTTTTGCCGCTGGAGCAGATTCTTATTATATGAAGGATACTAGCATTGATAGGTTAACAGAGGCGATACAAGCAACTTATGAGGGTCAATCTTGGATTGATCCGGCGATCGCTAACGTTGTGTTGCAGCAAATGCGCCAAGGGTTACCGAACAACCAAGAATCTGATCAGCCTAAAACAGTAAAAATAGAAGCACTACCCTCTGAGTATGAGCAAGTTCTAGAAACATACCCACTAACACAAAGGGAACTGGAAATTTTAGAGCTGATTGTAGCTGGGTGTAGTAACGGGCAAATTGCTGAGCGGCTTTATATAACAGTTGGAACTGTCAAAACCCACGTTCGGAATATCCTCAACAAGTTATGTGCTGATGATCGTACTCAAGCTGCTGTTCGCGCCTTACGCTCTGGATTAGTCGCTTAACTTCCTGCTCTACAGAAACGGGGATTCTTAAGACATTACTCTCTCTGACTTATAAGAGGGAGCTCTTAGCAGGGAATATTCCTCTTTCATGCCTGGCGGTGAAATTTTTTTCATCGGGACTGCCTTAATATCCCTACTTCTAAGGTTTCTAGGATCAATACGTACAGTCTTTGTCTAAGAGTGTACTGATCCACCCTTCTTCTATGTCCTCGACACGCGTAGCCTTAAGCCCCTATTTTTAGGGCATGCGTGGCTTAATATAGTAGTTATTTTTTACAGAGTCATGCTGAAGCGACGCATTAAAACGCCCCTCGGGATCTCCTTCTCCTCTGGGAGTCTCTCAACTCCCGAAGGGCATTTTGCGTTTTAGAATCCTGACATATATTTATTTTGTCTAGTCAAAAACTCTTTTGACCTCATCTTTAAGATTTTCTACAGTGTGCTCTATTTGAGCTTCTGCTTGTTTTGCTTGTCCTTCTGCCTTTTGCCTTGGATTACCAGTTATTTCCCCGAAAGCTTCTTGAACTTTTCCCTCAATATTTTTTGCAGTTGCTTCGACTCGTTTTTCTAAGCTCATATTTCTTCTCACTTAATATTTTATTTTTTGTTTGTTATCGTTATAATATCAGTTTCTATTTTTTTAGCCTTCCATCATAAGGCAGGCTTTATCAAAAATTGCATCCGACAATCGGTATTCACAACTATTGAACCAAAGTTATAGAATAGCCGCTCATTTGAGTACAAATGTAGCGGCTGATTTAGTCAGAAAATTTAAATATTTACACCCCTACAGGTGTTTTCTTTTCTGTTGATGGGTTCGAACCATCTGCTTGAAGTGCTTCTCCTTCAATGAACGAGCGCAACATCCAAGCCATTTCCTCATGACCTTCCATTATTCCTGTTAGGAAATCAGCAGTTCCTTCATCGTGGAATTCATCGGCGCACTGATCCACATGTTGCCGGAGATTGCGGATGACCTGTTCATGGTCTTCTACTAGGTTAGCCACCATTTGGCTTGCAGTTGGAACGTTACCAGCGTGTTCTTTGAGAGTTGCAACCTTCAAAAACCCTTCCATTGTCCCAATTGGATAACCGCCTAGAGCACGCACTCGCTCAGCGATAGCATCGATAGTTTCAGTTAATGCTGTATAGTGTTCTTCCCAAAGTTGGTGTAGAGTGCGGAACTGAGGTCCAACTACATCCCAGTGATACTTTTTGGTTTTAACTAATAACAGATAAGCATCTGCCAAATCTTGATTCAATAAGCGACTGACCCCTTGACGTTGCTCTTGTGTCAAACCAATGTTCACTTGACGCATTACTTTAAATTCCTAATCTATCTTCTCTTCTAACTTCACAAATTCGACCTCTAATTAACATCAACCCTAAGAAAGATTAGAAGGTTAAACTGAACTTCCCTAAATTATAAAGATAGCAAGAGACATCTTGAAAGATTTTTGCTCATCAAGATGTCTGCCACCAAAATCTAGGTATTCACAATTTAACTTTGCTAAAGCAACACTCTTTTAGTGAGGATGTTGCGTATTTAACGTTGGTTACTTCTTACCCGTTACTCTGTCTAGAAGATTTTTAGCAGTCTCTCCTGCAGAAGTTGCTGTCTGGGAATTTTCGGGACGCTTCATTTTGTCAATATCCGCTGCTCCCTGAACCTCGTTAAGCCCCTCGTTTGATCTCTTTTGAACTTGTTTCAATCCTAGGGGTGGCTCTGCACTTACTTCGTCAGTTAGACGCTGGGTTTCTAATAACTGTGTAGTAGCATCTTCTGGATTACTTTGTGAACCGCTGATTGCAGCAGCAGGAAAAGCACTAGAGAAAAACAGTAATGCACAGGTAAAAACAGCGATTAGAAAGCGCACTGGACGCAACATATAATAAACCCTCCAAACATTAACATTTACTAAGTTGATCAGCCTTTTTATCAGCTGTCATAGATAGATGACAGATCTTGTTCATGAAGATGAAGAACAGATGTTGTTTATCCTCATGAAGGATTTCTATCCATAGGTTTTATGGATAAACATTTTTTCAGTATTCAGCGCTCAAAAAGCAATCTTGCACCACGAATAAATCAATAACGTTGGCTTAGAAAGCTAAGCGCTGGCGCTATCCTTCTATGTTTGAATGCTTAATTGCAAAACGCAATTAATCTGATATATAGGCTCTATCTGATACGACTCTACTTGGAAAATGCTAAGAGATTAATCGACCTATAGACTGAAGTTTGAGGAGTATATTCTACTCTACATGTAATACTTCATTATCATGATAGGCAAACCTAACATGATCTAGGAAGAAATATAATAATTACTAATTGTTTTAATGGATTTATAACTGATAACTGATAACAAAAGGGTGGAAAGTTTGTTTCCTCCACCCTTGAAGTTGATTTTATTCGCTGCAGACAGAGGTACAAGCTTGAGCTTCCAGCCAAAGTTTGTGGAGAAACAACTCAGTGCGATCGCTTACAGCTGTGACAAACAAACCATCAGCATCAACAGCACCATTTGATAACCAAGAACCTCGCAAAGTGACTTCTACGAAATCAAGGTCACAAACATCCAGCGCAATAATTTCTTGGTCATCTTGATACGCAAGAACCCTAAGCACTTCTACTCCTGATAAATTAACAGGAAGCAAAAAGGAAGCAGTGCTGGGTTTAACACATAAGACTTGTCCAACTCGCAGCGCCAAAATTGCTTGTTGCGCTACCCATTCTTCTAGCGACTGGACTACATACTCTAAGTAAAAACTAGTTTCAGTATATATTAATTTCAACATTCCTTATGCTCTCCTGTTATTCCAGGTTTGCTTGCACATCCGTCCAGAAGTGTCTCGAGGACAAAAAAATAGTTGGATGCATTGCTCTCTCTTTTTGACTCCTCATACAAAACCCCCGCTTCGACTGTTGCGGAAGCGGGGGTTGGAATTTGGCCATTGACTTTTTTCGTCTTATGTGAAGCACAACCTCAGTAATGCTTATACCTCCCGCTCCTTTTATTTAGTTTTGTTACTGTAATGCTGGCATATCTAAAATCATGACTGCCCTCAATCTGTTGCCATTGGTTTACGCTACGGTTACTCATAAATAAATACTCCACGTTCAAATAAGCTAATTTCCAAAAAACTTGGGCCTTGTTAGCAAATTTTTAAGAAAAGAAAATATACAATTGCTTGAAACAACGCAGTGACAAGTAATTTGGCCTACAATGATTATTTCCACAAAAAATTTCACCTATTGAACATTCCTTTAAACATACTACACTTGTATTACTATCCTGTCCATACTTTAAGGAGAAAAACTCATGCATACAATCGCTCGTACCCCAACCACTGATATGGAAGTCACCAGTATCCGCTTAGAGCGCGATCTCAAAGATAAACTCAAAGAACTAGCGGGAAATCAGGGGTACCAAGCTCTCATCCGGGATATTCTATGGAACTATGTCCAGCAAAAATCAGGAGAGTGGAAACCCCGATTTTCAAAGGCCGATATTCGGGCTAGCATAGCCGCCACGGCTCAACAGGAAGAACGCTGTGTACTTACTGGTCAACTCATTGAACCGCGACAACCGATGTTGTTAGGACTCACAAGAAATGGCGAGATGGTTCCTCTGAGTGTCGAGAGCTTAGCTATTTAAACTTGGTTTTTGCTAATGCAGTTCAGTTACTACTTGACAAGATGTAACTGAACTGCATTGATGTAGGAAGAATTTTCTGTCGTCCCCTGCCTCAAGAGCTCCCCCTGCCTCCCCGAACGGGGTTGGGGGGTCTGACTACACTTGACAGATGTAAAAGTAGAGCTTAATAAATGGTAGTGAAGGATACGGGTTTAGGTAATAGCAGCCTAAAATATCTTTTATTCTTTACAATCGGTACATTAAAACTTTCTTAGATTCCAGAGCCTTTAGCGTAACAATATTTTACATTTCGTTAGTACTCGGAGTAAATAGAATAAATACTACATTACCCCAAGTTATAACACAGTGATAATACTGAAGGAGTTTATGCGCTTTTTAGCTTAACTATAGAGTAATTACGGTTTATGGATGTTGTACAGAAAAGATATTCTGAGTCACAACTAGCAAATCAAATTGACGGCAACAGTTAGAAATTATCAAAACCCAACAATTCAGTTCAGTTATTGGTATTTTTCTGCTTTTATAGAGAATTATTTAATATTTCAGGAATTTGGTCATCTGCAATATAAAAGGGCTATAACAGTTGAGAGAAAGTACTAATCAAAGATTTACAATTCATCAAGGTGCAGCCACTGAACTAAGGGTAATTAATATACCAGGAGGTTCGAGACAAAAAGAATGGGGTTATTATCCAAGAGCACGCCAGGAATGGAAAAGCGTTTATCCTCGTCACCACAATGTCTAGATGAAGTAGATCGACTTAAACTATACCCGGTTAAGCTGATGCAGCATCAGGAAGAACCTGCCCACCAGTTGGCACAAAAAATTAACCAAATTATTGCCAGTAACTTGGCTCCATCAGGCATGTTGGAAGCAACTGCCCAAGCACTAGGAGTTGCTTTCCAAGTAGATTGCTGCTGCTTAGTGACTGTAATGGACAATGTCTCTGATGAGGCAATCAGTGCTTATTGGTGTACACAAGAGTATTCAGATGTGGCTCACTCAGATGAGGTATATTCAGTCGAACAGATGGATTTGCCGGTGGTGCAGTGTGCTTGTGAACCAACCATTGAGGATATTTCCAGAATAGAGAAAAGTCTGGTAATAGGATGTCAGTCCTTGCCAATACCAGTAAAAGCTGTTTTAGCCATACCTTGTCGATTTGGTGGCAATAACAACGGCGTGATCTGCCTCATAAAATCCCAACCCTATGATTGGAGTCAAAAAGAAAAACAATTATTAAAAACTCTTGAGCCATCTTGCGCGATCGCCTTTTCGCAAGTGGGACAAGCACAGATTATTGCTAGCCAAAAACGAGAGCTGCAAACCTGTACTCAGCATCAAAGCTTAATCAAGCAATTGACGATACTCAGCCGTAGTAACCTGGAGTTAAATCAAATGCTCCAGCTAACAATCACCTCTACGGCAGAAGCGCTCCAGGTAGACCGTGGTCTACTGATATTATTAAAATATACTGATCCGTTATTTAGAACTCGACCTAGAACACAAATACCTAAAGCGAAAGCAAATGTTGTTGGGCAATGGTTTAGAGAAACACTAACTTCTGTAGCTAGCGTGCTAGAGAATTTAGAGGATTCGTTTTGGCTTTTAGAGTGTGGGTTGTGTCAGCGGGCGTTTAGCGATCCTGGAAAAGCAGTTATCGTTAATAATGGCACAGACCAAAATGAGGGTTTGGCTGCTGCCCCAGTATTTGCTCTGGAAGTATTGCCGTCGGTGCTATTAATGCCATTAGAAAGTCAAGGCAAAGTTTTAGGATTTCTAGTGCTACAGCAAGCAGATGCTCGTGATTGGCAATCAGCAGAGTTAAATATTGTGGAAATGGTTTGTGCGCAAATAAGTAATGCTGTAATTCAAACACAAACGCTGCGACAAGTACAGATGTTGGTCGATGAGCGCACAGCTAAACTCCAAAGCAGCCTAGAACTCCAAGCCAAATTGCATGAAAGAACCCGGCAATACGTTGAGCAATTGCGAGAACTTAACGATCTCAAAGATGAGTTCTTGAGCAACATAAGCGATCGCCTACGCTACCCCTTAACCAACATGCGTATGGCTTTGCGTAATTTACGTCACCCCGGAATAACTCCTGAACGTCACACTAGGTATATGGATATACTAGAGCAGGAATGTACTAAGGAAATTAATTTAATTAATGATTTGCTGACATTCCAAAGATTGGAAAGCCAGCCACAGCGCCCACAATTAGAAACCATTTACATAAATGAAAAAATAGAAAATATAACAGGATCTTTTGAAACAACACTGGCAGATAAAGGCTTAAGAATTTCTCTAGATTTACCGGAAGAGTCTTACATCCTAGAAACTGAGGTAGAGAGTTTTGATCGGATCCTGCAAGAGTTATTAACGAACGCTTGTAAATATACCCAACAAGATACTGTCATTGAACTGCAAGTGACTCACCGAGTTGAACAACAAGTAGATCAGGTTATTATTAAAGTGACTAATATTGGACATGGCATATCTGAAGAGGAAGCCACGTACATATTTGATAGATTCCGTCGAAAAAAAGGAAGATGGACTCCTGGTACTGGCTTAGGACTAGCCTTAGCCAAGTCCTTAGTACAACATCTTAATGGAGCGATTACCGTGGAGAGTACCCCGATAGAAAACTCTAACCTAAGCAAGATCTGCTTCACCTTGACTTTGCCCCAATTTTCAGACAACAGCCAACAGTGATCGAAGAACAAAACATTCAACAAGAGGAACTTGATTTAACCGCCACCGAGGAAGAGTTATATCTAGAAGAAAATTTGGACTCTGATGTAGATGCTTTACAAGCTGTGCAAGTGCATATTCAAAAAATATCGCAGCGGCAGCGACAAATAACTGCTCAAGTCCAAATCCCTCAACCAGCAGCAAAAGTGTGGGAAGTGCTTACAGATTATGAAGCTTTGGCTGATTTTATCCCGAACCTAGCAAAAAGTTGTCGGCTGGAGCATCCTACTGGAGGTATACGCCTAGAGCAGATAGGCTGTCAGCGCTTACTACGCTTCAATTTTTCTGCGCGAGTGATTCTCGATTTAGAAGAATTCTTCCCGGAGAAAATTAATTTCCAAATGGTAGAAGGAGATTTTAAAGACTTCTCCGGTAGCTGGTGTTTAGAACCTTATTCTAACGGTGACTTGATGGGAACGTATCTCTCCTACACAGTCAAAGTCTGGCCTAAATTGACTATGCCTGTCGCCATCATAGAGCGTCGCCTTAGCCAAGACGTAAAATTAAATCTGATGGCAATTTACAAACGTCTAGAAAGCTTCTCAGCCCTGTGAAAGGGATTGAGCAGATGAGCAGTTATCAAGGGGTATGAAAACTCCAACACACCCCTTGACCACTGATAACTGTTTACTGTTCACTGTTTGATATACCCCCAGGGGAATTCGAATCCCCGTTACCTCCGTGAAAGGGAGGTGTCCTAGGCCTCTAGACGATGGGGGCGTCTGTCGTTTCACTTTTATAAAGGTAACTACTTTTCTCGATAATGTCAAGAGATTTAAGGAAAAAATTTTTAAAGATTCTGGGGAAGTTAAACTAGTACAGTGCTAGATCAACCGAACGGATGCCGATGATGCTAATTGAGTGTTTCCTGTTTGACTAAAAACATAGAGAATACTGTGTTATAAACAACCAAGTATGAACAAACATCTTGATCTACCAAGGAACATAGGGTGTCATGTTGCACCACGAAAGATGTTGAAATATATCCCTTGAAATTTGACATATGGAAGCATCTTCTCACATTGCCCTGCAAGTCGTAATCGCAGTATTTGCAGGTATTAGCGCTCAAGTGGTAGCTGCATACCTTCGTGTACCCAGCATTGTCTTTTTACTACTGTTCGGTATAGTCTTAGGCTCCGATGTTATTGGGCTATTACATCCCCAAATGCTAGGCACTGGGCTCGATGTTATTGTGGCGCTAGCAACAGCGATTATTTTGTTCGAGGGTGGACTGAATTTAGATCTCCAAGAGCTAGGTAGAGTTTCTGTTAGCCTGCAATTGCTTGTGACACTAGGAACGCTGATCACGTTATTGGGTGGCAGTATGGCGGCTCATTGGCTTGGCGAATTTCCTTGGCCGATCGCTTTTCTGTACGCTTCCATTGTTGTGGTCACAGGACCAACAGTGATCAGCCCCCTGTTGAGGCAAATTAACGTTGATCGACAGGTAGCCATGCTTTTAGAAGGCGAAGGCGTTTTAATTGACCCTGTAGGGGCTATTCTTGCCTTTGTTGTGCTAGACACTATTTTAAACGGCGATGCTGGCCCCAAAGGGGCGATCATCGGTTTGCTTGTGCGTCTTGGTATTGGTGCAGCAATTGGCGCAGCAGGTGGTTATTTAATGAGCGCTATTTTCAAACGCGCTAACTTTCTTTCCCTAGAGCTAAAAAATTTAGTTGTTCTTGCAGTTTTATGGGGGATCTTTACGCTAGCGCAGACGATCCGCACCGAGTCTGGAGTGATGACAACCGTAGTTGCGGGTATGGTTTTTGCGAACTCCTCTGTACCAGAAGAGCGTTTGCTACGGCGGTTTAAAGGTCAGTTAACAATTCTTAGCATTTCAGTTTTATTCATCCTGCTAGCAGCAGACTTATCTATTGCCAGTGTATTTGCTCTAGGCTGGGGTAACTTATTGACCGTTTTGGTATTAATGTTTGTTGTTCGTCCGGTTAATATCCTGTTATGTACTTTTAATAGTGATCTTAACTGGCGACAGAAACTATTTTTAAGCTGGGTTGCTCCTAGAGGGATTGTAGCTGCCTCTGTTGCTTCTTTATTTGCGATTTTGCTGACACAGCACGGTATCAACGGTGGTGATTCTATTAAAGCTTTAGTCTTTCTTACAATTATCATGACTGTTGTTTGTCAGGGGTTGACGGCGGGCTGGATCGCTCAATGCTTAAGAATCACCTCGAAACACGCAACTGGAGCAGTAATTGTTGGTTGTAGTCCCTTAAGTTTGTTAATTGCTCGATTGTTCCAAGAACGTGGAGAAAAAGTGGTGATAATTGATACCGATCCTCAACGTTGCGAGCAAGCTGAAGCGGAAAAGATAAAAGTGATCGGTAACAGCGCTTTAGATACTGGTGTTTTAGAAGAAGCAGAACTTGCTTCAATGGGAACTTTTTTAGCGATGACAAACAATGGTGAGGTAAATTTTGTTTTAGCTCAGCGAGCCGCCGAGGAATTTAATCCACCGCGTGTATTGGCAGTTTTCCCCCGCGATCCGCAAGCAACTACCTCAACCAATGAGAATAAAGTTAATCAAGCTTTTATCCCCGACTTTGCCATTAAAACTTGGAACGACTATTTGAATGATGGAAGAGTTAAGTTAGGGACTACTACACTTAATACGTCTGATTTTGCCCTTCAACAAGCACATTTACAGGCATTAATTCGCTCTGAGGAGTTGGTACCGCTATTAATAGAAAGAGACAATAATCTTCAGGTAATGCCAGCAAATCAAGAGTGGGAAGTTGGCGATCGCATTATCTACTTATTGCATGATCCCAGACCACAGCTTTTAAAACGTCTATCTGGTGCCAGCCAGTCAACTCGCCTTGCTTTAGAAAAGTTACCAGAAGTAGAAGAAGTGCCACTGGCAAAATTATCTCAGGCTGCTGCCAGTAACACTGTGGTTAGGAATTCTTAGCACAATTATGAATTTGCTGGTTCGGGCTGTTGTAACTCCCCTACTTCCATCACTTCTTTTTCTTGCCACAACGCTCCAACTAGATGGATCACCGCCAGAATTAAGGCTGTAATTGAGAGTATATAGCTGTGTATCGTGTAAAGATGCTGGACAGTTACCGTACTCACTGCTCCACCAGTGATAATGTCCCTTAGCTGTTCACCAATGAAAGGAATTGCTTGAATAGTTCCTAATTCGATGTTAAAACGCCAGTATCCTTCTTGATTCCATCCTAGAATCATCGCTGTCCACGCTAGCCCGATCAAGTTCAGGGTTAGGAATATGCCACTAATCCAAGCACTTAACCAACCGTTACGAAATTGTCGGCCTAGAAACATTACTACAATTTGAATGAGTGCGATCGCAATCACTCCATGCCCTGCGATCTCATGTGCTTTCCGGAACAACCATCCGTATGGTAATTCAGTGTTAATAACTTTCAATGACTGATATGCTGCTCCAGCAGCAGGTTCATAGTTAAAAGACAACAGAACTCCAGTACTGACACCAACAAGAGTCAACGTAATAATAACTACCGATAAACTTGTCGTTATTCGGCGCAAAACCATCTCAACGTTAGGATTTTTCATAGACCCTCGCCCCTTTGATTAGCGAATCATGTCTTTTTATTACAAGTTTAGCTAAGAAATATTAAAAATGCTTAACGTAAAAAAATATTTCGTATAGTAGTAAGTACGAATGTATAATATTATGCAAAATGAGAATAGACATAGGGCATAGGGCATAGGGTAGACGAGTAAGTATTACTTCGGTAAATCTTGAGCTGAAAGGAAGTCAATACGAATCGGATCACCTTTTTTTTTCTTTCTTTCCCTCCTGTGTTCTCTACTTCTTACCCCATGCCCCATGCCCCATACCCACTGTCCTAAAACTAATTTTCAAAATTAATTTTCAATAAACGCAACTTCTTGGAAAAATACTGCGTCATTTTTGTTTCGATTAACAACTATAAAAACTAGCAATCTTTCTGTTTTAAATCTGTTCAATAAAGCTATTATTTTATAAAAGCAGATCTGTTAATTATTGCCTGAAAGATAAAATCGCCAGTCAATTGCAAACGAGCCGAGTGAACGAAAACTGTTATGTCTTACGCCTCATTGCTGAAAAATATACCAGACTTCCTAAGCCAACCTACTGGAATAGCAGCTATTGCCTCTGTTGGCATCCACGGTACTATCGCGTTCATCCTGCCGTTGATGCCAGTTGACTCCAAACCAAAACAACAAGAAATAAATCCATCAAAAACTGTTGGAGTTGTTGAATTAAATCAGGCAGAACAAAACCGCCTTCCACAAGCGGGAGTACCCCAAGTAGCAATAAAACCCCTTGCCTTACAACCTCAAATCCCTCCGCCACCACCAAACTTATCTACGCAACAGCAGCTTTTATCTCCAATACCTCAATCTCCTACGACTCAGGTAATATTACCTCCACTACCTAAATCATCAACTAACTTATCTATTCCTTCTTTACCCAAAAGTCAGCCCTTACAGAGACTCCCGCTAAGTAATTACCCGATCAACCCTATTAGTAGTTCGTTAAATCCAACAGCCATAAATCCCCGACCATTAACTCGTTTTAATGACAAGGTGGCATTGGGGGCACCCCAACCTCTACCACCTTCTAATATAAGCGAATTGCAGCCTGCTAAAACACCTGCGGAACTAGCACAAACAAATTTGCCGATACAAAGTGTTAACACAACTAATAGACAAGCAAATATAGCTACAGAACTACCACAGACAAATTTGCCAGTCCAAAGTGTTAATACAAATACTAGACAAAGCAATATAGCTACAGGAGTATCATCTTCTAGCCGTCTACCAGAATTACAAGCTGCTAAAGTACCGCCAGATCTGCGAAGTGTTCCATCTGTTATCCCCCTAGGAACAACACAAAATACAACTTCACCCGTCATAGCAAATGGAAACACCGTATCAACAGCTATACAAAATCGGCAGCTAATAACTCCAATAGGAGAACCTTCACAAACTAGAGTCAGCCTAGCAAACACAAATTTAATACCATCCCCGCAAGCTGGGAACGCTTCCCTCTCGCCGCAGATGCAGTCTACCTCAAATATGGGAGGAGCAGTAGTTGGAAAAACTCCTAATTTTGGGGATCAATTTAATCAAGTCAAGCAACAATACCCCAATATAGAAACTAAACTGCCTATTTTTGGAACAATTAATGCAAAATCAAGCCAACAAAGTAGACTTGATGGTGCTTTGATTGTAGATGCTGAAGGTAAAGTTGAAACAGTAACCTTTATGAATAACTCTGTTTCATCTGATCTCAAAGCATCTACCAGAGAATATTTTAGAGAATATTTCCAGAACAACCCTGTTCAAAAAACAGGTAAGCCCAAGTATTACCCATTTAGCTTATCTTTGAAAACTGATGGTAGCTCTGAGGCTGTAAAACAAGCACCTGCCCGTTTGCTTCAAGTTGCAGCACCTACCAATAACACAGCTGGATCTTCATCTGCCATAAATCAAAAGCAGGAAGCTTTATCTAAACTACGACAAAGATTGATAGAACGTCGTAGAGGCTTCTCTCCTGTGGCTCAACCATCAAATGAACAGCCAGCTAATGTTTCTCAGCAAGTGCACACACCACAAGTAAATGCACAACCACTTCAGCTTAAACAGGTAAGCAGAATTTCACCCCAAACTTCTGTTAAACGACAAACTAATGAGGGAATTAGAGGCAATCAACCAACACCACCATCACAAATTATTCCTCAAGCATCATCTCAACCCAAAGTCAGTAGTAATCAGCCATCGACTTCTATCGAATCTGGGCAAAAACTACTGAAGCGATTGCGCCAACTTAGAGAACAAAGACAGAACAACGAGTAGGAGGGAGTAGGGGTTATCAGTGAACAGTAAACAGTTATCAGCGATCAAGGTGTATTGTAGGGGGCTTAAACCCAAAAATAAACACATTATTCATCTTGGCTGATAACTGATAACTGATAACTGATAACTGAAATCACCATCCTTGTTGAGCTTTTTGAAAGACGTAAGCGGCGACTTCTAGGATTTCCTGATCGCTTAGCTTATTCTTGAAGGCTGGCATAGCATTTTTACCATTCTGTATCTGGAAGATAATAGCTTTGATTTCATCGGTATCATAATTTTCTAAGTATTTTGATAAAGCTTCTTGTTTCAAAGTTTTCTCGGCGATAAGAATATTACCGCCACCTATATGGCAGGAAGCACACCGTTCACTAAAGATTTTTGCACCGTCAGATGTTTCGGCTGCAAATGCTGGATTTATAAATTTAAATATAGATAGGGCGATCGCCAACACAATAATTAATAAAAATCTTTTCAAGAGATTTTCCTCGCGATAAGGCTCCGGTATTAGTCGGGGAGCTACAGCGTAATCATACAATTGACGGTGACAAGTTCATCCTCTCCATTTACATTCCCTTTATGGCATATCGAGAGAGAATAGAACCCGTCACCGCCTTTGATCTCTAGCATGTGCCTAAACTAGCGACTTTGACAAATGACTATTAATGGCTAAGTTTACACAACAAGCAAGGAAAATCAATCATCTAAGCCTCAAATAGCACTATTGTTAGCTATTGAACAACTGTTACTTTGCCAACCATACCAGCTCCGCGATGAGGCTCACAGTAAAAGGTGTAGTCGCCAAGAGGTGCATCTGCTGCAAAAGTTGTTTCTTGAGATTGTCCTGGAGTCATGAGCAACTTCTTATGAGATAGGGACTTCGCTAGATCTTTATCTTTAGAAGGGTTTTTTGCGGGATCAAACACCACATTATGGGGAGGAACTTTGTTGTTCACCCATTTAATTGTGTCGCCGGGATGAACGGTTAATTTCTTGGGTTCAAACACTAACGATCCTTTATCAGAACCCAGTTTAACAGTATATGTCTCAGCAGCAGCACTCTCGCTAAAAATGGCAAAGCTACTAACAACTAAAAGAATTGTCAAAACAGCTAAACCCAAGCGTCGTAGACTTGAGGCAATCAGTTTCATTGCTTCCTCCGAACAATCAATTTACTTTTCACATATTCATTTTAAATAAAATTGAGACTAAATATGACAGTCTGTCTTAGATCCTGTTTTTTTTAATAAAAGAGAGTACTCATCCAGAAAAACTCATGCACTCAATCATAAATTTAGTCACTAGTCTTTAGTTTTCAGTCTCCAGTCTTTAATAAGCTTTAATCACTCTAAAAGTAGCGTGATAATAACATCTTTCAAAGACCAAAGACCAAAGACTAATGACTAATGACTAATGACTAACGACTAAAGCATCAAACTACTACAGCCCGGCGTAAATAAAGCAGCCATTCAAACAGCCAGAAGCCTTGATTTATAAAAACTTTTGAATGCTTGACTTTCGCTCAGCGGCGCTAGCTTTAGTAATAAATTTTGCCACCACCCCACTTCTGACCAACAACTTTGGGTTGTAGGAGAATATGACCGGCGATCACTTTTAAGTCATCATCGCTCAGATTTCTCATTTTGGTGAAAATATCAGAACTCTTGGTGCTGGGATGAAGTTCAGCAATCTCTTCTTCACCATCGTAGGTGGTGGGGTTTTTCAAGTAGTCAACCAAACCTTCAACGTTGTCGCGGGGTGGTGTTGCTAACGCGAGATCTTCAGGAGCTAAACCCACATTCTGGTTTGTCTTCGTAACACCGCCAGCATGACACTGGGCGCAAGCGTAATTAAATAAGCGTTTACCTTCTTTGACTTGTTTAAGGCTGAGTTCTATGGTATCACCTTTGTCGTTTAATTTGACTGTGCGGGTAGCCGCATCTAATTCCAGGGCTAAAGCACTATTGACAAAAAACTGAAACGATAGTAAGACAGCTGCAAAAATGCCAAGTAATCTTCTTAACATGTTTCCCCTTAACAGTTTTAACTCGCAACATAGTTATGACAGCGATATTGACTCCCGTGCTGCTAACTGCTGACTCCTAAGAATTAGCAGTTAGCCATTAACTAGTCAATTGACTTCGGTTTCACCAACATTGTTATTAGTACCTGTCGAAGCTTGTTCCGACAGAATTTCGGAAATTATCGCCTTTGCATCCTCCAACGCCAAACGCGTCTTTTGGTTTTTGTAGGCAATTTTCAGTTGGTCACAGATAGATAGCACCTTGTCTACAGGAATACTATAGTCTGCTGCTATCTCCCCAATTGATAGGTCTGCAAAACCCATAATATTTGTTAACACACAGATAGAGATTTCGTCGCTGTAATACCAATTATCACTTTAAGGGGGTCATTTTTTGCCGAAACTCATTGATTGATACTAACCTTTGCCTCCTGTAAAGGTAACACCCTGGATAAAATACCTATTGAAGGCAGCGTAAAGAGCCAAGGCTGGAAGGGTGAAAACTATAGAAGCTGCCATAATATAGTTCCAATAGCTGATGTATTGTCCTTTAAAGGTGTTGAGCCCCAAGGGAAGGGTAAACATTTCTGGATCAAACAGGATAACTACTGGTAGCAAGAAGTTGTTCCAACTACCCATAAACACAAAAATCGCTTGTGCTGCTAACGCTGGTTTTGCTAATGGTAAGACAATATGTCGGAAAATACCAAAGGTCCTCAAACCATCTAGTTGGGCAGCTTCTTCTAGTTCCTTTGGAAAATTGACGAAAAATTGCCGCATCATAAAGATGAAAGTAGCATTGACCATACTAGGCACAATCATCCCTTGATAGGAGTTTAGCCAGCCAAAGGCTTTTAGAATTAAAAATGTGGGAATTAACGTCACCTGTGCTGGAATTGCCAATACTGCCAAAATCAGGAAGAACCAAAACTGCCTTCCTCTAAAATATAATCTTGCCAGAGCGTAACCTGCCATCGAATTCAATAGCAGGTTAGAAACGGTGACACTAAAAGCAATGATCCCACTGTTCAGCAGCCATCTGAAAAACAGTGGTTGTTGTAGAAAGATTTGTTTGTAGTTATCGAGGGTAAAGTTTTTTGGGAGGAAGTTACTACCCCCTGCGACTATTTCAGATAAGGGTTTAAATGATGCTGAAAGCGCCCATAAGAATGGAATCAGCGTAATCACTGCGTAGAGGGTTAATATAACATACAGTAAGGCTTTCCAAAAGCGGGTATTGGGCATAGGGCATGGGGCATGGGGCATGGGGCATGGGGCATGGGGCATGGGGCATGGGAAGACGAAGTGAACGTCTTTATTCGGAGAAGAAGCGGCGTTGGATCAAGGTGAGAGTGATGATGACAGCAGCCAGTAGAAAGGCGATCGCAGCTGCATAACCCATTTGCAAGTTACGAAACACTGCTTGGTATATGAGTAGAACTACCGTGAGAGTGGCGTTATTTGGGCCACCAGTACCACCAGAAAAAATATAAGATTGATCAAATAGCTGAAAAGTTCCAATAACGCCGATTGTGACGACAAAGAATGTCACAGGCTTAAGTATAGGAACAGTAATATGAATAAACTGCTGCCAGCTATTAGCTCCATCTATCGCTGCTGCTTCATAAAGTCTTTGGGGTATATCTTGCAACGCTGCTAAGTAAATTACCATATAAAACGGCGCAGTTGACCAAATATTCATTAGCATAATGCCTTTGAGTGCAACTGCTGGATCTCCTAACCAGTTGTAAGTGGGCAGCCCTAAAAAAGCAAGAAAATCATTGAGTAACCCATTGGTATTGTAAATCCACATAAAAATTAACGTTAGAACGGCTGAAGAGGTGACTGTGGGTACAAAGTAAAGGATCCGCCACCAATTTTTGCCGCGAATACCAGAATTGAGGGTTACCGCTAAGATTAAGGCTAGAACAGTTTGTGCTGGCACTACAATAACTACATATTGTGCTGTATTTTTTAGTGCGATCCAAAATCGTTCATCTTGAAGTAGCTCTGAGAAGTTGCGAAAGCCAATAAACTTGTAGTCGATTCCTCCTAAAAGTTGTACCTTCTGTAAAGACAGAAAAACCGCGTAGACAATCGGTAGTACAACAAAAGTTCCCAAAATCAGAATAGTTGGTGAGATAAACAGATACCCCGCTAAATTTTCTGTTATCTTCTCGTTGGCTTTTCTTTCTCGCGTTCTAGCTTCAGACACAAACACACCTCCGCCTGATTTTCTACTCACTAAGAACTAAATCATCGAAGGATAATCAGGTTGAGCGCGAAAATGCTGTTCTAGAATAGACATTACTGCTAAAACTATGTCCTCGCGCCAGTGACGAGCAACTACTTGAACGCCTATAGGTAACCCTAAACTTCCTTGTTCTATCTTACTTGCAGCCGCTTCTATTTGACTTTTTTTCGGGTTACGTTCGCTTTCTTCTCCCTCCCTTACTCGTGTTGCAGCTACTACTCCCGCAGGCATTCCCAGTAGATTATATAAACAGGTATAAGTCGTATCCTCACTTACAAAAAAGCCATCGCCGTGAGTAAGGGCTGGTAAAGCATTCGAGGGACAAATAATTGCATCGTATTGGTTACGATTCATTGCTGCTAAAAATTCGGTGCAAAAATCGTCTTTTTCTTTAGTGACTTCCCAATATTTGGTGACGGAGATTTTCCCTATTGATGCTAAGCTTCTTGACATATCCTCTAATCCCAACAACCCAGCAATTGAGGAGATTCCATTCAACAAGCCTCTAGGAGTAGAGGCGATTTGATGGTAAGTTTTAAGCTGCTTATTCCACTGAGCGTTACCAACGTGTTTTTTGAAAGTAGCATAACCATCAGCAGAAGTTAATTGCATGAATAACTGCACTGCTCTAGCTAGATTGTTCGGTGTCCATTCCTCTACTACTGCACCA
The DNA here is from genome assembly GCF_017591665.1 of Aetokthonos hydrillicola CCALA 1050. Lineage (GTDB taxonomy): Bacteria > Cyanobacteriota > Cyanobacteriia > Cyanobacteriales > Nostocaceae > Aetokthonos > Aetokthonos hydrillicola. The sequence goes on along the minus strand of NZ_JAAKGC010000005.1, from coordinate 62,747 downwards.
TAATTTTCTAATGCTGATGCTGCTTCTCTAACTGCTCTTTGAATCGCAGGTGATGGAGTCATCACATTGTTATCTGTATAAAATGCAATCCGCAAATTCTCAACTTGAACAGTCTCAGGTTCTCGCCAAGCAACTGGGGGAATGTGATAATCTAAAACTTCCTGACCTGGTGCACAAAGAATTTTCATTACTAAACTCAGATCTGGAACTCTTCTTGCCAACACTCCTGGTTGAGAGATAATTACTGATTGACCAGGTAAAAATGAAGCATGACCAGACAGGGTTAACCTTCTCGAAGTTGGTTTGATAGAATTAATACCACACGCATGGGCGGGCATCCGTACACTCCCACCAAAGTCACTACCTAAGCCTAAACAAGAACCACCTGCTGCGATGATTGCTGCTTCTCCCCCAGTACTCCCGCCAGGAGCGCGGTTTGAATTCCACGGGTTAACCGTACGCCCGTAAACTGGGTTATCAGTTTGATTCAGGGCAGCTAACTGAGGTATATTTGTCTTACCTAAAATAATTGCCCCAGATCGTCTGAGTCTTTCGACCATCACAGCGTCTTGGGTTGCTTTCATTTGAGGTTCTCCCGCAACCCCCATTGTAGAAATAGTTCCAACAACGTCAAAAGAAGCCTTGATGGTGATAGGCACGCCATGCAATTCACCAAGAGTTTCTCCTACCTGATGAGCTTCATCGGCTGCAATCGCGTCTTTCTTGGCTTGTTCAAATAGCGGTATGATTACTGCATTCAGTTTTGGGTTAACTGCTTCAATACGAGCAATGTGAGCCTCAATGACTTCACAGGCGGATACTTCACCAGACGCAATTCTTTGCGCAATTTCTGTGGCACCAAAACCGATAAATTTATTCATAAAGATTTGTACAGTCGCGTGCAGTAAAAGTACAAATCTTTATGTTAAATTAACTAATAATGTTTTGGTTTATTAATAATTCCCCTAAGGCGTTATGCTTATTACAACTTAACAATTCAAGAATTTGTTTGTGGGCTATCTTTTGTGCTCCCAATACCCATTTCCTTGCTGCTGTGCTTTAATTGTTTCCAGAGCGTTCTGGTCTGCGTATAAGCTTCTTCAGGTGAGATTTTCCCGCTTGTTTCTAATGCAGCGATATAGCTTATTTTGTGAGCAAATTCCTGGAGATTGGCATTGAACAGTAAGTTTTCTGGCTTGACACGACCGTGGTAGCGGCTGCGAGGGTATAAAAATTTTTCTTTGTCAACTTTATTGTGCTGTTCCATCAATTCGCCTCTTAAATTGTTCTTATTGATCAACTTGTAAAGGTCTAATATATTCCGCTTGCTCTATCTTATGCACTTTTTCTTTATATTCTCCTTAAATATACGATTATATAAGATTTACTCCATTAATTGAATCTGCGTATTGGCTTGTTGCTGCGCGCGAAGCATTGCTTGCTTTAACGGTTGTTGTTTTAGCATGGCACTAACAAACTGATTATCAAAGTTGTTTGTGATGGCTGCCGGGTAATTGCCTGCTTGCCAAGGCATAGCGTAATCAATCCCAGTCACGAATGTAGACCGCAGGGGGTCTTGATCATAGCCTAAGATTTTAGCCACTGATTTCCGAGTAGGCAATGTAAACCCAGATTCTGTCCATCGTTTCATGCCTTCTTTACCGGTGAGAAAGGAAATGAGTTCCCAAGCTTCGGCTTTGTTTTTTGTTTGTTTATTCATAACGTAGGCAACAGTAAAGACCATTGTGCCTTTTTTATTATTAATACTGGGTACTTCTGCGATCGCAAACTCTATTTGAGGAAATGTCTGTTTCAGATAAAGAATTGCCCAATTACCTTCAATCACCATTCCCACCTTACCCTGACCAAACATTTCACTTCCTGAGTTCGTTCCCACATCAGAATTTTGTGCTGAGGAGCGATCTTTTTGATACTGATCTACGACTAACTGCAATCCCTGTAAACCAGCAGGGCTTGCAAATGTTGCGTATCCATTCTTGTCAACGATTTGTCCACCAAAGGATTTAATCTTATAGGCTTGACGAGCTAATTCTGAAGTCTCTCCAAAACCGTATTGATCGATTCTGCCGTCCTTGTTAGTATCAATTGTTAGTTTCTGAGAATAAGCCCGTAATTCATCCCATGTACTTGGAGGAGTTGTTAAGCCAGCAGCCGTGAAGGCTTTTTTGTTATAAAACAAAGCAAGGGTAGAAAAGTCTTTGGGAAGACCGTAAATATGGTTTTGATATTTGAATGTGTTGAGTAAAGTCTCCTCAAAGTCAGCTAGATTAAACGTGGGAGTAATGTACTTATCTAGCGGTTCCAAGACATTTTGACTCATGAGCAAAGGAGCATCCAGGGAATCTAAGTAGAATACATCTGGTGCAGCTTCTCCAATCAAACGAGTTTTGATGACGTCCATGTATTGGTCGGAGATAACCTCATATTTGACTTTAATATGTGGATGTTTTACTTCAAACTCTTTCAGTACCTTTTTTAATAGTTCTTCTTCGACTGGACTAGATCCCCAACCACTAAGCTTGATAACTACAGGAGTTGACCCTGTAGAAGCACTGTGTTGCACTATGCTGTGACAGCCAATTATGAGGATGGCGATCGCTATGAGCGATACCAAGAACTGAAAGGCTCTTTTTGTGTTCATGGGAAGTCACGAAAGGTTTTAATCAAAGTGAACCCCAAACATACGAGCCAAAAATGTAATGTTTGTGGTCACGTTGATGCGGAGAGTAGAGACAAAGAAAAGTTCATTTGTGTTTCCTGTAATCACATGGCGCAGGCGGACATAAATGCAGCTAAAAATATAAAAGAACTGGCTATGTTAAGCATAGCCAGTATGGTACTGGGGGACTCTCAGGAACTGGAACCACGAGGTTTATTACGCCCGAAACAACGTAAGGAGACATCAGTACGCCGACAAGGCAAACGTACTGAGCCTGGGAACCTTAGCAATAAGGATATTGAGAGACTTGTCTCTTAAGAATCTCCGTGGCTTTAGCCCGGAGAGTGTCAATCCGCAATACTAGAACTTAAAGTTCTTGTCTCCCAAATCACCATATTATGGTTTTTGGCTGGAGCAGGTGGTTGGTGTAAGGCAATTAACTGCGCTAAAGTTTGTTTTAACTGAGTACGAGGAACAATTTCATCAACAAAGCCGTGCTTGAGTAAATCTTCAGCACTCTGAAAATCTTCTGGCAATTTTTCCCGCAAAGTTTGTTCAATCACTCGACGCCCAGCAAAACCAATAGTCGCTTTTGGTTCAGCCAAAATGATATCACCCAACATGGCAAAACTAGCAGTAACGCCTCCCATGGTGGGATTAGTTAAAACTGGAATGTATAGTAGTCTTGCCTCTCTATGATATTGTAGGGCAGCAGAGACTTTTGCCATCTGCATCAATGAGAGCAATCCTTCTTGCATCCTTGCGCCACCTGATGTACAGACAATGACTACAGGATAACGGCGTTGAGTCGCCTGCTCGATCAAGCGTGTAAGTTTTTCTCCTACAACAGATCCCATGCTAGCACCAATGAAGCGGAAATCCATCACGGCAAGGGCAATGGGCAAGCTATTGATTTGACCTAAACCTGTTTGGACGGCTTCTAGTAAACCGACTTTATCCTGCATTTCGCGAAGACGATCTATATAAGGTTTGCGATCGCGAAATTGTAAAGGATCCGAGGGACGTAAATGCTCATCCATTGGTCGCCATGTATTAGGATCTATCAACTGGCGAATGCGTTCATCACTATCAACTCGATTATGGTGTCCGCACTCCACGCAAACCATCATATTAGCTTTTAAGTCTTTGGTATATGTTAAAACACCACATTGGGAACACTTATGCCATAGTCCATCAGCTATTTCTCTTTCTTGCCGTTCTTGAGTGATAGATCCAGATTTTCGTCGATTTGCAAACCAATCTAATAAATTGGCGGACAAGGATTTTAAACCGCGTGATTCTTCGTTGTTGGGCATTTGTATCTTATTGTTAAGAGGGTAGTAGTAAAAAACAGGTAAATTCCGTTTCTTTAAATTTGTCTTCTAACCAATTCAGACATCTTGTGTGGGTACTTAGTTGCTAGCTTAACGAAAATACATAAACTAATTCAAGTCTACAGTTTCTGTTGTAGAAAACTCAATCGTAATAAGCTGCTGGAGTAGATAGAAACGAAATAAGTAACTGTTCTATTGGTACTAGTACAACGGGCGCAGGAATTAGAGCTATAATATCCTGTAGCAAGCCTCTAGGTGCCTATAAAAGAACACAAGAAGCTTATGATATCAGCTTTTTTAATTTTGAACGAGCAAATTTTGCTTAGCAGTACTAGTACTTAAGGGTGTAATTCTAGTCACAAGTTGATATTAGCAAAGCCTAAAAGGTTGATGGGGTGATGAAGTTTACAGTTATTCAAGAAACTTTAAACAAGAAGTCAGGAATCAGAATACAGTAGTCAGAATCAAGAGTATGGGGATTTCAGCCTCATTATTTGTCCACCAGTTATACTGTCTTTCATTCTGGCTTCTGGCTCCTGACTCCTGAATTCTTTTAGCTAAACATTAAATGTAAGTAGGTAGACAAAATCGCTTTACCATAAAATAAGGATACGACTGCTCCTAAAGCAAGGAATGGACCAAAAGGGATAGGCTTCTTTTTTCCAAATGTTTTTCTAGCTACTAAAACACCTGCAACAGCAGCAATAAAAATAGCTAAAAGCAAATACCGCCAACCTAGCCAAGCTCCCATCATTGCTGCTAGTTTGACATCTCCTCCTCCCATGCCATCTTTTCTTAACACAAAGTAACCAAGAATAGCGATCGCATCGAACAGCCATAATCCCAGCACTGCTCCTACAACTCCTGTCATCACCTGCTTTGCCAATCCTGATAAACTAGCCTCTGATCCAAAACCCAAAACTATATGAAACAGTATTCCCAGCACCAACCCTGACTGTGTTAGTGGGTTAGGTAGAGTCATCGTATCCAAGTCAATCAAAGACAGAGCTAAGAGCCAACTACAAAAAGCCCAGTAACCTAGTGTCAATAGAGAAAACTTAAATATCCAGAAAACGACCACAAATAATATTGCCGTCACCCCTTCTACAATTGGGTAACGGGAAGAAATTCTGGTTTTACAATAACGACACCGTCCTTTTAACAAAAGCCATCCCAGCACTGGGAGATTATCGTATGCTTTGAGTTTATTTAAGCAGTGTGGACACCGAGATGGTGGCCAAAGAATAGATAATCGTATCGGTAGTCGGTAAACTACGACGTTGATAAAGCTTCCAATAGATGCTCCCAAAGCAAAAACTATTAGACTTGCCGGAAAGACTAATAATAGGTCCATTTAGTTAGTGGATAATTGCTACTTGTTATTTTTCCCACTAGCCACTAACTAATACACATTGAATTTAATTTGACTTAATCACTAAAACATGCTCAAGCTTTTCTATGAAAACAAAGCGAACTAATACACATGGGATTCAATTTGATTTAAGGGCACAAAACATTCTTCTGGCAGGAGAATCGGGTGGTTGGTAAAAATAACTTTACCTCGGTGATGAACTCGGTTAATTGCCACCCCGGAAGGTTGCCCAGCGATTTCTGGGTGTACTTCGCAGTAGATATTATAGATTTGGACAGCGGCTTTGATGACGTTAGGGTCAATCAATGCTGGCTGGTTCTTTGGATTGGTATAATTTGCCGGTCGTTGTTTTAGAGCGTACACCACTCAACCAATTTTGTTTTCTAGGTTTCTCTATAGTTTATCTGAAAAAATGAATGTTGATTGTTAACAGAGATTTCAGTCATCCCGAAAGTATGAAATTTTACTTTCTCTACACATTCAGCTTAAGCTTCGAGAGCTTGGATGAGTGCTTTACCCATAGCGCGACAACCTAACAGATTCATTCCCGGTGACATTATATCGCCAGTGCGATCGCCTTGTTGTAGAACCCGTAAAACAGCATCTTCAATGTCGTCGGCTGCTTTTGGTTGGTTTAAACCGTACCGCAGCATCATTGCAGCACTTAAAACTTGTGCGAGAGGATTGGCTTTATCCTGTCCAGCAATATCTGGAGCTGAACCGTGAACCGGTTCAAAAACACCAGGACCAGAAGCGCCTAAACTAGCAGAAGGTAACATTCCAATACTGCCAGTTAGCATAGCAGCAGCATCAGAGAGAATATCACCAAACAAATTGCCCGTGACGATAGTATCGAATTGCTTGGGCGCACGAACCAACTGCATTGCAGCATTATCTACATATAAATGTGATAGTTCCACATCTGGATACTCTTGAGAGAGTTGAGTGATGCGATCGCGCCATAACTGAGAGACTTCCAAAACGTTTGATTTATCAACTGAACAGAGTTTACCACCACGTTTTCGTGCTGTTTCAAAAGCGACTCTCCCAATCCGCTCAATTTCCGATTCAGTGTAAGCCATAGTATTCACACCACGCTTTTCACCCGTTTCTGTCGGAAAAATACCTTTAGGCTTACCGAAATAAATACCACCAGTGAGTTCGCGCACCACCATAATATCGACGCCTTCCACAACCTCTTTTTTTAAGGTTGAAGCATCAATCAGCTGCGGGAAAATTTTTGCTGGACGTAAATTAGCAAATAATCCCAAACCCGCACGTAACCCTAATAAACCTGCTTCAGGGCGTAAGTGAGATGGTAAAGAATCCCACTTATAACCACCAATAGCAGCTAGTAATACTCCATCACTTTTACGACATGTATCCAGTGTTACGGCTGGCAATGGTTCACCAGTGGCGTCAATTGCTGCACCACCCATCAGCATTTCTTCAAACTCAAACTGAATATCAAACTTTTTCTCTATGACTTTCAGCACGTCTACCGCCACCGCCATAATTTCGGTTCCAATACCATCGCCAGGGAGTAATGTAATGCGGTAGTTTTGAGTCATAATTCCTTCTATGTGTAAGTGTTCAAATATAATACACAGGAATGGGGCATGGGGCAAAGGGCACTTAAACAGTGAACAGTTATCAGTTATCAGTTATCAAGACTTATAGTGCAGTGTTTAGCGTTGCGATCAACACATTACTCTTGACTGATAACTGATAACTGTATTCCTCATCTCACCTTTGGATAAGGAATGCGCTTGTGGTGAAACTGCTGCCAAACTTGAACAAAAATTTCGGCGATTCGAGCCATATCTTCCCGTGTTAAGTCGGAATCTACCATTTGATTGTCTTGCCATCTAGCACGGAGGATATTGTTTAGCATGACTAAAGCGTGTTCTGGGGAGGTATCTTTGAGCGATCGCAGCGCTGCTTCACAAGAATCAGCCAGCATAACAATTGCGGTTTCTCGTGACTGAGGAATTGGACCATCGTAGCGAAAATCAGCCTCGTCCACTTCTAATGTTGGATCTTCTTTTGCCATTTGCAGAGCTTGGTGATAAAAATAAGTAATCTGCATTGTCCCTTGATGCTGTGGAATAAAGGCTTGAATTGCTGTTGGCAAACTATGTTTTCGTGCCATCACTAAGCCTTCTGAGACATGTTTTTTGATAATTGCTGCACTTTTCCAAGGATCTTGAATTTCTGTATCGTGTTTATTTTGTCCTCCCATCTGATTTTCAATAAATGCGATGGGATCGTGCATTTTTCCGATATCGTGATACAGTGTCCCTGCTCTTACAAGCTCGACATTGCATCTTAAGTGTTTGGCGGCAGCTTCAGCAAGGGTCGCAACAAACAGTGTATGCTGAAAAGTCCCAGGCGCTTCAGTGGCAAGCCGCTTTAACAAAGGACGGTTAGGATTTGCAAGTTCCGCTAAACGAATCGGGGTGACTAAATCAAATAATTTTTCTAGGTAGGGACTTAAACCAAGCGCTACAACACTCCAAGCTAAGCCAGATAAAGCAAATAATGCTGCGTGTTGAAGTGTGATATATAAAGACATACCAAATGCTTTACCTAAAAGAAGATAGAGTAGCAGGTAAACACTACCCTCTGTTACAGCAATAGCAAGACTTAATAAAGCTAGTTCTTCACGTGAGTGTAGTCGTTGTGCCACGCAACCTGCTAATACGCCTCCAGCTGCACCAGCTAAAAGCATGATTTTACTCATTTCTAGGCTAACTGGTAGCAAAAATAACATTAGACCTACAACTGTCACGCTCAAAACAGAACCGTAATAACTACCCAAAAGTAAACCTACACCACTCCAGGTTGTGTAGGGTATACCCATTGTGAGCAATATTGGTGTACTCAAAGTGAGCAACAGCACCAATAATCGATCTGTTTGTCTCAGTCGCCATTTGCTTTGTTGTTCTATTAAGGCAAAAATACCAACAGCAGCAATCACAAAATTTCCTAAACGGAACAATGCTAGCCACTTAACTTCTCGACGAATCAACCGGTAATGATCTAGTACCTCAAGTTTCCAAGGGGTGATCTTTTCTCCTTTTTTAACAATAATCTCACCTTGCTTGACCTTCACCATTACTGGTTGTACTAGAGCAGCAGCCTTTGCAGCGATTAGTGTAGTTTTTATTTCATCTTTCTTAAGATTTGGTTTGAGTACATTCAACAACAATTTGATTGCTAGATGTTCACCATCTTTTGGTACAGATGTTTGCACCTGTAGGCTTATTGCATGTTCCAAAATATTCGTCGGGAGTCCAGGTGATAAACCTTGGGCGAGGATTCGTTGTGCACTTTGTCGGATTCCCATTTGTGTTTTTGCCCAATCGTCGTTTGACAAATCCAGTAAGGAAGTTTCCTTGTATACTGTTTCGGGTTGTTCAGTTAAAAGCTCTAAAAGCTTGGTTTTTGCTTTAGCGTATCCTTGCCGTGCTTTTAAGATCCGAAACATCAGTGAGGAGAACTGTTGCTTAGAAGACGAGGCACGATAAGCTTCTAATTGCGCTGCTGCTTGAGTAAAATCAGCTTTTTTGAACAAATCGACTGGGCTTAAATCCATATCTGTTGCTGATAATACATTGCCTTGTTCATATTCCTCAAGAGTTTTCAGCGCTCCTATTTTACTTTTTTGTGTAGGAGATAACAGTCCTGTATTTTGTTTTCCAGTATTTTCAATAACTAGAAGTAACGCTTGCCATTCCCAATCAGGACAGGATTGCAGATAGTGCTGGCTAGATGCAGATAAAATTAAATTGTCAAAAAAAGGAAAAGACGCTATTGAAGAACGAATTTCGTTACCTTGGTTGAGCAGTTGTTGCAAGCTTCGGTTGATTTGATGATTAATTTCGTTATCAATCATCAACACCGGTATAGAACTGATACTAGCGGCTTGGCGTTGATCTGCTGTTTTTAGCTGATCTTGGATGGTAGCATCTGCTGGTGCTTTGATCGTTTGTGGTGCAATAGTCCCCACGTGAAGCTGAGGCTGATTGTATAAGTTATTACCCATAACTCCTATCAACGACAAAACAGCAAGCAAAAAAATGATCAGAGACGACTTGCTGCGCCGCAACGAGTGTAAGCTCAGAGCATAGAAGCCTCGTTTCATTTTTACCGACTTTGCCATTGAGCTTAACGCTGTTCGTTTTCGGTATTTGTCTTTGTCGCTTGTCCTGGATAAGTACAGACGGCGTCTCGCTTTCCATCGTCGCAGCCAGTGACTTAACGGCTGCGTTAAGTTTTGAAAAAATGGTGCTTGTTTCATCACCTAAAACCGCAGTTGCTTACTTTTACTGCTCAAAATAAAACAATCCTAAACAGAAGTTTTTTTGAATTTGATTAACCACAATAGCTACCCTACACAGACTACGATTGAGGGGAGATTTTGTAAATATTATCAGTATAGAAATTAACGAAAAATTCTTGTAGGAATTGAGCAACAATCTTTTTATTAAGTTGGACGATAGGAGGTTGTTTTTTCGCCGTCAGGAATTTTTGCGGTTAAATTCAAAATTTGAAAAGCGGAGTTTGGAGATGTTTGAAGAATGGTCTATTTATTTTAATAATTCCTACCATAGTAGTAATATTCAACTATACCTTTAGGATTACAGCTAGTTGCTGCGGATAATCCCAGGAGATGCTACCAGCATTTCGCTACTATACTGCCTACCTTTGGGACGCTGCGCAGACGCGATCACCTCAATTATCTTACAATCTTCTTTTTTTACATCGTTAGAATTTGTCTCTAAGTCATAAATTCCTGACCATACAGACATAAGCGAATCAGTTAGTTCTAACAGTCGCGAAAAGTTGATCAGTTCTGTTTCTGGTGAGTTTGCTTGAGCCACTAGCATCTGCCAGTTTACCGGAATGCCTATAGTGCTATTATACGCTCCTGACAAAGCCCCAGTAATAGTATTTATACCATGTGAGTGACTTGGAATTTGACGAGATCTCAAAACTGAAAGACGGAAATCCTCTAGAGTATCCAAAAAGCAGTAAAATGCCATGGCAATAGCGTTACTGAACTTTTCTTCTTTGATCAACTCAGCTTGTACTCTTTCTAATCCAGCTTGAGAATCTAACAAGTCATTAACTTTTATTAATTGCTCTGGTAAGCTCGTTGAACTTTCCCCAATAAAAGAAATTGTTTGAGAAATCAAGTTGGTTTTTGATAGTTTTTCTCTTAGAGACTGAGCGATCGCATAACCAACTGCCAGTGTCCCATCCCTTATGAGCGGCTCATCGCTCCATAATTGAACCGATAAGAGCAAGTTTTCTCGAAGTTTTATTCTATTTTCGTGAAAAAATAATGCTATTGGCAGTGCAGCAAGAACTGTTTCCGGAAGAATATTGAACGTGTCTACAAGCACTGGTTCTGGGTTGTTGTACTTTTGCCAATCTTTTAAGTCAAACCTACCCAAATTAATTAAACTTTCTGCACCCGAAATTGCCATTTCTAACCAATGTAGAGACTTCGTATTTAACGTCCCTACACTTTGGTGTTTTTTGTTACCAATTAATGGCAAGCTTCTCCCTAGGAGTGCTCCAAGTATCGTTCCACCAAATCGACTTCTAAGAGAGTAGCGCATTATTGGACAAGCTAATAGTTAAGCAAATTGTTCTACTACTCTATCAAGATTGAAATGGGGAAAGACGGAAAAAACAGGAATCTATTTAGATGTTCCCGTCTATTGTAGGGCACAAGGCTTTGCGACCCTACTGATGTTTTTAATGCCTTAAATGGTATACTAAAGCCTGCAAGCCGAGCAAGTAGCTTTGTATACCAAATCCACTAATTTGCCCAATTACAACTGGAGCTATATATGAATGATGGCGGAATTCTTCGCGGCGGTAGATATTACTCAGATGCACTTCCACTGTAGGTAAGTTAACAGCAGCGATCGCATCCCTCAGCGCCACACTTGTATGAGTGTAGGCAGCGGCATTAATCAAAATACCCTGATGTTGATTTAGTGCTCCATGTATAGCGTCTACCAACACGCCTTCATGATTTGACTGCATACAAGATGCTTTCGCTTGTAGTTTTATTGCTTCTGTTTCTAACAAGCGATTAATTTCCGTCAAACTTGTCGAACCATAAATTCCTGGTTCACGCTGTCCTAGCAAGTTCAAATTTGGTCCATGCAGCACCAGAACGCTTAAGGGAGACAATATTAAATCCGGCATGTTGGTTCTCTAAGACTCTGTATGTGGTGAGTCCAGCTTACCGCCTGCGAGAGCGCTCGTTAACTGGAATTGGAATCAGTTCCGGTTCCGGCTCAGCAGCTGGCCCGAGAAGGGCTTCAATCAGCTTGCGTGCTAATTCCTTGAGCTTTTCTAGCACCTTGTCTATATAGTCCATTGAACTGACCGCTCCTGAGTTACTACCTCAATTATTATTGTGCCACTGCGGAGAAACTAACTTTACTGTTTCGATCTGGATGTAAACCCTGTTGATCCCCACTTACCTATTTTAGGTACAAGCCACTTTGAAATGTAGTCTTTCTCCGTTTCTTTCTAGAGTATCACATTCATGACTAATATAACCGCATCCTATTAAAGAAATAGAGTGTAAGGGGCATAGGGCATGGGGCATGGGGCATAGGGCATGGGGTATACCTAAGACAGTTTTTTCCTTCTTCCCCTGCTCCCTGCTCCCTGCTAAGAGCTCCCTTTTATTTTTTCTTTGCAGTTGTTGCTTTTGACTTAGTTGTAGACTTCGGGCTAGAGCTTTTTGATTGACTTGTTTTGCGACTAGATTTCGCAGTTTGTGCTTTGGTTGCCAACAGTTCTAAGGCCTTAGAGAGAGTCACATCGTCAACCGATTCACCCTCTGGAATACCAACATTAGTTTTACCGTGTTTAATATAAGTTCCGTAAGGTCCGTTGTAGATGTTTACAGGTTCACCGTCTTCTGGATGGGAGCCTAATTCTTTTAAGGCTGCTTTAGATTTGCTTGTACTGGTACGTCCTTTTTTCGGCTCAGACAATAATTCTAACGCTCTTTCTAAAGAAATTGTTAAGACATCATCACCTGCCTTGAGAGAACGATAATCTTTGCCCTCCTTACCTTGATCATGAACGACATAAGGGCCATATCGCCCCAAATTCGCTTGAATTTTGCCACCTGTTTCTGGATGATGACCTAATAATCTAGGTAAAGCTAACAAACCCACCGCCATATCAAGGGTAGCGTCTTCTGGCTTCACACCTTTAGGAAGAGAAGCTTGTTTAGGTTTGGGGTTTTCTTCTGACTTGTCACCTAGTTGAACATAAGGACCATAAGGACCTATAAGTACATAGATTGGCTCGCCAGTTTCTGGGTGTCTACCTAACTGATCAGGACCAGAGGTTTTTTGTCGTAGTAGAGTTTCTACCTGTTTGGGATCAAGATCTGCTGGGGTTAAATCTTTAGGAATTGATGCCGTTACAACACCATCACCATTTTCTACTTCTAGATAAGGACCAAATTTCCCAATACGGACTTTAGCATCTAAGTTTTCCAACTCGACCGTTCGAGCGGCGTTACCATCAATTTGGTTTTCCTGTTCCTTCACCAGGGTTTCTAGCCCTTTCTCTCCTAGATAAAACTCCCGTAAATAGGGTAGCCATTTAGCTTCTCCAGCAGCAATGTCATCCAACGTCTGCTCCATTTTGGAGGTGAAGCTCGGATCGACAATGTCAGGAAAGTGTTTTTCTAGTAGATCGGTAACAGCAAAAGCCGTGAAGGTAGGTATAAGAGCGTTATTGGTTAATTGGGTATAACCCTTGTCTATGATAGTGCCGATAATGCTGGCATATGTACTCGGACGACCAATGCCTTCACTTTCAAGGGTTTTTACCAAAGTTGCTTCGGTGTATCTCGCTGGTGGTTGGGTTTCGTGACCAATCGCTTCCAGTTCCTTACAGTTTGGGCGATCGCCTACCTTGAGGTTAGGTAAGATAATCTCTTGGTCTTCTAATGCTGCTTCGGGATCATCAGATCCTTCAACGTAAGCGCGTAAAAACCCAGGAAAATCAATACGTTTGCCAGAAGACCGAAAACCTGCGTCTTCCACTTGTAGCTGCATGGTGATTTGGGTTTGGCGAGAGTCCGCCATTTGGGTGGCGACGGTACGCTTCCAAATCAGGTCATAGAGTTGTAATTCCCGACCACTCAACCCAGTGTCTTGAGGGGTACGGAAGCTGTTACCTGCAGGTCGAATAGCTTCGTGAGCTTCTTGTGCGCCTTTTGATTTGGTAGCGTATTGCCTAGGTTCAGGGCTAAGGTACTGTTTGCCGTAAAGTTGTGCTACACAAGCACGAGCTGCTGTGATTGCTTGCTCTGATAAATTGACTGAATCCGTACGCATGTAAGTAATATAACCTTGCTCATACAAATTCTGAGCAATGCGCATTGTGTCCCGTGCTGACAAGCGCAGTTTACGGTTAGATTCTTGTTGCAGAGTAGACGTAGTAAATGGTGGTGCGGGTTTGCGAGTCACAGGACGTTCTTCCATCTCAGTGACTTGCCAAACTTTACCAGCTAAGCGTTCTTTGAGAGCAAGTGCTTCTGCTTCATTTAAAAGGATAACCTGGCGCTCCTTAGCGATTTGACCGGTTGCTGAGTCGAAATCACTACCAGTTGCTAGCCTAGTTCCTCCAAGAGTGATTAATTGGGAAACAAAGCTCAACGAACCTTTCTCTGCAGGAGGCGTTAAAGTTGCTTTTAAATCCCAGTATGTACCTTGGTGGAAAGCACGCCGCTGGCGTTCCCTCTTCACTAAAAGTCGCACAGCAACTGATTGTACCCGCCCTGCGGAAAGTCCCCAAGCTATTTTTTTCCACAGCAGAGGCGACAAAGTATAGCCTACAAGCCGATCTAAAATTCGCCGTGTTTCTTGAGCGCGAACTAACTGTTCATCTATATCGCGACAGTTTTCCAAGGCTTTTTTGATAGCCTCAGAGGTAATTTCATGAAACACCATCCGCTTGATAGGCACTTTTGGCTTTAGTAACTGGTGTAAGTGCCAACTAATACTTTCACCTTCACGATCTTCGTCAGTTGCTAAGATCAGTTCATCTACGTCTTTAAGTGCCTCTTTAAGCTGTGTGACAATTTTCTTTTTATCTTTAGGAACTACATACAGAGGTTCAAAGTCAGCGTCTATATTTACCCCTAGCTGCGCCCATTTTTCTCCTTTTACGTTAGAGGGAATTTCAGTAGCTGATTGAGGAAGGTCACGTACATGACCCATAGACGCTTCCACCCGATAGTCTCTTGGTAAGTAGTTGCGAATGGTACGAGCTTTGGTCGGAGATTCGACAATGACAAGAGTTGACATGGAAATAAAACAAAGAAAAGTTGGGGCTGCTCAGCTAAACAGTCAAGTTGAAAGAATAGGGCGTCAGATATTGAGCGGAAACTGACGCGCTCAAGAGCTTGGTTTAATCGTTACATATACTGCGGGAAACCGGCAAAATTCCCTTAAACTCGAGGTATACGGGAGAGATTGCCAGAATTAAGCAGTTGGACTGTGGATCTTCCTTTAGGTTAGAAAAGCAAGAGCATGAGTTGGTTATTTTAATCATTAACCTATCTCAGGCATAAATGGCGACTACAGTTTTCACAATACTTCTTTAAGGTTAATACAATAGGGCAATGGGCAATGGGCAATGGGCAATGGGCAATGGGCAATGGGCAATGGGCAATGCGTATGGGAGAAAGGATTATATCGCTAAATTTAGTTTTGTAGAAAGAAGTCAATATTGCTTTGATAAGTCTTTTTTTGCTCTCCACGGCCCATGCCCCATGCCCCATGCCCTATGCCCTATGCCCTATGCCCTATGCCCTATGCCCCATGCCCCATACCATACATTTTTGGCAAAAAACATGCTATCATAATTGCGGAGAAATCAACTCGGCGGAATTGTCCTTGTTTTTATCAATAACTGCAAGTGGCTCTTCGGGTAAATCTCTCTGCATAATAGGATTATGGAGAGTTTCATGTCAATTTACGTAGGTAACCTATCCTACAGCGTTACACAAGAAGATCTAAGTCAGGTATTTTCTGAATACGGCGCTGTGAAGCAGGTTCAACTACCCACAGATCGAGAAACAGGTCGTGCAAGAGGTTTTGGTTTTGTAGAAATGGAATCGGAAACTGCGGAAAACGACGCCATTCAGGCTTTAGATGGCGCTGAGTGGATGGGACGTGTAATGAAAGTTAATAAAGCTAGACCAAAAGAGGAAAAAAGTAGTCGTTCTGGCGGTGGTAGCTGGGGTAACAAAAACAGTAGCAATGGCGGCTACTCAAAACGATATTAACACCCAAAACAGAAGTAAGCGGTAGAGACTGAGCTAAGCATAACTAAATATACATTAAAGCACACTAACAGTTTATACTTCCCACAGTCACAAACTGAGTTCGTCTCTAGCAATGGATAGTTTTAAGTTCATAGATCCGCTTACCAAAGCGGTCTGTGTACTATGTGAACTATACTCATCTAAAAGCAGTTCAGTGTTGAGCTGAACTGCTTAATTATTTCTTATAATCACTCATGAAAAAATCTATAAAAGCAGCGGAAACCCCTTCAAATAGTACTCCCTGCGGCTTTTCTCCCTACCCCTTACCCCTTACCCCTTGCCTATAAAAGATTAATGCAAGGGAAACAAAAAACAATACAATTAACACAGTGGGACTATTATGTCTAGTAGCCAAAACCTATAAATAAAGATGGATTTTGCTAATCTTGCATCCCAGTTGAATGCTGGAACGATTCTACCGGAAGGGATTGTAATCATAACCCTTTTGGGAGTTTTAATTGTTGACTTAATTTTGGGGCGTACATCCTCCCGTTGGATTGGATATCTAGCGATCGCAGGTTTATTTGCCTCGATTGTAGCCCTGTGCTTTCAATGGGATAGTACCAACCATATTTTCTTTGGCGGAGCCTTTAATAGTGACGACCTCAGTATCGTCTTTCGTGGGATTGTGGCTTTGTCTTGTGCGGTCACCATTTTGATGTCAATTCGCTACATCGAACAAAGTGGTGCGGCTTTAGCAGAATTCATCGCGATTTTGCTGACTGCTACCTTAGGAGGAATGTTCTTATCTGGTGCTAGCGAGTTGGTGATGATTTTCATCTCGTTAGAAACCCTGAGTATCTCCTCTTATTTACTGACAGGTTATACCAAACGTGACCCCCGTTCAAATGAAGCAGCACTAAAATACCTGTTGATCGGTGCTTCGAGTACGGCGGTATTTTTGTATGGGGTGTCGCTGCTGTATGGTCTATCAGGTGGACAAACTGAACTGAGTGCGATCGGCGATGGAATTGCCAAAGCAGGTGCTGGTCAATCCTTAGGGTTGTTGATTGCTCTAGTTTTTGTAATTGCTGGTATTGGCTTCAAAATTTCTGCTGCTCCTTTCCATCAGTGGACACCAGACGTTTACGAAGGTGCGCCTACCCCAGTAATTGCCTTTTTGTCTGTCGGTTCTAAAGCAGCTGGGTTTGCTTTAGCTATCCGCTTACTAACAGTAGCCTTTCCCCTCGTTGTTGACGAATGGAAGTTTGTCTTCACCGCCCTCGCTGTTCTTAGCATGATTTTGGGTAACGTTGTGGCGTTAACCCAAACCAGCATGAAACGAATGCTAGCTTATTCATCCATTGCGCAAGCTGGATTTGTCATGCTTGGGTTGATTGCTGGTACCGAAGCGGGATATGCCAGTATGGTATTCTACTTGCTGGTTTATCTATTCATGAACCTCTGTGGTTTTACCTGTGTTATTCTGTTCTCTCTTCGCACAGGAACAGACCAAATTGTGGAATACTCTGGTCTTTATCAGAAAGACTCTCTTCTCACCCTAGGATTAAGCATTTCTCTGCTTTCCTTGGGCGGAATCCCTCCACTAGCTGGATTTTTTGGAAAGATTTACTTGTTCTGGGCTGGTTGGCAAGCTGGTCTTTATGGGTTAGTCTTGTTAGGGCTAGTTACTAGTGTCGTCTCCATCTACTACTACATTCGCGTAGTTAGGATGATGGTAGTCAAAGAACCTCAAGAAATGTCCGACGCAGTGAAAAATTATCCCGAAGTGCGTTGGGATTTGCCTGGACTTAGACCTTTGCAGGTGGGTTTAATAGTCACTTTAATAGCAACTACCATTTCAGGTATCTTGTCCAATCCTCTATTTACACTGGCGAATAATTCCATTGCCCATACAACAATCTTGCAACCAACTACAGTGATTAGCAATCAGGTAAACAATACCACAACTGAGCTAGCGGAGAAGTTGTAGATTTAAACTTGATGTAGCTGTATTAGATTCAATAGGGGTGAACGGCTGTTCGCCCCTATTCTATTTTGATACTATTCTTATTCTTGGTGACTAAACTTATTCAGGAGCGTTAAAACACGATCCCTTTATGGGTGGTGTATTCTGACTCCTGACTCCTTGTTATTCAATTAATCGTGGTAAGATTCAACTCAAAATAAGTGTATTTACTGTTTGAAATTATAAATTCACTTTGTTATTAAATAAGCTATAGGATAAAGTATCGAACTTTATCCTATAGCTCATGTCCAAGAAATTAATGATAATTTTTAGCTCTATGGAGAATCCCGAAAAAGTTTTCCCTTTGCTGGTATCTGCCTCTTTTCCAATTTCTCAGTAATTACAATGTGTAGGTTTGTATAGTCTATAGACATCTACTACTTTGGATAGATATAATTTCGATTGTTATTATAATTGGTTTGAAATTCTCCCCTTTTACTGCTCTGACAGGTATAGCTGCTTGTGAGGATACCACAAAATAGAAAATTAAAATTCGAGTGAAGTTAATAAATGTATGGCTTAATGGTGATGTGGGACAAAGAGAAAAATATAGTATCAAAGATACTTATACTAGAGCTGATCTGCTTTGGAAGGAAAAAATGAATGGGGAAAAGCAACGAGGAGTGTTCAGTTCTAGCTTTTCAAAACTTAATGGGCTGCTATAGTAAATAGAAAATTCACTTAGAGATTATTGATATTTTGTGGGGAGTAAAGTAATACCTGCGATTCTGACAATGAAATTACTATCATGTTAATCAAACTTATCATCTACCTGGGAATTTTAAGCTATATGATGCTTTCATATCGCTTCTTCAGTGAGTGGCTAGGATTCTTTCTAGAAGATGAAGAAATGAAAGCCATTGATCAGCGCTTTTTTTATGGTGTAGTTTTAGTTATATCTGCTATTTTATGGCCTATAGTCGTTCCATTTGCGTATTTAGAGCTATTAAAGTTTCATAAAAGGCATAAGGCAATTATTGATTTACTCATCAATATGTCTAGAAACAGAGCTTTTGATGATTAAGGCATCACTGTACCCAACCGGGTAAATTGTACGCTAAGACTGAAACTAAGATGGGATAAGCTTTTCAGCAATCTCTTTTTTCTGTAAAATTGGTGAGAAAACTATGGTTATGGTGCTAGTTTTAATCTAGTTTGAACGAAAAATCGTCGTTCCAGACACTTGAAAATTTCTTAGCGTACAAAAAACCTTTTCTGGCACGGTGATGCCATTATCGTCGAGTGCGCTCTTTAAGATTAACTGATGATACCTGGAAGGCTTTAGAGTTAAGCACCGGCTGGGCTGATCCATAGCAGAAAAAGATGCCAGTGATGACCGATTAGGAAGAGTAGTAGAAGAATTAGGTAAGCAGTCAGAGGCTAGGGTTGAAATAGAAATAAAGTTGTCCCAACATCTGATTCGAGCCTACGAATTGCCCACGGAAGTGGCAAAACGCACCACTATTAATGGTGCGTTACAGCTTTGAGCTTATTTAGTTTTTGTGGGGGCTGGTTCTTCAGTCTTGTTTACCGGATTTTGTGAACCAATGGGTACAATTTCTTTCCATTCCGAAAGATCTCGACGAACTGCGTTCTCAAAATCTTTAGATACTAACAACACATTTGTACTCCCACTTGGCTTAGCAATAGGGTCAACCATAGCATACAAAAAATGTTGGTTAAAGTCAGGCTTTCCTAAAATCAACTTATGGGTTTTTTGATTCTTTAGCTTCACATCAATTGTTGCTTGAGGTTGATCTAAACCAAATTCCCCAAGCTGATTAGCTGGAATCAATAAAGTTCGTTCACTCTTACCCTTGACCAATAAATTTGTCAAATATGACACCACAGCATCATTTGCTGGCATAACCTCTGGAGATTGTAGCATCCACTTATTGTTTTGGCGTTCCAGATTTATCGACAAGTTTTGAGTCTTGATAATTAAAGATTGTAAGTCAGCAGTCCCAAAAGAAAAAATCTGTTGCTTTTTCTCTTTAATTTCTTCTCGTTGAGTCGCGCCTTTAATCTCGTAAAAATAGACAAAGCCACCCAAACCTAGAGCTAACAGTATCAAAATTAAAGTTGTCCTCTGTAATTTCATTTTCCCACCCTCTTATCTCCTGCGCCACCACACAACGCCTGCTGCTGTAAAGCCAACTAAAGGTAAAACTAACAGAGACGACAATGCTAAAACACGAGCTTGGGATGTTGTTAGGTTAATGCGACGATTTTTTGCTTCTTTTGGACGAATTGAAAGGAGTGGTTGATCCTGTTGACTTAACCAAGTCACCGAGTTAAGAAATACATCTCCATTTAGCTGTTGTCCAAACAAGCCATCGGTTGCAAAATCAGAATTTCCTAAAACCACCATCCTTGATTCAGTAAGTTTCGTAGTAGGTTGTGGTGTGGGGGAAGTTGTTGGTGTTGGGTTTGTGGAAGCTTTGGTTGTCGGTTGTGGTGTGGGGGAAGTTGTTGGTGTTGGGTTTGTGGAAGCTTTGGTTGTCGGTTGTGGTGTAGGGGAAGTTGTTGGTGTTGGGTTTGTAGAAGCTTTGGTTGTCGGTTGTGGTGTGGGGGAAGTTGTTGGTGTTGGGTTTGTAGAAGCTTTGGTTGTCGGTTGTGGTGTGGGAGAAGTTGTTGGTGTTGGGTTTGTAGAAGCTTTGGTTGTCGGTTGTGGTGTGGGGGAAGTTGTTGGTGTTGGGTTAGATGTATTTGTATTGCCTAGTTTTTTTGTCAAAGCAACACCTAAGGTTAAGGGACCTTTAAGATCACGTCCTGGATGAAAAACCAACTTTTCACTTTTCTGATCACTTTCTGCCCAACTTTTAGGATAGGGTTTTGTTAGCAACAAGGGAGTCGCTTCTACACCAGATACTGGGGTAGTCTCTATTGCGCGTGCTAAAGGATAAAAAGAAATTCCGTTACGAAAATCTTTGGTAATCGGATGTTTTCCATATTCTGTTACGATGGGGACTGCAGGACCAAGTGCTTCGATTCCAGCAACATCCACTGCTAAACGATTATCCAGCTTCACACCCCAACTAACAAGTAAATTGTCTAGTTTTGGATCACTGTTAGGATCAGTCATCAGCAACAAGTTACCACCCTTGTTGAGATAATTTTGTAAAGCTGTCACTTCACTTTCAAAGAGTGCGCGCCGGGAACCAGCAATTACTACAACAGCAGCATCTTCTGGTACAGTTGACTTTTCTGCTAAATTTAGAGGTGAAGCAATATAGTTTTTGTCACCTAATGCTTGAACAGCTTGTGACATTGCACCATCTCCTTGAGAGAGTAGGTGTTCGCCATGACCTTGAACAAAGTAAACTTTAGGCTGGCTTAAGCTTGTGATTTGTTGGAGACGATTAGTTAGCTTTACTTCAGATAGGCGATCGCTCTCACTGACTACCTGTACCAATTGTTTTCTATTTTGAGATTCTAGGTAGACTTCTCCTTGGTTTTTAACACCAAACTTTTCAGCCAGTCCTGGTTTTGCTTGGGGATCTACGTACTCAAACTTAAAGTTTGGGTTTTGCTGTTGATAATTTTCCAGCAATTCCCGATCCAGCGAATTTTGAGCACCCTGAAATACCCACACCTTAACTGGCTGTTTTAATGAACGTACTAATTCTCTTGACTGCGGTGCAAGGGTAAATAAACGAGTTTCTGTTAAATCCGTTCTTAGGTGGTAGCGAGTACCTAAGAAGTTGATTAAACCGACGATGACTAACATTGCCAAAGTTCCAACTAGGGCGTTAGTACCTGCTTGGGTGGAACGGCGTCCCCACCAGTTACTTTGTTGGTTTTGCCATATTAGCCAAAAACCAACAACTATAATTCCAGGAATTATGAATGCTAAGGCAATTCCATTCCATTTTTCTGTTACCAACCCAATTGTTAAGCCCGCAGCAAGTAGGAATGGACCAAGTAGAAACAGATATTTCCAAAGTTTCTTTTTCGCAATTATAGTATTCATTAACCAAGGTAATAGGCGATAGTATTGTAGGGTGTGTTAGGACGAAGTCCGTAAGGCACCATTATTAAACGTTTGGTATGTTCTAGGTATCTGTTGAGAAATCAAATATTATTCCTATATACAGCAAAAATCTTTTGCGTTATTTATGAAGAAGAATTCAGAAGCCAGGAGAGTGTATTCTGACTCCTGTATTCTGACTTCTGACTCCTTTTTATTGTCTTTGAAAACGTAAGGCATCGATTGATTTTGCTGTCAAAAAGATACCTAAAAAAATATAACTTGCAAACAAAATTAAGCCACTAGTATCTAAAATTCCTTGGATCATAGTGTTGTAATGTTTCAGCAACGATATATAACCTAAAGATTCTCCCACCGGTCCACTAATATTTTTAGCGATAACATCAATCAATAACAGTAATAAAATCACTGCAAATGTGAGGACAGCAGACAGAATAGTGCTATCTGTTAAAGAAGAAATGAACATTCCTATAGACAAAATTGCCGCAGCCAGTAAGATTAGTGCAAAATGACCTAGTAAAGGAATTGTTGGTAACATTGGTGGAGTTGACCCGCTTAAGGCGATCGCTTCCAAAACTAGCAATGGCAAAGCCATAGTTATAAAAAACGTTAGCACACCCAATAATTTACCCACAGCCACTGCCCAGTTTGTGATTGGCGATGTAGCTAACAGTTCTAAAGTGCCTCGCTTACGTTCTTCTGCATAAAGTCCCATTGAGAGAATTGGCAGTATAAATAACAAAAGTGAACCCATACTATCCAATAATGCTCTGACAAACTCATAGGAGTAATCTATTGGCGGTAATTGTACTCCAGCTCGTTGCGCTTGTAAATCCTGTAATGCGGCGAAAGCCAGAATTCCGGTTGGTCCCAGCAAAATCATTACTAGGAACAGACCACTTATAAACCAAAAAACACCCGCAATCACATAAGCCAAAGGCGATATAAAATAACTCTGTAACTCTCGACGATAAATGGCAATAATATTACTCAATACAATACCCATTTATGCTGCCTCTTCTTCTTTGGTTTGTGTTGAAGTCTCCAAATTTTTTTCTTCTGTCGTCAGTTGTAAAAATACATCTTCTAGAGTAGCGCTCACACGCCGCATTTGCTGTAAAGTGAATCCTCCATGCATTAATGCTGCTGCAATTTCTCCTCCTATTTCAGTTCCAGACTGTGATATCACCCGTAGGAGAGCGCGATTTTCTTGAATTTGGGAATGCATTTCCACAGTAGACATTGTTTCAACTAAACTCACTCCTGGTAATTTGGACAATACTTGTTTAGCTAAAGCACCATCTCCTTCAATTTCGAGTTCATACCCTGCACCACCAGTTAACTGAGTCATGAGATTTTCAGGCGTATTTGTTGCTACGAGTTTACCTTTGTTGATAATTGCTACTCGGTTACAAACCATGCTTGCTTCTGGTAGAATGTGTGTTGAAAGAATAATTGTGTGGCTACCAGCAAGGCTTTTAATTAAATTTCGCACTTCAATAATCTGTCTTGGATCAAGTCCAACAGTTGGTTCGTCCAAGATTATAGCTGGTGGATCGTGAACGATCGCTTGCGCAATACCAACTCTTTGCCGATATCCTTTAGAAAGCTTGCGAATAATAACGTGGCGCTTGTCTTGTAAGTTACAGCGTTCGATGGCAGCTTTTACTTTGGTTGTGCGATCGCCGGCTGGTACTCCCTTAATCCTTGCCACAAACAATAAAAACCCTTCTACCGTCATTTCTGGGTACAATGGCGGTGTTTCTGGCAAATACCCTATTCTTTGCCTCACAGCAAGAGAATTTTCATGCACATCAAAACCTGCAATCCGAGCTGTTCCACTCGTCGCAGGTAGATAACCCGCCAAAATCCTCATGGTTGTAGTCTTTCCAGCACCATTTGGTCCCAAAAAACCTAAGATTTCTCCTTGTTCTACATTAAAGGTGACATCAGTAATAGCTTGGGTAGAACCGTATTGTTTATTGAGATGTTCAACTTCAATCATCTGTTTAAGCGTAAGCGTGATTGATGGGTTACCAGAACATAATAAACACTAAAATTGTTCCTTGCGGGAAATTACGCCACAAGGTTTGATTATTGCGTTTCTCAGTTGTATCCCCTCTCCTCTTAACTTGCACCAATAAAATGGTAAATATAAATGCTACTGCGACGATACTGATTGTGTGACTGCATTTAAATCAGCCAGGGATTATAAATCCCTGTCTAAGAGCTAAATTCCTCTAGAAGAGGAATGGAAAGGAATGTTTTATAGTTCAATTCTTGATACTTTCGCGGTGTTAATCAAGTATTTATACTTAAATGTGCAAGATTTGAGCTAACGCACGCTACGAGACTAAAACCAAATAGGGCAAATGCCTTTTGCCTCTACCTATTCAACGGTAGTGTAACTGTAAACGTTGTTCCTACCCCAACTTCACTATGAACTGTAATATTACCGCCATGTGTCTCAACACACTTCTTAACAATTGCTAAACCCAAGCCCGTACCAGGAATTCTGCCAACGTTTGTGGCACGATGAAAAGGTTGAAATATTCGGTGCTGATCTTCTTCGGGAATTCCATAACCCTCGTCTTGAATGCGGAAAATTATCGTTTTCTCTTGCCCGATTAGATCAAACCGGACTGTGCTATTTGGTGGTGAATACTTAATGGCATTGCTCAGTAAATTAGTCAAAATATGCTGCAGCAAACTTTCATCACACATGACTTCACCAATCTCACCGAAACTGGAGAAAATAATAGTAGGACGTTCCTCGCAAAGACTCAGCTGCATTTCTTGAACGATTTGATGACAGAAAAGTTCTAAATCGGCGGCGATCAGTTCACACTCAAGCTTTCCAGTATCAGCTTTACCTATGAACATCACTTCATCCAATAGCTGTGCGACGTTTTTGATTGCCGATCGCATCAACTGGAAATGAGAAAGTTTTTTCTCTTTGGGGAGTTTGTCGTCACTACTTTGTAGCAATCCCGCAACAAGCAGGATAGTATTTAAAGGGTTACGAATATCATGAGACAACATTGAAACAAACTCAGATTTACTCTGGCTAAGTTCTTGAACTTTTACCAGTTCATCTGTTCGTTCTTGAACTCTCATTTCTAATGTGTGATTAACTGCACGCAATTTTTCCAACGCCTGCTTGCGCTCTATCGCATGACGTAGAGAGCGAATCAGCACTTCTGGTTTTACCAGTCGTTTAACTAGATAATCTTGAGCGCCGGATCGCACCGCTTCAAGAGCTAGCTCATCATCATTAGTATTTGTCAGTACGACAATTGGTAAATTAGGTGCATACCGGATCAAAGCTGCAAGAGATGCCAATCCTTGACTGTCTGGTAATGTCAGATCTAGCAAAACCACATCATAAGTGTTGTGACTAATTTCTTGAAGGGCTTCTGCTAGACGCTTGACATGAACCAAATGAAAATCATTTGTCTTGGCTGGTATGAGAAACTCTTGTAACAACCTTGCTTCCGCAAGATTATCCTCAATCAATAAGATTTTTACTGTACAGATCACAGCCATATGAGAGTCTACCCCCACTCCCCATTTCCTTTATTGTGATGGTAAAGTGACTGTTCCCAACCAAAAATCTTCAATTCCCTTGACTATTTTAAATAGTTGGCTGAGGTTCCGCGATTTAGTGATGTAGCAGTTCACATGCAAATCATAGCTGTGAAAAATATCATCCTCATTATGAGAGGTTGTCAACACAACCACTGGAATGCGTTTTAGTTTAGGATCAGCTTTAATTTCTGCCAGCACTTCCCGACCATCTTTCTTAGGTAGATTCAAATCTAGTAAGATCAGGTCGGGACGTAGTGCATTAGCATATTGTCCTTCTTGGCGTAAATAAGCCATAGCATCCATCCCATCCCTAACCGTCACAACTTCGTGCGGAACAGAGCTATTTTTCAACGCTTCTTGGATGAGACGGATATCGGCTTTATTATCTTCCACCAAAAAGATTGTTTTGTGCTTTTCGTCCATTTCTGCGCTCAAGATCACGTCCTCCAAATGGAATCGTAAAGTAGAAGGTTGCGCCTTCACCTAGCTGTGATTCTACCCAAATCCTTCCTCTGTGAGACTCGACAATTTTTTTACAAATAGCTAAACCCATTCCAGTACCAGCGTACTCATCTCGTGTATGGAGACGCTGGAAGATTACGAAGATGCGATCGCTAAATTGTGGATCAAGTCCAATACCATTATCCCGCACAGAAAATAGCCACTCATCCTCTAAGCTTAAAGCACCCAAATGAATCACTGGTGGTTTATCGCTGCGGAACTTAATAGCATTACCGATAAGATTCTGAAACAACTGCATCAGCTGGGTGCTATCAGCCATAATATTTGGTAACTTATCATGAGTGATTGTAGCCCCTGTTTCAGAAATACGTTTCCGTAAATTTGTTAAGGCTCGTTCTAAAGCCACTTCTACTTCCGTTGGCTGAAACGCGATCGCTTGTTTATCCACCTTAGAGTAAGCCAGCACATCGTCAATCAGCGTTTGCATCAAGCTAACTCCCTCCACAGCAAAAGTGATAAACTCCTTAGCGTCCTCGTCAAGTTCTTCTCCGTAGCGCATTTCCAACAACTGAACGTAATTTGCTACTTGATTGAGGGGTTCTTGTAAGTCGTGGGAAGCAACATACGCAAACTTTTTCAGCTCAGCATTAGAACGTTCTAAATCCTCCGCCAATAGAGCAAGTTCATCTGCTTGTCGTAAAACAATATTCACAATTGCCTTGCGTAGTTCCAGAGCAGCTTTAATTTCCCCTGCTTTCCAAGATAAGGAGGTTAAACGAACCGTTTCTTTCCACAATTCAAATGATTTACGTGGACACAGGCGCATACTCCCTTCAGCATCATTAAGTTCAAACGCCTTATTAGGATCACCACCCCAATTAACTGTTTGAATCACTTCTGGTCTAAACCACAGTACATAATTGCGCTTAGAAATAGGAATAGCCAGCATTCCACTAGCAACGTTTTTAAAGCTTTCCGCTTCTGGGAAAATTCGTGGGAGAGAATCTGTGTAGAAGATTTCTTGTTCAACGTTATTCTTTAACCATTGCACCAACAAATTCAAATCTTCTTCTTTAGGAGTCTCACCAATCAATGTGTAATTTCCACCAAAACACACTGCTGCTCCTTGAGCATTCGTTAAGTCTAGAAGATTTGGTTTGTGTTTTACCAACCCGTCAATAAAGTTTTCTTCTTGGGACATATATTCAATCAAAGCTGACTGAATATATGTGAGTCTCATCCGATGATCGTAATCTTCAGTTTCTTCTCTAGCCGAAATTTCTGAAAATATCACTCGTCCCAAGAATTCGCAAGCTTTGCGTAACTCATAAGAAACATATTTAGGTGCTTGATGATGACAGGCTATAAGACCCCAGAGTTTTCCTGCTTTCATCAAAGAAATAGTCAAAGAAGCACCCACACCCATGTTATGTAAATACTCTATATGACAACGGGCAGCACTTCTGAGAATTGAGTTAGTTAAATCAATCGGTTGCTGAGTAACTGGATTATTTACTGGGAAAATTTCTACAGGTTCTGCATGGGTATCTGGAATTAATCTAATCCAATTAGAAGCAAATAACTTTCTTGCTGGTTTGGGAATGTCTGATTCTGGATAATGGAGACCTAAATATGGTTCCATATTTTCCAACTTTTCTTCAGCAATCACAGAGCCATGCCCATCATCATCAAATTTATACAGCATCACCCTGTCAAACCCTGTTACCTTCCTGACCTCTTGAACAATGATTTGGCAGAAATCTTGCAAATTTGCTGTTTCTTCAAGCTGATTAATAGAAGCTCTTGCTAGATGATAAAAGCTTAAGAACGGAATATTTTCTTGAGAAATTGCAGGCTCTAATTCTAGAATCAAAGTTCCTTCTATACTGCGGTGAAATATTCCATCAAACACCACATAATCATCGCCTTTTTTTCTTATCCAGATTTTAGCAGGGTTGATGAAATCGAGACTTTCCTCTAATAGTCCTGCCTTAATTCTGTCTACTTGGAATGGGTCTAGCAAATCCTCAAGTTTTTTTTGCAACACTTCTTCAGGAGAGATTCCAAGAAGCGAATACACATTCTTGCTAGCTTGCAATATTTGTAGATCTGGTTCTTGAAGAACTAAGAGTATACCGTGAGTTTGAATGTGACTAGAAAGATGAATTGGAGCTTCTTTCAAGTTAGTCACATTCACATCAGAAAAATCTACATCAGTATACATTACTGTTCCTCCTGTTTGCTCTAGGCTCATTAAAACCAGTCCTCCGGCTGTAGCGAATAACCTTCTCGTCCAAAGGAGTTCTCGCCTAGATTGACAGGAACGGAAAAAATGATTTCTTGGCTACCATTCTTGACAGTCTAACAAGCCCATAAGGGTATAGTTCATAAGAAATATTAAAAAGCAGTGATTGTTTACACCATCGTGAATGTCGCTTTGTAAATTTAGTTTACGGATTCTGTTTAAATTTGAGAAAGTCTTAAAACCTTTGATGACAAAATTTAGTTAGTAAATACTAGAGCCAAAAGGCAATGGTATAGATAAGAGAAAATAAAAGTAGAAACAATGCCCACAATTAAAAGAGGAACAATATTATCTGGTAATTGGTGGTTTTAACATTCCTTAGAATGAGCGATCGCATAGGGATCACCCGAATTTTGTAAAAAAGACGGTAGTGGGAGCATCTTGCTCCCTACTTTGATTTCGGTTTGATGAAAAACATAGGTTAGTGCGATCGCCCGGAAGAGTAAGCCAAGGGTGATCATCTCCATCGAAGTGGTGTAGGGTGGGCAGTGAGGAACGTATCTTGCTGACTACATAAAAGTTCTGGTAACACTGCCCACCCTACGTGTCTAGCTAAAATTGTTCCTTGCTGGAAAACGCTACACAATCGTGAGACGTCATACAGACAAAAATTAAATTGTAGGGGCGAACGGCGGAGAGCCTCTAAGAATAGGGAACGACCATTATCCCTTATTATTATAGATATGTATAGTGCATAAATTCTTGTTTTACGAAGCCTCTACGTACTCGCACAAAGTAGTTGGTTCAGGGATAGGTAACCCTTCTTCTCGCAACCCGTCCAAATGAAAAGCAATTGCTTCTTTTATTTGCTGATTAACTTCTTGAAGATTTGTCCCAGTAGCTACACATCCAGGTAAATCTGGTACATAAGCTGAATAGTTGTTTACTGCTTTTTCAATCACAATTGCATAACGCATTAATTTTCCTCTTCTTTATAATTGCGCCTGTTTCAAAATGCTATTTAAAGTTCCTGGTGCTAAATCATCAGATAATTTTCCTGGAACTGTTACCAAACCTGATTTTGTAGTGTGTTTATACTGACGATGACTCCCCCTAGTTCTTGCAATATACCAACCATCTGCCTCTAT
Organism: Aetokthonos hydrillicola CCALA 1050; assembly: GCF_017591665.1. Lineage (GTDB taxonomy): Bacteria > Cyanobacteriota > Cyanobacteriia > Cyanobacteriales > Nostocaceae > Aetokthonos > Aetokthonos hydrillicola. Next base: position 33,571 of record NZ_JAAKGC010000005.1, on the reverse strand, counting down.
TAGTTTAATGACTTCACGAACTTTCATCTATACTGTATTGAGAAAATTGCTGTAATAAATCCTCACGAGATAATTGTAATACCACGGGAGTATACGCTCCTCTGGCTTCTCGTTAGCGCAGCGAGCCCGCAGGGATAGAGTATGGCATTCGCCCTTACAATGAACGGAGAGCAGCGCGGTCTTGAGGAGCCAGTTCTGCAGGAGGGTCTCCCTCCGTAGGAATCTGGCGTTGGTTTCCCTCATAAAGCGACTGCGAAACCCGAAGGGGAACACCCTCATTTGTGGAAAAATCTTGGCTCTTCGGTACCTGTTATACTAAAAACCTCTGCAAATAAGTTTGAAATCCTTATTGGGAAACAATAACAGACGTTATACCTACCGTTTAAGCTTCGGTGCTGAAATTGAGTCTGTGATCACCTGTAAACCTTAATTTGCAAGCAAAATTTCCAGTTTTAATTAAAATTTCAGCATAACACCTACCGAAGAACCGAATTGTATTTTCAGTGATTCGCTTTTGATGAAAAACATAGATTGGCGCGATCGCCCGGAAGGTTAAGCCAAGGGCAATCAGATCCATCGAAGTGCGCTTTGCGCGATCGCCAACGTGTTCTCAAGGAAACTAGCGCTATAAGAAGCTTGATAGCAAAAATCAAGCTATGATATTCAATCAGTAAAAAGCTTACAGAATCTCTATTTCTTTCGTTCTAATGACTCCTTTCTTGCCCTTTGTTGTTGCAAAAACAGAAACCGCAACCGTTGGAGCTAAATCTTGTGCGTAAAATCAGAATACATTCAATGTAATATTTTTGTAGATAAATAAATATTGACTAACCACAGATTTATTCTGGTGGTGAGATCGCTGTAACAAAAAATTGGTACTTGAGGTAAATAAATGAAGAGAAGTGAAATTTTTCACTGGATTTTTGGGTGCTTTTTATTAAAGTTACCGCGTTACAGTTTAACTTTATTCCTGGGTGTAGTTTTGTTGTTGGATCTGGCAGGTGCAACACCTCCAACGAGAGGTTTGGAGATACGACAAAAAGCAGGAACAACACAACAAGGTGAAGATAGTGCTGCTGCACAACAAGCCTTCCAAGAAGGAGATCAACTTTATCAGCAAGGGACAGCAGAATCGTTACGGAAGGCGATCGTCAAATGGCTTGAGGCGCTACAACTATTCGAGCGATTGAACGACAAGGCAAATCAAGCTCTTACCCTTAACTCTATTGGCTTAGTCTACTCGGATTTAGGAGACTTGCAGAAGGCACTTACCTACCACAATCAGGCTTTACCCCTATACGTTGCTGTCGGCGACAAGCCGGGTGAAGCTATGACACTAAACAATATTGGCTTAAGCTACTATTATTTAGGAGACTTGCAGAAAGCACTTACCTACCTCAATCAGGCTTTACCACTAAGACGTGCTGTTGGTGACCACTGGGGTGAAGCTAAGACACTAAACAATATTGGCTTAGTCTACTCGCATTTAGGAGAAAAGCAGAAGGCACTTACCTACTTCAATCGGGCTTTACCCCTATACGTTGCTGTCGGTGACCAGTCGGGTGAAGCTACAACACTTAACAACATTGGCGGTATCTACTCGGATTTAGGAGACTTGCAGAAGGCACTTACCTACTTCAATCGGGCTCTACCACTAACCCGTGCTGTTGACAATAAGAGGGGAAAAGCTATGACACTAAGCAATATTGGCTTAGTTTACTCAGATTTAGGAGAAAAGCAAAAAGCACTTACCTACTACAATCAAGCTTTACGCCTAACACGCGCTGTAGGCGACAAGTTGGGTGAAGCTACGACCCTTAACAATATTGGCTCAGTCTACTCGGATTTAGGAGAAAAGCAGAAGGGACTTACCTACTACAATCACGCTTTACCTCTAATCCGTGCTGTCAGGGACAAGTCTGGTGAAGCTAGGACACTAAACAATATTGGCGGTATCTACTCGGATTTAGGAGAAAAGCAGAAGGCACTTACCTACTACAATCAAGCTTTACGTCTAAGCCGCGCTGTCGGCGACAAGTCGGGTGAAGCTAGGACACTAAACAATATTGGCGGTGTCTACTCGGATTTAGGAGAAAAGCAGAAGGGACTTACCTACTACAATCAAGCTTTACGTCTAAGACGCGCTGTCGGCGACAAGTCGGGTGAAGCTACGACCCTTGACAATCTCGGCGGTGTCTACTTGCATTTAGGAGACTGGCAGAAGGCACTTACCTACTTAAATCAGGCTTTACCTCTAAGACGCGCTGTCAGCGACAAGTCGGGTGAAGCTACAACACTTAACAATATTGGCTTAGTCTACTCGGATGTAGGAGACTGGCAAGAGGCACTTACCCACTTCAATCAGGCTTTACCAATATCCCGTGCTGTGGGCTACAAGTCGGGTGAAGCTGCAACACTTAACAATATTGGCACTGTCTACTTGTATTTAGGAGAAAAGCAGAAAGCACTTACCTACTTAAATCAGGCTTTACCCTTATCCCGTGCTGTCGGAGACAAGTCGGGTGAAGCTACAACACTTAACAACATTGGCGGTGTCTACTCGGATTTAGGAAACAACCAGAAAGCGCTTACCTACTTAAATCAGATTTTACCACTAAGACGTGCTGTTGGCGATAAGTGGGGTGAAGCTACAACACTTAACAATATTGGCGGTATCTACTCAAATTTAGGAAACAACCAAAAGGCACTTACCTACTTAAATCAGGCTTTACCCTTATCCCGTGCTATTGGCGACAAATTTGGTGAAGCGAGGACTCTTGGTAATCTAGCTGAACTAAAACGCAATCAAGGCAACTTAGAACAATCCCTAAAACAAATCAAAGCATCTATAAAAATTATCGAGGAATTACGTACAAAAGTTGTTAACAAAGACCTACAAAGTTCCTACTTTGCCTCAGTGCAACGTTATTACAAATTATATATTGACATATTGATGCAACTGCATAAAAAACAGCCATCAGGTGGGTATGATGCTCTTGCACTACAAATCAGCGAACGCTCCCGCGCCCGTGGCTTACTAGAATTGTTAATTGAAGCTCATGCTGATATTCGTAAAGGTGTTGATCCTAAGCTCTTAGCTACTGAACGGCAGTTGCAGCAGAATATTGACAGTACAGCACAACAACTACAAGAACTATCCAGCAAACCAAACACCGACGACACAATAGCAAAACTTAAACTTGAAATTGAAAATCTTCTCTCTCAACAGTCGGAGTTACAAACAAAAATTCGGCTTAGTAGCCCTAAATACGCGGCAATCAAGTACCCGCAACCACTGAACTTAGAGCAGATTCAGCAACAACTTGATTCTGATACACTCTTGTTGGAATATTCTTTAGGTAAAAAACACAGTTATCTTTGGGCTGTAACTCCCAATTCTATTGATACCTACCAACTTCCAGACAAAAAACAAATCGAAAATGCTGCTCTTGAGTTTGGAAACAACTTACAACTATCTTATGATTCTCTGGTTGGAAACAAACTCAGTCAAATCATCCTTACACCTGTAGCTAGCAAGCTAGGAAAAAAACGCTTAGTGATTGTTGCTGATGGTGCATTGCAAACTATTCCCTTTGCCGCATTATCTGACATCACTGCTCATAATAAAGCATCCGCAAACGTTAAGTACCAACCGTTGATAGTTAACCATGAGATTGTCAATTTACCATCCGTCACAACCATTGCTACTCAAAGAAAAGAACTTATGGGGCGTAAAAGCGCTCCTAAAACTTTAGCCATCCTCGCTGACCCAGTCTTTGATGCAAATGATACACGAGTCACAGGTAAACCAGAGCCACATCCTGTTCCCAACTTGGAGATTCCTGCTCAAATACAGCAAGCTGAGATCAAGCAAGCAGCAAGAAGTTTCAATCGCGAAGGGTTGGGAAGGCTTGAAGGGACACGCAAGGAAGCCAACGCAATTTTAAAACTCGTCAACGAAATACAAAGTTCACAAGCGTTTAATTTCGATGCTAACTACAATTGGGCAACCAGCAAAGAACTATCACAGTATCGCTTCCTACATTTTGCCACCCACGGTATTGCTCACCCAGAACAACCAAAATTATCAGGAATTGTTCTCTCACTTTTTAATCAAAAAGGCTCGCCAACACCTCAAGGTTACCTGTGGCTTGGTGATATCTTTAATCTGGACTATCCTGCTGACCTAGTAGTACTCAGTGCTTGTGAAACAGGAGTCGGAAAGAATGTCGAAGGTGAAGGATTAGTAGGATTGACAAGAGGCTTGATGTATGCAGGTTCCGAAAGAGTGGCTGTATCTCTGTGGAAAGTTGACGACGAAGCAACAGCACTGTTGATGCAGGAATTCTACAAACAGATGCTACAGCTTCATAAATCCCCTAGTGTTGCTTTACGAGAAGCACAACTTAAGCTATTGCGTGATCGCAAATGGAATAAGCCTTTATATTGGGCTGCTTTTACTTTGCAAGGTGAATGGCGATAAATAATTCTTGGTTCGTAGTTGCACTTTAGTGTACTCAAGCACAACTACAAACAACGAGGACAATTGCGGAACCTATATATATTTTAAGATAAATGCTAAGACAACCAATTGACCTATGAAATTGTTACACTTACCTAAAAGTTTACCATTAGATGGTGCTGTCCGCATTGAGCTAGTAGAAGGAGTGCCTATATTTCGAGCTTCTAGCTTAGTACAGGGACGAATTGAAGCATTATTGATTAAGCAGAAAGAATCTGCACTTACTTCCGAGGAAGAAAAAGAATTAGATGAATATGAGGAATTAGACGATTATCTGAGTTTTGTGAATCGGATGATCAGAAATTCATCGCTAACTCAAAACCAGAGTGAGTTATAGGGAATTAGAAATTTGTCTGCAAATCGTTACAAAGCGTGAAGCTACTCAAAATCAAGTACGTCAACGAGCCAAGTTTCTGTGTGAATATTGTCACGCATCCGAACAATGGCAATATGTTTCCTTTACTGTAGACCATGTAATTCCTCTTTCCAAAGGTGGTGCTAATTCAATTGATAATTTAGCCTTGGCTTGTTTTCATTGCAATCGCCAAAAATCAAATAAACTTAAAGCCTTTGATGAACAGTTGTTATCAGAAGTACCTTTATTTAATCCTCGCACTGATAGTTGGCAAGAACACTTTATTTGGTCAACAGATACGCTTTTGATTATCGGTTTGACACCAACAGGACGCACCACAGTTACAGAATTAGCATTCAACCGACCTAGAATAATTAATATTCGTGCTGCTGATAGAGAAATTGGTCGGCATCCACCACCAGATGATCCAGTAAAAAGGAATTGATGGCCAAGCCCCGTAGGGGTTCAGATCTGAAGAAGCCGGGGAAGAAATCAAATGGCTTAAGGCTTTGTTTGAAATTGATAATAATATTATAGTTCCAAATGCTAACCTGTACAATACAAAAACTAGCGATCGCGTAGGCGCAAGGTGCTAGACTTTATTCTTTATCCTTACTCAGCGCAGCGATCTAATAAGCCCAAAACGTGTGTATTGATTTTAACGGCTTGAGATGATGGTGCATATTTGTCGAACTTCTACAACAACATCCCAGCTTCTTTGTAGTGTTCCAACTACAGATAACAACTTTTCGAGATGGAAAAGGGAAAACCTACTGATAAATGAACAATATTCAGTTTTCAGGTAATTCGGGTTTGATGAAAAACATAGATTGGCGCGATCACCCAGAAGGGTAAGCTGAGGGCGATCAGCTCCATCGAAGTGTGCTCTGCGTGATCGCCAATCTCAAGTGAATGGAACTAGCGAGTCCAAAGAGCCAATTGCACAAATAAAGCTATCATCTAAAATCAGTAAAAAGCTTGCAGCATCTCTATTTCTTTCGTTTTTAAAATTACCTTATTGCGTTTTGTTGTTGCAAAAACAGAAACCGCAACCGTTACAGCTAAATCTTGTGCGTAAAATCAGGATACATTCAAGGTAATATTTTTGTAGACAAGTAAATATTGACTAACCACAGATTTATTCTGGTGGTGATATCGCTGTAACTAAAAATTGGTACTTGAGGTAAATAAATGAAGAGGAGTGAAATTTTTCACTGGATTTTTGGGTGCTTTTTATTAAAGTTACCGCGTTACAGTTTAACTTTATTGCTGGGTGTGGTTTTGTTGTTGGATTTGGCAGGTGCAACACCTCCAACGAGAGGTTTGGAGATAGGACAAAAAGCAGGAACAACACAACAAGGTGGAGATAGTGCTACTGCAGAACAAACCTTCCAAGAAGGACTTCAATTTTATAAGCAAGGGACACCAGAATCGTTGCGGAAGGCGATCGTCAAGTGGCTTGAGGCGCTACAACTATTCGAGCGATTGAATGACAAGGCAAATCAAGCTCTTACTCTTACAGGTATTGGCAAAGTCTACTCAAATTTAGGAGACTTGCAGAAGGCACTTACCTACTACAATCAGGCTTTACCACTATTCCATGCTCTTGGTGACAAGTCGGGTGAAGCTAGGACCCTTAACAATATTGGCTCAGTCTACTCGGATTCAGGGGACTTACAGAAGGCACTTACCTACTACAATCAGGCTTTACCACTATTCCGTGCTGTGGGGAACAAGTCGGGTGAAGGCACTACCCTGAACAATATTGGCTTAGTCTACTCGAATTTAGGAGACAACCAGAAGGCACTTACCTACTACAATCAGGCTTTACCTCTAATCCGTGCTGCGGGCGACAAGTCGGATGAAGCTACTACCCTTAACAACATTGGCGGTGTCCACTCGGATTTAGGAGACTTGCAGAAGGCACTTACGTACTACAATCAGGCTTTACCTCTAAGACGTGCTGTTGGGGACAAGTCGGGTGAAGCTGCAACACTAAACAATATTGGCAGTGTCTACTCTAATTTAGGAGACAACCAGAAGGCACTTACCCACTATAATCAGGCTTTACCTCTATTCCGTGCTGTGGGCAACAAGTCGGGTGAAGCTGCAACACTAAACAATATTGGCAGAGTCTACGCTGATTTAGGAGACTTGCAGAAGGCACTTACCTACTACAATCAGGCTTTAGCTCTATTCCGTACTGTGGGCAACAAGTCGGGTGAAGCCACTACCCTGAACAATATCGGCGCGGTCTACTTGAATTTAGGAGACTTGCAGAAGGCACTTACCTACTACAACCAGGTTTTAGCTCTAATCCGTACTGTGGGGGACAAGTCGGGTGAAGCTACTACCCTTAACAACATTGGCAGAGTCTACTCGGATTTAGGAGAAAAGCAGAAGGCACTTACCTACTACAACCAGGTTTTAGCTCTAATCCGTGCTGTGGGCGACAACTCGCGTGAAGCTGGGACACTAAACAATATTGGCAAAGTGTACTCGGATTTAGGAGAAAAGCAGAAGGCACTTACCTACTACAATCAGGCTTTACCACTATTCCGTGCGGTCGGCAACAAGTCGGGTGAAGCTACTACCCTGAACAATATTGGCGCGGTCTACTCGAATTTAGGAGACACCCAGAAGGCACTTACCTACTACAATCAGGCTTTACCTCTATACCGTGCTGTGGGCGACAAGTCTGGCGAAGCCACTACCTTGAACAATATCGGCACGGTCTACAATGATTTAGGAGAAAAGCAGAAGGCACTTACGTACTTAAATCAGGTGTTACCTCTATACCGTGCTGCCGGCGATAAGTCGGGTGAAGCTACTACCCTGAACAATATTGGCAGAGTCTACGCGGATTTAGGAGACTTGCAGAAGGCACTTACCTACTACAATCAGGCTTTACCTTTAAGACGCGCTGTGGGGGACAAGTCGGGTGAAGCTACTACCCTCGGTAATATAGCTCTTCTAGAACGAAATCAAGGCGACTTAGAACGATCCCTAAAACAAATCAAAGCAGCTATACAAATTAGCGAAGAATTACGCACGAAAGTTGTTAACAAAGACCTACAAAGTTCCTACTTCGCTTCAGCACAACGTTATTACAAATTCTACATTGATCTGCTGATGCAACTGCATAAAAAATACCCGTTAAGCGGGTATGATGCTCTTGCACTACAAATCAGCGAACGCTCCCGTGCCCGTGGCTTAATAGAATTGTTAACTGAAGCTCATGCTGATATTCGTAAAGGTGTTGACCCGAAACTTTTAGCTATTGAACAGCAGTTGCAGCAGAAAATCGATAGTACAACAAGACAACTACAAGAACTATCCAGCAAACCAAACACCGAAGCTGCAATAGCAAAGCTTAAACTTGAACTTGAAAACTTGCTAAGTCAACAACAAGAGTTACAAACAAAAATTCGGCTTACTAGCCCTAAATACGCAGCAATCAAGTACCCACAAGCTCTGAATTTAGAGCAGATTCAGCAACAACTGGATTCTGATACACTCTTGTTGGAATATTCTTTAGGTAAAGAACACAGTTATCTTTGGGCTGTAACTCCCAATTCTATTGATACCTACCAACTTCCAGATAAAAAACAAATCGAAACCGCAGCAGAGAATTTTAGACAAAACATAAAACTACCCTATAGTTCCCCAGATCTTAACAAACTCAGTCAAATTATCCTTGCACCTGTAGCTAGCAAGTTGGGAAAAAAACGCTTAGTGATTGTTGCTGATGGTGCATTGCAAACTATTCCCTTTGCCGCATTATCTGACATCACTACTAATAATAAAGCATCCGGAAACATTCAGTACCAACCGTTGATAGTTAACCATCAAATCGTCAATTTACCATCCCTCACCACTATTGCTACCCAACGAAAAGAACTTATGGGACGCAAAAGCGCTCCTAAAACTTTAGCTATCCTCGCTGACCCAGTATTTGAGGCAAATGATACACGAATTACAGGTAAACCTGAGCCACCTCCTGTTTCCAACTTAGTTATTCCTGCTGAAATACAGCAAGCTGAGATCAAACGTGCAGCAAGAAGTTTCGGTTTGGGAAGACTTGAAGGTACGCGCAAGGAAGCCAACGCGATTTTAAAACTCGTCAATCAAACAGATAACTTACAAGCGTTTGATTTCGATGCTAACTACAATTGGGCAACCAGCAAACAACTATCACAGTATCGCTTCTTACATTTTGCCACTCACGGTTTTGCTGACCCAGAACACCCAGAATTATCAAGAATTGTTCTCTCACTTTTTGATCAAAAAGGCTCGCCAACTCCTCGAGGTTACCTGCAGCTTGGTGATATCTTTAATCTGGACTATCCTGCTGACCTAGTTGTACTCAGTGCTTGTGACACAGGAATCGGAAAGAATGTCGAAGGCGAAGGATTAATAGGATTGACAAGAGGCTTGATGTATGCAGGTTCCCAAAGAGTGGCAGTATCTCTGTGGAAAGTGAACGATGACGCAACAGCAAAGTTGATGCAGGAGTTTTACTTTCAAATGCTACAGCTTCATCAATCCCCTAGTGTTGCTTTACGAGAAGCACAACTCAAGCTATTGCGTGATCCTAACTTGAACAAGCCCTTATATTGGGCTGCTTTTACTTTGCAAGGTGAATGGAGATGAACAATTCTTGGTTCGTAGTTGCACTAAGAGTGCACTCTTAATGCAACTACAAACCTTTCCATTTTATTGGAAAATTCCAGTAGATAAAGTCAACAATTTCAAATATTAATTGAGGAGTAACTTTCAATGACTAAACAACATTTTGCATTATTTGTCTCAGGAATTCTGAGCGTTGTTACCTTGGGTCATTGGTCATCAATACAAGCAAAAGCTCAGACACAAAACCAAGAATTGACTCCACCAAAGTTTACTAGCTTTCAAAATGTAGGTCAATTAAAACTACCTGGTAATGGCAAACCTTACATCCCCGACTCACTTGGTCGTTCTGCAAAACCTAACGTTGGTGGTACACGCGGAATCCCTGGCGAAATAGATCACCGTATTCCTATGTTGAGCAGGAAATATCCTTGGTCTACAATTGGTCGTGTCCAAGGAACTACTGCGGATGCTAAAAGTTATCATTGTACAGGAGCGTTAATTGCAGAAAATTTGGTTTTAACTAATGCCCACTGCGTCATTGATCCCGATACTAGTAAATTAAGCAAACAAATTCTCTTCTTACCAAACGTTATCGATAGAGAAGTACAAGATGTTCAAGATATAGCATCTGTAGAAGAAGTTATTTATGGTACAGATTTCAAAAATAGCAAGTCAATTAGTCCAAATGACTGGGCTGTTATGAAAATCAATAAACCCCTTGGTCGTAAATATGGCTATTTAGGAACAAAGCCTCTACCCTCTTCAGTTTTGATTCGTAACCAGAAAAAATACTTCTTCGTGGGCTATTCCGGAGATTTTCCTACTCCTAAATATCAGCAATATTTTAATGCTGGGCCTGGATGGACTGCAAGTTTCCAAAAAGGTTGTAGCATTGTCAACGAGGCTCAGAATTTCCTTTTACATGACTGCGATACTGCTGGTGGTTCTTCTGGAGGACCCATCATCGCTATGATTAATGATGACCCGTACATCGTTGCTCTCAACGAAGGTGAAATTAAAGATTTGCAGGCTAATAAAGACTTAATTAATGTAGCTGTCAAACTCGATTTCTTGAAGTAGGTAGATGTCCCACAGCTGTCATGATGCTGAAGCTGTGGGGTTCTGAATCTATAGCGCGATCAGCTTTGCTGCTGGGCTTTGCGCGATCGCCCCGAAGACAGCACCAAGGGCGATCGCACTAAATTGTCACTCATTGGGATCCTTACGCCTTCCAACCTGCGGCTATTGATAATAATATGGTGGTTCCAAATGCTAACCTGTACCATACAAAAACTAAAGTATTTTTAGTTCGTAAATACTGGATTAAAAATGCAATGGATAGGTAAGAGAAAATAAAGGTAGAAACAATACCCACAATTAAAAGTGGAACAATATTATCTGGTAACTGGTGGTTTTGAAATTCCTTGAATATTTTCAGACTTTTATACAAGGTAGCAATAGTCAAAGTAGGAAAACCCAACAAAAATGAAAACTTTGCCGCCGTGTCTCGTTCTAACCCTAAAAATAAGGCGGTGGTCAATGTTGAACCAGAACGGGAAGCTCCTGGAATTAAAGCTAGGGTTTGTCCCAATCCTACTAAAATACCATCTCGAATTTCCAATGAGTTAAAATTCCGTTTGCGAGAGCCAATTTTTTCTGCTAAACCGAGTAAAAGCGCCATGATAATTGACATAATAGCAATTACTAAAGCACTCTCAGGTATGGCATCTTTAAAAAGAAAGCCAAAAATTAATGCAGGTAATGTCCCAACCGCAATACCGACAATTATTTTCCATTCTTCGCTCTGCCAGTCTTTATTCTGAAGTGCTTTAATTCCACCCTTCAATATATCAAAAATCATCGACCAGAAATATAACACAATAGCTATGACACTACCAAATTGAATAGCATCCACAAAATCTTTAGCGCCTAGTTCCTTCCAACCGAAAACCTTTGTAAAAATCAGCAGATGAGCAGTGCTGCTAATTGGCAAAAACTCAGTAATCCCTTGAATAATACCTAAAACAAAAGCTTGAATATATTCCATGCAGAATTAACACCTTAAAGATTAAACTAGTAATTCACTATACCGTTTTGAACCCGGATTGATAAACATGCTAGCAGTCTCTCAAGGGAGAGCGATCGCTATTCTATCGCATACCGTAAGTGGATTAAGCAATAGTGTGTAACTTTAAACACTATTCTTGACTAAGTAAGTGGCACGAAAAACCACTGTTTAATCAGTTTTAAAAAGCGCGATCGCCATTGAGCCTATTACCACTAGTACTGCTCCTAATATTGCTGTAAAAGTGAAACGTTCTGGTGGAATTAAAGAAGGTGCAATTATTGATATAATATTGACTGCTATTAAAGTAATAATAGGGGCTAATGCTAATACTGCACTTACTCGTGAGGCTTCCCAGTGTTCTAATGATTCTGCAAAAGCCCCGTAAGCAATTAGAGTATTCAAGCCGCAAAAAAGTAACATTCCTAAGTGGAAACTATCCACAGTTATAATTGTTTTTACCTTAGCAAAAGGGGTAAATAACAAAGCACATCCTCCGTAAATAATCAACATGATGCTAGTGGAGGATAAAGATTGTAATAACTGCTTTTGTGCCAAAGCATAAACAGCCCATGTTGCTGCTCCTAGTGTAATCAAACCATTACCGAGAATATAGTTACTACGAGTTGTGATTAAATTTGTGATTTGCTCGTTAAAAAATAAAACATAACCAAAAATTAATACACTGATCCCAATCCATTGATACAGCTGATAACGTTCTTTAAAAATTACCAACCCACCAAAACCGAATAAAAGGGTGGATATTTGAATGCTAACTTCAGCATTAGCGGGTGACGTTAGTGTTAACCCCCACATAAAAAGCAAGTAATTACCCCCCAAGCCTAGAGTAGCGATCGCTAACAACTTCCAAGCAGTGGAAGACATCTGTTCTAGCTTTGGTAATTTCCCACGCATTGCTAAATAGATACCAAGCAATACAAATGATACTAAAAAACGAAACCAAATGACTGTGTAAACATCAAGAGATTGTAGAGTTACTGCCAGAGCAATAGGTAAAATTCCCCACAACAATAGCGTCAACAACGACAACACCAACCCTAAACGCCAGCGACCAGAACTTTGATGTAGTGACATTTAAACCGTTAATTTAAATCTAGGAAAAGCTGAGTATGAGTAGACATACTACGTTTACTTGGCTTTTGTCTAGACTTAGACGCGGCAACGGATACCACATCATTTCCCGTTGGAATCACACCAACCTCAAAAAGCTCCAGTTGTACTGGATTGCCCAACAGTCCATACTTACTCATAGAATGAACAAGCTGACTACTAGGCGTAACCTTTCGCGTCCGGTTAAGACGGGCTGTAAAATATTGATGCCTCCGAGTACCTTTGGCACTACGAGCAACTCTACTCCAATGCGACCAAACGTGCTTCACCTTAGTATCTTCGGTGTAGGCGGACTTGGAAGGAAGTAAATGATGTTTATTTGGTAATCTTTCTGAAAATCTGCGACCTCGACGCGCTATAACAAACGCCGCCGCAGATGATGAATTCATCCCATACATTGACATGAACTTTGTTAAGCCAATTAAACTGCTGTAAGCAGGATTTTCATCAGTATTGGTGACAATTGGTTGTACCTCGGTATAAACAGAGTTAGCCCACCTTTTATTAATATCAAACTTAGCTTGCAGTTCCTTATTGCATTCGAGTTTACCTTTTCCTTTGAGAATTAATTCAAGGCAATAATGACGAGACGAGTCAACTAAATTGGAAAGAGTAAACAACTCGCCCCAATACCAGAAATCTATTTGATCTACATAAGTTTTAGTTGCTCCCACGTCCATTACCTCCTAAAATCTCTGAACTACGCCTTTAATTTGTGCTGCTTCACCAACCGAAACGTATCTATCCATATTTTCCGAGAATAAACTCATGTCTATGAACTTATTCATACATGGTTAAAGAATAAAAATACTGCTTGCATCAATCCGACAACAAACCCTAAAATCCCGCCCAAGGTGACAATTGCTTGTAATTCATTTTTCACAATTCCTTCAATAGCAGCTTCTAAATCAGCAGGTGGGGTTGCATTTACGCGATCAATAATTATCTGATCAATAGCCAAAATGGGAATTGTCTGAGCAACAATAGCTTCTAAATCTTTTTCTAAATAACGATCTAAAATTAAAGCCAATTCTTTACTCACTACGTCTAAAGAAGTACCCAAAACAGACGAATTACTAAGGCGATTAAGAACCAGTACAGAAAGATTGTCCCAGTTAATTGATTCACTTAATCCTTGAAGTACGTCGCTACCTCGTGATTGCACGTATTGACGAACAGTGTCGCGTGTTGTTTTTCTTAGTTGGCGTACTGTCCCTATTGGTAAGTTTTGTAAAGATATTTCAAGTAGAAATTTTTTGATACGATCGCGCACTTCCAAATCTTGAATCAGTTCTTGTAACCGAGCTATGGTAGCTTCTTTTTCATCCAAGCAATAGCTCCGTAATCGGGTTAAAGTATTGCGTAAGCCAAATAAATTTGCCACTACCCAATAAGTACCACTGGTTTTTTCTCGAAACCTTTCATCAATAGTCTGAATTGTGCGATCGCTCAAAAAATCAATTATTGCACGCCGCAGTACATCTGGTGGAATCACAACTTGTACAAGCCAATCTGCAAGGCGTCTTGCTTGTTCTTCACTAAGTTGAAATTCCAGTAATATTTGGTCAAAAATTTGATTGATCTGTGCTTCTAAAAAATCTTCACGCCGTGCCAAAACCTTGAGGAGACGAGGTAACGATTCTCCTAACAAATCCCGTAAAATCGCTGCCAAAACACTAGCAGTTTTTTGCTGTTTATCAGCTTTTACTTGGTCAACAGCCATTTGGAGTAACCAGAGAATACCTGCTTGCACGCGTTCAGTTTGCAAGAGCCGCCGTGCTAGATTTTGCAATTCTTCAGGTGTCAGTAACGATCCCATAATCGTTTCTGAGATATTCTTAGCCAGGCGATCCTGATTACCCGGAATTAATCCAGGGGTAAAGATAAGCTGTCGTCCACCAATGTAAATTGGTCGATAAGGTCGAAATAACATTTTGATGGCTATATCGTTGGTGAAATAGCCAATAATTGCACCCAGAACTGGGGGAGATACATAAAGCCAGAGATTAGACCAATCCATATGAAAGGGAAGCAGAGGGGAGCAGGGGGAGCAGGGGGAGCAGGGGAAGCAGGGGGAGCAGGGGGAGCAGGGGGGAGCAGGGGGAGCAGAGGAGAAAAAAAAGGTAAATCCTACGCACTATTGACTCGTTCCCGCTCAAGATTTCCTAATGTAATTCTTATCCTTCAACCTTGTGTTCTGTGCTCCCTGCTAAGAGCTCCCTGCTAAGAGCTCCCTACTAAGAGCTCCCTACTAAGAGCTCCCTGTTTTACGCTTTTGTGACCACTAGCACTCCCATCATACCGTTCGCGATAGGGTAATGTGTTGCAGTTACAAAGCCAACTTGACGAGCGATCCTAACTTGCTCTGTTCCTATTGGAAAACGATCTAAGCTCGGGCTAATGTAGGCATATTCTTCTTTAAAACCCATTTGCTCAGCAAGTGGAACCACTAGATGATTCATATACCATTGTTGAAGGGCGCGAATTTGTTGATTGCTTGGACGATGAAAATCTAAAATAGCAGCTTTGGCACTTGCTTTGAGAACGCGGTGTATTTCTTTTAAACTTCTAGGAATATCTGTTACATTTCGTAAACCATAGCCCATTGTTACAGCATCGAAATAGTTGTTTTCAAAAGGCAAATCTAGTACATCAGCTTCCACCCAGGTAATGACGGGAGGTAGATACTCGCTTTGAGCGCGGGCAGAAGCAATTTCTAACAGTGCAGTTGAAAAATCTACTCCGTACACTCGTCCCGTTGCTCCGACTCGCCGTGCTAGGCGTAGGGATAAGTCCCCACTACCACAACACAAATCAAGGCTTGTATCTCCGGTTTTTGCTCCGCTCCATTTTATCGTCATTTCCTTCCAAATTCGGTGTTGTCCCAGACTCAACCAATCGTTTAATTGGTCGTAGACTGGAGCAATACTGTCGAAAATGGCACGAATTTCGTTGTTAGTCATTAGTGTAGTCAAGGCTGAATACTATACACTATGTACCATTGATGGGATTTTTGGTTTATAAGATTGTTTGCAAGTGAGCGATATGGCCACCATTTCGGCTGATAATTGAATCACTTTTAGTTCATCTTCTCGTAAGGTGCAGGGTCGTTGCCACTGTAGCGACAGTACAGCTACAACTGCATCTTGATAAATAATTGGAATAATTAAATGTGCTTGAACATCAGAATCCTGGTAGTGACTAGCATTGGCAAATCTTGGGTCATTAGCCACATTCATTGACATTTGCATTTTAAGAGTGCCAAGGGCTTCCTTAAACAAAAGATCTTGTGCTAGCCAATTTACTAGTTTACCTGTACTACTGTAACTACCTTCTATCGAAACTAAGGTATTATCTTCTACTAACTGTAAAATACAATGATCCGCTGCAAAACTTTCTCCAAAAACAGCCGCAGTTGCGTTTAGGGTTTCGTCTAAGCTCCGAGCTTCTTGTGTAAGCTGGACTAGAACAGTTAGCAACGACATTTGGGCATTTACACGCCGCAATTCTTCTGTTCGCTGTTTGAGTAAATCATAGCTTTCGACTGCTCTCTGGACAACAGCCTTAAGCTCGCCAGGATCCCAAGGTTTAGTAATATACTTATAGACTTGTCCAGCATTAATTGCTTCTACTAGATCTTCAATATCAGTAAAACCTGTTAGTATGATTCTTACTGTATCTGGAAATTGGGGTACCGTCTTACTTAGAAACTCTGTTCCCTTCATTTCTGGCATCCGTTGGTCAGAGATGATCACTGCTACCTCTCCTTCAGATGCTAAAACTTCCAAAGCCTTGATACCACTATCTGCTTTGAAAACATTAAAGTCGCGTCGGAAGGTGCGATAAAGTAGATCTAAATTATCTGGCTCATCGTCTACTACCAGAATTTTTTGTTTTTTGGGTCTTTCTATAGTCCTTAACTGACATTTGGTTTTATCAAGTTCCGGAAGTAGATGATCCATAAAATCAATCCTTATAAGTATTATTTCTTTTGTTATATTCCATACAAAACTAAATTGAGAATAGCTTATGCTACTTCTTCACTATACTCTTGAAATATTAATTTATAAGTATTTTAAATTATAAACAGTATATGTTTTTTAAGTGTAATTACGCAAAAAAATACCTGGGCAGTTGTAAGTAATTGTTCAAAAGGCGGCGATGAGGAACAACGCTGGAATCACTCGCTAAGTGAATTCTGTGGAATTTTCCCTCCCAATGGAACGGTATTGCACCTTAAGGGATAAAATAATATCTGCTGTTGGTATTCTTTGTCTTACTGTCAGCAAGCCGAGTCTAAAGACACAGAGTTTCCAAACGTATCAGGAGTTTTAGATGACTGACCAACCACCCAATGCTCAAAATCTTGAAAATGCTATGGATGAGGAAATAGCACAAGATCTCCTGCAAAAACTCAGACAAAAGCAAGGTAATTGGGTAGAATGGGGAGTGGCGATCGCCAAACTGCAAAAAGCAGGTTACAATCCTCAAACGATCTTTGAAGCGACTGGTTTTGAACAGGTTCAACAAAACCAGGTTGTTGTAGGTGCCCAAGTTTATAGTTCTTTAGAAAAAGCTGGTGCATCACAGGCCGTCATATCACACTACGCTACAAGAGGAAGTGATGTATTGTATGAACTGCGCTTACTGACTCAAGAAGAACGCGCAGCGGCGGCTGAATTAACCTTCAATCATAGGCTTGATCTAGACGAGGCAAGGGAAGTTGCCAAAGCAATTAAAGATTTCTCCCGCTTTCGTACTCCCCCCGAAGGTTTTGAAAATCATCCAGGAGATGCTGTAGCTTATCAATGCTGGAAATTAGCCCGCCAAAACTCAGATCTCCAAGCGCGATCGCGCCAAATTGCTAAAGGGTTAAAATTTGCTCACTCCCAAACAGCTAGGACACAAATCGAACGATTATTAACTGATTTTACGGTTGTCCCTAAACGCCCTGCCCCGATTTTACCGTTCTACCGTTTAGAATCAGAAGAAGAATTACCTCGGATTGTCCCAGTTGTTGGTGAGTTACCCTTAACACCACAAGATCTCCAAGCAGTTCCTTTTATAAAAGAAGTAGAACCATTTCGGATGGTTAAGTTTGCAGGAGAACAAGCTTGGGTACCGTTACCAGGTTGGCAAGTGTTATTGAGTGCAGAAGATCCTTTAGTGATTTTGTGCAACAGTGATAGCCTTCCTAACCAAACACGAAATATCTCAGAACCTGTTCTCGTCGTTTTAGATCGTGCTCAAAGGGAATGGGACGCTAACAGTTATTTTGTGGTTGACAACTCCGGTCAAGTAGACTTTCAGTGGCTTGAGACTGTACCAGAAATACCTATACTGGGACGAATTATTTTGGTTCTACGTGCAAAGAAAATTCTTGATGAAGAGTTGACTAAGGATTCTTGGCAAATTGATGAATAATATGTTCCACATTTAGTTTGCGCATTTAGATAACAGGGGGCAAGGGGCATAGGGCATAGGGCATAGGGCATAGGGTTTGAAGCTTTTCCGACTAATAGAACAAAATGCAACTTATATGTGGAAAAGCTTAGCAAGAAGAAAGGGTAGCTGAGGGCTACCTTTTCTTCTGCTTCTCTCCATTATGATCGCTCATCTTTAATAGATCTCTAGCAATTGCTTCCATATTGTAAAAGAATGAGGCAAAGCGTAACATTTCCCCAAGAGGATAGTGATTATTTTCAACTTGTTGTAACGATTCTATTTGTTTGTCTGCTACATAGCAAGCTTGCTCTAACTCAGGCAATTTTATAAAAGATTGTTTATTACTAACAGCTTCAACTAGCTGTCTAAAACTCATAGAAGTCACGTGAGCTAATTGTGTTAATTGAGGAGCTAATCCTAATAACAAAGAATTTTCCTGACTATCTAAAGCAATATTATTCATAGTTGAAATATGTGCCCACAATCTTCTGATAAGAAATTCCCAACTTTCATCTACCCAAAATAACCCTGATTGTTCCCGTTTTGCTTCTGGCCAGAGTTTTTCTTCTTCCCTGAGAGATGAAATAATGCTATTTCTTAGATCATTAATTTCTTTTTCGTGATATTCTCCTGTTATGTAACAGTTAAAGACTATTTGGTAAAGCTTTTCCATATCGATCAGAATTTGAGTTAAGCTTTTTGCTAAGTTTTCTGTTGCTGGTGATGGCCAGAGGTAAGTGTTGATTAGTAAGGCAACTCCAATTCCTAATGCAGTTTCTAAAAATCTACCCCAGGCATATAGCCAAGGCTGATCGCTATGTTCTAAAACCACGATAGCAGTTACATATCCAGCTAGCCTGTAAGCTTCACCTAATTCCCAATAACGACACAAAAAGATAACTAAAGTACTCGCTGCCAATATAGATAACGGGTTACTACCAAATATTGTCTCAAATATAGCGCCTGTAATTATACCAATTATTGTACCTTTGATCCGGCTAATTCCTGCACTCCAAGTACTGCCTCGTGTAGTTCCCATAATAATGATGGGAGCAATCATTGCGTAAATGGGATATCTTAAGTGAAGTTTTTGAGCAATTACAGCAGCTAAGGTGGCTGCCATTCCCATTTTTATGGCATATTTGCTTAGGGTTAAGAGATTTTCTCTACTGACTTTCATCTGCTGTCAGTTAATGCAAGTTTTGGGGGTTCGTAGTTGCTCTTTAGGGAAGATAGCACAACTATCAATCAAAAGGCCACGAATTTATCGATATGGTAGATCATCTGATACTTTGGGCAATCTAAAAGAGGGGATTGTGTAAGTGTGATTGGCGCTTCGCGATCGCTCTCAAGGGCGGTGAGGAGACAGCCTAATCGCCACTCAGATCAAGTTCTGCTTCTAAATTGTGTTTGAGCAAACTTGCTACTATCCAAAAATCTCCGAAACCAGCGATGAGCCTATCTATCAAACATCTCAAATTATGTAGAAGCGTTATATCTCCTAAATCTAAAAAAAGATGGCTTGGTAGCCTTGCTCTACTATTGTGTACCTGGAGTTATTGGATACAACCTGCTCAAGCAGAAGGTAGCCGTACATTATATCCTAGTTCTTCTCCTGCTGGTAGTGCCAGAGCTAACCTAGAATGGCGAACTGACCAGTACGGTGGTATTGTTACACGCAGAACTTTACTAAAGGTATACGCAAATCAAGGAGAGTATATTCTTTTAGGTTCCAGTGCTGTAGGGCAAGGCAGTGCTGATATTCTAGTTTTCAATCCTGGTCAAGTTAGCGGAAGTATTGGCAGTGAAATCATCCCAGCAACACCAAATTTTAAATGTTCCTCCCAACCTGGTCAAGGATATATTTCCAGCCGCACTCAGGAATTAGCAGGTCCACAGTCTATTTCTGGTAGTGGTAACACCAGTGGGTATATACCGTGTTATTACAAAGCTCCATCCACAGGCATTTACGACGTTGTTTTCTATGGAACTGATGGAAGTAACTCTAATGTAAATGGTGGAGTGACCGCTGATATTAATCTCGTAAGCTCCAAAAACTTTGACACGAGTCAGGGAAGTAGTGTTGCAGCTTGGGATGTGACGGTACGCAGTAGCAATCAAGACTCCATAACTGATTTCAATGGGCGATTGTTCACCTACTATTTTGCCTTATTCACAGGTAATAATGGTCTTCCAGTTTACTTCTCAACCTACCCGGTTACAACAGATGGTTATCAATATAAAGTAACTCTTAGAGGAACAGATCCCAACGGGTTTGTGATTTATGGTAATCAGGTGGGCTTTTTCGACAGCGACGGTAAGTCGATTCTTTATCACGACGTTATTGGTCAAGATGCTCAACTTTCAAGTCCTGACGGAGGTACTAGTCTATCTCGTCCACAGTATCCTACTTTCTTCAATCCTCTTGATTCAAATGTGCTTCCATACCTAAACCGTTATCGAGCAGATGGTACATTGGACGGAGTTGGTATTTCTTCAACCCCGATTTTTCCGACTGTCAACTCCGTAAATTTTACAGGCACTGCTGGAGGTAACAATAGTAAATATTCTACTGGTGGTACTTTTACTTTTAACAGTAACATTTCAGGTAATTACGTCATTATCATCAGCCGTGATGGCACGAATTTTGATCCAACTAATTCACAAAATCGAGTTTTAATCGGAGCATTACTAACTTCCGGAGCGCAGTCAGTTTCTTGGAACGGTAAAGATAATAGTGGTAACTACTTCCCTAGTGGTAATAACTACAAAGTCAGCATGAAAATTCATGCCGGAGAGTATCACTTTCCTATGCTGGATGCTGAAAATAATTACTTTGGTGGTCCGACTATTACGCTACTAAATGCAACCAATCCGCTAGGAAACACAACAGGGTTTTATGACGATCGCGGGTATACAACTGTTGGGGGTACTAATGTTGGCACTCCAGGTAGTGCACTGTGCGGTATTAATCCACCTACCATACCTTACAGTGACCCGATTAATGGATTTGATACCACAACTAACCAGCGAGCATTTGGCCAACAAGGCAATAATGGTAATGCTAACACTAAATGTAATGGCTCCTTTGGAGATACCAAGGGGTTAGATCTATGGACGTATTTTCCAAGCAGTGCTAGTAATACTGTACTGAATATCGTACCCCCTAGTACACCTAAGCTGCTGTTAGTCAAACGCATTACTGCGATTAACGGTGTTTCTTTTAATCAGTTTGTTGATGACCCTAATAGTGTAGAAGATAATGATTCTAACTGGCCCAGTCCAACATCTACATACCTGCGCGGTGTGATTAATGGCGGAATTGTTAAGCCGGGAGATGAGTTGGAATACACCATCTACTTTTTATCGAAAGGTACGAACGACGCTACGAATGTCGTTATCTGTGATCCTATACCCAACAATACTACTTTCATCCCTAACACCTTTAATAATTTAACTCCTACAGATGGTGGTTTACCAACAGCCGCTCAGGGTATAGGGCTTGCGCTTGACTCTACAAAGTTGCCAACTAACCCAAGCTTTTATCTGTCAAATGTTGCTGATTCTGATAGGGGTCAGTTGTTTGCACCAAGAAAAACACTACCTACAGCCTGTGGTAGTAACAATAATACTAACGGCGCTGTAGTTGTCAATCCTATCAAGAGTCCTAACATTCTCCCTCGTGCAACTGCTCCTGGAACTCCAACAAATTCTTACGGGTTCATTCGCTTTCGTGTTAAAGTCAACTGATGCCACCACTCACGGGAGGAATTAACACGACTTCATCCCCATCTTGTAGAATCGTGTCTGATTCGACAAATTGCAAATTAATACCGAAACGCGTAACTTCCCTCCATTTGGCGAGTTCCGGATGTTCGTTAATTAGGCGATCTCGCACCGCCACAACTGCTGTTTCTTTAGGTAATTCTAGCACTATTTCCGGAACTCCGTAAGCTTCCTGATATGCTGCAAATAACTTGATGCTAACTGTGATAGTAGAATGAGACATAATTGCCTTGTACTAACAATAGACAGGGTGAAACAATAGCTTTATAGTAATGGAACAAGCAAGGAACTGCGCTCTTTGCGTAGCGTCTCCTTCAAATGATAGTATAAATTTTAGCAAGTTTATATTACAGGGAATTGCACAAGCACAAAACGTTCAATTAGTGCAAATCAAAAAAAACCGTAAAGGACAAACTGTGTTCGTTCCTGTGAAATAGGATCAATAGTCATATACCTTACCCTTTTGCCGTATTGGAATGTTAATAACAAACTCTGAACCTTGTCCTGATGTTGATAGACAGGTTAGCTGACCCCCGTGTTTTTCAATTATTTGATAGCTGATAGCCAACCCTAAACCAGTACCCTTCCCAACAGGTTTTGTCGTAAAAAAGGGATCAAATATGTGGGGTTGTATCTCCTTAGAAATACCAGGTCCGTTGTCTGCAATACTAATTTTTATCGATGAATTAGTGTCATCCTGATCAATATCTTGAGGCTGAGTAATTTCAGTACGAATCTTAATTTTAGGTGTTGAGGCTTGGTCTTGCCAACCCACTTCTAATGCATCAATTGCATTGACAATTATATTTAAAAATACTTGGTTCAACTGACCTGCATAACATTCCACCAAAGGTAAATTTTCATATTCTTTAATAATTTCAATTGTCGGATAATTATTTTCTTGTAGCCGATGTTGCAGAATTAATAATGTACTATCAATCCCTTGATTAATATCCACTGGCTTCATGTCAGATTCATCGAGCCGTGAGAATTTACGCAACGACAAAACAATTCCACGAATACGTTCAGTTCCTACCCTCATCGAAGACAAAATTTTTGGTAGATCTTCAATTAAATAGTCTAGATCAATATCTTCAGCTTGGGATTGAATAACTTCCGGGGGTGAGGGATAATACTGCTTATAGAGGTAAATCAAGTTGAGTAAACTTGTGGTGTAGTCAGTTACATGGCTTAGATTGCCGTGAATGAAGTTAATAGGGTTATTAATTTCATGCGCCACCCCAGCAACCATTTGACCGAGACTAGACATTTTTTCAGTTTGAATTAGCTGAGCTTGAGCAAGCTGGAGATCACGCAGAGTTTTTTCTAAATGGGTTGCTTGTTGTCGAGATTGCGCCTCAGATTCCTGCAAAGCTGCATTCAATTTAGCAAGTTCATCTACTTGATGCAGAACAATATTAACGACTGCATTCCTTAGTTGAAGAGCAGCTTCAATTTCACATTTTTTCCAAGGTAATGACTTTAATCTAACAGTTTCTTTCCATAAATCAAACGATTTACGAGGAGATAAACCCCAACGACCACCACTCGTTGATTTAGTCTCTTGATTAGGATTTCCCGCCCAATTTACGGTTTGAATAACTTCAGTTCGAAACCATAAGATGTAGTTCTTTTGGTTCCGGGATATTAAAATTACTAGTAACCCACTAGCTATATCTTTAAACTTTTCGGCTTCTTTATAAAGACTTGACAGAAAATTTGTATAAAAAACCTCTTCTTGTAAATTATTTTCTAACCATTCAAGTAAGCGCTTTAAATCTTTTCCCTGCGGTGTTTTGCCAATTTGAGTGCAATTCCCGTCAAAACACACTACAGCACCTTGAGCATTAACCAAGTCTAGTAAATTAGGCTTATAATTAACTAACCCTTCAATAAAATTTTTTGCTTTAGACATATATTCAAGGATTTTCACTTGAATATTTTTTAAATCGAATTTATATTCATAATCTTCACTATCTTCCTTAGAAGTGAGTTCTAAGGACATAACCTGACCGAGAAATTCACAAGCTTGTCGCACTTCATAAGAAATAAATTTAGGTGAATGATGATGGCAAGCAATAAGTCCCCAAAGCTTGTCATCTTTAATTAAAGATATCGACATGGATGCCTTAACACCCATATTTTGCAAGTATTCTACATGAAATGGAGATACACTCCTTAAAACAGACAAACTCAAATCAACTGGACTATTAGTAATAGGATTAACACTTGGTATAATTTCCACAGGTCTATAATTGACATCCGCTATCAACCTTAACCAATTTAAACAATATAGTTTTCTTGCCTGTTTAGGTACGTCCGAAGTTGGATAGCATAAGCCTAAAAAAGAACTCATATTTTGTAGTTTATCTTCAGCAATAACAGTTCCATGTCCTTCATGGTCAAATCGATAAACCATGACTCGATCAAAACCATTAAGGCTACGCACCTCTTTAACCATAGTTTGACATAAATCATCTAAAGTTAAAGCATTTTGCATTTTAGAAACAGCGGCTCTAACTAAATCAAAAGAATTTAAATAATAAATATTTTCAGAAAATCTTGAAAGCTCTAATTCTAAAATTAAAATTCCATTTCGACGATGAAGAATACCATCAAATAATAGATTTCTATTTGATAGACTTATTGATAATTTTATTGGGTTTCTCGCTAAAAAATCTTTTTGGTTGATAAACATTTTTATCAATTCTACATAATATTTATCAAAAATAATATCCAAAGAATGGTCTATTAATTTATCCGCAGATAGACCAAAAAATCTGAACGTATTGTTACTAACTTGTAATATTGTTAACTCTGGTTCCTTTAAGACGAAAAGTAACCCGTGAGGTTGAATTGAACCAGGAATGTGAATAGGTTCATTATCACAATCGTTGAAGTCAACGTCTTGTGTTATTATTTCGTAATCACTCATTTTTTAGGTTAGTCTAGACAACTGTGATCATAAGTTGTCACTCTGTTTGGTTAATTGTAATCAGAAAATATACTTAAAGTTCAGTTATTTATAGGGGAAACAGCGCCAAATAACTCCAAGATCCTATTTATTTTTTTTTAAACTCAGTAAATTTAACGAATATTCCTAGCACATCTATTAACTAAAGTTGGAAAGCACCTATCCCGAAGACGTGAGATACGGTGTTGGGTGTAGGAAAACCCGTCCAGCGGGCTGGTTCTCTTACACCCTATTTTTTATCAAAAAATCTCCTCCAAAATTTGGAAATCTCGCTGTACCTCTAGCCAAAGGGTTTTGTTGTTGGGGTCTGTCTTCAAAGCTTTCTTTAGATAAATTTTAGCTTTTGGAAACTGGTTTTGAGCTATTAACTCTCGTCCCCAAATTTGATATGCTATAGCTTGCCACTGGCGCACTTCCGCATCTTCTGGTAAACGTTGTGCTAAAGCCTCTACCAGTGAGATCGCCACTGGAAACCTTCTTTGTTTCAAAAACACCTGCAACTGCTCATAAGTTTTCCACTTTAGCCCCTCCTCTATTTCAGATAAATTAGGTGGCTTCGGTGTTGGCGTTTCTTGTGGTGTCTGTCTAGGTGCTGTTGAGTCACTGAACTTTTGGTCTGTTTCTTCTGGCGATACTACCTGCAGTAGCAGCTTGTATGCCTCAGTCAAGGCAATAAATTTTTCTTTGGCTTGACTGTCATCTGGGTTAATATCGGGGTGATACTGTCGTGCCAACCGACGATAAGAAGCTTTGATGTCGGCAAAAGCAGCTCCCGATCTTAAACCTAATAAACGGTAGCAATCTCCAAGATCCATCTTTGATCTATTAGAAGCGCGAATATCTGCTATCAATTTACCGTATAGGAGCGAACCCATACGGTATCTTATAGCTTAAGGCTTGAAGTCTCAATAATAAAGAGTACATTTTCAATTTAAAGTTCACGCTTCACAGTTTATTGGTAACTTGTTAGCAGTTGTTCCTTGAAACAACCACTAACAACTTCGCTAACTAGTACGGCGCGCCGTAGATAAAGCAACCATTTCAAATAGCCAGAAGCCTTGATTTATATATAAAACTTTTGACTTTTGACTTTTGACTTTTGATTTTCGCGCAGCGGTGCTATGGACGTTCTTCAATCACACGGTCAATCAAACCGTATTCTTTAGCTTCTTGGGCGGACATGAAAAAGTCACGATCCATGTCTTTTTCAATCTTTTCCAAAGTCTGACTTGTGTTATTAGCGTAAATTTGATTCAACTGACGACGAATCCGCAGAATCTCTCTAGCCTCAATTTCAATGTCAGTGGCTTGTCCACGGGTACCACCAGAAGGTTGGTGAATCATAATCCGTGAATGAGGCAATGCTAAACGTTTGCCTTTGGTTCCACCAGCTAATAGGAAAGATCCCATAGATGCTGCTAAACCAACACAAATTGTTACCACATCTGATTTAATGTGTTGCATTGTGTCATAAATCGCCATACCAGATGTTACGACACCACCAGGAGAATTAATGTATAGAAAAATATCTTTACCTGGATCTTCAGAATCTAGATATAACATTATGGCGATGATTTCGTTAGCAAGCCGATCATCAACATCTTCCCCTAAGAAAATAATCCTATCACGGGCAAGACGACTGTAGATGTGAATCCATTGGGTGAACTGTTCCCCTGGTAGTCTATAAGGAACGCTAGGGTAGCCAATAGGCATAATAATTTACTCCCTTAGTCAATAGTTATCTTTAAACAAGGAGTCAGGAGTCAGGAGTCAGAAGTCAGAATCAATACTGGCTCCTCCTGACTCCTGTATTCTGACTCCTGTATTCTTCCTATCTAAATGACTCCAGCCGGTAATGGAGGATTAGCAAGTTCTTCTTTTTCAAAAACTCGGTCTATCAAACCGTAGTCCCTAGCTTGGTGGGGAGTCATGTAGAAGAGACGATCCATATCCTTCTCTATCTTTTCTTTGGTTTGTCCCGTATTGCGAGATAGAATATCTACCATCGTCGCTTTATTTGCTAGAACTTCTCTTGCTCGGATCTGAATATCCGTTGCTTGACCTTGGGCGTAGCTCTTAGGTTGGTGCAAAATAATGGAAGCGTTAGGTAAACTCGCACGGCAATTTTTTGTCCCTGCACTTAAAAGCATAGCTGCCATACCCATCGCTGAACCGATGCAGATGGTATATATAGGAGGCTTGATATATTTGATTGTATCATAAATCGCGAAAGCTTCGGTCTCAAAGCCTATTGGGTCACCACTGTAGCCAGAAGTACCAGTCGAGTTAATGTATATTTTGATTGGTTTTTCTGGATCATCAGACTGCAAATACAGCAGTTCCGCGATTATTAGTTTAGTTACCTCTGGAACTAAGGGAGCTCCCAAATAGACAATTCGCTCCTTTAATAATAATGAAGGTAAATCTGGCGGTGGTGTCCGGTAGAAGTTATCGCCATAATAAGGGGCTTGAACACCCTTGATGGGAGAATTGTCCATAGGAACTGCTGCCTAAATAAGTGCCGTTAACTGTAATACATCCTAGCGCGAAGAACAACGCTGTTGAAGGTGTGGATTTCTCTCTTTGGGCATGGGGCATGGGGCATGGGTACTACTGAAGGTTCGACTACCTACTTCTCTGCTTCCCCTGCTTCCCCTGCTTCCCCTGCTTCCTCTGCTCCTCTGCCCCATCCCCTATGCCCCATCCCCCGTTTCTCTTACCCATTGTTCAATTATTTCACTGATACTTGTACCTTTTGTTTCAGCCATAGTTTTTAGTTTTTCCCAAACCGTCGGTGTTAATAGCACAGTATGCTTTGTTTTGATTTCATCGTGGAGATATGGAATATTTTTCTGTCCTTTTTGACCTTTTCTCGTTGACATTTTTAGCTAAAACGTGTAAGCTAAGGCAAGAATAGCAAAATAAAAGAGGTGATGTCAACTCTTCAGGGTTATTTGAATGGGAGCTAAATTAACTTTGGATTAGGTCAATGTACATAGGCAAATAGTCTGAATTAATTGCCTAATGTAGAAAGTGGCAAAAGAAGAGGGATTTAAGATAAGTTTTACGTAGAACTCATCTAACGGGATGAAGTTATTTATAAAAATATGTATATCCTGGATAGGAAAATAGGGTTATGAAGGTTAGCTTGCAGCCAAAGCTAAATGACGAGAACTTAGATGCCAATCAACCAAATAGTCAACGTCAATTGGCAATTTCAATTTCTGCGATCGCAGAAGTCACAGATCGCAGTGCTCCTCTAAATTTATGTCTAATCCTTGATCATAGCGGATCGATGAACGGGCGGCCTTTAGAAACTGTTAAAAAAGCGGCAAACCGTATTGTTGATAGTCTTAACCCTGGCGATCGCCTCAGTGTTGTTGTTTTTGATCACCGTGCTAAAGTCTTAATACCCAATCAAATAGTCGAAAACCCAGAGCGGATTAAACAACAAATTAATCGTCTTTCTGCTGATGGTGGTACTTCTATTGATGAGGGATTACGCCTAGGCATTGAAGAATTAGCGAAAGGAAAAAAAGAGACAATTTCTCAAGTGTTTTTATTAACAGATGGTGAAAACGAACACGGAGACAACAATCGCTGTTTGAAATTTGCCCAACTGGCAACTAATTACAATTTGACTTTAAACACTTTAGGATTTGGCGACAATTGGAACCAAGATGTTTTAGAAACAATAGCAGATGCTGGTGGTGGAACACTCTCTTATATTCAGGAGCCAGATCAAGCAATTGCCGAGTTTAGCCGTCTTTTCACCCGTATTCAAACGGTGGGCTTGACTAATGCTTATTTGCTGTTCTCTCTGGCTCCAAATGTTCGCTTAGCAGAACTCAAACCCATTGCTCAGGTTGCTCCAGACACCATCGAATTACCAGTACAACAAGAATCTAATGGTAGATTCTCCGTGCGTCTAGGAGATTTGATGAAAGATGTAGAACGAGTAGTATTAGCAAACCTTTATATAGGACATTTGCCACCTGGGAGACAGATGATTACCGAGTTGCAAGTCCGCTTTGATGATCCTACCTTAAACTATTCTGGGTTACTTTCAGACAATGTTTTAGTTGAGGCAAATGTGGTTGGAGCTTACCAACCATCTTCTGACCAAGACGTACAGCAGCATATCTTAGCATTAGCAAAGTATCGACAAACCCAGTTAGCCGAAGTCAAACTGCAACAAGGAGATCGCTCAGGTGCAGCAACAATGTTGCAAACGGCTGCAAAAACTGCCCTCCAAATGGGCGACACAAGTGCAGCAACAGTTCTACAAACTTCTGCAACCCGTCTGCAAGCCGGAGAAGAACTATCAGAGAGCGATCGCAAGAAAACTAGAATTGTTTCAAAAACTGTTTTACAAGACTCATGAAAAACGGCGAGGAAATTTACTTCTTGGAGGGGTGAGAGGAATTGACGCCTCGCCGTTTTGGGCATAGGGCATAGGGCATAGGGGATGTAATATATATGGTGGGATAGGCTATGCCCAGCCTAACTTTTAACTATACAAAAAGCATGAAAACTACTGGAATTCATCATGTAGCGATTATTTGTTCGGATTATGAGCGCT
The DNA here is from genome assembly GCF_017591665.1 of Aetokthonos hydrillicola CCALA 1050. Lineage (GTDB taxonomy): Bacteria > Cyanobacteriota > Cyanobacteriia > Cyanobacteriales > Nostocaceae > Aetokthonos > Aetokthonos hydrillicola. The sequence continues at coordinate 4,079 of NZ_JAAKGC010000005.1, read as the reverse complement.
CAAAAAAGTTTTATGTAGAAATTTTAGGTTTCTGCATCATTCAAGAGACTTTTCGCGCTCAGAGAAATTCCTATAAGTTAGATTTGCAAGTAGGCGAAAACTCTCAAATAGAGCTATTTTCTTTTCCCAATCCGCCTCAAAGAGTTAATAGTCCAGAGGCTTCTGGTTTAAGACATCTTGCTTTTAAAGTTGAGAACATAGATCAAGCCGTACTAGATTTACAATCCCACGGTATCGACGTGGAAAATATTAGAGTAGATGAAATCACAGGTAAGAGATTTACATTCTTTAAAGATCCAGATTCTCTACCTTTGGAAATTTACGAGAGTTAAGCCGAATTTAGAAAATAGGGTGCGTTAACGAAGTAACGCACCGTGTAATAGCGGTGCGTTGCTGAAATTGTTCGAAAATGCTCCTTGTGCGCCTAGCACACTCTACCGTCATGCTATTGCAGAAGCTTGAGGTTTTGCAAAAATCATACGTCCAGCGCTGGTTTGCAAAGCACTAGTGACAACCACTCGAAGTTCCCCACCAACATAATTACTACCTTCTTCAACAACAACCATCGTGCCATCGTCTAAGTAGCCGATACCCTGACTAGGTTCTTTCCCTTCCTTAAGAATTTTCAAGTCAATGTTGTCACCTGGTAAATAGGTTGGACGAACTGCGTTCACCAAATCGTTAACATTCAAGACTGGTACTTTCTGGACGCTAGCAACTTTTGATAAGTTGTAGTCATTGGTTAGAAGGGTGGCGTTAATTTCTTGAGCAAATCGGACTAACTTAGCATCTACTGTATTTATATCCTCGTAGTCAACTGGATTGATCAGGATACGATCAGGATAAGCCGCTTTAATTCTATTGAGAATTTCTAATCCTCGCCTTCCTCTCACGCGCTTTTGATCTTTGCTGGCATCGGCTACTTGTTGCAATTCCTGCAAGACAAACTGCGGTACAATAATCTGTCCTTCTAAAAATCCTGTTTCTAGAAGCGTTTCAATTCGACCGTCAATAATACAGCTAGTATCTAAAACTTTAGTATTAGCAGGTTTGAGAGTTCCTTCTACTACCAACGTTTCCACGGTGTTGGGATTAAGTAGTCTTAATAATCCTCGTCCGTGAGAATCTGCTAAGTTCATCCCAGTATATGAGAGTATAATACTGCCTACGACTGCAACTAATGGCTTAATAAAGCCAAAATCTGCTGGAATGGGTAGCAAGAATAAAGGAGCAAGCATCAAGTTAGCTATTAACAGCCCAATAACTAAGCCAATGGCGCGCGTTAAAATAACCTCCAGTGGTAATTCCCGAACTTGCGACTCAAGACGACGATACGCTGTCTGAAAACGCAGTCCAGCAGCAGCGCCAAATATCGCAGCAAAAGCTGCAACAACAAAGCGCAAAGCGTCTACGTTCGTCACGCTATCTAGTGTGCCGTTTGGTAGCAGTTCGGTGCTATAGAACCCGATAAGCGCTGCTGCCAGGATAAATGAAAAAATGATAATGGCATCAAGCATGGTTTTGTTGTTTTCCTACAACGGTGTAACCCAACAGAGCAAAGAGTCTTTACCTCGTTGGTAAAATGTATTTAGAAATAATTACGGTCATACTAAAAGCTTGGTATGACAACATCTGCAATCATTATAACCAAAGAGTTTTATGCTTTAAATTTTTAACAAAAGAACTCAGGAGTCAGGAGTCAGGAGCCAGCTTGGGAGCGCGTGAATTCTATAAGACTGGTTGTTATTGCGCTATTTAAATCTCTATCGAATTGATTCCGACTCCTGAATTATGAATTCTGACTCCTTCTTCCATAGTCTTTAATGGGAAAAGATAAGAAAATGTAAATAAAATACGTACTTTTTTATATAAAATAATTTATCCTTTATTAAAATGACAAATCGTTATTTAACTGTTAATACTGGTATTCCAAATTCTGCTTACGTACATATTCCGTTTTGTAGACGGCGTTGCTTTTATTGCGATTTTCCTGTGTTTGTTGTGGGCGATCGCTTAAGGGGTGAAACGTCTGGGAGTATCGCCCAATACGTTGAAGTTTTATGTCAAGAAATTACCATGACACCTAATTTAGGTGAGCCTTTGGTAACAATTTTCTTTGGGGGCGGAACTCCTTCACTTCTATCTCCACAACAATTGGAGTTGATATTAACGGCACTAGATAGACGATTCGGCATATCTCCTGGAGCGGAAATTTCTGTGGAAATGGATCCAGGGACGTTTGATTTAAGACAAATTCAGAAGTACAAACACGCAGGCGTCAATCGGGTAAGTTTGGGGGTACAAGCTTTTCAAGACGATTTATTGAAAGTTTGCGGGCGATCGCACTCAGTCTCCGATATCCTCGCATCTGTTGACTTGATTCATCAGGTGCAAATTCCTGAGTTTAGTTTAGACCTAATCTCAGGACTACCGCATCAAACTTTAGACAGGTGGCAGGATTCTTTAGAAAAGGCGATCGCCACTTCACCTACTCACATATCCATCTACGATCTCACAATCGAGTCAAGTACTGCCTTTGGTCGTTATTACAAACCTGGGGATCAACCTTTACCGAGCGATGAAACAACAGTAAAAATGTATCAGCTAGCCCAGCGAATCTTAACTAATGCTGGTTACGAGCATTACGAAATTTCTAATTACGCTCAGCCAGGTCATCAATGTCGGCATAATTTAGTTTATTGGCAAAATCGCCCTTATTATGGCTTTGGTATGGGTGCAGCAAGTTATGTTGAAGCTAAGCGCTTCACTCGTCCACGCAAAACTAAAGAATATTATCAGTGGATCCAAGACGGAGGTGCGATCGATTGTGAACCTACAGCATCTGAAGAAGTTTTGTTAGACACCTTAATGCTGGGGTTGCGTTTGGCAGAAGGTTTGAGTTTAGCAAAGTTAGCAGCGGATTTTGGAGAAGATAGGGTGGAGCGAATTCATACCATTTGCCAGCCGTATTATGAAAAGGGTTGGGTAAAAGTTGTGGAAGGAAGACTGCGCTTAAGCGATCCCCAAGGGTTTTTGTTTTCTAACGTGGTTTTAGCAAGCCTGTTTGAGCAGTTGTAGAATGAAAAAAGCCTTGATATATAACACTTTTGAATGAGTGACTTTCGCGTAAAGCCCTGCGCCCTGCGGGCATAGCTGCGCGTCGCACGTAGTGTCTCCGCTCTTGAGAAGCGGTACTAGTGGCTTCAAGATGAAGTTCTATGAAGTAGGTTGGTAGAATTGCGGTGTACTTGGCTCAAGGATGTACTGATACAACTATTGGGGTTTCCCAACATAAAGGACACAATACGGTAAAGACGGTGATGCACAGGGATCTCTTCCGGGATCCTTATAAAGCATCTGCCTGAAGGAATGAGGATGGGGCTCACACGGTTGCTCCTCAGAGTCTTTTGCATTTTTTCCAAAAATGTTATGGAAAAGTTTACTTTTATATTCAACACATTTACAATATCTTTATGTACACTAGTATCAATCGTGTTAAATAAAAATCTGTATTTCTATGTAGTTTTAGGAAACTTTACTGTCGTAATTCAGTAGTTATTATTCCAGTATTACGTAGTGAAGTTTACAGAAAATGCGAATGACTCAACCTGTTACTTCCGTATATCGTATTAATCAAGCGAGCAGTTGATACGCTGAGATAAAGCAAGCGACTACTCGAATAAACGAAACCTTCCCAACTTTATTTACGGAGTAACAAACAATGCAAGCTATCGAAAACAGCACACTGTTCACCGAAATCTCTGCAGAAGAATCTGCTATCGTTAGCGGCGGTGAAGCAATCGAAATCGGAGTAAGTGTACCTCAGCAAATCTTTGCTCTTGGTGCAGGCCAATATACATTCAATACAACGGGCAATGCTGTTCTAGCACTTTCAGTACTTACCACTCAGTACAACAGATCTTATGCCAGCAAAATTGATTTTGGCTTTTAATGACTAATTAAGGTCACTAACACTTATAAGCACTTAGCTAAACAAGAACTTTGAAATTTTTTACAGAGTAAAAAACCATGCAAGCTATCGAAAACAACACCTTGTTCACCGAAATTTCTGCAGAAGA